>JAJQIK010000045.1 GCA_021199255.1 Clostridiales bacterium | reverse complement strand
TATACTTCATAGGATTAGTCTTATTCATTTCAACTGACAATTCCTTTACTTCATCAGGCAATATTGCACTAGTGGCAGAATGATTGGGAATAATGATATTATTACGATAGATTTAAGCCCACAGAATCCTAATATATCCCTTGCTGTCCTCATGACGTAACACTTCCCATGAAACGTGAAAGGAGTAATCATGACAAATAAGCTAATACCACTCATTTTTTACCACTCATTTTTCATGATTAACAGTGGTTATTTCAGCTTTGAGCTAGTATAATAGTAAATGTACAATGGCGTTTTGATTTGGAAATTTTCATTGTAACAATGTTAGAAGGAACAGCATGACAATCAGCTACAAAAAGCTGTGGAAGCTCTTAATTGATAAAGATATGGGCAGAACGCAAATGGCGAACGAAGCGGGAATTACAGGGAACCTATTGGGCAGGCTTAGCCGCAATGAACCGGTTTCTATGGGGAGCATGGAGAAAATATGCCCTCCAACTTCCGATAATCTGAAATTATCGGAAGTTGGATACGGTACGAGATAGGGGGATATTGGTATGAGTATACTGCCGAAAAAACAGATGTCCGAGGAGGACATTAAGCTGCAATATATCACGCCAGCCATTCAAAGCAAAGGATGGCGTGACCATATTACAATGGAAACGGCGATAAGATTCACCGATGGCAAAATTAGCCTTCGGGGAAACTTTGTCCATCGTGAGCAGCCCAAAAAGGCGGACTATGTGCTGTATATAAGCACCAATAACCCTATCGCTATTGTGGAGGCAAAAGATAATAATCATAGCATTTCACATGGCTTACAGCAGGCCATCACCTATGCGCAAATGTTGGACGTGCCGTTTGCCTACAGTTCCAACGGGGACGGCTTTTGTGAGCATGACTTCCTGACTGGCAAAGAGCGGCAGTTTGGAATGGATGAATTCCCAACCCAAGAAGAATTAATTGCACGCTATCAGAGAGGAGCAAATGACGGTGCCGGACTGAATGATGCTGAACAAGCTATCATAAGGCAGCCTTACTATACCAGCCAAAACACGTGGCCTCCACGATATTATCAGCGGATTGCCATTAACCGTGTGGTTGATGCGATTGCCAAAGGCCAGCTTAGAATACTTCTGGTCATGGCAACAGGTACGGGCAAGACCTACACAGCGTTTCAAATCGTTTGGCGTATGCTGCAAAACGGCATGAAACGAAAAGTCCTCTACTTGGCAGACAGAAATATTCTGGTCGATCAGTCGATTCAGCAGGATTTTGCCCCTCTGGAAAAGACCATCCACAAAATCAATGTAGCAAAAGACGATAAAAGCACCATCACCTCTCACGAGGTTTACTTCTCCCTCTATCAGCAGCTTGTGGGAGATGATGACCAGGAGCATTTCAGCGAACTGTTTACGCCTGATTTCTTCGACCTTGTCATCGTGGATGAGTGTCATCGTGGAAGTGCGAAGGAGGAAAGCCGTTGGCGTCGTATTCTGGAATACTTCTCAAGCGCAACACAAATCGGCATGACAGCAACTCCGAAGGAAACCAAGTATGTCTCCAACATTAACTATTTCGGTGAGCCGATTTACAGCTACAGCTTGAAAAAGGGAATCGAAGACGGTTTCCTGGCTCCATTCAAGGTAATCAATATTACGACTGACATAGGAGACGGATGGAGGCCATACAAGGGGCAGCGAGATATTTACGGCAATATCATAGAAGACCGCATCTACACGAACAGCGATTATGATTACAACATCATTATCGAAGACCGTATCACCGCAGTTGCTCAGGAGATTACAAACTATCTCAAGAGTACCGACCGTATGTCAAAGACTATTGTTTTTTGTGCGACAGAAGACGCTGCGGAGCGCATGAGGGTTGCCCTGGTCAATCTTAACAGCGATATGGTCAGGCAAAATCCCGATTACGTCGTCCGCATTACTGGAAGCGATACTTATGGGAAAAGCAAGCTGGATTATTTCATTTCAGTTGGTTCCGATTATCCCGTGATTGCAACAACGTCCAAGCTGCTTTCGACGGGTGTTGACTGCAAGATGACCAAGCTCATCGTATTGGACGAAATAATCAGTTCTATGACTGAATTCAAGCAGATTATAGGTCGTGGAACTCGGTTGCAGGAAAAGAAAGGGAAAATGAGCTTTGTTGTTATGGATTTCCGTGGCGTGTCACGCCTGTTCGCTGATCCAGATTGGGATGGCCCAATTGAAATGAACGATGATTTCGGAAAATCCAAGGTTGGAAACCGTCCGACAGAAAACGTTGATCCGGTAAGTTCCCCCAATACAGACCCGCCGTCAGACCCGAATGCGCCCATGCCGATCGTAGATGAAAACGGATGCACTGTCCGTATTATCAACAAAACAGTTTCGGTCTATGACACCAATGGCAAGTTGCTTCGGCAGGAAAGCATCATCGATTATACCAGGATGAACATCCTCGGTCAGTATGCCTCGCTGGATAGCTTTATCCGTCAGTGGTCTGCCGAGGAAAAGAAGGAAGTTATTTCTGAAGCGCTGAAAGCGAAAGGAATTGACCTTGAAGCAATGAAAGCCGATCAGGGGATGTCCGATGTAGACGATTTTGACTTCATCTGTCACGTCGCTTACGATGCCAAGCCGCTGACCCGCAGAGAACGGGCAAATAATGTGAAGAAGCGGGACTTCTTGAGCAGATACACCGGTGTTGCAAGAGAGGTTCTTGAGGCTCTGCTGGACAAATATATGAATACAGGCATATATGAGATTGAAAAAACCGATGTATTGAAACTCGACCCGTTTACCAAGATGGGCAAGCCGGCTCGGATTGTGAAGCAATTTGGCGGGAAGGACGCTTATCTGAAAGCAATACGGGAACTGGAAGAAGAACTCTATAAGGCAGGTTAAACTATGAGCAGCTTATCAAACTTTGTCAAACGGCTTCGTGACATCATGCGCAATGACGCTGGTATCAACGGCGATGCCCAGCGAATCGAGCAAATCGCATGGATGCTGTTTCTGAAAGTTTATGATTCCAAAGAAGAAGATTGGGAATTTGACGATGATGATTATACGTCCATTATCCCGGAAGAATGTCGCTGGCAGAATTGGGGGCATGATGACCGTTCCGGTAAGGCAATGACCGGCGACAAGCTGCTGGACTTTGTGAATAACACCCTGTTCCCAACGCTGAAAAAACTGGAGGTCACGTCGGACACCCCCATCAAGAAAGCCATCGTCAAGACAACCTTTGAGGACTCCAATAACTATATGAAGGACGGTGTGCTTCTCCGACAGATCTTGAATGTGATCGACGAGCTTGATCTCAGTGACTATGTGGAAAGCCATGCGTTCGGCGAGATATACGAATCTATCCTGAGAGAGTTGCAAAGCGCAGGTTCCTCCGGTGAGTTTTATACACCCCGTGCTGTTACCGATTTTATGGCTAAAATGATACAACCTCAGATAGGAGAGCAGGTTGCAGACTTTGCGTGTGGGACAGGCGGCTTCTTAACGAGCTGGCTGAAAGAGTTGGAAACAAAAGTGAAGGATACTGATGACAGAGCGTCCTTCGATCATTCCATTTATGGCGTTGAAAAGAAGCAGTTTCCTTATATGCTCTGCATCACTAATATGTTACTGCACGGCATTGACGTTCCCCGTGTTTACCATGACAATTCCTTGTTGAAGGATGTCCTGGACTATACGGAGGAAGACCAGTTTGACGTGATCCTGATGAATCCGCCCTACGGCGGGAGCGAAAAGACGGAGGTAAAGAATCATTTCCCGTCAGACCTGGCAAGCAGCGAAACCGCAGATTTGTTTATGTCGGTCATCATGTATCGGCTAAAGGTCGGTGGCCGTGCCGCTGTTATTTTGCCGGATGGATTCCTGTTCGGTACAGACAATGCAAAGGTCGCTATCAAGAAGAAGCTGTTCGCTGAGTTTAATGTTCATACCATCATTCGTATGCCCCACAGTGTTTTTGCCCCTTACACGTCTATCACGACGAATATTTTGTTCTTTGAGCATACCGGCCCGACAAAGGAGACGTGGTTCTATCGTCTGGATATGCCGGACGGATATAAGAATTTCTCCAAGACCAAGCCCATGAAGCTGGAACACTTTGCCCCGGCTATGAAATGGTGGAATGACCGCCGGGAAATTACTGTTGATGGATTTGATAAATCAAAGAAGTATACTGTAGAGGAACTGGCTGAGAGAACCTTCAATATTGACCTCTGCGGGTATCCGCATGAGGAGGAAGAAATTCTGCCGCCCAAAGAATTGATTCAGCAATACCAGGAGAAGCGAGCCAGCCTGAATGCCGATATTGACAGGATTCTGGCTCAAATTACAGAAATCCTCGGCATTGATATGGAGGAAACCAATGAATGAATTGATGGATACCGGGTTCTATAATCACATAAAAGAAATCCTTGAATCTGCCAGAAATCAGGTTTATTCCACCGCAAACTCTGCCATGGTTCGTGCTTATTGGAGCATCGGAAAGAGTATCGTGGAACAACAGGGCGCCGATGACCGAGCGGAATACGGAAAGAATTTAATTTCTGAGTTGTCCGCACAGCTTACCCGTGATTTTGGAAAAGGGTTCACACCGACAAATTTGAGATATATGCGTCAATTCTATCTGACCTTCCCAAATTGTCACGCACTGCGTGATGAATTGAGTTGGACGCATTACCGAATGATTATGAAGGTAGAGGACGAAAGTGCCCGGAACTTTTATGTAGAAGAATGTGCAAAATCAAATTGGAGCACACGGCAGCTTGAACGACAGATCAACAGCTTTTACTATCAGCGACTGCTTTCAAGCCGGGACAAGGAGGACGTAAGCGCAGAAATTTCAAGGTTGGAGCCGGGGAAAAAGCCGGAAGATGTCATTCACGACCCCTATGTGCTGGAATTTCTTGGCCTGAAACAGTCTGATGATTTTTATGAGAGCGATTTGGAGCAGGCATTGATTGGTGAACTGCAAAATTTCCTACTGGAGCTTGGACGAGGCTTTTCTTTTGTGGCAAGACAAAAGCACATTAACCTAGGCGGGGAGCATTTTTATATCGACCTCGTTTTCTATAATTATATTCTGAAATGCTTTGTTCTAATCGACCTGAAAACAGGGAAATTGACCCATCAGGATATTGGCCAGATGGACAGCTATATTCGCATTTTTGATAAGTTTCAAAAGGGTGAAGATGATAACCCGACCATTGGCATTGTCCTCTGTTCTGAGAAAAACGAGGCGATAGCCAAGTATTCTGTGTTGAACGACGGCAAGCAGCTATTTGCATCGAAGTATCAGCTCACACTTCCCACTGCGGAGGAGTTGGAACACTATCTCGAAAATGAGCGCCGCCGATACGAGGAAAGGAGCGACATCCTGTGACAGCACAACAGTTGAAAAATTCAATCTTGCAGATGGCTGTCCAGGGAAAGCTCGTGCCGCAAGACCCAAATGATGAACCGGCTTCTGTATTGCTGGAACGCATCCTGGCAGAAAAGGCGGCAATGGTCAAGACAGGTAAGATTAAAAAGGAAAAGAATCCCTCTGTTATCTTCCGTGGTGCTGATAATTTGCCTTATGAGAAAGTCGGCAATCGGGAACCCGTTTGTATAGCGGACGAGGTGCCTTTTGAGATACCGGATAGCTGGGAGTGGGTGCGGCTAGGTGATTTGTTCTGGCATAATACAGGGAAAGCACTTAACTCATCCAATCGTTCTGGCCAGCTATTAAAATATATAACAACCTCAAATCTATATTGGAATCGTTTTGAGCTGGATACAGTGAGAGAAATGTATTTCACCGAACCAGAAATAGAAAAATGCACCGCAACCAAAGGCGACCTTCTCGTTTGTGAAGGAGGAGACATAGGCCGAGCGGCAATATGGAATTTTGATTTCAATATCTGCATTCAAAACCATATACACCGTTTGCGTGCATATGTGCCTCTTTGTACGGAATACTTTTATTATTTGTTTTATCTGTACAAGCACGCTGGCTGGATTGGTGGAAAGGGTATCGGTATCCAAGGACTTTCCGCTAATGCTATTCATGCTTTGTTGTTCCCCCTCCCGCCCTTTGATGAGCAAATACGAATTGTTGAAAAAATAAAAACCATCAAACCACTCACAGATAAATATACACAAGCATCTAAAACTTTGGACAGCTTGAACACTGGCTTCTCTAAACAGCTCAAGAAATCCATCTTGCAGCTTGCCGTTCAGGGGAAACTTGTCCCGCAAGACCCGAACGATGAACCTGCCTCCGTTCTGTTAGAGCGTATCCGTGCAGAGAAGGAGCAGCTTATCAAGGCAGGCAAGATCAGGAGGGACAAGCATGAATCCGTCATCTACAGACGGGATAATTCTTATTATGAGATGATCAACGGTGTTGAGCGGTGCATAGATGATGAGATACCGTTTGAGATACCGGAGAACTGGAGTTGGTGTAGGCTTGGTTGTTTATTGACGAAGTTGAGCGACGGTACGCATTCTACACCTAAATACGTCAATGCTGGAGTACCGTTTATCTCTGTTAAGGATGTAAGTTCTGGTAAGCTATGTTTTGATAACTGCAAATACATCACAAGCGATGAACATAGACTCTTATATGCAAGATGTAATCCGGAATTTGGAGATTTATTGCTTACTAAAGTCGGAACAACGGGTATACCAGCCATTGTTGAAACAACGCAAGAATTTTCTCTATTTGTAAGTGTTGCTCTGTTGAAATTTAATCAAAGCGAAATTTTCAATAGGTTTCTGATGTATGAGATAAACTCTCCCCTTGTTCAAAAGCAAGCAGCAGAGAATACACGAGGCGTTGGTAATAAAAACTGGGTAATGAGGGACATTGCAAATACGTTGATTGTCCTTCCTCCATATGCGGAGCAAGTCAGAATTGTGAAAAAGGTTGACCAGTTGGTTCTATTTTGCAATAAAATGTAATGTGTGAACACAAGGCGTATGCAATCATCACGACTGCATACGCCTTTGATTTACCAGTCTATGATTTTATCAACGATTTCCCGCTGCTCCGTGGCGGTTTTCCTCAGATAAATTCTGGTGGTTTCAATGCTTTCGTGGCCCATAAGATCAGCGAGGAATGCAATGTCGTTGCAACGCTCAAGGAAGCTCTTTGCGAAACGATGCCTGAACGAATGGGGATAGATCACTGCCGGGTCAATGTCATAGCGAACAGCCAGCTTTTTTAATTGGCCGGAAATACCTCTTGTCGTGATACGGTTGCCATACTTGTTCAAAAAAATGAAGCCGCTCTCTTGGTGTTTGTCTTCCAGCCAGGAAAGGGCTTCTTCTTGGAGGGCTTTGGGGATGTAAATCCTCCGCAGCTTTCCTCCCTTGGAGTACAAGTCCAGGTACCCTAATTTGATGTGTTCGACCTTGATCTGAATCAGTTCGCTTACTCTGGCTCCGGTGGCGGCCAGAAATCGGATAACGAAGTACCAAAATAATTCATTGTCCCGCTTCAAACATTTCTTGAAATAAGCATAATCAGCTTCGCTAATTACATTCTCAAGAAACACTTTCTGCTGTACACGAACAAACGGTAACTTCCATGTCTCTTTGCGCACACTCTCAAGGTAGCAGTTGATCGCTCGCAACCGCAGATTGACCGTCTTCGGCTTGTAGCTTTCAATTAGCCAGACCTTGTACTCCCGCAGGTTCTTCTTGGTGACCTCCCCGTACTGTTCATCGAACTGTTTTACAGCGAACATATAGGAAGAGATCGTGTTTTCTGAGAGGTTCGTTGCTCTCAAGTGTCTTTCAAATTCTTTTTTATTTATCATAGCGAAAGACCTCCTTCCGCTATGATTGTATCTTAAAAAGTTATTACAGACCTTTTATCATTGAAAGCAGTTCTTCAATTTTTGTTACAATTCGGGGCTGTTCTGACAGTGGTGGAATCGGTACTAAAAAATTTCTCATACCTGCAAGTGGCACATTCTTAATCGTAGTTCCTGTTGCAATTTTAAGAGCGTATTTTAAGAAATAATCACTCTCGAATAATACCTTTAAATAATATTTTGACATGTCTGGTATTACATTAAGGAAACATGCACTTTTGCCAAGAATAATATCTTCGTTTTTATAAAATGCAATATTCCCGATTGTTCCGTTAATGCTGATTAAAATACTATTACTGGTGAGGACACGTCTGTGCTTTTCTGCTTCGTATTTTGAAACTTTTTTTGTATCATCCTTTATTATGATACTGCCATCAGAGAGATTGTTGCCGTTTATAAAATAAACAACTCCATTTACATCATAATCAGGAGTCCCATGTATTCCATCACCCAGGGTAGATACAATGTTGGATAAACGTGTCCAACACCATGAATCCGGTATCTCAAACGGTATCTCATCATCTATGCACCGCTCAACACCGTTGATCATCTCATAATAAGAATTATCCCGTCTGTAGATGACGGATTCATGCTTGTCCCTCCTGATCTTGCCTGCCTTGATAAGCTGCTCCTTCTCTGCACGGATACGCTCTAACAGAACGGAGGCAGGTTCATCGTTCGGGTCTTGCGGGACAAGTTTCCCCTGAACGGCAAGCTGCAAGATGGATTTCTTGAGTTTGCCGGGGAACAACTCGTTCATTTTTGTTAGGCAAGCTTCAACCTGGTCATATTTCTTAATATAGGGGATAAGCGCCCTAATTTTTTCCACTATCCGATATTGTTCTGCAACGGGGGGAAGTGGTATCAATGCTCTATAAAGACGCTCATCGTTTATTGCTGGATATGCTACTCCCTTCGCATTGTCAGTATCATTGGCATAAGAATCAAAATCTGGAGCCATCATATAGTAAAAAAGAAACTCGTTTAAAAATTCAGCATGACAGGCAATAACCGCAAATCCCGTGCTTGCTATAGGCATTAAGCTAAATTCACGATCAATAATACACATATTGTGTAAATACGGTCGAACCGTCGAGTAGATTATGTCATTATACTCAACAATTTTCCTTGCTCGTGATGGTGCATTAGCGGCTGGTAGAATTGTTTCATCTGCATTAAGTCGTTGATTCTTATTATCTATTGAACCAATGTCAATGTAACAAAAATCTGTTTCCGGTTTTTCTGACCATGATTAAATACAATCTGGCCAAGCCGCACCCACTCCCAGCTATCCGGTATCTCAAAAGGCACCTCGTCCTCTATGCAAACTGGTTCCCGATTGCCGACTTTCTCATAAGGCAAATTATTGGTAGCCAACTATAACAACATTATCGCAGAACAAACTATAATCCCTTACTTGTAAGGGCAAACTTTTATATCCTTGCGGATATTCTGTGCGATCTGCGATGCTTCCCCTCTCTCCTGCCAACAGCCCCTGTCCGGCGTCCAAAAGGACGGGATTGAAAATCCCGAATAACTGTAAAAAGATGAGCGGTCTTTTTTAATGCCTGAATGGAGGTATGCCTATATGGAGCATAAAAACGCAAATCAGTTTTTTAATAATATCCGGCTTCGTAAGCAAGTCCCCTTCTTGACTGCCAGAGAGCCCTGCCGCCATAGGGCGCGTTTATTGCATTTTCTCTGGCGTCCGCAGAGACGCCGTTCAGACCCCGAAAGACCCCCGAAAAAATAAAAAATACTCTTGACACATTTTTCTTCAAGGTCCATAATAGCTAAGATTATAAAGATATGATTAAATCACATAATAAATAGGAAGAAACTAATCGGAGGGAAACAGGACATGTATATCATTTTTTTTCTGATATGGATTATCTTTAATGGGCAGTTTACTTTGGAAATTGCTGCGTTCGGTGTGGTCATCGCGGGGCTGATTTACTGGTTTATATGCAAATTCATGGGTTACAGGCCGCAGATGGATATCCTTTTATTGAAAAAATCCTTCCTGGTAATCCATTACCTTATCGTTTTAATCCTGGAAATCCTGAAAGCCAACGGCGCGGTGTTTAAAATGGTTTATTCCGCCAAATATGATCTGGAACCGGCGGTAATTCATTTCAAAACCAACCTGCATACCCGGTTCGCCAGGGTGCTTCTGGCCAATTCCATCACCCTGACGCCTGGAACCATTACCGTATCCCTGGAAGACGACGAGTACACGGTACACTGTCTGGATAAGGAGCTGGCCAGAGGAATCGATTCCTCCATATTTGTACAGCTATTGGAACGAATAGAAAGGGTAGGTGAGTGAGCAAATGATTCCTACAATACTTCACTATATCTATATTATCGTACTGATTATACTGGCACTGATGCTGGTTGCCTGCCTGTTCCGCGCCGTAAGGGGGCCGCGGGTTGCCGACCGCCTGATGTCGGTCAATATGATGGGCACAATGGTTATGGTTATGATTTCGGTTCTGGCGCTGATGCTGAACGAAGGATATCTGGTCGACGTCTGCCTGATCTATGCCATGATCAGCTTTTTGGCAGTGGTGGTTTTGTCTAAGGTATATATCGGTATCTATGAAGAAAAACGCAAGGAAGCAGAGGATACGGAAGAAGGAGGTATGTCTGATGGAAATCTTTGACTGGATCAGGCTCATAATCGGAAGCGCGTTTCTGATATGCGGGCTGGTAATCTTTTTTACGGAGATATTCGGTGTGTTTCATTTTTCATATGTCTTAAACAGAATGCACGCCGCCGCCATGGGCGATACGTTAGGCATCAGCGCCTGTCTGGTGGGACTGATGTTCTTTTCAGGGCTGAACTTCACTACCCTGAAGCTTATGCTGATCGTTTGTTTTCTGTGGTTTACTTCTCCGGTATCCTCCCATGTGGTATCCAGGCTGGAGGTTGCCACGAATGATAATTTGGAGGCACATTGTACGATTTATAGCGATCTGAAGGATTTGGAGGCAGAGCTCGCCGAGGCTGACGCTTCTGCCGTTCAAGCAGACCAGACGATAGGAGGCGAGCTGTCATGACCGTTTTCCAGTATATTTTATTATTATTCCTGATTGTCTGCGCAATCTCGGTCAGTCTGTCCAAGAACCTTTTAAATTCTATTCTGATTTATATGTCCTACAGCCTGATCATGTCCATTCTCTGGGTATGTCTGGAATCGCCGGACTTAGCGATTACGGAGGCCGCCGTGGGCGCCGGGGTGACAAGCGTCCTCTTCTTCGCCACGCTCAAGAAGATTCAGGCGATCCGCGTTGAAGAGGATCAAAAGAAAGAGGAGAAGGGGGAGCAGAACCAACATGAGTAAATTAAAATCTAAGGACGAATATGAAAAAACCGGCTCTTTCCGGTTCTTCCGCTGGCTGTCCGGCGAAAAGGACCCCTATCTGGGAGAAGTAGAAATGCAGCCTCAGAAGGAAAAGGTTGTGCCGGAAGCTACGATTGTGGAACGGATGAGCGAAGCGCAGATGCTTCGGGATAAGGTCTATGATACCAAACATAACAAGCTGCTCTTTCTCTTCTACCGGATTTATAAGGCGGCCGCCCTTCTGTTCTGTATCGCGCTGGTTGTGCTGCTGCTGGTGACCGTATCCTGGCTGCCGCCTACCGGCGACGCCTCCAACCCTGCCAGCAATACTGTGGCCGAGCGTTATATTGAACAGGGGTTAGAGGAAACCGGCGCGCTCAATATTGTATCCGGCATGATTCTGACCTACAGGGCCTTTGATACCTTTGGCGAAACCAACGTGCTGTTTATCGCCACCTGCTGCGTTATGATTCTTCTGATGATCGACGACGAGCTTTTAAAGAAACAGGAAGTGCAGAACGACCGACGTTTTGAGCCTAAAAACGATATGATCCTGCAGGGCGTGGCTTTCGTCCTCTGCCCGATCATTTTTATCTTCGGCATTTATATTATTTTAAACGGGCACTTGTCTCCGGGAGGCGGTTTCTCCGGCGGCGCTATTATAGGCGCCGGGCTGATTCTGTATGTATGCTCCTTCGGCTTTAAGAAAACGCAGGAATTTTTCAATGAGCACGTTTATAAAATCGCGAAAATAACCGCGTTGTGTATGTACGGCCTGATCGGTACTTATTTCTATATGACAGGGGCTAACGGCATCGAGAATCATATTCCGCTGGGAATCGCCGGACATATCCTAAGCGGCGGCATCATCCTGCCCATTAATATCTGCGTGGGGCTGGAGGTGGCCTGCACCATGTACGCATTCTACGCATTATTCAGAAGAGGAGGGCTGTAAAATGGGCGCGAACTTATTGACCAACTACGGCGAAGCGGTTGCCATGATTCTGTTCGGTATCGGCTTTGGCAATCTACTATTACAGTCTAATTTAATTAAGAAGATTATAGGCCTTAATATCATGGACACCGCGATTTATCTGTTCCTGGCGGAAAAAGGCTATATCGAGGGGCGTGTGGCTCCTATCGTGACGGACGGCGTAACCAGCGTGGAGGCCTATATCAATCCGGTTCCCAGCGGTCTGGTGCTGACCGGTATCGTGGTATCCGTTTCCGTCAGCGCGTTAATGCTGGCGTTAACGATCCGTCTGTACAGGCGTTATCATACGCTGGATCTGGACGAGATTTCTACTTCATTAAAAAGGGAGGGGCTGTAAATGGATTTCATACGGAACTTTCCCTGTATCTCCATCATGCTCTGCCTGTTCGCGGGGATTATCAGCTCCGGGCTGAGAGGCAGAACCGCCAGATGGATTAATATCGCTTTATTGCTGATTGTAACGTTTTTAAGCGCCTGCACCCTGTTTTACACGCTTTCCACAGGCGAATCCTTCGTCTATGTCATGGGTAAGTTCCCCGCTCCCTGGGGCAACGAAATCCGTGCCGGCGTACTGGAAGCGGGAATGGCGTTATTTTTCTGTATCATTATGCTGCTGTCCCTTTTAGGCGGCCAGCATAAGCTGGTGAAGGAGGTGGAGGAAAACAAGGTTTTTCTTTACTATGTGCTGACAAATCTTCTCCTAAGCTCCCTGCTGGCGCTGGTATATACCAACGATATGTTTACGGCATACGTTTTCGTGGAGATCAACACCATATCCGCCTGCGGCCTGATTATGATCCGGCAGGTGGGCAGAACCATTGAAGCCGCCGTCAGATATATGATTATGAGCCTTCTGGGTTCCGGCCTGCTGCTGCTCGGCTTATGTATGCTGTATGACCTGACCGGACATCTTCTTATGAGTAATATGAAGGAGTCTATCGCCGCCATCGTGGCTCAGGGTGAGTACAATATCCCCCTGATTGTTTCCATTGCCCTGATGACGGTGGGGCTTTGCATTAAGAGCGCCTTATTCCCGTTCCATGCATGGCTGCCTGACGCCTACGGCTACTCCACAGTATCCTCCGCCGCCATATTGTCCAGCCTGGTATCCAAGGGCTACATTTTTCTTCTGATTAAGATTATCTACCGCGTCATTGGGTTTGATATCTTTATTAACACAAGAATAATTGACGTGCTGTTTGTTTTCGGTTTAATGGGTATGATTTTCGGCTCCCTGAGCGCTATCTGGGAAAATGATATCCGCAGAATGATCGCCTACTCCTCGGTAGCACAGATCGGGTACATTTATATGGGCTTTGGCATGGGCACCCAGTACGGTATGGTGGCCAGTGTGTTCCATATGCTCTCCCACGCGGCTACCAAATCCCTGCTCTTTATCGCCGCCATCGGTCTGACCGACGTTTCCGGCGGCAGCCGTAAATTTATTGAATTGACCGGCTCCGCGTACCGCAACAAATGGGCGGGCGTTACCTTTACGGTGGGCTCTCTCTCCATGGTGGGCATACCGCTGTTTTCCGGTTTTATCAGTAAGCTGCTGTTTGCACAGGCCGCGGTTCAGATAAACGGCAAGATGCTGCCCGCGCTGATCGTTTTAGGCGTCAGCACGATCTTAAATGCGATTTACTTTATGAAAACGGTAATTCGGATCTATACGCCGGTGGAAGCAACAGCTTATCCCAGCGTAACCTTCAAGGATATGAAATTATATGCCGTTGTGTTGGTGTTATTTATCGTTCTGAATATTATCTTAGGCATTAACTCCCAGCCGATCGTAGATATGATCGAACAGGGTCTTGCCATGTTTGCGTAAGGAGGCGGCGACATGTATCTGATTCTTTTATCTATATTCTTTCCGATTTTCGCCGGAGTCTGCCTTTTCATCAAAAGGGAGAACGCCGGCAGGCGGAATCTGCTGATTACCGTGGGCGTCTGTCTGACGCTCACCGGCTTACTGGTCGTTTCCGCGCTGTTTACGGCATATGGCGTGGATTTTACCTTGTTTCACCTGACCCGGTCGCTGCCGATCTGCTTTAAGATTGACGCCGTCAGCGTCGTCTTCGCCGCCATGACCATGATCATTTTTCTCTGTGCCGGTTTCTTTTCCTTCGAGTATATGAAGCATGAAACCAAGGAGAAGCGATATTACGGTTATTATCTGATCGTATTCGGTGTGCTGAACGGACTGTGCTTTGCGGGCAACCTGATCACTTTTTACCTGTTCTTTGAAATCCTGACCTTATCCTCCATGCCCCTGGTATTACACAACGGCAGCAGGGAGGCCATTATGGCAGGCCTGAAATACTTATTTTACTCCTTATGCGGCGCTTATGCCGCCCTGTTTGGCCTTTACTTTATTTATCATTACGGCGACAGCTTAACCTTTACCGCGGGAGGCGTACTGAACTCTGCCTCTGCGGCTGGACACACCGGGCTTTTACTGATTGCCGCCTTTGTCATGATTCTGGGCTTCAGTGTAAAAGCGGGAATGTTCCCCATGCACGCATGGCTGCCCACCGCTCACCCGGTGGCTCCCGCCCCGGCATCTGCGGTTCTTTCCGCCGTAATCGTCAAGGCGGGGATTTTGGCGGTTGTCCGCCTGGTTTATTACATTTTCGGCGCTTCCTTCCTGCGGGGCACCTGGGTTCAGACCGCATGGCTTACTCTTGCCCTGATTACCGTATTTATGGGTTCCATGCTCGCATACCGTGAAAAAGTTCTGAAAAAGCGGCTTGCCTACTCTACCGTAAGTCAGCTTTCCTATATTTTATTCGGACTTGCGCTTATGGACGCCGATTCCGTAACGGGCAGCCTTCTCCATGTGCTGGCTCACGGATTTATCAAATCGACCCTGTTCCTCTGCGCCGGCGCTATCATCTATACCACAGGCAAAACCCGGGTAGACGAGCTTCGCGGCATCGGCAAGGAAATGCCTCTGACCATGTGGTGCTATACGATTGTCTCGCTGGGGCTGATCGGTATTCCGCCCACAGGAGGCTTTATCAGCAAATGGTATCTGGCCAGCGGCTCCCTGAAGAGCGCCATTCCGGTATTTTCTTGGCTTGGCCCCGTTATCCTGCTTGTCAGCGCCCTGCTGACTGCGGGTTATCTGCTGCCGCTTACCATTCAGGGCTTTTTCCCCGGTGCAGATTATGACTATGAGCATTTCAGGAAACAGGAGCCGTCCCGCTTGATGACCATACCGTTACTAATTCTGACAATCCTGTCAGTTTTAATCGGTTTATTCCCAACCCCGTTGATAGATTCCCTGACCGGGATCATCAGCGCGATATTGTAAGAAAGGAGAAGCAGTTATGATTATTTTAGTAATTTTACTCCCATTGATAGCCGGCATTTTAGTACCGCTGCTTCCCTTTAAAAAGAGAAGCCACTGGGAAATCTTTCTGGAATGTGCGGTTGTTCTCAACAGTATCCTTGTATGGTATCTGCTGCTGCATCATTCCGACAGCGCCTTTGTACTGGCTCACTTTACGGGAAACCTGAACATCAGCTTCCGCGTAGACGGTATGAGCATGGTCTTTGCGGGACTGGTTTCCGCGTTATGGCCCTTTGCCACTCTGTATGCGTTCGAGTATATGACCAAAGAGGAGCATGAAAAGATTTTCTTTTTATTCTATACCATGACCTACGGCGTAACGCTCGGCATTGCGCTGGCCGCCAACCTGCTGACCATGTACTTTTTCTATGAATTATTAACGTTGGTTACGGTTCCCTTAGTCATGCACACGCTGACCAGAGAAGCCATTCTCGCCAGCCGGAAATATCTGTATTATTCCTTAGGCGGCGCGGCTTTCGCTTTCCTCGGCTTGATTATGATTATCGTTTACGGCTCCACCAATAATTTCATTTTCGGCGGTGTGCTTGACCCTGCCAAAATCGGAGATAAGACTAATATTCTACTGCTGATATATGTAATAGCGTTTATGGGCTTCGGCGTGAAAGCGGCAGTCTGCCCGTTCAACTCATGGCTGCCCCAGGCGGGCGTTGCGCCTACCCCGGTTACCGCCCTGCTCCACGCGGTGGCAGTGGTCAAATCCGGCGCTTTCGCCATTATACGTCTGACCTATTACAGCTTCGGTACGGATTTCCTCCAGGGCACCTGGGCGCAGACCACCGTCATGATTATTGTCATGTTTACGATTGTATATGGTTGCAGCCGCGCCGTAAAGGAAACGCACTTAAAAAGACGTCTGGCCTACTCCACCATCAGCAACCTGTCTTATATTCTCTTCGGCGCCGTCATTATGACGCCTCTGGGACTGGCAGGCGCACTGTCTCATCTGGTGATTCATGCGGTTATGAAGATCAGCTCCTTCTTCTGCGCGGGCGCTATTATTCATCAGACCGGCAAAAATTATGTACATGAATTAGACGGTATGGGCTATAAAATGCCCTGCATATTCGGCGTCTTTACCATATCCGCTTTCGCCCTGATGGGCGTTCCCGGACTGGCGGGCTTTATCAGTAAATGGAATCTCGCCTCCGCCGCGGTGGAAAGCGGCAACACGATAGCCTATTTCGGAATCGCCTGTCTGCTGGTTTCCGCACTGCTGACGGCTATCTATATGCTGTCCATCGTAGTACGCGCTTTCTTTCCCGGCAAGGATTTTGACTACAGCGCCCTGGACGGCGTAAAAGACCCTAACTGGAAAATGCTGGTTCCGCTGTTTGTATTTACTTTCTTTATTATTTTGTTTGGCGTTTACTCCCAGCCGCTGATGGATTTCCTCTATGACGTGGCGGCTGGCTTATATTAAGGAGGCTCCGTATGAATACACTTATTTATACCGTTGTTTTTCTGCCTATGATATCGGCAATCCTCTGCTACCTTCTGGGACGTTTCCACAAGGCGGCCAGAAGCTGTCTGGCCAATGTGGTCACAGGCGTTATCTTCGGATTGTGCGTATATTTATTGATACAGGTTCTGACCGCCGGCGCTCCGGAAACCCTTGCAGAAATCCCCTATGTCTGCGGCATGGGCCTGCACTTTACCATAGACGGGTTCCGCGCCGTATACGGAATGATCGCCGCGTTTATGTGGTTTATGAGTACGCTCTTTTCCAGGGAGTATTTCTCGCATTATCACAACAGGAACCGATACTATCTGTTCCTGTTGCTGACCTTAGGAGCCACGGAAGGGGTATTCCTCTCCGCAGACTTCTATACCACCTTTATCTTCTTTGAAATGATGTCCTTTACCTCTTATGTATGGGTTGCCCATGATGAACGAAAAGAATCTCTGCGGGCTGCGGAAACTTATCTGGCCGTGGCAATCATCGGCGGTCTTGTCATGCTGATGGGGATTTTCCTGCTGTATGACGTGACCGGCACCTTATTCTTTACGGAACTGACAGGCGCCTATAGCCGACTCGATCTCTCCGGCACGGAAACCGTCAGACTTTGGATCGCAGGAATCTGTATGCTGTTTGGCTTTGGTGCTAAAGCGGGCGCTTTTCCCCTGCACATCTGGCTTCCTAAGGCGCATCCGGTAGCTCCTGCTCCGGCGTCGGCGCTGCTGTCCGGTATTCTGACCAAGGCGGGAATGTACGGTATTTTGATCCTGACGTCCTATCTTTTCCTGGGCAGTACCTCCTGGGGAAGCTTAATCCTGATCATCGGCGTGTGCACAATGGTGGTCGGCGCGGTGCTTGCCCTGTTCTCTGTGGATCTGAAAAGAACCCTTGCCTGCTCCTCCGTTTCCCAGATCGGATTTATTCTGGTGGGCGTAGGAATGTCCGGCCTGCTGGGAGAGGAAAATTTTCTGGCGGTAAGAGGCAGTATGCTTCATATGATGAATCATTCCCTGATTAAGCTGGCGCTCTTTATGGCCGCCGGAGTGATCTTTATGAACGTGCATAAACTCGACCTGAATGATATCCGTGGTTTCGGGCGCAAAAAGCCCCTGCTGAATTATATTTTCCTGATGGGCGCCCTCGGTATCGGCGGCGTGCCCCTCTGGAACGGTTACATCAGCAAAACGCTGATCCATGAAAGTATTGTGGAATATCTGGAACTGCTGAGAGAAGGCGCTGCTACAGGCATATTCAGCGTCGGCTGGGTGAAAGCGATCGAGTGGATTTTCCTGATCAGCGGCGGTCTGACCGTGGCCTATATGACCAAGCTTTATGTCTGTATTTTCCTCGAAAAGAACCGGGACGAATCCGTACAGGCAGCCTACGACGCCCTGAAGGGCAGATACATGAATAAAGCCAGCGCTTTTGCGCTGGGCGTCAGCGCCACCCTGCTGCCGCTCATGGGATTCTTCCCCGGCGTCATTATGAACGGGCTGGCCGACATAGGACAGGGATTTATGCAGGTAAAAGCAGCCGCACCCCAGGTATCCTATTTCTCCCTGACCAATTTAAAGGGCGCGGCTATCTCTCTTGTTATCGGAGCCTTGGTCTACCTCCTCGTTGTCCGCCTATGGCTGATGAAAAAGGACGGCGCCGGAAGCGCTTCCAGAAGCTATATCAACCGCTGGTATCGATATCTTGACCTGGAGGATATGGTCTACCGCCCCCTGCTGCTGAAAATTCTGCCCGCCGTGTTCGGCTTCCTGTGCCGTATTCTGGACAGCCTCGTAGATACCCTGGTTGTCCTGCTGCGCAAAACCATCTATCGGGACAGTAAACTGCCCCAGGAGCTTGCGGAAGGTACTCAACTGAGTCATATGTGCGCTTCCATAGCGGAAGGATTACAAAAGCTGGGCAATAAGACATTCCGCAAAAAGCAGCCCCGCAAGACAGATTACGATCATAAATTCGCAATGTGGCATCAGCAGTGGTCAGAAAATAGCGCGGTAATTAACCGCAGCCTGTCCTTCGGCCTGCTGCAATTCTGTATTGGCCTGATCTTTACCGTGATTTACCTTTTCCTGAGAGATGTCTTTCAGCTATGGTAAAGGCCGGTTTCCGCCGTATCGTCCGAACCTGCGCTTCCAAACAGAAGCGCCATAGCCTCGTAAGGCGCCAGAACCCCGGACGATGCGGCCTGCTGCCTGTTATAATTGGAAATCAGGAGCTCACCCTTCCGGTTCTGAAGCAGCCTGGGAAATTCATAGGGAATCTCCGCCGAAGTAAAATTGCAGAGCACCAGAAGCTTCTGCTCCCCATAGGCGCGCAGATAGGAATATAATTCCTCGCTGTCCGGGCAAAGCAGTTCATAGTCCCCATACACAATAATATCGTACTGCCTGCGCAGGGCAATCAGCTTCCGGTAATAATGAAATACGGAATCCGCCCTCCCCATCTGTTCCTTTGCGTTAATCTCCTTATAATTGGGATTCACCGCTATCCAAGGCGTTCCCGTTGTGAAGCCAGCCTGCCCGCCGTCGTCCCACTGCATGGGAGTCCGGGCGTTGTCCCGCCCCTTGTAGCTGATATAACCAAACATTTCTTCGGGGGAGAAAATTCCTCCCTCCGTCAACTCATGATAAGCGTTGATACTCTCAATATCCCTAAATTCGTCCAGCGAGGTAAAGGGATAATTGGTCATTCCCAGCTCTTCCCCCTGATAAATATAAGGAGTTCCCTGAAGCATATGGAGACACGTGGCCAGCATTTTGGCCGACCTCTCACGATACTCCGGGCTGTCGTCTCCCATACGCGAAATCATTCTGGGCTGGTCGTGATTACACCAGTACAGACTGTTCCATGCCTTTCCCTGTAGCTGCGTCTGCCACTTACTCATAACGGCCTTTAACTCCGACAGTTTAATCTTCCGGTGATTCCATTTAAAGGTCTCTCCGCCGTCCAGATCCATATGCTCAAACTGAAATACCATATTCAGCTCGTTTCCGGCGCAGGAGGCATATTTCTTCGCTTCCTCTATCGTAACGCCGGAACATTCGCCTACGGTAATCAGGTCATATTTAGACAAAACTTCCCTGTTCATCTCCTGTAAAAATTCATGAACCCTCGGCCCGTTTATACAGTACGGCCCAAAATCTCCATAGCCGCTTACGCCGGCCTGCCCATCGGGAAGCGCCTGTACCTTGGAAATCATACTGATTACATCCATCCGAAATCCGTCGACCCCTTTATCGCACCACCAAGTCATCATATCATATACGCTTTTTCTGACCGCTTCATTTTCCCAGTTCAGATCCGGCTGTTTCGGGGAAAACAGATGCAGATAATACTGTTCCGTCGCCTCATCATATTTCCACGCGGAGCCGCCGAAGCAGGAACCCCAGTTATTCGGCTCCTTCCCGTCCCTGCCGTCCCGCCAGATATAAAAATCGCGATACGGATTGTCCTTGGACTTCCGGCTCTCCACAAACCACGCATGTTCGTCGGAGGTATGGTTTACCACCAGATCCATCATCACCTTAATCCCCAGCGCATGAGCCTCCTCCAGCATATGGTCATAATCCTCCATCGTTCCAAATTCCTTCATAATAGCCCGGTAGTCGCTGATATCATATCCCATATCGTCATTGGGAGACTGATAGACCGGGCTTAACCATATCACATCAATCCCCAGCTCCTTTAAATACTGTAATTTAGACCTGATTCCATTGATATCGCCTATTCCGTCCCCATTGCTGTCGCAAAAGCTCCTTGGATAAATCTGATATACCACACTGCTCTTCCACCATGTCTTCTCCATGCTCTCCGTCTCCTTTTCTGATTGTGCTATCATCATATCCCATTTTCAGGAAATTGTGAAGTATGCCGTAACCGCCCCCGCGATTGGAAGGCCTTCCCCGAATCCCTTCTCTGTCGTATTTTCCCTTTTTGCAAAATTGTTACCTTTTGGGACACATTCCTATTTTTGTCCAAAACAATTTATCAGATTTTATTGAGAAAAATGTGTGTTTCTGATATACTTACCACGAATAAGGGAGTAGTCAGCACAATGTGTGGTTGCCTTCAACATAATGGATTTATTCCTGGAGTAACCTGAAATGACGAGACTTATCTACAGTAGCGGGATGAGTTTTGTCTTTTTTTATCCCCATACGCAGCTTGACCACATATCAATTGGAGGAATTATCATGAATTTACAGGAATTATTTTTTGTCGCAGTAGGATTATCAATGGACGCGCTGGCAATTTCCCTATGTAAAGGACTTTCTGTGGGAAAAGTACAGAAGAAACACATGATTATTACCGGATTATGGTTTGGCGGTTCACAGGCGATTATGCCTCTTATCGGATATTTATTAGGGATTAACTTTCAATCGTTCGTAGAGAGTATCGACCACTGGATCACCTTTATTCTGCTTGGCATGATCGGCCTTAATATGATTAGAGAGTCACGGGAAGAAGCTAAAAAGCTGAATGCGTCCTTTTCTGCCAAGGTTATGTTCCCTTTAGCTATCGCCGATAGCATAGATGCGCTTGCCGCCGGGGTAACCTTTGCTTTTATGGATGTCAATATTATTCCTGCCGTATTACTTATCGGAACCATTACCTGCGTCCTATCCGCCCTTGGCGTCAAACTCGGCAGCAAATTTGGAGAGAAATACAAATCTAAGGCTGAAATTCTTGGCGGTATTATTCTGATTACAATGGGTACTTTGACTTTGTTACAGGATTTAGGCGTATTATAAATAATACTTTTCATTTTCAGTTACTGACAATTTGTCAGCAACTGATCTGCTCCTTCCTCTTTAAGCCGTTGTTTCAGTTTTGCCCAATAGTTGCTGGCACCTCTCTGATTCGGCTGTTCTGTCAATACGCCAACAACATCTACAATAGAGAAAAACCATTCTTCCCGTTCCTCGTCCCAAGCAGTACGAATCGGCTGATTTTCATATAGTTGAATTTTGTGATTATCGCCCATAAGATGAAACCTCCCACATCTTTTTCATTTCCTATCTTTGGCTCTGCTCCTGTAAGCATAATGCCTGTTCTGTAAAATGCATTAACGTTATGTCGCAATACTTGAGAGATGAATATCATACGGCTATTTCCTGATAAATTGTTCATCTTGGCGATGGAGCCCTTCTGTCTCAGAGATATAACGCTCCACCCTCATATGAAGATCACATTTCTCCCGCAGCGCAGAGATTTTCTCCATCAAGGGGGACGCATGATGCCTGTCAATCGCCGCCTGATCTTCCCATTCATCGACCAGCAGCACGGTCTCCGGGTCGTCCATTGGAAAGAAATACTCGTAGCGGAGATTTCCCTGCTCCGCCCGTATCTGTTCGACTGTACCGCTGGATACCATTTCCTGCGCAAATTTCCGGGCATTCCCGTTAATTCCTGTGTAATAAAGATTAACCGCTATAGCCATGATGCTTTCCTCCCGTTCTAATTGTTTTTTTACTTGATTCGTATCAGATAAACTGCCGTCCCGGAGATAATCAGGCAGACACCGGCTCCGGTCAACGCAGTCATGATTTGCAAAAAGCTCTGGTCATCCGTAAATTGCAGGATCATGGCAATCTCCAGCGACAGCATGGAAACCATTGCCGCAATAAAACTAATCACCTTGGAAGCAGTTAAAACAGGGTTATGCAAACTGCGATATTTGACAAGATTCCTTATTGCCATTCCTGTTCTGTAAAAAGTATATGCTGCCATAGCGTAGATTAAATATCCTGCATAATGGGCGCCTTGGCCATCCGTGACTGCCAGCACAACGATACCGGACAAAACAAAATTCATGCCTAACAGCAAAACGCCGCAGACGCGGTATCTTTTCCAGCCTGTTCTCTTTGTTCCATGGGTTTCCCGCAGTAAGATTAAGCGAGTCAGCATCAGCAGCATATAATAACAGCCCAGCGTAATAAACCAGTAAGACTGGTAATAAATACCGCAGATTATTTCCCAAACCGCATACAACAAATTAAATGCAAACGAGCTAAACAAGGAAGTGGAAATTTTAAACCAATTATCCGTTAAATATCTGTGAATCACAGGATTACCATACAATCGGGGGAACAATCGTTTCATATGTCACCGCCTGACAACATCCATCATAATTCCGGCCACATCGTCAATGGGAGTTTGGCAGTCCAGCAACAGCCAACGCTTAATGATACCCATCATACCTTCCATATAAAAGGAAAGAACATAATCACGATTCTTTTCAGGAATTCCATAACGCTCCAGGATCGGATCAAATATTTCGCAGAATAAGGAAGCATATGTTCTGTCAGCCTGCATAATTTCCGGCTTGACGAGTACCACCTTGAATACTGTCTTGTGTTCCGATATATAAGTCAAATACGGAATCAGATAATTCGGCGTAACCAGAAACAATTCTTCCAGAGATGCCGTTCCTATCTTCTGCCCAAACTCAGATAAGCTGTCTTTAAAATATAGGCTAAAGCGATAATTCATATCCTCCACGCACTCAGCCAGTAAATCTCCGACCGTTTCATAGTGAAGATAGAAGGTAGAGCGGTTGACACCGGCTTTCTTACAAATTTCCGTAACCGTAATATATTCAAATTCTTTCTTTTCCATAAGTTCCAGAAAAGCATCGTCCATTTTGCGGGCAGTATTAAAATATTTGCTTTCAGACTTAGTCATCCGCTTTCTCTCCCATTCTCACAGATATTTGCTGATTTCAGTTATCACTGATTTCTCTCGCAAGCTCCATGATTTCAAAAGCGTACTTCTTTTTGCCGTTCTCCCGGATTCTTTTATAAACGGAATAATTGATGCTCATTCCAATAAATCCGATGATACCGAAAATAATTCCGGCCACCATGTTGGCTGTTGTCGCCGAACCGATTACCTGCATAGACAGGCACATCCCGAAACCTGCCGCCAAGGCTGCGATAATACCAAAGCTATACGCGAAAATATTCGCCGGCAGCTTTGCCTTCCTGTCCAGCTTTTTCAGGGCGACAACCTTGGACGTATCTTTGGGCGCATATTCGTTAGCAAGGGCTTCTGCAAAAATCTTATCTGTGTTCATTCTGATAAACCTCCTTCATTTGTTAAGCTCATTATAGGCGGCTCCACATCAAAATAGAACAACACGTACAACGGATAACGTTGTTTTCAAAAGCTTGCGTCAACTGTCAGCTACAGCTCCCGGTCTTTCATATTGCCAAACTTTATGTCCTGCTTCTCTGCAAGTCCCATATGATACCCATCTTTACAGCAGTAATTTCTAAGAGTCATACTTTTTTACATCCGCCCCTCCATTAATTTTTGTACTTCTTCTTTCTCCGGCATCACGCACAGCGCTCCCCTTTTTGTGGTAACGATAGACGCCGCCGCATTTGCAAATGTCAGCATTTCCCTTAAGTCTGCTGTGTTCAGGTTGTTGATTCCATGCTCCAAAACATATTGGATAATGCACGCTCCAAAGGTATCCCCCGCGCCTGTAGTTTCTATCGTATTCTGTTGAATAAACGCATCTGCCTCCATACGCAGGTCGCCGTAATATGCCCTGCTGCCGTCTTTTCCCATGGATAAGACAATCAGGGGAACCGGATATCGATCTCTCAGCCATGCAATTCCTTCTTCTAAGTCCTCCCTGCCGCTGAACCATTGGATTTCATTATCCGCTATTTTGAGTATATCGCATACTCCGAGACCATATTTCACCTGTTCTCTGGCCAGCTCTAGGCTTTCCCATAGCGGAGGCCGCAGATTCGGATCAAAGGAAATCAGGCAGCCAGCCTTCTGGGCTATGCGAACAGCCTTCCGGGTAGCGTTTCTCACTCCTTCATGGGTCAGCGACAAAGTGCCAAAATGAAACAAATCTGCGCTTTCAATCATTTCTTCAGGTATTTCATTCTCCCGCAGCATCATATCCGCGCCCGGATTCCGATAAAAGGAAAATTCCCGGTCTCCATCCGGGTAATTATGTACAAATGCCAGCGTAGTATGCACCTCTTCGTCCTCATAAAGAGCCGATACGTCTATTCCCAGCCCCGATACCCTTTCTTTTAACATTTTTCCCAAAGCATCTTTTCCCACTTTACCGATAAATGCAGTGTCCACCCCCAGCTTTGTCAGCATCGCAAGGACATTGCAGGGGGCGCCTCCCGGATTTGCTTCAAGCAGCATATTCCCCTGTTCAGAAATCCCGTTTTCCGTAAAATCAATTAATAATTCGCCTAATGCAACCGCTTTCTTCTTTTCCATCTTCCTTCCTCTTACCTTACGTTAATCTCATGCTTTACGACGTCTGCCAAAACCTCTCCGTCTGCCTTAAACAAAACGCCATCAGCATCATCAGGCGTGCGGATAACGGAGGTCAATGCCTGGAATCAACCTTGAAAAAGTTGATTCTGCAAACGGCATAATCCTATTAGATATCATACCTCATTTTTCAGCATAGTAAAAGCTATGCTTTATTGTCACGCTTATTTTTATCACTTCGGATCATATTTACTTATCAAAGTTCAATGCCAGAGTTCAATTTCATATTATTTTCAATCATATAATTGATAATTTCAACGGCTTTCTCTTCAATATAACTTTAAAAAAACCCCTGCATAATCTGTCTGTACAGTTTACGCAGGGGTATGCTCACATATTCAGGTAACTATTAATTGATTCTTCCATTGGTAATTATTCGTATCTTGCCAGTACTTCCGACTCAAAAAGCGCATTTAATTCTTCACTGTCCGGATCTAGCAATACGTTTTGGCTGTCGACTGTGTCAAGTGTCATGGAATCGCGTGTACAAAACATGGAATCCTTTGATCCTGCTTTTATCGTAAAACAATTATATGAACTATCATAAATTTCTCTGTCAACACTCTCCGCATTTGATAATTCTATGCTGGTATAATAGGATGTGGGTATTGTATCAAAGGCATCCGCGTCTGTAGTCCATACTATCCGCTCGTCCTGCACATTATTACCACTGGAATCTGTTGTGATAGCAAAATAGACGGTCTGGTCATAAAAAGGTCCGACACAGACATTCCCCGCTGCTACTGTTGCCATCAGTTCTCTCACATCTTCGAAGTATCCATCCAGTTCCTCATCATAAACTCCTGCTGCCTTAAGCTGCTCCGCTTCCTGCTCCATGAAAGCAATTGCATCTTCAAGTTTGGATAAATCAAGTTCGGATGAATCAAGATCGTATATGGCGTACAACTGGCTTGCATACATTTCGATTTCATACATAGCATTATCTTCATTATCTCCTAAGGAAGCTGCCATGAATATCCCATCCTCTATCCAATATTCCAGATCCTGCACACTATTTTTTAAATCTTTTTCAACACTTTCTAATTTTTCCGCCTTATATTCTTCCGCATAAGTTTCTCTGACAGTCTCGTAGGTTTCCCAGATTTCCTTGTCTGTCATCTGCGCAAAATCGCCCATGGTAAGCCCAAATTCATCACCCGGAATGACAGTTAAAGTCCCATCCTGAAAGAAATAAATGTTATGTGGTG
The DNA here is from genome assembly GCA_021199255.1 of Clostridiales bacterium. GTDB lineage: Bacteria > Bacillota > Clostridia > Lachnospirales > Lachnospiraceae > UBA3282. Next base: position 206,974 of record JAJQIK010000045.1, on the reverse strand, counting down.
TTACGCCTTTGTCCACTGAAGATACCCAATAGCAAATCGTATCCTCCTTACTCAGATATTCACTCAACGTCTTTGTCTTGCTGCTGCCCCATGCTGAACTGCTGCCCGTGCTGCTTCCACCACCACAGCCGCCTAACAAGGCAGCCGATAAGGTAAGCGTTAATAAAACCGCTAATTTTCTCTTCATAGTTTTTCCTCCTCATTTCTTTTTAAATAATCATTTTGAATCCAACATAACAAGTTGATTATACTATATCTCGCTTTTGATTGCAATGCATTTTGTCTTGCGTTATGCAATGCTTATTTATTGTCATTTTTGCAATACCATTGTCTTATAGGAGGTGCTGCATATGGCTTTTCAATTAAAAGAAAATCGCAAGGAAACCGAAAACAAGACCATTCGTTTCCCAATCAATCTTATAGAACGAATTGATAAAACGCTTGAAAACCAAAACGTGACCTTTTCAAGCTTTGTCATACAAGCGTGTGAATATGCTTTAGAAAATATGGATTCCTCAAAGGAAGAACCTTAAAAGCATAGTTATGGGAATGAGCGAATACCAACTGCTTATCCGTTTTCTAAAAGAACAGACAATTCCCAACGATGTTGGAACAAGACGTCTGGAAGCAATTTTTCGTTATAAAGCAGGCAGCAAACACTTAGGCTGTATAATACAGGCATGGGCAGAAACCGTATGATTCGGCTCTGCCCATTTGTAACCATTAACAATTCTTATGTCAGTTTTTTGAGTTTACACAAAACTTGAAACAGTCTCTGAAAATCACCAGAGATCTTCCGGGGTAATTCGATCTCCAAAATAAATACACAATTGATCCAGTGTCTGTGCCGACGCTTCATACATTCTGGCTTTTTTAAGTTGATCGCTTATATAGACTTGTGTTTTCATGCTTACCTTCATCTCTGCGCTGTTTTGCGCATAAAGCAATGTTTGTGCAAGCAACGCGCAGTCACAAACTTGCCGAGTGAAAAATTTATTTTTCACTCTTTTCTCCATTCTACAGCGTCTACGCTGAGGACTGCGAACAGAATCTCAGATTCTGCTCTGCAATTCTGTTTTCCTAAGATTGCTGACAAATCCAATGCTGCACTTCTTGTCCTTTTCTGTCTGCACTGCCATTATAACATAGACGGGTCAGTACGTATTCTGAAAATATCACAAATTTTCTTATACCATAATCTTTTTTCTCTTAGCCTGATATAACAAAAAGCTCGTCGAGAACCTGATAATTAGTTCCCGGCGAACTTTTTTATACTCAGTCTAATGTTCCTGCCTGATTTGCTGCTATCTTTTATGATTCGTTCTGCGCTCATCCACCATTTGCGTAAACCATTCGACCATCGCCGGATCATAATGAGAGAAAAACGAGCTTTCCTTCTTATCAAGCGCCGCTATTGCCGCCATGTCTTCATCAGAAAGATTAAAGTCGAAAACATTGAAATTTTCAACCATTCTCTCAATATCCTCGCGCGGGATTCCTGACTTTTGTATTGCAGAACGAACCTACTTCCTCTTCGTTAAAGTAACTCTGTGCTGTATCGATAGAACGATAACCTGCTTTCAGTGCATCCAGCACACACCGTTCGCATTCCTCCTGCGCACCTGATAAACTCCATAGCCCAAAATCGGCATTTTTACTCCGTCTGATAATGTTACGTATTCCATAATATCTTGTTTTCCCTTTAAAATTAATAATTTTCTGCCCAAGCCTTAAGCTCTGCTGCACTGGCATTGGCAGCGAAACGTCTTCCTTCCTTTAAAGCTGCACCATTGCAGGATATCCTCAATTCCTCATTCGTCCTTTCCATTCCGCTGCTGCCGGATGTAGCAAACGGAATGATTTTCTTTCCCGCCAGGTCATACTGTTCCAAAAATGTGTTGATGATGGTTGGAGCCACATACCACCATATCGGAAAGCCGATGTAAACCTTGTCATAATCCTCCATACTCTCCACACGGTTTGCTATCGGCGGACGGAAAGACTTATCGTTCATTTCCACGCTGCTGCGGCTGTTCTTATTTGTCCAGTCCAAATCTGCTTTCGTATACGGAACCTCCGGTTGGATTTCATGCAGGTCTGCACCGATTGCATCTGCCAGTCGTTTTGCCAGGGCAGCGGTCACTCCGCTTGCCGAAAAATATGCTACTAATGTTTTCTTTGCCATCGTAAAATTCTCCTTTCAGGCCATATTCCTCGATGTTCTTTATACCAGATACCTGTCAAAAAATTCAGTTATCTTATCGAATGGAATAATGTCCATCCTGTCATATAAATCCGTGTGAACCGCTCCCGGAATAATCATCAATTCCTTATTATCACCGGTCAGCTTTGCAAAAGCATCCTTACTGAAATAGCAGGAATGAGCCTTTTCCCCGTGAATAATAAGGACTGCATTGCGAATCTCATTGCTGTACTGCAGGATTGGCATATTCATAAAGGATTGACATCCCGTTACATTCCAGCCACCGTTGGAATTCAAGCTGCGCGGATGATATCCACGCTCAGTTTTATAGTAGTCGTAATAGTCCTTTACAAAAAACGGCGCATCCTCCGGCAAAGGGTCTACCACACCGCCGCCTAATGCATAACTGTCGTTCTTATAATCGACAATACGCTGTGCACAGAGCGCCTTGCGTTTCTCGTATCTTGCTTCTTCGCTGTCCTCACTGTCAAAATAACCGTTGGCGTTTACGCGGGTCATATCATACATGGTAGAGGCAACTGTCGCTTTGATGCGTGTATCAAGTGCCGCTGCGTTAAGCGCCATACCTCCCCAGCCACAGATGCCGATGATTCCTATACGTTCCGGGTCAACATTCTGCTGAACGGAAAGATAGTCTACCGCTGCCATAAAATCCTCAGTATTGATATCCGGCGAAGCCATGTAGCGAGGCTGACCACCGCTCTCGCCAGTGTAGGACGGATCAAAGGCAATGGTCAGGAATCCCCGCTCCGCCATGGTCTGGGCATACAGTCCAGAGGACTGCTCCTTTACCGCACCGAATGGCCCACACACAGCGATAGCAGGGAGCTTACCGGATATCGCTTTTGGCTCATACCAATCTGCCGCAAGCGTGATTCCATAACGGTTATGAAATGTTACCTTCCTGTGATTTACTTTGTCACTCTGTGGAAAAACCTTATCCCATTCTGACGTTAAAACCAGTTTATCTTCCATGTTCTATATCCTCGCTTTCCATAATTATTTCAAAATCCCATATTGGTTCTCGTCCACAGCCTCCAGCCACTCATTAGAGCCATTTTCTCCCGGCACCTCGACTGCCAGATGGGAGAACCAGCTATCAGGCGCAGCGCCGTGCCAGTGCTTCACGCCAACCGGAATGTTGATGCAATCGCCAGGTTTCATCTCCACAGCGTCCTTGCCCCACTCCTGATAATATCCCCGTCCTGCTACACACACCAAAATCTGTCCTCCGCCTTTATCAGCGTGATGGATATGCCAGTTGTTGCGGCATCCCGGCTCAAAGGTCACATTAAAAATGCCGACCTGATTGGCGGATACCGGCGCAAGGTAACTCTGACCAATAAAGTACTGTGCAAAAGCATCATTAGGCTCACCAATCGGAAATACCATCTCTGCGGCATGCGCGGACTTTTCGTCTGTGACAGCACCTTCCTCTGACCACACTTCTTTTGCCATATTAAATACTGCCCAGCCCTTCGGCCAGCCTACGTAAAAAGCAGTATGGGTAATAATTGCCGCAATTTCTTTTCTGGCCACACCGGCCTTTTTCGCGTTCTCCAGATGATACTTCAAGGAAGAATCCGCAATACCGGAAGACATAAGCGCCACCACGGTGATAATACAACGAGTCTTATGATTGATGTCCCCGTTATTCCATACTTCTCCAAAAAGGATATTATCATTAAGGTGCGCAAATTCAGGTGCAAATTTTCCAAGGGCATCCTGCCCTGCCGTCTGTACTATTTTTTCCATATGCAAATGCCTCCATTCTGATACAGGAAGCGCCATAAACAAAAATCAGAATCTGTTTGACACTTCGCTCTTCACATGATAACATGATTGTAATACCTAAACCTGACTTTAGGTCAATACCTTATTTGAAAAATTTTTGTGAGTTGGAGGCTATCGTTATTATGTATACAATTGGTCAAGTTTCGGAAATGTTTGACCTGCCTGTTTCAACGCTTCGCTATTATGATAAAGAGGGATTGTTTCCAAATCTTCAGCGCACTTCCGGTATAAGAAAGTTCTCAGACAGAGAAATTGAAACTCTGCACGTGATAGAATGTCTGAAAAAATCCGGGCTGGAGATTAAGGACATCAAACAATTTATGGAATGGTGCGGACAAGGAAGCAAGACTTATCGGCAGCGAAAGGAATTGTTTGAAAAGCAGATAGAATCAGTCGAATCGGAAATGGAAAGAATGAATGGCGTTCTTGCTCTTCTGAAATATAAATGCTGGTATTATGAGCAGGCCATTCAGGACGGTAACGAGGAAAGACTGAAAGCAATGAAGCCGGAGGATATGCCGGAAGAAATCAGGCTCGCATACGAAAGTACGCATAATTAGAGCGCTTTCTCAAAAACCTGTTTAAAGGAGGAGGCCGGCTGATTTGTTGAAAGCGCGCTTCCCGGCTCCTCCGTTTCCCCGGACTGCTCCAGATTACGGTATTGCTGCCCGTTACATGGAGGCAGATTAACGGATAATTCTCTTCGTACATGCGTCTGCGCATAATCCTGATCTGTCCGGTTAAAATAGTCGTATTCTCCCCCCGGCGTATCGTCCCAGGTCACATCTACATTATAATAGCCGTCCTCCAGCGCCACAATATTCCACGCATGGTCTTCGCCCGCGTATCCGGTGCAATAGTAACAGGGAATCCCCAGCTTTTGCAGCAAGTACTGGAAAGCTCTGGCATATCCGGCGCAAACCGTTTCCCCGTTTACCAGGGCGCTATAGGCGCTTTGACTCATACTGGCATTGAGACGGTATGTAATCTTATCGATCAGGATATCGTGTACCGCTTTTTCCTTCTCATAATTACTCCCCAGATTCTGCACCTGCTCCAATATTTCATTGACGGAGGCATCAAACTCCTCCGATGCACTGTCCAGATCGTCTGCCGTCTCATTAAAATCTAGTTCCAGCTCCGCGCAGATCTTATTTCTATCATATTTGCAGACATAAGCCGTATTCATCCAGAACAATTCCGGGTGGTCATTATATACCGCACAGATGATGTTGCGCATTTCTGACGCAGGTACCGCTTCAACAGGCACAAACGCTTTATTCAGCGCATTAGCGTTCGCATATATCTGCCGATACAGATGCTGCCCCTTTGTATCCAGCATTTGATAGTAGGGGTAAAACGCAGCGTCAAAGACAAGGCCGTCTCCCGTTTCCCCATATCCCAGCTCGCTGGTGTATTCCCCGCCCTCGGCCCCCGGCAGCTCTTCGGTTCTTTCCGTAATGGGCTGATAGCCCGCCTTGCCGTTTACTGCCTTAGGTACGACGATATCGGCCTCAGAGGGCGCTTCGTAACCGCCGCTGCCTCTTACCGGCTCTGCCTCCATATTCTCCGGAGCCGCCTTTTCGCCTGCTAAGGCTTCCAGCATCCGCCCGCTTTGAGAAACGCTGTCAACGTCCGCTTCAGTCTCATCCGGGACGGCAGCTTCTTCCGGCAACGGCGTCTCTTCCCGCGCCATACTCTGCGGCCGGGCAGCCTGTTCGTCCTGAGAAACCAGCTCCGCCAGAGTCTCCGTAATATTCGGGTTTATAGCGCATAGAAAAATAAAGGCGCATAATAAGATTGCCATAATACCTATGGCCGTCAGTACGTTCTTCAAGATTTTCATGGATTGTTCCTCACTCCACCTCTATCACTTCCGTCTCCGGAATCAGCACCGTGTCTTTCCCCTCAGCCCACATTCTGGCTCCGGAAGCGGAAGCTGCCTTATAATTCACCAGCCGGACTGTACAGGGCTTCTCAGCCTTTACCCGTATGGTGATTCTCGCTCCTTTTCTTACGATATCGGCCGTCAGCGCAATCTTCTGCTGCATATCGTAGATAACGGCAGAGGTTTCCTGTCCTTCAAGCAGCGCATACACACGCAGCTCAACGCCGTCCGCGTAATCATAATCGGGCTTATCCTCACAGGCTCCAATCGCTATGATACTGTTCTCCCTGGCCATCAACGGCAAGTGCAGATAATCATAATGCTTCTCCTTCCAGGCAGGGCCTTCCATGACCTCACCGGTAAGGAAATCCGTCCAGACTCCCTTTGGCAGATAGAAAATACCGCGTCCCTCATCATTAAACACAGGCGCCGCCAGCAGACAATCGCCCAGCATATACTGTTTATCCAGATAAGCGCAGTTCCTGTCCTGCGTAAATTCCAGCACCATACTGCGCATAACGGGAATCCCGGTTCTGGACGTATCCACCGCCGTTTTATATAGATATGGCATCAGAGATGCCTTGAGCCTGGTAAAGGTTCTGACTACCTCCACCGCTTCCTCATCATATACCCACGGCACGCGATAAGAGCTGCTGCCGTGAAGGCGGCTGTGGGAGGACAACAAGCCGAAGGCTACCCAGCGCTTATATACATCCGCGGTGGAAGTGCTCTCAAAACCGCCGATATCATGCGCCCAGAAACCAAAGCCCGACATTAAAAGAGACAGGCCGCCCCGCAGGCTCTCCTCCATAGACTCATAATCAGACCAGCAATCGCCGCCCCAGTGTACCGGGAATTTCTGTCCTCCTACAGTGGCGGAACGGGCAAACAGAACTGCCTCCCCTTTTCCCCGTTTCTTCTCCAGCAGTTCAAAAACGGCCTTATTATATAGATAGGTGTAGAAATTATGCATTTTCTCAGGATCAGAGCCGTCATAATAAACACAGTTTATCGGAATCCTCTCCCCGAAATCTGTCTTGAAACAATCTACGCCCATATCCAGCAGGACTTCCAGCTTGTTCTGAAACCAGCCGCGCGCCGCCGGATTCGTAAAATCAACCAGCGCCATACCGGGCTGCCACATATCCCACTGCCACACATCTCCGTTGGGGCGTTTGATAAAATATCCCTTTTCCATCCCCTCCTTGAAAAGTACGGATTCCTGTCCGATATAAGGATTAATCCACACGCAGATATTTAATCCTTTATCCTTGATGCGGCGCAGCAGTCCCTCCGGATCGGGAAACACCTGCTCGTCCCAGATAAAATCAGACCAATGAAATCCCTTCATCCAAAAGCAGTCGAAATGAAAAGTACGCAAAGGGATTCCGCGATCTAACATTCCGTCAATAAAGCTCATAACAGTAGCTTCATCATAATCCGTGGTAAAAGAAGTAGACAGCCACAGCCCAAAGGTCCAGGGCGCCGGCAGGGTCGGCTTGCCTGACAGTTCCGTATATCTTGTCAGGACGTCCTTCATGGCAGGCCCATTGAAAAAGAAATAGTCCAGAGAACCGCCCTTCACGCTGAACGCAGCCTTTGTCACATTTTCCGTCGCAAATTCAAAGGACACCCGTTCAGGATGATTTACCAAAACGCCGTATCCTTTGTTGGATAGATAGAAGGGAATGTTTTTATAAGACTGCTCTGTGCTGGTACCGCCGTCCTCATGATATATTTCTACCGTCTGGCCGTTTTTCACAAACGGGGTAAAACGCTCTCCCGTACCATAGAACAGCTCCCCCACACCAATGCTGAGCTGCTGGCGCATATAAGTGTTTTCCAGATCGCCGTTGATATCATAAAATTCGCCCTTCCAGTCCGTTTTCATCATGGCAAGGTCGCCGTCGTCGCTTCGGGTAATAACCCGGCTCTCTCTCATATAGCGCATATACCAGGTTTTTTTACCGATCTCCAGGGTCAGGCCGCCGCTGGTAATCAGCAGCTTCTCCTCAGAATCCTCTACCTGAAGGGGCTGGGGCTGATCCAGCTTCAGCTCAAAGGAGGGCGCCTTCGGACAAGTCCCCCGATAATGATCTGTCTGTATGCGGAGCACATCCGGCAGCGGGGATGTAATGCGGATTGTCAGATTAGCGCCGCCTAAGGTATCGCCCCTGCGGTTGATTTTGTGGGCAGGCGCGCATATGGTAACCTCCGTTTCCGTCCTTTTCATTTCATAGACCTGCTGCGGGGAAAAACGTGCCACACCCTCCTTTAACAGCCAGCAACCGTTATTGAATTTCATAACAACCTCCATTCCTCATATAGAATTATAAAACAAAAGAACCCGACATAGCCACAGGCTACCCGTCGGATTCCTTTCCTGAACACATATTCACATACCAATCAAAACAGACTTGCCGCGCAGAACCGCGCTGACTGGATGGAGGTGGATTCGAACCACCGAAGCAATTTGCAGCAGATTTACAGTCTGTCCCCTTTGGCCACTCGGGAATCCATCCATAGTGAAACCTTATACGTCTCACACGTAACATTTATAGCATATCACTCCATAAAATGCAAGAAATTTTTAATGGTACGGTCTTCATAATGAAGAATAATCGCCGATACCGCGGGAAGCGTTATGGTAACCTTTCCTCCGATAACCGGATACTCCCTCTCCTCTGTCGTATATCCATCTCCCGTTGTAAGAAGCAGTTGTCTTACCATACATTCTTTCGGGATTCCCAGATACCACACTGAGAGCTCCTTCGTAATCTCATGCTCATTATTATTAATCAGAATAACGGACTGCCCCTGTCTGGTAAATCTGCCGTATGCGATTACATTATATTCCGCCTCCATATATTTCAGCGAGCCGGTCAGAAATTCCTTATGCTCCTTATGGATTCTAATAATATCTTTATGAAAATTGATTAATTCCCGGTCTTCATGCCCCCAGGGATAAGTACGTCTGTTGTCCGGGTCGGTGAAACCGCAGACGCCCGCCTCGTCTCCATAATAGATGGTCGGTGCGCCGGGCCATGTCATCTGAATGACCACCGCTTCCCGCAGAACCGCCTTATTGACTCCTTCGTCCGCCGCCTGAGGCCCCAGAGTATTGGTTCTTCCTACCTTATGGTTGGTTCTGGTCAGGAACCGGGAGTGATCGTGATTTGACAGTTCATTCATCGCCACCTGAAGAGAGGGCGTGGTAAAACTGGCTCCGTGATGTCTCATAGCGCCCCAGAAGCTGTCCGCGTTGCCCAGCAGGTCTTCCCTGTAATCGTCGCTATGCTTCTGCATTCCTGTCAAAAACCAGGTAACCGGCTCCATAAAGGCGTCATAGTTCATGACTGTATCCCATTCGTCACCCTGCAGCCAATCCTTCGGGCAGCCATAATGCTCCGCCAGAATAATCGCGTTGGGATTCGCCATCTTAACGCTCTTGCGAAACTCTTTCCAGAAATTATGGTTAAACTCCGGGCTGTGCCCCAGATCCGCCGCCACGTCTAATCTCCAGCCATCCGCGTTGTACGGCGGGGAAACCCATTTTCTGGCAATGTATAATACATAGTCCAGAAGCTGTCTGGAATTTTCATAATTAAGCTTCGGCAATGTATCGTGCCCCCACCAGCCGTCATAGGAACCGTTATACGGGAACTGATTATTGTCGAAAAATTGAAAGTAATCGTGATAAGGGCTGTCCTGTGTGATGTAGGCGCCCTTTTCGTATCCCGGCGCGTTCTCATAAATGCGCTCTCTGTCCATCCACTTGTTAAAGGAACCGCAGTGGTTAAACACGCCGTCCAGAATAACCTTCATTCCTCTTCTGTGCGCTTCCTTCACAACCTCTGCAAAAAGGGCGTTACTGGCTTCCAGATTGTCTTTATTGGAAATCCGGTCTATATATCTGGTGGCAAAGCGGTTCTCGTTCTGATCCGCACGAAGCAGATCTCCTTCGTCATGCACAATCTTCCCAAAATGCGGATCGATATAATCATAGTCCTGAATATCATATTTGTGATTAGAGGGCGACACAAACAATGGATTAAAATAGATCACGTCCACGCCCAGATCCTGCAAATAGTCCATTTTATCCAGAACTCCCTGCAAGTCGCCGCCGTAAAATTCCCGGACTCCCATAGCGGCGGGATACTTATCCCAGTCCTCCACTTTTACCGTCTTATCCCCAATATACTGATATTCATTGGTCAACACATCGTTCGTGGGATCTCCGTTATAGAAACGGTCTACATAGATCTGATAAAAGACTGCCCCCTTCGCCCATTCAGGCGTCTTAAAGCCCGGAATCAACTGAAAATGATAGTACTCGTTGACGTCCTTACAGACTCCCCTTGTATCATAATAGCAGGAAATCTTCCCCCCCTGTACCTGAAAATAATAAACTAATTTCTCGTTTTCCAACTGAACGGAATGGGAATAATAGTCGAAATATTCATCTGATTCCGTTTTCATCATAATATGCTTTTCATTCTTACAGATAAAAAATACCCTGTCGATATTATTCTTCGCGGAACGGAAACGAATCACAACTTCCCCGTAAGCGCTTGGTTCCGGCGGGCAGACATAGTCCTCCGTCATATCTGAGAATAATGCCTTTCGGTTGAATACCGGCCGCATACTCGCTATATACAATTGATTTTTCTCTGTTTTCTGAAATTGATTGATATCCATACCCCTAACTAGCCTTCCTCTAAAAAATACGAAAACATACAGTATTATTTTATACTATATATGGTGGAGATTCAAGAGCTTAAACGATTTCGAAAGCCGATTTAGGGGCAGAAACGTGCGCCGTAAAGCGCACAGTAAAAAAGACAGCTTTTAAAAGCTGCCTTTTTTAGAGAAGGTATTTCTTTCTTATGGGGTATAGCAAAAAACTATATAATGTATTGGGGGGTTACAAGTAGTATAATAGCATAGCCTATGCCCGTCCACAATACCAAGGATTCACAAATATTACAATTTTGTCTATCTGTTTTTGTGCACTTTGTACAATTATCCTTCCGGTACAAGCTCTGCGCCCGGTTCTTCCGGCTGGGGATAATAGGTATCAAACAGCGCCTCAAACTCCGCGCGGTTGATCTTTTCTTTCTCTAACAGAAGCTTTGCGCACCGGTGCAGCACGTCCTCATGCTCCATAATAATGTTCCTGGCTTTCTGATAGCAGTCGTCGATAATCGACTTCACTTCCTTGTCGATTTCGCCGGAGATCAGTTCGCTATGGTTCTTGGCATGAGCCAGGTCTCTGCCGATAAATACCTCGTCGTCATCATCGTCATAGTTGATAATGCCGATATTATCAGACATTCCGTACCGCGTAACCATTGCCCTGGCCCGCTTTGTGGCCTGTTTAATATCGCTGGAGGCTCCCGTTGTAATATCATCGAAAATAATCTCCTCCGCGATGCGCCCGCCAAGGGATACCATAATATCCTCCAGCATTTTGCCTTTCGTCATAAACATTTCATCCTTTTCGGGAAGAGGCATGGTATAACCGGCTGCGCCCAGCCCCGTGGGAATAATAGAAACTGTATAAACAGGTCCCACATCCGGCAGCACATGGAACAGAATTGCGTGGCCCGCCTCGTGGTACGCGGTAATCTTTTTCTCTTTATCGGATATAATACGGCTCTTCTTCTCCGCGCCGATTCCCACCTTGATAAAAGCCCTCTTAATATCCTCCTGCTTGACAAACGCCCGCTTATCCATTGCCGCGTTGATGGCGGCCTCGTTTAAGAGATTCTCCAGGTCAGCGCCTGTAAAACCGGCGGTCGTCTGGGCGATCTGCTGTAAATCCACGTCATCGCCAAGCGGCTTATTTCTGGCATGCACCTTGAGAATATCCTCTCTTCCCCGGACGTCAGGGGATACCACCGTAATCTTTCTGTCAAAACGCCCCGGACGAAGAATCGCCGGGTCTAAGATATCCACGCGGTTTGTCGCCGCCATCACGATAATTCCCTCGTTTACGCCGAAACCGTCCATCTCCACCAATAGCTGGTTCAAGGTCTGCTCCCGCTCGTCATGGCCGCCGCCCATACCGGTTCCTCTGCGCCTTGCCACTGCGTCGATCTCATCAATAAAGATAATACAGGGAGCGTGCCTTTTGGCCTCCGCAAACATATCGCGCACACGGGACGCGCCCACGCCTACAAACATTTCCACAAAATCAGAGCCCGAAATACTAAAGAAGGGGACGTTAGCCTCTCCTGCAATCGCTTTTGCCAGAAGGGTCTTACCGGTACCGGGCGCTCCTTCCAGAAGCACTCCCTTGGGAATACGGGCGCCTACCTTCGTAAATTTACCGGGATCCCTGAGGAACTCTACAATTTCCTGCAGCTCTTCCTTTTCTTCCTTAAGACCCGCCACTTCTTCCAGCGTAATCTTATTCTCAGCGCCCATGGTCAGTCTTGCGCGGCTCTTTCCAAAATTCATCATCTTGCCGTTGCCGCCGCCTCCGGCATTTTGGGCGTTCATCATAACAAAGAAGAAGACGCAGACAATCACCACAATTAAAATCGGGAGAATACTATTCAGGAACCAGCTTTCCTCCGGCACGCTCTCCACCGTCGGGTCGATACCATAGCTCCTGACCAGCTCCTCCATCTCGGTTACGTCCGTTACATAGAGTACCTTTTCTTCCCCGCTCTTTAACGTAATCTCCAGCGAACCTGTCGGGGTATCCTTATTGGGACAGATATTCACACGGGCGACCTCGCTATTTTCCAACTGCTCTTCAAACTGTCCTCTGGTGTATCCGGTGTGCTGAACCTGTAAAGTACCTATCCAGACGGTAAACAAAAGCAATCCGATAATGATCACAAAATATAAATAAAAGCTTCTATTATTTCTACTCAAAGCAAACCTCTTTCATTAATCAAATTTCACAACACCGATATAGGGCAGGTTGCGATATTTCTGGTCGTAATCCAATCCGTAGCCTACTACAAACTCGTCCGGAATCCGGAAGCCTGTATAATCTACCTTTACGTCCACCACTCTTCTCTCCGGCTTATCCAACAATGTGCAAAGCTTTACCTCCGCCGGTCCCCTGTCTCTCAGCATCTCCAACAGATAGCTCAACGTTCTGCCTGAATCTACAATATCCTCCACCACCAGTACGTTTTTGCCCGCAAGAGGCTCGTCTAAATCTTTCACGATTTTAACAACCCCGCTGGATTTCGTATCTCCGCCATAGCTGGATACCGACATGAAATCCAAAGAAACAGGTATTGTAATTCTCTTGGCAAGCTCGCACATAAAAAAGCTGCCGCCCTTTAACACACAGACCAGATGCACCTGCCTGCCTGCATAATCATGGGAAATCTGATCGCCAATCTCCTGGATTCTCCTGTCTACCTCTTCTTCGGTTAATAATACTTCAACTCGTTCCGCCATTCCGACCTCCTCTTATGCCTACCTGTAAGATACGCTTTGTACTTTTATCCACTTTATAATACTGACTGATCCGATATCCTGGTATCCACAGCACATGTGCGCCGTCAGCCAGCAAATACAGACTGTCTCGCTGCATTTTGGGGACTTTCTCATTAATCATATATTGTTTTACAGACTTTGTCCGCAGAGAAGAATCTATTGTAAGATAATCTCCCTGCCGTCTGGTCCGCAACAATAGAACCGTTGTTATTTTATCATAATCAAACCATTTCGTATATCCATTTTCCGGAATATTTTCCTCCTCTTTACAGAAAATTTTCTCCAGCAAATCCGGGTCAGGCTCCCGCAATGTGAAGGCAACGTCCCCTGTTCCCGGTATGTGAAGCTCCATAGGGGGCTTGATTTCATACGCCGCGCCGTTGTTGTCCTTCCTCCCTGAGACGGGAAAGGGAGCCCCGAATCCCCGGTCTTCCCTGACGAGGAAAAGGACTGCATACTCCTGATAGGCCTTCACGCCGCAGGGAAGCGACAGCTCTTTACTGCCCTCTTTCGTCATAAGCTCCGTCAGTTCCGCGATATGCCGTCCGGTAATATCTTTTCGATGGGGAATCATCTGCTCCAGACAGGACAGCAGCACTCTCTGAACCATAACCGGGTGTTCGGCCAATAGCCGATCCGCCTGAACCCTCAACTGATCCGCCCCGGCCTGCGGTTCATATCCTCTCCGCCACAGAGTCTCGCCATTATTCCGGCTCTGCACACAGGCTTCATACACTTTTCGGCTTTGCTCTTCCAAATAAGCCTCCGTATCTGAGAGAATATCCGCCAGTCCGTTCATATGCGCCACCGCGCCCTGACAGATTTCCTGCTCTGCGTAGGGAAGAATATGACGCCTGATCTTATTGCGGGTATAGAGATCCTCCTGATTCGTGGCGTCTGTACGCCAGGCAAGCTTATGGCTTTCCAGATAAGCCTCGATCTCTTCTCTTTCCAGACACAGAAGCGGGTGAATCACGGTTCCCCTTACCGGCTGAATAGAACCGACCCCCTTCACGCCGCTTCCGCGGAATATATGAAAAAGCATCGTCTCCGCCCTGTCGTTGGCATTATGGGCAACCGCTATTTTACAGCCTGCGTTTCCCTCTCCCTGTTCGGCCAGCACCTCCTCAAAAGCCCGATATCTGAGGATTCTTCCCGCCTCCTCCACAGAAAGCCTGTGAACCGCAGCGTATCCCTTCATATCCACTTCCCTGAGAAAATAAGGGACGCCCAACTGCCCGCACAACGCCTTGACGTAGGCCGCGTCCTCCGCCGCCTCCGCGCGCGCCAGATGGTTCACATGTACAACGATCAGGCGAAAGGAAATCTCCCTGCGCAGCCGCAGCAGCAGATGCAGCAGGCAGACAGAATCCGCCCCGCCGGATACCCCTGCCGCCACCAGATCTCCCTGCGTTATCATCTGATGCTTTTCTATGAATTTTTTCACTTTATTATATGTAATATCTACCATTCTAATCCTGACAGCTTCCCTTTAGTAATCGCCGGTTGAGAAAATTATATGCATTTTTGTCATAAAATGCAATCCTCCGCCTGATTCCAAATGCCTGTCACCAGCACTGTCATATCGTCCCGAATCTGCCCGTTGCTCTGTTTAATGCAATAGGTTAAAATCTGATTGGCAATTTCTCCGGGACTGGCATAATCCATTCGTCCGATCATTTCCGTCAGCACCTCCTCCCCAATCCCCTGAGAAAGCGCGTCCAGTACGCCGTCCGACATCATCACAATATAATCCCCGTTTTGCAGCGTTCTGTCCATACGCTCCGCCTGAATCTGGCCAAACACTCCCAGAGGCAGGTTCTGCGCGGACAGCCGCTCCACCAGACGCCCCCTTTTGATATAAGTACAGGCGGCTCCCGCCTTTACAAATCCACATTCGCCGGTATAAAGATTGATATCGCAGAGATCAAGCGTAGACATATTCTGCTCCGGCCCGGCCGCCGCAAGCGCGCCGTTAATCATCTGAACCGCCGCCTCCATGCGGAATCCGGCCGCCAGGAAGCTCTCCATCACCTCAATAACCCGCCGGGAATCTTCACAGGCTTTCTCCCCGGAACCCATGCCGTCAGAAAGAAGCACCATCATCTTTCCCGTATCCGCTTCATAGAAAGAATAATTATCCCCGGATATTTTCTCCGTCTCCTTTACCGCCTTGGCAACCCCGGTGAGCAGATGGTACGCAGGCTCCTCCTGAAAATAGTAGGTATGGTAATTGTCGGTCAGATACATAGACGTGTTGCTGGCGGCGCAAAGCCTCATATTCATTGCCACAGATATAAAATCCGCCACATCTTCAATGGAGATATGCTCGCTCTCTCCCAGCTTCCTGTACTTACTGCTCTCATACTTCATCGTCAGGCTAAATTCCACATGGCCATCTTCATGCTCCGTCTCGAAGAAATTCCTGAGGGAAATACCGGATTCCCGAAGTATTCTGGACATCTGCCTGAACCGCCGCTCTCCCATAGGGCGATAGCGGCAGGTTTCCTTCGCCACCTCCGACATGATATGCGCCATTTCCTTCAGATTCTCCGCCAGAAGCTCCTGATTCTCCTGCAATTTCCTATGCCACAAATAATCCTGCCTGTCCTCTGTCGTCTGTATAGTCCCGCTGTCCGAAAGCTCCTCCTCTTCCTCAAACAAATCCGCCAGATCCCTAAATGATTCCGCATAAGTCAAAAGCCTCTGCCTGCCATACTCCGGTATGATCGTCATGATATTCTCATCTCTGCTCCCTGCCTGTTTTTTCACGTTAATCCTCCATTCCGAGAACGTCTGCCCTCGCCTCTTTCACTTTGACGCAGCGAAGCCTCATTCCCAATATTTCCCGCATTATATATTACTAACATGCATCTTTAATCAATATATGTGCGGTCTTTGCGGATTATTCATATGAAATTCGCCAAACGGTTCTGTTAAGGCCTGTCCGCCCGGCGCACTGACTATGGGAGAATATATAGAAGAAGCAGATCGCGGATTCCTCCACAATCTGCTTAATTTTCATCTTTAAATATGATCTCGCCCTCATACACAAGCCCTAATTTTTCCTTGGCGACCTCTTCCACATACTTTTTGGTTTGCGTATACTTTTCGTACTCGGCTATTTCTTCCGTCCTTGCCTGCTCCGCCTCGATCTCTTCCTGTAGTTCTGCTTCTCTGGCCATATAGGTTTCACGCTTCTCACGAAGCTCCACACTTTTGACCGTAACCACCACCAGCATCATTAACACAACCGTGGTGACCAAAAGCATACCCATTCTGTTCTGACGCTTTTTACGATATGCCGCTCTCCTTGCCATTCCCCGAAAATACCCCTCTCTCATCGTTTACATAAAACCATTTTAAGCATTTTTATGCAAACCGTCAACCGCTTTTTTATAAATTGTACACACTTTCCCAACTTTTTTCCAGCCCATCGAACAAACCTTCCGGCCGCGAAAAACAGGCATTTTAACGGTTTTAGCACAATTTGTATGAAGCGAAAAACAAACCACATGATCTTGTATATACACGTTGACATAACATACACAAATCTGTTTTTGACTACCGCTTTATAAAAAAGCATCCCAAGAGCAGCCCCTACTACGGCAAACCATCTTAAGACGCCATTATTCTCCCTGTACAACATATAAAAAACGCCGATTCCACAGGCAAACCAAAAAATAAAATCCTCAATGGATACCAGAACGGCGCCATGCTTTACCAGCCTTCTGAAAATCAATATCCAATCATAGACAAACGTAATAAACAGGCCTGCGAGAATAGAATGTAGAAAAAAAGTCACTTCCTGCACAATGTCCTGACTCATACCCCATGACTTCCCCCGAAATTTCATTTAAACAATCTGGCCAGTATCGATTCGCCCTTGGCGCCGTATCCGCCTGTTTCCGAATAGGTAAAGCTGTCGATGCGCCCGTCCACATCTACCTCTCCCTTATCCAGAGACAATCTGCTGATATGCAGCTCGCTGCCCTTGATCATCAACATTCCCTGCTCTGTCTCCAACAGGATTTCATTCACGTCAAAGGAAAGTACGTCGTTCACGCCGCTGATGTTACATGTCCTTCTATTTGTAAGCATCAGCTTATGGGGTTTTCTATTCACATTATTCAGATCTTCCATACATGCCTCCCATAATAATAGTGCTTATTAAATGTATGTCTGATCTTTGCCCGATATTCCTTTTATTGATTCCTGTTTACGTCAGATACCGGAATAATTCTTTTGCCTCCTCCTTCCGTACCGTCTCCTGCACATCTAAAACCTCTACCTTTACCTCCTTATTGCCGAAGCAGATGGTAAGGATATCTCCTGCCTTCACATTGGCGGAGGCCTTAGCCGGCCTGTCGTTAATCAGAACCCTTCCCGCATCACACGCTTCATTAGCCACCGTGCGGCGCTTAATCAAACGAGATACCTTTAAATATTTATCTAATCTCAAGTTTTTCTCCCTTCTGTGCCGATTGCCTCAAGTAATTATATAACCCCTTCGTCATACTAATCCCCATTTCTGAGCAACTTGTTGCGAAGCGGCGACGAGAAATCCGTGAAGACGGTTTCTCGTCTGCCATCAGGGCTATTTGTTTTCGCCCAGAAACAAATAGCCAAATCCGCTTCCAGAGGATTGTGAAAAATCAGCACATCAGTGTGATTTTTCACACTAATTATGCCGATTGCATAAAAATTTTATTTCATAAAAATTTTATGAAATAAAATGGAAAAGCCTGTATGCGTCCACATACAGGCTCTGACAAAGCTATTCCATTATGCGTTAAGCAAATCCTTTAAAGCCTTACCAGCCTTAAACTTAGGCGCCTTGGAAGCTGCGATCTTCATAACCTCGCCGCTCTGAGGGTTTCTGCCTTCTCTTGCTGCTCTCTGGGATACTTCGAAAGTACCGAAACCAACTAACTGTACTTTTCCGTCTTTCTTTAATTCCTCAGCAACAACATCTGTAAATGCCTTTAATGCCTTCTCTGTGTCTTTTTTGGATAATCCTGCCTGATCAGCCATAGCTGCAACTAATTCCGTCTTGTTCATCTCGAACTCCTCCTATTAAATGAGTTTTCATTATATTTAGATGTTTCTCTTTTGAAACGCCTATACATACTTATAAACGTTTTTCAACGGCTTGTCAAGCCAAAAATGCCTTTTTTACGGCATTTTCGGGATTTTATGCGTCTTTTGGCATTATGTAAATTGAAATCAAAAAATACTCTGTCTGAACCTGCTGAAATCTTTCATGAGTTATTTCCCATCTCTGCCATGATATCCCTCAATTTCTTCTATGATATCCTCAATTCTGTCCGTCAGCACCTGCTCCTGTGATATTTTGCAGATTCTGGCAATATCCGACAGGCCAATCAGCGCATCTGCCATATTCCGTTCTATTTCTTTGCTATATGCCTGCGGTTCGCACCCTCCTAAGGCATCTGCTGCCCTTCGCAGCGCCTCTGCCGCCTGCTCGTAGCTGTTTCCTTTTTGATAGAGTTTATCTATTTTCTTTAAAACCTTAGGCGCCCTGGTTAATGCCGGCAGTTCCCTGGGAATCTCCCGAAGCGGCGATTCAATCCACTCCTTATCCTTTTTTTCTTCCTTTTTGATTTCTTCCCAATTATAAAGCACGTCCTCCGGCGTATCTGCGCTTCCTGTCCCGAATACATGGGGATGCCTGCGAACCATTTTACGGCTGACTTCATCTACCACATCTTCCATGGCAAAAAGCCCCTCTTCGGAAGCAATCTGCGCATGCATCACAACCTGCAAGAGCACATCTCCCAGTTCTTCCCGCATATTCTCAGCATTTCCCGTCTGCTCGTAAATCCGAATAGACGCAAGCAGCTCCGCCGCTTCCTCCATCATACAGGGTTTCAGGCTTTCATGGGTCTGTACCTTGTCCCACGGACAGCCATTGTCCCCCCTGAGCACCCTGATAATTTCCAGCAATTCTTCATAACTGTATTTTTTATCATGCTTGTCCATCATTTTCATTACCCGCCATCATCCATATTCCTGTCGCTGACGCCGGAGTCCCCCTCACTGCTATCACCACGGCAGTGCCATCAGCCCAAACGCTCCTCCCCGTCATTCCCGCTACCTCATTCCCGCTGACGCTGGAGCTGTTATCATCGTCATCGTCGTCCACATCATTACCACTGACGCTGGAATCATCATCGTCCACATCATTATCGCTGACGCTGGAATCATCATCATCGTCGTCCGCATCATTATCGCTGACGCTGGAATCATCATCGTCGTCATCATCATCCTCTTCTTTCTCAAGCTCCGAGAAGGAATAGGTAATATCCTCTCCATCGTCATACAGATAGATGGTATAACTCTTGGTCGTATATCCGCTCTTGCGCAGCGTAATTGTATGGCTTCCCGCCACCTTGGTAAAGCTTACGGGCACAATCCCCACATAATTACTGTCCACATAAACCTCGACGTCTTCCGGCGCGTCAATATATACCTTATTGCTGCTTGTGGCGCTGATGGTATTTTCACTGACGCTGGAATCATCTTCTTCGTCATCGTCCGTATCCAGGCTGTTCTGGCTGAGACTGTCTGTGGTATCCTCTTTGCTCTTCTCTAAAGTAAAGCTGATGCTTGCCCTCTCAGAACCGACCTGAATATATTTCGTCAGCGAATCATATCCTTCCGCCTCTAAATGTACCTGATGGATACCATAGGTCAGCTCTACCGCGCTGCTGATATCCGTCAGCTTGCCGTCTATCGTGACTTCAGCGCTGTCCGGCGTAACGTTAAAAATAATCTTGCCGGTTTTATTGCCGGTTATTTCCAGATCGCCCACATCCAGTACGACTTCCTTATCCCTCTCAATCACCACGTCCTTTGTACAACTGATACCGTCATTGGACAGGAGCACCTGATAGCTTCCTTCCGGCACAACTAACAGCATATCCTCCGTAATCTCTTTGATAACGCTGCTGCCCACCTCAATCCAGCCGCCCAGCAGCGCCTGTTCATTCTTAAGGCGCAAATATCCATGGCCTTTTTCCACACTGACGCTATAGATCTGATGGTCAATCCCGGAAATCGTAACGATATCCCGCTCTACCACATCCATGATCTCCGCGCGTTCGCCCTCTGAGAAGACGACTACGTTCTCCGGCAGGGAATAGGTCGTGGAACCGATCGTGGCAGTGCTGTTGATACCGCCGAAATCGTAATTCTGGACGTTATCATATACCCATGCCTTAGTAGATAACTGTATCCTTGCGATCTGCCGTTTTCCCTTCAGAAAGTTAACGTCCACCACATCTCCCGCTTTTAGCTGGGAAATCGTCATAGCTCCGCCATATTTATCTTCTATGTAGGTGGTGCCGTCATAATACAGCGTATACTGCTTACCCGTATCCATATTCATAAAGCTTACGCTGCTGTTATCCTTGTCAATGGACATGACTACGGCGGTATCCGCCGAATCATAACTTCCCGGCGCGGCAGCGCTGAAGCCGGTATCCGCCGAATCATAGCCGCCATCCTTGGCGAGCCCGATATTGCTTACCTCCGAAGCGCAGCCGGTAATAAGCATTGCGACAACCATCATAACTGTAACTGCCTGTAAAATTCTTTTGTGCATAGGAAACCCTTATCCTTTCTACCTGACAACGAATCCCTGCGGTCTGAATACGCTTTCCAGAAAAAGCTGTTTTTCCCGCTCCTGTGCAAATAACTTCTCTATTTTCTCCATATTTCTGTCAGGAATCCACGCCTTACCGGTATTATAATAAAAGTTCACGATCTTCCAGAATTTCTCAGGATATGCGAACCGATAATACAGTTGTCTGTAATCCCTGTCCGTTAATGGCTTTTCTCTATTATAACTCTCTAAAAGCATATTCCCAAGCGTCTGCGACCAATTATTTTTTTCCAGTAATTTGCGCAGAAACAAATACAGATCCCTGACAGGATAATCCCTTACGCATTTCTCAAAATTAACCAGCATACTTCCTTCTTCCGTCTGTATAATATTATGATACTGGTAATCTCCATGACATACAATAGGAAATTCGTAAGAATCCTTCTCACGGGAATCATACTGCAATTCTTCCGTAATTTGCAAGGCCGTGTCCAAAAAATAATCATAGTGCCGCATCAGATAAATCTCAAAATCCGCCTTCTGGCTTTTGCCCCGCAGGAACTTTCTTACCTTTCTCAATTCCTTGTTATGCTTCTCATATTCCCTGTCAATCCGGAAAATCGGCTGGTTTTCGAGCACCGGACTCCCTGACAGATCGGAGGCCTTATGCAGCTTCGCCAGCGTTTCCACTGCCTGAGCGCACTCTCTGGGTTCTCTGTGATTACACTCCCTGCCATTGCAGTAGGTCTTTACGATATAGGCAACCCTGTCCTGATCATAAACGACCAGCTCCTCTTCCCTGGTTTTAAGAATCGTTTCCGTCCGGACTGTGCCGCTTTCCTGAATATGCTTTAACAGGTAATCCTGAAATTTAACCTTTTCCGCCGGTCCGGTATATTCCTTCATAATCAGTAAGCCCTGATCCGATTCACACAGAATCGCTCCCCGGCCTTTCCAAGTGCGATTGATCTCTATTTCATATTGGTCTAATAAACTGACAGATCTGTCATTCACACGAACACCCCCGCTTTCTCGTCTATCTTATCTTATGAATAGGGGTGGAAAAGTATGAATTTATCTCCTGCATCTTTTCAGCAGCTCTTCCTTCTGATTCAGTTCCGGATTCTCCAGCACAAGCTCCAGCAGCTCCCGCAGCGTTTCTCCGATCTGCCTGCCCGGCTGTATCCCCAGCGCAATCAGATCGCTGCCGTTTACCGCCAGATCTTTCAGGCTGACGGCTTCCTTCCGCTTACAAATCTCCGTATATGTTTTCTCTATGTAGGCCAGCTTCCGCAGCTTTTCTTCTCTTTGATAATCGCTCTGGGCGCGAATATCCGCGCGGTTTACCGCCAGTATCATGGGAAAAATATCTTCTCCCATGCGGTTTATGGCACGCCGGACTCCCACATCTGTCAACGGAATCCGCTGATCATGATACAAGACAAGCTTAGATACCTTATCAATCGTATCGTTATCAAATTTTAACCGGCGCAGAATATTTCTGGTCATCTCCTGACCCACCACCGGATGTCTTTTATTATGAGTAATCCCCTCTTCATCAACGGTCATCGTCTGCGGCTTGCCAATATCGTGAAAAAGCATCCCCAGCCGAAGTACCTTGTCCGCTTCTATCTCCAGCATGGAATGTAAAATATGCTCGCCCACGTTATAACAATGATGGGGATTATTCTGAGGCGTCTCCATACAAAGGTCAAATTCCGGCAAAATTTCCTTAGTAATCCCTGTTTCATAGGCAATCCGCAGGTAATCGGGATGGGAGGAAACGACCAGCTTAACCAGCTCCGCCTGAATCCTTTCCGCACTGATTTTCCGCAGGGCAGGCGCCAGCTTTTTCATCGCCTTCGCGGTGCTTTCCTCAATCCGGTATCCCAACTGTGCCGAAAACCTCACTGCCCGCAGCATACGCAGGGCGTCCTCCGTAAACCGCTCTCCGGCGTCTCCTACGCACCGGATCACGCCCTCTTCCATATCCCGCATACCGCCGAAAATATCCACCAGCCCATCCTGTTCATTATAAGCCATGGCATTGACCGTAAAATCACGCCTCTTAAGATCCTCCCGCAGACTGGCTGTAAAGATCACTTCCTTAGGATGACGGCTGTCCTCATATTCTCCGTCAATACGATAGGTGGTCACCTCAAACCCTTCCCTGTCCATCATAATCGTTACCGTACCATGCTGGATACCGGTATCTATCGTTCTTGGGAAAAGGGCTTTCGTCTCTTCCGGTTTCGCCGAAGTAGTAATGTCCCAGTCGTTGGGTTCCCTGCCCAAAACAGAATCCCTGACGCAGCCGCCTACCGCATACGCTTCATATCCTGCTGCCTGCAGGATTTCTATAATCTTATGCACTTTATCAGGCAGCTTTATCCTCATACCCTGTAACGGCTCCTTCCGCCCTCGCCCTAACCAATGCTGGGGCCTTTAAAAATATCCTTTACATCCTCCATGTGAAGCTCCGGCTCCTCATCATCCTGCGCCAGAGAACCCACCAAACGTTCCATTTCACTTTTGGACATGACGCTGCGGCTCCTCTCAACAAATTCTTCCTTTTCATTATCCGTCATATCCACAAATCGATCCATTGCCGCGCGATTCGTGGCAAACGCCAGCCCTAAGCCAATGGGTAAATCATTATAATCCATTCTTCTCTGTCCCTTTGTAACAGGAGGGAACAAACGCTCCCGCAGTTACATCCTTTCTACTATTATATAAACAGCTTAACAATTGCTCTGTTATTAGGATGTCCTGCGATTACAAAAATATACCCAAAGACGCTTTTTTATGTTATTCCACGCAAAGAATTGCCAGGTCTCACTCCAACGTGGCAATGCCCTTTAAGCGGATATCCTGACAGGAAGCGCCCACCAGAATCTCATAATCCCCTGCGTCGGCAATAAAATCATGCAAATGTACGTCAAAATATGCAAAATCCTCCTGCGTTAACGTAAGGCTGACCTTCCTGGATTTTCCCGGCGCCAGTTCGATTTTGGCATACGCTTTCAGCTCCTTGACCGGCCGATCTGCCTGCGGGGAAATAGGCGCAACATATACCTGGGCGATTTCAGCGCCGGCTCTTTTGCCGGTATTCTTAACCGTAAAGGTCAGCTTTACATTTTTACCCTTCTCTGCTATCATGGACAGCCCGCTGTATTCAAAGCTGGTATAGGACAATCCGTGCCCAAAGCAGAAAGCGGGCGCGATTCGCTGACGGTCAAAATGCCGATAACCGTAGTACAACCCTTCCTCCAGCTTAATTGAGCCCCATTTGCCGAACTGCCCGTTCTGCCCGGTCGCGCAATCCTCATATTGAACCGGAAAAGTCTCCGCCAGCTTTCCGGAAGGATTCACCTCCCCGAATATAATTCTGGCAAACGCATTCC
This sequence comes from Clostridiales bacterium, assembly GCA_021199255.1. Taxonomy (GTDB): domain Bacteria; phylum Bacillota; class Clostridia; order Lachnospirales; family Lachnospiraceae; genus UBA3282. The sequence continues at coordinate 182,573 of JAJQIK010000045.1, read as the reverse complement.
CCGTCTCCATTCCGGCATAATAACTCCACAGAATAGTCTGCGCTTTGTTTCTCCATGGCATTTCTACCGGAGCGCCGCCAATCAGCGCCACAATCATATCCTCTCTGACCTTCAGAAGCTCTTCTATTAAAATATCCTGTTCATAAGGAAGCTTCATATCGGAACGGTCAAAGCCCTCGCTGTCTATATCGTGATTTAAACCGCCCACAAAAATCACCGCGTCGGCGTCCTTCACCGCCTCTAGAGCCTGCGCGAAAAGCTTCTCGTTCTTCTCATGAATTTCCGCTTTCTCCTCCTCTATCCGGGCAAGCCTTTCCTCTTCCCCTTTTCGATGGTTCTCTTCCGTATGCTCCTCATCTCTGACCGCCTGTCCTACCGTCGTGTTTTCCAACTCGTCCAGGCTGGCCGCCTGCCAGTTCTGTTCAAAGGTCTTAGGCTTGTCCGGCACATGGTAGCCCTTCACATATTCTACCTGCACGTTGCCCCCTAAGTACATCTTAAGCCCCATCAACGGGCAAATCTCATATAATGCCTTAATCTCAGCGCTTCCGCCGCCATCTGAATGGATCTTCGCCGCGTTCTGGCCGACTACCACCAGCTTTTTGATTTTCTTCCTATTCAGCGGAAGCGTATTCTTCTCGTTTTTTAATAAAATCATGGACTCCTCCGCTGTACGCAGAATCGCCTCCCGATGCTCAGGCGCGTTATAAGCGCCGGTTTTTCTATTCTCCTTCTGCTTTCCAAGCATCTTAAGACGATACATCATACGCAGAAGATTACGAACCTTGGCGTCTATTCGATCTTCAGAAACCTCCCCCTTCTGAATACATTCCTTGAGCGGATTGGCAAATTTATAATTTTCAAAATCAGGGAATACGGACATCTCCAAATCCATCGAACACTCCGCCGCCTCCCTGGTCTTGTGGACGCCTCCCCAATCGCTGATTACAACCCCGTCATAGCCCCATTCATGGCGCAGGATCAGATCCAGCAGGTTCTTACTCTCACAGCAATGCTGTCCGTTGATCTTATTATAAGCGCCCATTACAGAATAAGCGTTGCCCTCCTGTACTGCCGCTTTAAACGCGGGCAGATATACTTCATACAGCGTTCTGTCGTCAATTTCCTCGTCCACCATCAGACGGTCTGTTTCCTGACAGTTTACCGCAAAATGCTTCACACACGCCGCCACATCGTTCTCCTGTATGCCCTGGACAAAGGGCGCCGCAAGAGTTGCGGTCAGCTTAGGGTCCTCGCTCATATACTCAAAGTTTCTGCCGCATCTGGGGTCACGTTTTATATTAATGCCCGGCGCCAGAATCATATCCTTCCCCCGTCCTCTTGCCTCCGCCCCCAGCACATGACCCATATCATGAGCCAGTACCGTATTCCATGTGGACGCCAGCGCGCTGTTGCTGGGCAGATAAGACACCATATCGTCATTATTCCCTGCTGGAATCCATCTGTCGCCCATAAATTCCGCCCTGACGCCCATAGGGCCGTCAGAAGTCGATATCCCCGGAATCCCCAATCTCTCTACAGCGCCCGATTTAAAAAGCGTGGCTCCGTGGATCATGGCAAGCTTTTCATCTAAGGTCAGCTTTTTCATGATTTTATCAATTTCTTTTTCTATTTTCCTGCTATCCATTTTTGCACCTGGTCTCATAAGGCTATGTATCCTTTCGTCTGGTTTTTTCTAATAGTATATCATTTTTTCTCCGGAATCCAAACTCTCATTTGGTTCAGTCCGCGATTGCCCCAGGTATAATAGGGGACTAACGTTACCTGACATTCCTCTGCGGAGGGCGCCTCAAAGCTGTACAGGTCATCGCTCACCGTCTCCCGATATCCCTCTGCATACAGCTCGCAAATACCGCACAGCTTATCCGGCAGATATTCGCTGACTCTTATCGCCCCGTCCTTTTTCAGGCTGACGGACAGAATATCATTTTCATTATCAACGCCTTCGATACAATAGATCAAAGGGCCTCTCTGTATTGCCGTCTTTCCGGTATTGGCGGATACCTTGTTGCTGGTATAGACCCTTCTGACAGACAGGTCAAATTCCGCCGCCACCACGTCTCCGGCGCTAAAGCTTCCCTGCAAATACGCATAACCGTCCTGTACCGCACATTGGACAGGCCTGCCGTTTACAAGAATTGTCGCTTCCCGGCTCCAGGCGGGAATACGGATAGCGAGGGATACCGTCATCGTCTCCTTCTCCGGTTCGAAATGATATTTTATTCTGTTATGATAGGGATATTCTGTCTCCAATGTAATCTTCCCGCCAAGGCTGTCCCGAAGATCCAGCGTTCCCCCGATAAAAAGGTTGGAAAACAGCGTTTCCGGAGTCACATGCCACGCATATTCGGCAATGGACGCCAACAGTCTTGCCACATTGGGCGGGCAGCAGGCGCAGGCAAACCATTTGGGTCTAACCGGCAGGGCGTGCTTATGTGTCTGGGCTTCCCCGGAAATGCCCGGCAGTACCTCCAGCGGATTCACATAAAAGAACCTTGTTCCGTCCAACTGCATTCCCGCCAGCACACAGTTATATAACGCCCGTTCCATGACGTCCGCATATTTACCGTTTCTCTCCAGATAAAGCATTTTATTGGAAAAGAAGATCAAGCCGATAGCGGCGCAGGTTTCCGCGTATGCCGTATCATTGGGTAAGTGGTAATCCCTGGTAAAAGCCTCCCCCTCGTAGGCGGAACCAATGGCTCCCGTAACATACATCCTGCACTGGGTAATGTTATTCCAGAGGGTTTTGCACGCCTCCGTCAATTCCCTGTCTCCGGTTTCCATAGCGGCGTCCGCCATGCCGGTATAAAGGTAGACCGCCCTCACCGCGTGCCCCACCGCTTTATCCTGTTTTCTGACCGGCGCTCCATTCTGGGCATATTCCACATCTTCCGGGTGAGCCCCCCATACGCTCCAGCCCCTTTTTTCTCTTTCTTTGGTAAAATAGTGGCTGTCCACGCCGCGTATATTAATAAAATGCAGCGCCAGCTCTTTGTATTTATTCTCCCTGGTGCAGCGGTAGAGTCTCATCAGGGCAAGCTCGATCTCAGGATGTCCCGGATACCCTTCCGCGCCCTCTTCTATAAAATGCCTGTAAATATGATCCGCCATACCGCACATAATATCCAGCAGACGGGATTTGCCGGTACATTCCGCGTAAGCCACCGCCGCTTCTATCATATGACCCGCGCAGTATAGCTCATGCGCCTCATGGAGATTCGTCCATCTTCTGCCGGGCTCCTTCACGGTAAAATAGGTATTCAGATAGCCGTCCTTTTGCTGTGCCTCACCGATCAGCTCAATGATATCGTCGCACCGCTTCTCCAGTTCCTCATTCGGGTTCTGTGCCAGGGAATACGCCGCTCCCTCCAGCCATTTCGCCACGTCGCTGTCCTGAAATACCATTCCGTAAAATTCCCCGTCACACCGGCCGGTCTTAAGCTTTTCAGCCGCCATACGAAAATTCTCAATACAGTGACTTTTCTCCGCGCCCTCAATCTGATCCTTTAGCGCTTTTTCCTGATATGGAAGCACTACGTCCCTTACCAGCTTCTCATAGCGGTCAAAAAACCCCTCTCCTATCTCAAATTTCTTCACCAGCTTTAAATCTCCCATTTTACGCCCTCCGCTTTTCTACAAAATAAATCATTCATTCTAAAAGAAACATTGACAAGTCATCTGAAAATGTTGTATTATCATAATTGTCCTTTACAACGGGGTGTGGCTCAGCTTGGTAGAGCGCTACGTTCGGGACGTAGAGGCCGCGTGTTCGAATCACGTCACCCCGATTATGGACGAAACCGGAAGCATTCCCTTGTTTCCGGTTTTTTGTTTGTTGTCTTTCGCCTGTATTCAGCGCCCTCTCCATCAATCAAGCAGCTTTTTCCCCTTCCAGACTCCGCTTGCATAGCGGACCACACAGACAACCGCCGTGGTTGTCCAGGTAGCCGCCGTAGTGATCCAGATTCCCCAATAGCCCAACAGAGGAATCCTGGTAAGAATCTGCGAGTATGCAATCCTGCACGCCACCTCCGTAAATCCGTTGATTACCGCAAACGCCGTATCGCCGCATCCGTTCAGGAGCGCGCGGGGCACGTAAATCATGCCCAGCGCAAAATAGCACAGGCTGTTGATCTTGAGCGCCTTAACCCCTATCGCAATGACCTCCGGCTCTTTGACGAAAAAGCCGATAATCTGCTCTCCGAATAAGTACGCAACCGGTATCAGAACGATACTAAAGATAAGCACCATCCATACGCATTGCCAGTATCCCTTTTTCACACGTCCTCCCAACCCGGCTCCAATATTCTGACCCGTAAAATTAGTGAGCGCGGTTCCAAGGGAAGCATAAGGCTGCTGTACAATCTGCTCAATTCTTCCTATAATCGTATAGGCCGCCATTACGGTTGCGCCAAAGTGATTGACCACTCCCTGCAGCGCGATGCAGGATACCGCAATCATGGAATTCTGTATGGCCACCGGGATTCCCAGCCGGAAGGCTCTCCCCACGACGTCCATATCCAGCATACATTCCTCCCTTGTGATTCTAAAATACGACACGCGCAGGCAGGCGTAAATCAGGCAGGCAACCGCCGATATAATCTGTGCAATCAGCGTCGCAAACCCTACTCCGAACACACCCCAGCCAAGCTGCAGTACAAACACAAGATCCAATACCACATTGACAATGCTGGATAAAATCAAAAAGTAAAGCGGAGACTGAGAATCTCCCAACGCCCGCAGGACAGCGGCAATCCCATTATAAAAGGCGACAAACAGGATTCCGGCGCTGATCGTGCGCAGATAGATAACAGCGTCCCCAAGAATCTCATCCGGCGTAGACAGCAGCCGCAGAATCTGAGGCGCAAACACACAGGAAATAACCGTGACAATCAAAGACGCGGCTATCAGCAGATACGCGCCGTTCATAATCGTTCTGCGGATTTCCTTCTCCATTCCGGCGCCAAAGTACTGCGCGATCATAATCCCAATACCGATGGCAAGCCCTGAACTCAGGGAAAAGAACAGAAAATTGACAGAACCGCAGGAGCCTACCGCCGCCAGCGCATTGGCTCCTACATAGTTGCCTACGATCACAGAATCTACCATATTATATAGTTGCTGGAAAATATTTCCTATCAACAGCGGCAGCGTGAACCTGAGAATTAATTTCAGGGAGCTGCCCTGCGTCATATCCGTTATATGATTCATGAAAAACCTATGCCTCCCCGCCAGACGCAGGCGTCGCTTGCGCAAGCGTCTGCTTCACATCTTTTATTCCCTGTATCCTCTTATACCACGTTTCACATTTTCCGTAAATAGATTATATAAAAAATTATGCTGATATAATGAAGGAGATTAGGTTGAAAATTTTGATGAAAATTTCGGAGAAGTCCAATACAAAAGTTGACATCATTTTATTTTAAGACTATAACTATAACGATGGCATTTAGTTTGATGTTGGAGGGATTATTATGGAAGCCTATGAAGTATTAAGAGATCTTGCTATTATCCTGTTTTTTGCGAAAGTGCTGGGTATCGCAGCCAGAAAATGCAAAGCGCCGCAGGTCGTCGGCCAGATTATTGCCGGCCTGCTGATCGGCCCCTGCGTTTTAGGCTGGGTCGGCCAGTCTGATTTTATTGCGCAGATGGCGGAAATCGGCGTTATTATTCTCATGTTCGCCGTGGGCTTGGAAACAGATCTCAAGGAATTGATCAAGACGGGACCCGTGGCTTTTCTGATTGCCTGCATGGGCGTTCTGATCCCTTTGGTTTCCGGTACGATATTATATATGGCGTTTTACGGCGCAGCTCCCTGGGGAAGCGAAAATTTCTACAAAGCGGTCTTTATCGGAACCATCATGACCGCCACCAGCGTAAGTATTACCGTGGCTTCCCTGCAGGAATTAGGGAAGATTAAAAGCAAGGTCGGAACCACCATTGTCAGCGCGGCTATTATCGATGACGTAATCGGTATCATTGTGCTGACCTTTGTAATCGGATTTAAGAATCCTACGTCCCACCCCGGTATGGTGATTGTCAAAACCATCGCTTTCTTTGCGATTGCCATTCTCGGCGGATTTCTTATTTTTAAATTTTTCCTCAAACTGGACAACCGCTATCCGCATACCAGAAGGATTCCTATCGTCAGTCTGGCGTTTTGCTTCGCCCTGTCCTACATCGCGGAGAAATATTTCGGCATCGCGGATATCACCGGCGCTTATATCGCCGGTATCGTACTGTGCAATTTAAGCGATAACGAATACATAGAGCGTAAAATCGACGTCAGCTCCTATATGATTTTCGGCCCCATCTTCTTCACAAGCATCGGCCTGAAAACTTCCTTTGATTCCATGAACGGCAGGCTGTTTGCCTTCTGTATTTGTTTTGTGCTGGTAGCGCTTCTTGCCAAAATTGTCGGCTGCGGGATGATTGCCAGAATATGCAGATTTAACGGAACGGATTCTCTTAAAATCGGCGTGGGAATGATGACCAGAGGAGAGGTGGCGCTGATCGTAGCGCAAAAGGGTCTTGCCGCAGGGCTTTTGACTGCGGATTACTTCACGGCGGTCATTCTTTTAATCCTGGTATCCTCCATCGCCACGCCGATTATTCTGAAGCTTCTTTACTCCCATGAGCCCTACGGACAGTCGGCCTGAAAGAAGCTCGTCCTTCCCACTTACTATGAAAGTGTCGTGAATAGACAGACGGCTGGGCATGCTTGCATGACCAGATGGCTGGATATTCGACGACTAAGCCGGTATGAGCAAGTAGCACGATAGTGCGGATTGCGAATATCGGCGGCGATTGCGGGAGCTCGTCAGAGCGGAGCAATCGACTTTCATACTTGGTGGCGCGCTGCGTCAGCAGCGCATCAATGTTTACTATAGAACCTTGCGGATTTCCGCTTCCAGTTCTTCCTGAGGCACAGCTCCTACCACAGTGGCTGCTGCCTCCCCGTTCACAAAAAGCTTCATCGTGGGAATCGACATAACGCGATAGGTTCCCGCAAGGCTCTCTTCCTCATCGATATTACATTTTCCCACTTTGACCTTACCCTCGTACTTCTCCGCCAAAGCGGCCACAACAGGCGCCATCATCTTACACGGGCCGCACCAGTCCGCGTAAAAATCCACCAATACCGGTACCTCAGATTCCAATACCTCACTGTTAAAATTAGCAGTTGTAAATTTGTGCTCCATGATTTCCTCCATTCCAAAGCATTACGCTCTATGATTGATTCCCGCAAACGGCGAGCCAGGCGGACAGACCCGCATCGGCAGGGACGACCGTAAAGTGACTAAAATGACTTATCTGGAAATAATATACTTATAAATCGGATTGCCCATGGAAGAAAATCTTTCTTCATATTCCGTCATAACATTTCCCCGCATCATTTCAGCATTATGATGCAGATCCTCCGTCATCTGCTCCAAATGCCAGCCGGCCGGTTCCAGCTCTTCTAAGGCAAATTGAAACAAGTCATGGTTATCCGTTTTAAATTCTATCCTTCCATCCGGTATTAGTATCTCATCATAACGCCGTAAAAATTCACGGGACGGCAATCTTCTTTTCGCATGCCTGTCCTTCGGCCAGGGATCTGAGAAGTTCAGATAAATTCTGTCTACCTCAGCCCTGCCAAATACAGACGTGATCTCTTCCGCGTCCATACGGATAAAATACAGATTCGGCAGCGGCTCCGTCTCCATTTTCTGAATACCGCGAAGCAGTACGCTGGAATATTTCTCAATCCCCACATAGTTAATATCCGGATTCATTCCCGCCAAATCCATGATAAATCTGCCTTTTCCCATACCGATCTCTATGCGGATCGGATAATCATTGCCGAATAAGGTATGCCATTTCCCTTTTTGCCGCTGCGGTTCCTGAACCACATAAGGGCTTTGGGCGATCACCTCTCTTGAGCCGGTCACGTTACGAAGTCTCATATTCCTTGTCTTTCCGCTTATTTTTATCTTTCTTTCAGTTCTCCCATAAGCTGTATCCTTATTCTACACTATTTTGCATTTTTCGCAAAGCCCTATTTCCCTGCCGCCTTATTTTCCCGAAACATCTTTGTATTTTTTGTGAATTTACTACTGTTTTCCATAAAAATAGTGTATGATTATAAAGTATAACAGAAAGGTGATAATACCATGCTCTTTTCCAATAGAAAATCAAAGATCACATTCCCGGCCTGCCTGCTGCTTGCCATTGCCCTGTTAATTGGAGGAATCTTCGCAGATTCTCTCACAGTCTACGCCACACAGGAAGAACTGGAGGCGGAAGCGGAAGCCAGAAAGTCTCTTCCCATTCAATCTAACGAAATTGATAATTGGCCGGTAGGGCCGGAAATCAGCGCACAGGCCGCTATCCTGATGGACGCCGACACGGGCGCGATTCTCTATGCTAAAAACATTGACGAGAAACTCTATCCTGCCAGTACCACCAAAATGATGACCTGTGTGCTGGCAATGGAAGAGGGTAACCTGGATGATATGGTAGAATTTACTACAGAAGCCGTATTCAGCGTACCCTCGGACGGTTCCAACATGGGCATGGACGTGGGCGAATCCATCACGATGGAAGAATGTCTTTACGGTATCCTTGTAGGCTCCGCTAATGAAGTGGCTAACGCGGTAGCCGAGCATATCGGAGGAACGATCGATAACTTCGTTACCATGATGAACGAACGGGCTGCGGAATTGGGCTGTACCAATACTCATTTTGTGAACACTAACGGCCTCTACGACGATGACCATTATACGACCGCTTATGATCTGGCTCTGATTGCCCGCGCCTTTTTTCAAGATGAAATGCTGTGCAAAATAGGCAATACCGCCCGCTATCATTTTGAGGCTACCGCCACCCAGCCGGACGATTTTTACCTGAATAATAAACATAAGCTGATTAACGGCGAAATCGAATACGACGGCATATGCGGCGGTAAAACCGGCTATACCAATGAAGCCCGGCAGACGCTTGTTACCTGCGCGGAGCAGAACGGTATGAAGCTCATCTGCGTCGTACTGAAAGAGGAATCTCCCACCCAGTTTACCGACACGGTAGAGTTATTCGACTACGGATTTCATAATTTCCAGATTATGAATATTTCAGAAAATGAGGAAGATTATAATATAGAAGCAACCGGATTCCTGCAGATTGGCAATGATATTTTCGGTAATTCCAAATCTATCCTGTCTCTGGATACCGACAGCTATGTTATCATCCCAAATACCATTAACTTTAACGACCTGGAATCGGAGATAGATTACAGCGTCTCTGAGGAGAATGAAAACCGTGTCGCGCAGATTATGTATTCCTATCATGATACTTTCGTGGGAAAAGCCTATTTGAACCTGATTGACAACACCGCTTCCTCCTATGATTTTGACACCAATATAACCACTACCGATATTAATGTAGAAAAAACAGAGGCGGAGCCGGAACAGAATACCATCTTTATCAATGTAAAAAAGGTTCTGATAGGAATCCTTATTCTGGCCGCGGTTATCATTCTATTATTTGTCCTACAGGCATTAGTCATTAACAATAAGAACGCAAAACGCAGAAAGAACCGGGTAAAGCGCAAACAAAACAGACGAGCCAGGATTCGGTCGGATTTCGACGATTTTGATTTCTAAACGCTATTACAGAGGCTTTTGGGCGCCCTTTTTCCGCTGCTTTTTTGATCTTTCCTGCTTATCGCGGATATCCGCCATTTGCTCTTCCGTAATGAACTTTTCTGTCTTGACGACATATACCAGATCCTCTTCCGACTTGCGGATACGAATCTTAGATTTCATATAGCCATGTTTATCACAGTACGCTACGCTGTAATAATGCTTTCCATTAGGAGTAAACCAGCGGATTTTCTTACGAAGCCCCCTGTGGCACAGATAGCATTTCGTGGAAATCACCGTTTTATCCGCTATCGCTTCCGATTTATCCGCAAATCCACGGGAAATATACTTCGCATAATCCTGAAAGACAACGTGTATTTCCGAATCCTTATCCTTGGGAAGATGGAACACGTCGAAGGAATAATTAGACAATACCTGCGCTTCCAGACCAGCTAATATTTTAGCGGTGTAATAAGCGTCGCTGAACGCCCTGTGAAAGGGAATATCCTTCTCAATATGAAGAAAATCAATCGCATACTCTAACGTTCTCCTTGACTTTCTGTCCTCATAGGCAATGCTGAACAGCTTCTGCACATCAAGATACCGAAATGGGCCGTCGCTTAACGGCTCCAACCCATAATATCTGATATTTCTCTGCAATTCTACTAAATCCAGAGGTCCCCATGTACAAAACATACAGTCCTCACCGCACCAGTCCCTGAAACGCCGCATTACCTCCGGAAAAGGGCAGCCCTGCTCAAGCTGATCCATCTGCAAATGAATCAGCTTCCCGGTAATATGGTGCATTTCATGATAGACCTGCGGCTTGATTAATTCGCTGAACTCATCTATCATGATGCGGTCGCTGTTTAATTTAATCGCACCGATTTCTATGATTTCAAAGGGCAGAAGCTTAGAGACTTCTTCCTTCCCGGTGCTGCTTTGATTCCATTCTAAATCAAGTATAATGTAATTCATAAGATATCCAAAAGGGGCTGCGCGGCTTCGTAACTCATTATTCTCTCTTTCTGATAACAAGCCCTAACTGCATTTTATTATATATAATATATAATGCCAAAACAAGTGTATTTTGCCTGTTTCCGCAGTTTGGCCATGAATTTTAATAATGGTTCTGTCCACGCTGTCTGTCAAAATGCCTGACAGTCGGGGAATATCAAACAGTCCCTATATGGTTCTCATTATTTGCCTCCCAATATTTTGTATTAATAAAAAAGGACATCGCTTTACTAATACTATCCGAATCATATTCCAACACTAATCTTCGAGTTGTCTTATGAAAATATATTTTCATTTTAAGATTCATAACAATACGTCTTCTCATTTTGCTATCACACAATAATTCGTTTTTAAAGCCCTGTAATTCTCGATTACAAAATGCATCATATTATCATTTCCATACCGATATTAAAAATGAAAATTACTTATTGTAACAGGCTTATCTGTTACTGTGTTGGCGGTATCTCCTCCTGTGTTACCACATTGGCAAGATACTTTTCTAACTGCTTTTCTTCCAGTCCTGCAACCAGTTCCATAAAGTCATTTAGTTCCCCCTGTGCGGCATATTTATCCAGTGCATTGTAATAATCCAGTCTGTTTTCCTTTGCAACAGATACCGGCAAAAATCCTTTGCTTAATAACTGATAATTCATAAGCAGTCGGGATGTTCTTCCATTTCCATCCGCAAACGGGTGTATACGCACAAATTCCGCATGGGTCCATGCCGCAAGCTCCACTCCGTTTAAATGGTTCTTTTCCGCAAGCTCCGCATAGAAATTTTTAATCTGACTGTACATTTCATTTCCTGCCGGCGGAGTATGGCTGGCGCCACTAATCGTAACCTCTTCCCTGCGATAAATACCGCCTGTCAGTATATTCTCCATCAGCAGTGCATGAATATCCTTGACTATTTTTTCATCCAAGAGAAGCCCCTGTTGGATACATTCCTTCACATACTGGTATGCTTTCTTATGATTTACAACCTCATAAATCTCTTTGAGTGACTTTCCTCCAATGGCTATTCCATCTTCTAATATCACCTTGGTTTCCATAAGAGTCAGCGTATTGCCTTCAATGGCTGTGGAATGATGCGTATATTCCACTTCAAACGACTGCTCATAGGAAGCAAGGGTCATTTGGGGAAGCGTATCTTTTAATGCTTCATACTGCTTTTGTTTTTCCAATATTTCTAATAAGCTCATCCTTCTACCTCATGCTTTCCTGTTTCTATTGCCATTCTATCTTATAAATCTTCCTCTGTATCTCCAAAAAGGTATTTTGTCCGCATATGATCTGCCTGTTCTTTAGTAATTCTTCCGTCCCACTGGCAGGCATTGATGGAGCCGTACATTTCTCCCCACAGGCAGTCCATGTGTGAAACCTACTCCTCTTCGCCCTGTACATAATCATCAATCGTTTTCTGCAGACTTCCCGGAAGGTCTGTTCCCAAATACTTCTTATCTGTCGGTTTTTCCTCTGCATCCCTATCCATTCCCTGTTCCAGCTCAAGCAGTTCTTCTATGGAAATCTTCAGTATCTTCGAGAGTTTGGCAAGGGTTGCGGCATTACAGCGTTCAAACCTCGTTTTCCCGGAGCAAATATCAGACAAAGTTGCCCACGGCACTCCGCTTTCCTTTGACAGACGATAACGGGATAATCCCTTTGCCTCCAACAGTTCTCCGATTGTCATTTCCATCACCCCGGCTTTTTCTAAAATTTCTTTATCTGACAGTATTATATCGGTGTTCCGACAGAATGGCAACAAGAATATTCTACTCTTTACTCATTTAAAATAATCCACCTTTCTCCGCTAAACTCCTCAAACTTCTCCGTTGTCACGTTCTGTTCAAAATAGACGGCAAGTATTCTCCTGATATCCTCTTCCTCTACACGCTTGGACTTAAAGCCCTGCTCCACCAGCATTTTTTCAATACGGTTTAGATAAGAGAAAATCTCACTTTCCTTCTGGTTACGGATACGGATAATTAACAGAAACTCTCTTGCAGTTGCCAGCTGTACCTGCATACGGTCTAAATACCCGGCATCCCTTTCCAACAGTTTTCTCACCACAGGATTGGTTTCCTCCTCCATCCGCTTCTTTTAAATATCTTTTATTATCCTCAAAGTTTTCCCTGAAATTAAGGCACATCATTTTGATTTCCGTAATGCCTTTTAATACGGTCATCAGACCATAGATTCTTGCCGGCAGTCTCTCCTCCGAAAGCACGGAATATTTCTTAGCTGGATTAAAAAGTACACCAGTTCATCGTTTCTGAAGGTTCTGATGATGTATTCCATCAGTTCTCTGGTGGACTCCACATTTTTCTTACTCATCCGGCGTATACATCCATTCATAATGCTGCTGTTCACTTATAAAATAAGCACAGGCATAGCGGATAAACTGCATAATGGTCGTATCTTCCAACTGTATTGTCAAAAATGCATAGGTTCCGACCACCACTGCCGGAAACCACACCCCGCGTATGCAAACGCAAACACAGAATTGGCATCTACCACCTCTTGCTACCTCCTTTCCCATTTTTTCCTCAAATCCTCCCAAAACCCCCTTTTTACCGTACACGCCTTTAGGCTTGTACTTGCATCTATGAAATTGGGTAAAAAAATAGGGCAAAAACCAGCCACTTTTCGGCTTCATCTTTGCCCTCAAACCACAATATCTTGTGGTTGAACTCGTCTATTTCTTCTCTTTTCCACAATACTGCATCAGAATCACCGTCTCCACATGGCACGAAAAAACGATATTGATGTCACATGCAGAGCGGGTGTCTGCGCAAACATATCGAAGGGCATTTTTTGCCCTTTGACCGTGTGACATAACATATCAAGCCGTTTTTTGCCCGTTTTGGGGTGTTTTGAAGCATATGGGTGTTATTGCGAACATATCGACAATGTCACAGCATCTCTTCCTATTTTAGCACCTTCCAATAACCGGATTTTTTAGAACCAACGCGCTCTATATACCCCAGTTTTTTCAATGTTGAAATTGCCGTGTATACCGTTGTTTTGCCGACTTTGATTTTTTCCATAAGGCGCTCCCTCGTAATATTGGGGTTATTCCGAATCTCCGCCAAAATACGCGCCTGTGTCTCTGTTAGCCCTGATTCCACGGATGTTTCATCAGTATTTTTATTGCTCACTTTATTGCTCGTTTTATTGCTCACCTTATCACCCATAACGTTGATCCAGTTGAACGGAATTGTTACAACGATGGAGTTTTCCCTGAACTCATATGCCCCTCTCCCATACCTCTGAGTGATTCTTGGTACACCTCTGCCGGTCTTCTCACTTATATGAAGCTGAAGAAAAATCTCCGACAGTTTCTTATTCACAGGCACCGATTCGCCTGCAAAAAAACCTTCCATCGTCTGTTCCGGAGCAAGAGAACCTCGCGAAAGGATTTCAATTCTGTCAGAAAATACAGTTATCATTGGTTCATTACCGCTAACCCATTTGTTATGCACAAACGCGTTAATCACAGCCTCGTGAAAAGCCTCATTTTCAAACAGAGGAACTTCCTTCCTCTCCACCACACGGTCTCTCTCATCTGCCTGAATAATATTCAAAACATCTCCGTAACGAAGCACCTCGTCCAGTGAATACAGCAAACACTGATTTCCAAACTCTCTGACAGAGTACATATTATCAGCTTTCGTCTTTCCAGAAAAAATTGCCACCCTTATTTGCATGTGTGAATCATCTGACAATAGCTGTGCCAATATGTTGTACTTCCCGTCTTCTGTATATAATGAAAGATTCTTCTTAAAGGTATCTGGATTCAGCTTCAAGCCTTTTGCGCCATAATATATGAGCAATTTTTCAAAAGTCAAATTCTGATATTCCGATGGTGTGTTTTCTATCGTTGGAAAACCACGTCGTAAAACTTCAAACAAAAAAGCCTCTTTTTCTGGGTACTTTCTTAAATTTTCCTTGCTTGAGCCAATCCTGATATAGCGTTCCCGCGCATAAGAAACAGGTACCGTCTTTGCCGCCGGTATTGTTAAAAGTACCAGCTTTTTATCATCGATAAACACATCTTCAAAAACAAAATTAACATCCGGGCTCAGCTGTCTTGCCAGGTAATGTTTTAGCGGCTCCTTCTTCACATCCTGATTACAGTTAAAGCTTGTCCCTACAACTTCATGTGTTTTATCATCTACGCCCCATACAAAATAAGCATACTTTCTTCCAACAATGGCCGCGCTGTTTGACAAAGCCGATATATACTCGCCAAGTTCATCTGCCACAAACCAGTTTACTTTAAATTCAAACCATTCTCTCTCGGAATCATATTCTCGGAGTTCTTTTATAATATCGATCGCCATATCCATAGTGTTTCCAGCCTCCACAAATTTAATGCTCACTTTTATTGCTCACCTATTATAACACAGGTGAGCAATAAAAGTGAGCATTAAATTGGAATTTTTAAGTTTTTCTCGTATTTCTACATCGCCACTTCCGTCTCCACCCCCGACTTAAACTCCACCATGAAATGGTCATCGTAAACCGTAATTTTCTCAATCAGCTTACGGACGAGGCTCTCATCATATTCTGTAACCGCCGTTTCCATTTCATCGAGCATTTTCTCCATCTCTTCCACCCGCTGGCGGCTTCCCTCGTTGTTGGCATCTTCTAAAAGCAACGCCTGTGAAATTTTGGATCGACAAACGCAAACGGGACAATGATAATGATGGCGCATTTTCATCGGAATTAAAGGATGATAACCCTGAGAATGACGGCATGGAAGTGCCAGAGGAACTTGAGCCCTGGCGGACAGAACTTGCAAATACGCTCCACTCCATGAATCCGTATGCATTTGAACGCTTGGCTCAGTTATTACTTCGTGAATGTGGTTTTTCGCAAGTTGTCGTTACAAAGAAATCCGGTGATGGAGGTATTGATGGGACGGGAAAGCTGCGTATTAATGGGATTTTTAGCTTTAACGTTGCATTCCAGTGTAAGCGTTATTCAGGAAGCGTCTCCGCTGGAGACATCCGTGATTTTCGTGGTTCTTTGACTACCGGCACTTTTACGAGAGCCGCTAAAGAAGAAGCTTCAAACGCCGGGAAGCAACAGATAGACCTTATGGATGGTGAAGAGTTTATTAATAAACTGCTTGAATATCGTCTCGGAGTGCGCGAAAAACCATATGCGAAATTGATAAGGATTTTTTTGAAAAGATTTAAATAGCATATGTAGTAACAACTGTTATGTGGGTGGTGTTATATGCACCATCCACATAACGATTTATGCTACCCTTCGTTACGGTGTTTATCGTTCGTTATGCGAGTGTGCAAAACGCACTTTTAGCACACACTTCCCATACATATGAAACCCTATTACCAAGACCGATAAAGCAAAAAAATAAGGCATCTGCACACTGATATGATACCTAAGTAGACAAGGTAAATAACAAAATCTACTTAGGAGGTATTTTTCATGGGACGAAAAGCTAAATGTTCTATAGAAGAAAAACAAAAAGCAGTAGAAGATTATATAAATGGTATCAGAAGCATGTCTGAGATAATGGACGATTTATCAATAAAAAGTGCAAGATCCATTAGAGACTGGATAAATGCATACAAAGAACAAGGTCCAACGGCATTGCTTCCATGCAATAAAAACCAATCATACTCTAAAGAATTCAAAATCAAAATTGTTGAAAAATATTTAACTGGTGAAGCTTCAGTAACTGATTTATGTGCTAAATATGGTATAAAAGCACATAGTTCGCTTCAAAAGTGGATTTCATTGTATAATAGCGATATGGAACTTAAGGATTATGATCCGAAACAGGAGGTCTATATGGCGAAAGCAAGAAGAAAGACAACTTTCGAAGAACATACAGAAATCGTTGATTATTGTATTAAGCATAATCGCAATTATAAGGATACTGCAGCTCTTTATGATGTATCTTACAGTCAGGTTTATTCCTGGGTAAAGAAGTATGATACCAATGGTGAAGATGCTTTAACAGATAAACGTGGCCGTCATAAAACAGATGACGAAATAGATGAATTAGAACGTCTTAAGCGTGAAAATCTTAGGTTGAAGCGTCAGCTTGAAGAAAAGGATATGCTAAGAACATATATGAACGGTAGTGTAAATTATTTTGTGTAAACCCTTTGGATTGATGAAAAAATCTTAGGTTTGATGAGGCCTGAATGGCAGATCCTGCTGTTCAGGCCTTAGTTGTTTTGTAGCATGAATCTGACAGCATGTCAAGAGCGCCTGCACAGCAGGCGTTTATTTACCCTTTACATGCTGCCGGATTTATGCTTATTCCATATCCTCGGGACGAATCCTGTCTCCGAAATAAATGCTAAGCTGATCAAGCGTCTGTCCCCAGTCCCATGATTTCCCAGTCCATTTTTTCGTGGCATCCACCATTGCCAGATACAGCATCTTAAACAGGGCGTCGTCGGTTGGGAAGATCGTCCTTGATTTTGTGACTTTCCGCAACTGCCGGTTGAAATTCTCTATGGAATTCGTGGTATAAATCAGTTTCCTGATTTCTGATGGATACTTGAAATATGTGGATAATTGGGGCCAGTTGTTCCGCCAGGAAGCAATGGAAGCCGGATATTTCTTTCCCCATTTCTCCTCCAGATCGTCCAGAGCTGAAACCGCTAATTCCTCGGTATCTGCTTTATAGACCAGCTTCAGGTCTTTCATAAACGGCTTCATGTCCTTGTAGGAGATAAATTTGGTCGTGTATCGAATCTGGTGGACGATGCAGCGCTGAATCTCGGCTTGAGGGAATACCGCATGGATGGCATCGGCAAAGCCGGTCAAACCATCGACAGAAACAATCATGATATCCTCAACCCCACGGTTTTTGATCTCATTCATCACGCCAAGCCAGTATTTTGCGCTCTCGTTCCCGCCGATCCACATGCCGAGCACTTCCCGCATACCACTCAGTCTAACGCCTATAGCGACGTATACAGCCTTCTTGATGGTCCTGTTGTCTTCACGTACATGGAAATGGACAGCATCCATGAAAACAATGGCATACTTCCGCTCTAACGGCCGATTCTGCCATTCTTTTGCGATGGGAAGGATGCGGTCTGTCATATAGGAGATCATTTCAGCTGAGGCTTCAACACCATAAACATCCCGAAGATGAGTGGAAATATCCCGTGTGGTCATCCCCTTGGCATACATAGACAGTACCTGATCCTCGATATTCGAAATATCAGTCTGATTTTTCTGGACAACCTGTGGCTCGAATTCGCCTTTTCGATCCCTTGGAATATCCAGATCGATCGGCCCCATGGAAGAAGTGACTGTCTTTTTGCTGTAGCCGTTTCGGCTGTCATCGGTCTCCTTGTTTTTGTAATCGTACTTGGAGTAGCCCGGTTTCTCATCCATCTCCGCTTCCAGCATGCCCTGCAGGGTGTCCCCAAGCAGGTCTTTCAGCATTGTTTGTACATCTTGCGCATCATTGGGCTGATAATGCTCCAACAGGCTGTTGATGAATTCCTTGCGTTCCGGTGAAAGTTTCCTTTCCGTGCCGGAAAATCGTGTGCCAAGGGGCTCTGCCCCTATGGAACCCCAGTCACGCCCGCCGCAGCAGGCGTGCAAATGTGCAAACCTCCAGAGTGGTTTTCGCACATTTCAAAGGAGGCTCTGCCTCCTCTGGACTCCACCGCCAAGGGAACGCTGTACCCATGTATCCTCAGCCAACAGGGATGTCCTCGGTCTCCGCTTCGCTCCGATCCGCGCAAAACGAACGTCCACTGGACGTTCTGCGCCCTATTGGATGACCCTGAGTCAAAGGGACAGTCCCCTTTGTGATTCTGGATAACGTTTGCCAGTGAAACTCCTATAACGGATGAAACTTTGGATTCATGTGTTCAAACGTACAGATTTGTTTGAATCCCATGCCTTTCAGTTCGTTCATCGTTTCCGGTATATAAACACCAAGGTGTTCCCGTTTATGGCTGTCGCTGCCAATCGTCAGGATCTCGCCTCCAAGGTCACGATACATTCCCAGAATTTCTCTGCATGGCGTCATGTCCAGTCCATACCGATAACAGGATGTGTTGACCTCAATCCCCTTGCCGTCTGCGATCACCCTTTTTAAAATCTGCTCAATGATATGTTCTACTTGAGAGAACGGGAAATCGCCGATCGGGTCATACCGCGAAATCAAATCCATGTGGCCCAGCACACTGTAGTTATGGTAATTCTCAACCAGAGACAGCAGTTCCCAATAGTATCGCAGATAAAATTCACGCTGGGTATGGCTCCTCTGGAAATCGCCGGTCCAAAACTCTTTGTCCTCGACCTGGTGGACGGAAAGCAGAATAAAATCAAAGGGATAGCGCCGGAACAACGCTTCATATTGCGGGATGGTGTGCTGCTGTATGCCAAATTCCATTCCCAGCCGAATCGTGATCTTATTATATCGCTCTTGCAGCGTATGGATTTTATTCACATAATGGGGATAATCTACATTAGCGAGAGGTATTCTTTCCGGTTCTCCGGCGCCGCCTTTTCGATAGAGGATTCCTCGTTGGTCATCCCAGTCCCGTTTGACGCCATAGTCCACATGGTCCGTGAAGCAAAGCTCGTTCATTCCCATCTCCAATGCTTCTTCTACAATATCTTCCATCCGATAGTCCGAATCATCACTGAATTCAGAATGTACATGATAATCTGCAAACATCATTTATGACCTCCTTACAACTTTTCGAACATCACCATCATCAAAAACAGAATGACCAGGAGATACAACGGCAAAATACCAATTCCGATATTATTGGTGATTGCTCCGAACAAAGGCGGCATAAGACAGGTTCCCACGTAGGCACTGGCCATTTCCACACCGATGATCGCCTGAGATCGTTCTGCGCCAAATTGTTCCGGCGTAGCGTGAAGCATACAGGGATAAACCGGCGCGCAGCCCAGGCCGATTAAAATGAACCCGGCCAGTGCAAATCCACTTGAAAATGGGATTAGCAGTACCAGACATCCAAAAGCTATGATTCCCTGTCCGAGCCGAACCATCTGCCGGTCATTCCACCGCATAGTCAAAAATCCGCTGAATGCTCTGCCGATGGTGATACCAAGATAAAACATAGAGGCAAAGCTGGCGGCCTGCTCCGCCGAAAAGCCCTTTTGCAGCGTCAGGTAACTGGCTGCCCACAGCCCTGTCGTCTGTTCAATCGCGCAGTAGCAGAAAAAAGACACCATGACAGCTTTTGCGCCGGGTACAGAAAGAATTTCCGAAAAACGCATTGCCTTTCGCGGCGTACCAGACGACACGGCTTCCACGTCCCTTTTAAGAGATTTCCATAGCGGCAGACTCAGCACAAGGATGATTGTCAGACCAATCTGTAAAATCGAAATGATGCGGTATCCACTGTTCCAACGCAGGCCTCTCGTCAGAACAAATCCCATCATATAAGGACCAATGCTGGCACCAATTCCCCACATACAATGAAGCCAACTCATATGTCTGCTTTTATAATGAAGTGCCACATAATTATTCAGACTGGCATCCACACTGCCTGCTCCCAAACCATAGGGAATTGCCCAAAGGCAAAGAGCCGGAAATGAATGGGAAGCAGAAAAGCCAAACAGGGCAAGCGCAGTCATACCTACACTGACAGCCGTGACTTTTCCGGTTCCGAACCGAATCGTCAGTTTGTCGCTTTGCAGGCTGGAAATAACAGTTCCCAGAGCAATAATCATGGAGATGATTCCCGCATAGGAGACCGGAACCGAGAACTCGGGATAGATGGAAGGCCATGCGGAACCGAGCAGCGCATCTGGCAGGCCTAAACTGATAAAAGCTATGTAAATAATAAACAAAAGCAAGTGTGTCATGTTGTGTTCTTCCTCCTTTGGTGATATGATGATACCATCAAATATAAGATGAATGTGTAAGAATACATTCGTAAAAATAGGATAAAACATTCATTTATGCGGAGGTGAATCTCATGGGTCTTTCTATTTGCAACACCATCACCGATCTGCATGATCAGGAGCTTTCCAGACATGGCAATACGGCATTCCCCATCGCCTGTTACGCTGATGATCTGAGTCGGAAAAAGATTCCCTGGCACTGGCATGAGGAATGGGAGCTTGTGCTGGTCACGGAAGGCTGTCTGCACTTTGACCTGGAAAACGACCGGCAGACACTTGCCAGCGGAGACGGCATTTTTATCAATGCGAAGGCCATGCACGCCATTCAGAACAAGTCACAATCTCCTGGAAAACTCCACTCTGCTGTGTTTCATCCCCGGCTCATCGGAGGCAGTATGGACAGCGTATTCTGGCAAAGCCTGGTGCAGCCATTCTATTCCAATGCCGCAACGCGATTCCTTCTTTTGAAACAGGAGGTCCCCTGGCAGAAGGAAGTACTTTGTTATTTTCAAATGGCTTGGGAATCCATCGCCGGGGAACCGGATGATTTTGAAAACCTTGCCCGGTTTTATTTGTCCAAAACGATTCGCGGCATTTTACGGAATACTGATTTTTCAGAATCCAACCTTTCAGAACAGGAACTGGCAAAAATCAACCGGATTCGTTCTATGATGGAGTTTATTGAGTTTCACTATATGGAGGAACTGACGGTTGACCAAATTGCGAAAAGTGTGTCTATCAGTAACAGCGCGTGTCTGCGCTGTTTCCATGAAATGCTGAACACAACGCCCATGCAATATGTCATGGAAATCCGCCTGAAAAAGGCGGCGGCACTGCTTCGCTCCACAAATAAATCTGCAAAGGATATTGCGCTGGACTGCGGTTTTAATGATACCAGTTATTTCACAAAAACGTTTCGGCTAAAATATGATTGTACGCCTGGAAATTATCGAAAATCGTAACTGCTCAGTATCTTCGCAGTTACGCGAAAAAAAGGACCCTATCTGTCGATGCTGCCCCTGGAGGAGTTTCAGGCGGATTCCTTCGGTTTTTCTCTAATCATAAAACCTGCACAGACGGCTACAATCGCAGGGCAAAGATTTACAATCCAAAGAAGTGCATGTAATACATTTTAACTCTATCGCAACCGGCGTCGTTTCCTCAGCGTCAGCTGTAAATACTCCTAAGTTAGCAAGCCCGGCTTTCAAAAGAGCGGCATACAGCCGCTCTTTCATCAGGCATCCCGTGCTCCGATAAAATAGAACCCGTTTGATTTATGCCCGTTCATTGTTATAAAAGTTATGTTCTGGTATTCCAGTTCCGAAAAATCCACCAGAAGCTCCCTTACCCATTCTTCACTGTGATGTCGACATACTGCACCCTCAGGCAGCTCAAATACTCCATACACGCCATAGGTATCTTTGTATTTTTTATAACGTGAAACATTCCGTTCATCGGTATTTAACAGGAAGTCATTTACATACAAAATTCCGTTTGGCTTTAAAACACGGTGGATTTCCTGAATAAGGTTCCTCTGTTCCTCATTTGTCCGAATGCACGTCAATACTGCAAAGAGAATGACAGCATCAACACTTCCATCAGGCATGTCAATTTCATCCGTATCCTTTACCCGCAAATCCAGATAGGGAAATTGCTCCTTTCCTCGATCAATCATTCCTTTTGAAAAGTCAAGTCCGGCCAGATTTCGGTAACCGCTGTGATATAGCTCATTAAGAGTTCTCCCATATCCACATCCAACATCCAAAATTTTGTCGTTCGGATTAACATATTTCGAAAAACTCTCTGCATGAAAAGGCGTTGTGAATTGTTTTTTTCCTGATACGCTGTCCCAATATTCCTTTTGTTCCATTGATGAAACCCTCCTGTAAGTTTAATTGAAATATTTTGTAAATGAGGAAATTGCAGGACTAAAATCAAAAAGACGATCAAAGACTTTCCTCCATATACTGATCAGTGGTGCATTTATTAACGTACATAAGACTGTACCAATACCGATGCCGACAATTTTGTGAAAAAACACCAGCGAAAGGATAACGGAGGCTATAAGGCTTACCCAGTCATAAGTTATTTTTACGATGTCGAGCGGTTTCCCGGTATACTGAGCAATACATTTGACAAACATCTCATATACCTGACAAGGCAGATAGCTTCTGAAAAGCAATGCGATCCCCGAAGCCAGAATTAGCGAACCCAACAGATAAAGTCCCATCTTTTCCCAAAATAATTCAGGATTGACATTAGCCAGAAGCCGTCATTTGATCTAAAATCCATCCGTAAGGGATTGCTGCAACGAAGGACCACAGGTTTTTTATCAGAAAACGATGCGTCCAAAGGCAGCAGATCAGGAACAACACTCCCTGCACAATATACTCTCCAACGCCGAATGAAATCCATGAGATTTTCAGTGAAAACAGATACGCCGGTGCAGCAACCATTGACAGCCCTAAATCTGCTTTTACCTGTAAAGTGATTCCTGTAGCACTAAACAGCATACCAAATATAAAGGACATTTCTCCCATTGGGAAGCTATAACGAGAATCTGTAACGATCTCATATTTCTTCCTCCAATCTTGTTGCATTTTATCAAAAAGGGCGGTAGAATCATATGAGAAATCTCACACAAATGAATAGAGTAAAAATATGAAGATCATCAAAAAAGACAACTTGCCAAAGAATTATTATAACCATTTCCCATTGTCAGATTTCTTCGTTTTTGATATCCGCCCTTACACGACAGTGGTTCAGTTTGACAGCGAAGAAGCTATTTTGCATGAAGGAGATACTCCGGCCTATCTGTATTATTTGATCGAGGGACGTGCAAAATTATTCCTGTCT
Source organism: Clostridiales bacterium (assembly GCA_021199255.1). GTDB lineage: Bacteria > Bacillota > Clostridia > Lachnospirales > Lachnospiraceae > UBA3282. The sequence goes on along the minus strand of JAJQIK010000045.1, from coordinate 159,159 downwards.
CATGAGAACGGACGGATCTCTCTGATCAATTTTCTCAATGCACCTTGCTTTATAGGAGAAATGGAACTGCTTGGTGCGCAGAGTGCAGCTAATGGAGTGACAGCCATTACTCCATGCACCTGTTTTGCTATCTGTATGAATGAATGCAAAGATCAGATACTAAATGACGTGAAATTTTTGCGCCATCTTTGCTTATTTTTGAGCCGAAAAGCGATAAGAAATACTTATAATTACTCGAAAAACCAGGCCTGGCCGCTGGAAGTGCGACTGGCAAATTTTATATTGCTGACATCCTGCAATGGAATGTATAGAGAAAAGCATACGGAAGTTTCTGAATTTCTGGGAGTAACATACCGGCACCTGCTCTATGTCCTTGCAGATTTCGTAAAACGGGGAATTCTGGTAAAGACAGCCCAGGGATATTACATTCAGGACTCAAATGCCCTCCGAATAATTTCCGAAGGGCATTAGTTCTCCCCGGATATATGCATTGTCATGCATATACCGGCAAATCATTCCCGAACCGCAACTCTGCGCTGGCGGTGTCGATGTTAAATTCACAATGTATCAGCTTCATGGTAGCATTCATCCATTATTCCGCAATGTAGTTCGATAATACATAGAACCGTCTGCTTCCTTGTTAGAAAACAAACGGTTCTAGTTGCATCGCTTCTGTTATGCACACCCGATTTTGTCGGCTAACAGTTGACAAGTTTGTATTAGTTCCTTATTACTGTTAAGCCAAGGGACAGATTATTTTCTAAATAAGCATTAATCTTCAAGACTTATCATCAAATCATCCTAAAATGCTTCAGCGCTTCCGTGATCGCCGCCTCTTTCTCTGGCGGACACTGCGGCTGCCTTGTATTCTCGGATTTCGGCTTATTGTAATTCTCCCGTTCGATAATTCCATACTTCTGCTTTACTTGTGCAATGTACAGAGAGGACACCGATAATCCGGTATGCTCTTTCACATAATCCTTGATCTGTCCGTAGGTAGCGCCCTTCTGGAATCCTGACATATCCATATCCTCCAGAGAGAACTCCACCCTCACTTTCTTGGAGTTGATTTCTCCCTTGGAAAGTTGAACAACCGTCTCCACATGCACGCTCTGCCCGAACTGGTCAACGCACCTGATTTTCTTCAGTTCATATCCACCCCCGCACAAGATTCTCAAATCCCTCGCCAGAGTGGCGGAATCACAGCTCACATAGACGATTCGCTCCGGCCGCATTTTAAGCATGGTATCCAGGCACTTCTCATCACAGCCCTTGCGCGGCGGATCTACCACAATCACATCTGGATGCAGTTTTTCCTGATTTCCTTTCTCCTTTTTCTGTGCCTCTGCCGCCTTCTCATAAAACGCGGGCAGTACGTCTTCCGCCTTACCCACATAAAATTCCGCGTTAGCTATTCCATTGATAGCGCCATTTTCTCTGGCGTCCCTGATCGCCTGGGGAATCACCTCTACCCCATAGACCTGCTTTGCTTTCTTGGCCAGAAGAAGAGAAATTGTACCGATGCCGCAATACAGATCCCATACGGTCTCCCTGCCGGTCAGCCCCGCATACGCCAACGCGATACTATACAGCTTTTCCGTCTGCTTCGGATTCACCTGATAGAAAGAAAGGGGAGAAATCCGAAAGGTCACTCTCTCCTCCGTCGGCGCAAAAGCTGCCGGCGTTCCCGAAGTCCGCTCCTCTTCCAAAATACGAATACTGTCTTCTATATACTCGCGCCCCCACAGGGTGCGGATTTCTTTTCCCATGATGACATTGGTCTGTTCGGTATTAACGCTGACGCAAAGACTGACTATTTTTTTCTTCACCGCAGCCTGAACCGTCCCGGCATCATTCCCTGTCAAATCGAGCCGCAGCAGCTTCTCTGTCAGCTTTTCCTCAGCGGGCAGCTTTTTCCCGTTGATAATCAGACACACCATCATTTCACCTGATGCGAAGCCGGTTCGGATCAAAATATGACGCACCAGTCCTTTTCCGTTTTTTTCATCATACGCGGAAACCTGGTATTCTTTCATGTAATCCAGCACCGCTTCCAGAATCTGCTTATTTTCTTCCACTCCCAGGGGGCAGTCCGTATTTGCTACGATATCGTGGGTCCGACCGGCATAAAAGCCTGTTATGATATTACCGTTTCTGTCATACCCCACCGGATACTGCGCCTTATTGCGGTAATGCCAAGGCTCCTCCATTCCCACAATCGGTTCTGTTATGGCGTCGATCTGTTCCGGGCAAAAGCCGCCGATCCGCAGCAGATGATTGCGCACTTTATTTTGTTTATAAACCAGTTGGCGCTCATAACGCACGGCCTGAATCTGGCAGCCCCCGCACTGTCTGTAATAGCGGCATTTCGGCTCTGTACGAAAAGAAGAAGGCGTCGCCACCTTCTCTACTCTTGCATATCCATAATTTTTTTTACATTTTGTAATTCTGGCTTCCACAACATCGCCAATCACCGCATCTTTTACAAACAGGGTGTAGCCGTCGACTTTTCCGATTCCCTCGCCATCATTCCCAATATCCTCTATCGTAAGCAAAACGATATCATTTTTCTGATATTCCACACTAATCTCCATTCCGGAGCGTTAGCGACGGGGCGAAGAGAAATCCGCGAAGGCGGTTTCTCTTCTGCCATCAGACAAATTTGTGACGCTCCGGCACAAATTTGAGTGCGAAAAATCAGCACATCTGTGTGATTTTTCATACTATCCATGTCAGGGCAGCAGGCTACCCTGGCTCAAATTGCTGATTTATACCTATTCCATCTTCGTCGCAGTCACATTAGATTCCAGCAGCCGATTATAGCCAAGCCAGCCTGACTCCGTATGTTCCTCCAGCAACTCCGTAAAGGTCTGTATTTTGGCGTCCGTATTATCGGCAAAAGACAAGGCCTGCGCCTCCACAATCGCAGGCTTCTTGGGAGAGCCAAACTCCAATTCCCCGTGGTGCGCTAAGATACAGTGCCTTAATTCATTCGCCAGCACTTTAGGGAATCCGGAAATAGCGCTGATTTTCTCTCCCAGCATTTCACTTCCGATCACGATATGCCCCAGAAACTGCCCGTCGTCCGTATAATCGTTTTCCGGAAAAAGGGACAGCTCTCTGGTTTTGCCAATGTCATGGCAGATCGCTGCCGTCAGCAAAAGATCTCTCTTTAAAATCGGGTACTGTGTGCAATAATAGTCGCATAATCTGGTTACTGCCAGAGTATGCTGCAAAAGACCTCCCACAAAGCCGTGATGCACCGTCTTTGCCGCAGAGGACTGCTGAAAGGCTCTTATAAATTCCTGATCCTCTACAAAAAACATCTGCAAAAGTCTATTCAGATAAGGATTTTCTATACTGTCAATATATCCCAGCAATTCCTTCATCATATCCTCAATCGGGAATCTGCTGACCGGCAAATAATCCGCGGGATCGTATTCCCCCTCACAGCACTTGCGGATACGCTTGACATTGATCTGCCGCGCGTTCTGAAAGCTTGTCACTTCACCGTATACTTCAATATAATCCAGCGTATCAAAATCATCGATCCCGGCGCTGTTGGGGTCCCAGATTTTAGCGTCCACAGTACCCGTCTTATCCTGTAAAATTACGTTGTCATAGGGCTTTCCATTTTTTGTAACCGCCGACTGCTTATGTTTGCACAGATAGATATCAAATACTCTGTCGCCCTCTTTATAATCCTTAATATATTTCATCATTTCCTCCATTCCGAAACGGTTATGCACCTGACGTCAGTATGTCCCCAGCGTTACTTCCACGTTCATTTCCCTGCCCTGCCGAACCAGAGTTATCGTCATCACATCCTCCGGCGCGGCATTATACAACATATTCAGCAGCTCGGCATAAGTGGTGATAGGGACTCCGTCCACCTGCGTTACCACATCTCCGCTCTGGATTCCCGCCGCCATCGCGGGCGAATCCATCTCGATCTCCTTAATGTAAGCGCCGGCCGGCATATCGGATTCGCTGACCGCCGCCTGCGGTACGTCCGCCCCGTGCACACCCATATAGGCGCGTTCCTGATTATTGGACATTTTTTCTATGGTTTTCTTCAACTCCGAAATACCATAAGCCCGCAGCAGATTTTCCATGTCGCCGTCGGCATTTGCGCTATCTATGACGCCCACCACCATACCCTTCAGATTCACCAGCACGCCGGTAGCGTTACGGCTCCCATAAATATCGGTTGTAATCAGTTTATAGGCAGAATCGGGCTGGTCGATCACGGTTCCCGTGGAGGTTATCACGCCATAACAGACTGAACCGCTTGTCCCTAACGGGCTTCCCAGCGCAATCACTGGCGTTCCCAGGAGATTATTGCTGTTCGAGCTCCCCAGCTCGGCGATATCGATCACATCCATCGTCTCTTCCTCTATGGATAGAAGCGATACTGACAAAACCGCAAGCCCCGTGGTTTGATCCCGTTGTACGATCTCCGCCTCCACCTGAGCCTGATCGCAGAAGGTCACCACAATACTGTCCGCTCCGTGTAAAGTGCCGGCGCTAACCAATATCAGAATAGATTTACCGTTATTGGCCACAATCACGCCGGACGCCGACTCCGCGTTTTCATAGATATCGTTAAACCAGTCCACATCGGAGGTCACGCCTGTTACCGTTACCACCGACCGGCTTGCCGTCGTGGCCAGTTGAGCCAGTTCCGTATAAAGCGTCTGATAATCCTCTAATTCAAACTGTACCTGGGAAAGCAGCTCTTCAATCTGCTCGTCTTCCAGCTCCGCCTGCACCGGTTCCTCCACAGCCTCATCCTGCACCAGCATATCCTCCGGCTTCATTTCCTCCGTAACCGTTTCCTCCGGAAATTCTACCTCCTGTGCCTCTTCCTCCGGATAAAGCCGATTGCTGATTACCGGCTCCAGTACCAGGAATGTAATGCACGCTACCAGTCCAAACACTACCGCCATAATAACGGTAATCAGTGTTCTTCGAAGCAGCTTCTTCTTATTAACCGGCTTTTGCTTTATTTTTTCCCGCAAAAAATCCGACTGGACAGAAGGAGTATATTCTGCCTGCTGCCCGGCCGGTTCCGTTTCCGCGGGTCTGTATTCTTTCTCCTGATTTTCCATAAAAGCGCGCCTTCCCGCCATCTGGTTTTGCAGACGGCCGCATTACTTTTTCAGTATATCTGTTTTCCCAATCCTTGTAAAGAAAGACTTATAGTAATTCCCGGCTGTTTATGATAGAATAATTTCGTATGGACAAGACGATGCGATCCATTCTGATAGAAGGAATTGACCAAGATGAACAGCAAAGTATTACAGGTTTTAGAATATCATAAAATCATTGACAGACTGACGGACAAAGCCACCTCTGAACCGGGCAAAAAGGCTGCTGCCGCCCTGCGCCCCATGACGGATCTGGAAGCGATTACGCAGGCGCAGACCGAAACCGCCGACGCTCTGGGATATCTTTTCCGCAAGGGCTCTACTTCCTTCGGAGGCAACAGGGAGCTGGGATTATGCATCCGTTCCCTGGAGGTAGGCAGCGTACTCTCTGTTGCAGAGTTATTGCGCATTGCCGCCTTTCTTGAGAATGTAAACCGCATTAAGGCCTACGGGCGCAAAGAACGGGAGGATATTCCCGGCGATTCTCTGGAGGCCTATTTTGATCTTTTAGAGCCTCTTACCCCGTTAGCTAACGAAATCCGCAGATGTATTTTATCCGAGGAAGAGATCGCGGACGACGCCAGTCCCACCTTAAAACATATTCGCCGCAGCATGACGATTGCCAACGACAGGATTCATTCCCAACTGACCTCCATGATTAACGGCTCCTGCCGCGCTTATCTGCAGGACGCTGTTGTGACCATGCGCAATGACCGTTACTGTATTCCGGTGAAATCCGAATACAAGGGGCAGGTTCCGGGCATGATTCACGACCAATCCTCCAGCGGCTCTACTTTTTTCATCGAGCCCACCGCTGTGGTGAATCTGAACAATCAGTTAAAAGAGCTTTCCTTACAGGAGCAGGAAGAAATTGAAGTGATTCTGGCCGACCTAAGCGCCCGAACCGCTCCCTATACAAAGACGCTGTCTGATAATCAGAAGGCCATGACCCAACTTGATTTTATTTTCGCCAAAGCCGCTCTGGCTCTGGAACAGAATGCTTCCATGCCAGTTTTTAATCTGAATCACCAGATTAAGATCAGACAGGGGCGGCATCCTCTTTTGGATCAGAAAAAGGTCGTCCCCATCGATATCCGGCTGGGAAGCGACTTTGATCTTCTGGTCATTACCGGGCCAAATACCGGGGGCAAGACAGTCTCTCTGAAAACCGTAGGCTTATTGACTCTCATGGGGCAGTCCGGACTGCATATTCCCGCGGCAGACCGCTCGGAATTGTCTGTTTTCCGGGAAGTGTATGCGGACATTGGCGACGAGCAGAGTATTGAACAGAGCCTCAGTACCTTTTCCTCCCATATGGTCAATATTGTGTCTCTCCTACAGGAAGCAGACGAGGATTCCCTTTGTCTCTTTGATGAACTGGGCGCCGGAACAGATCCCACCGAGGGCGCGGCGCTTGCCGTCTCGATACTAGATTATCTGCATAACCGGGGAATCCGCACTATGGCGACCACCCATTACAGCGAGTTAAAGGTTTATGCCCTTTCTACCGACCATGTGGAAAATTCCTGCTGCGAATTTGACTTGGAAACTCTGCGCCCCACCTACCGGCTTTTGATCGGCGTTCCCGGCAAGAGCAACGCTTTTGCCATCTCCTCCAAGCTGGGACTGCCGGATTATATTATAGAAGATGCCAGGAAGCATATCACAGAAGATAAAGAAAGCTTCGAGGATCTGTTAACAGATCTGGAAAACAGCCGGATGACCATCGAAAAGGAACGGCTGGAAATAGCGTCCTATAAGCAGGAAATCAAGGCCTTAAAAGAACAATTGGAATCCAAACAGGAAAAGATCGACCGTTCCCGCGAACGGATTCTGCGGGAAGCCAATGAGGAAGCACGGGAAATTTTGCAAAACGCCAAGGAAGTGGCGGACGAAACCATCCGCGCCTTCCAGAAAGCGGGCGCTTCCTCTTCCATCAAGGACTTAGAGAAATCCCGCCAGAAGGTACGGGATAAGATTTCCGAAAAAAACGAAAAGCTTTCCTTAAAGAACGACAAGCCCTCCCATAAGCTGCTAAAGCCCAATCAGATTAAGCAGGGCGACAGCGTTAAAATAGTCTCCATGGGGCTTAAGGGCACCGTCAGCTCCCTTCCGGACAGAAACGGCAGGCTTTTTGTACAGTGCGGTATTATCCGCTCCCAGGTCTCCCTGGAGGATCTGGTTTTGTTAGAAGAAGAGACGATTACCACAGACAAGCGCATGAAGCGCACTTCCTCCGGCAGTCTTAAGATGTCCAAATCCTATTCCGTCTCCACAGAAATTAATCTGCTTGGCAAGACCGTGGACGAGGCGCTCGCCGAGCTGGATAAATATCTGGACGACGCCTATCTGGCGCATCTGCCCAGCGTCCGCATTGTGCATGGAAAGGGAACCGGCGCCTTGCGGAACGCCGTTCGCAATTACCTGCGCAAGAATAAGCTGATTAAAAGCTACCGCCAGGGCGAGTTTGGGGAAGGCGACGCAGGCGTTACGATTGCAGAATTTAAGGATTAACAGTTCTTCCAGCGCTTCCGGCCGCCTCTATCGGCAAAAGCAGGAAGAACACAGCAGAAAGGTGTGATGAAGCTATGGTAAGCAAACAGAAAATTTTAATTGTAGATGACGACAACAATATCGCGGAGCTGATCTCTCTCTATTTGACTAAGGAGTGCTTCGAAACCATGATTGTCAACGACGGCGAATCCGCCCTGACCGCGGTGGACAGCTTCGAGCCCAACCTGATGCTGTTGGATCTGATGCTGCCGGGCATTGACGGTTATCAGGTATGCCGGGAAGTCCGCTCCAAATCCACTCTCCCCATTATTATGCTCTCCGCCAAGGGAGAAGTATTTGATAAGGTCCTGGGCTTAGAGCTGGGGGCGGACGACTATATGGAAAAGCCCTTTGACTCAAAAGAGCTGGTAGCCCGTGTGAAAGCCGTGCTCCGTCGATATAAGCCTGCGGCGGCGCAGTCCCAGTCCTCCGATGTCAAAAGCGTGGAATACCCGGATCTGATTATCAATCAGACCAATTATTCCGTAATCTACATGGGCAAAACCGTCGAAATGCCGCCCAAGGAGCTGGAGCTTCTCTATTTCCTCGCCTCCTCCCCCAACCATGTATTTACGCGGGAGCAGCTTCTGGATCAGATCTGGGGATATGAATATATCGGAGACACCAGAACTGTGGACGTACACATCAAGCGTCTGCGGGAAAAAATCAATGATCACGAGAAATGGCGTATCGCCACCATCTGGGGCATCGGATATAAATTTGAATCCAAGCCGTAAATATGTATAGAAAAGAGTTTTAACCCTATGAGAAAAACCCTGTATCTCAAATTCATACTTGCCTATATTATCTTTGGTCTGTTCGGCTTCGTGGTCGTGGCTACCTTTGTATCCAATATGACCATGGATCACCTGAAAAAGGAAACGGCCGATTCACTCTACAAAGAAGCAACCCTGATCGCCAACACCTACGCGTCGGATTTGTACAATAACGAGACTTCCCTGGAAACGGTTAAGGCGCAGTTAGACGCGCTGGACACTTATCTGAATGCCACCATCTGGATTATCAATCCGTCCGGCCGTATGATTCTGGATTCCTCCTCGCCGGTTGATGTGGAAAATGAAGTCGTCGTGGAGAACTTTGACCCTACCATTACCGCCGGCTCGTACTATACGGTGGGCAACTTTTTCGATACCTTTGACGAAAATATGCTGAGCGTATTCGCCCCTATTACCTCTGACTACAAGGTAAAAGGCTATGTGGTAATCCATTCCTCCATAAGCAGCATCCAGACCGAAACCGACCAACTGCTAAATATTTCTTATATTATGCTTCTCATTCTTTTCCTGCTGTCGCTGATTATTCTGATTTTCTTTACGGAGATTGTTTATATTCCCCTCCGCAAAATCACGGTGGCGACGGAGCAGTATGCCAGCGGCAATATGCACTATGAATTTACGGTGGAAAGCGAAGATGAGATGGGTTATCTGGCCGCTACCCTGTCTTATATGGCAAGCGAGATCGCCCGCTCGGAGGACGACCAGAAAAAGTTTGTGGCGAATGTGTCCCATGATTTCCGTTCACCCCTTACCTCCATCAAGGGATATCTGGAAGCCATGATAGACGGCACCATACCGCCGGAAATGCATGAAAAGTATCTGACCATCGTGCTGAACGAAACAGAGCGGCTGACCAAGCTGACTAACAGCCTGCTGACGCTGAACAATCTGAATACTAAGGGTATGATGTTAAACAAAACCGACTTTGACATTAACACCATCATCCGCAATGTGGCGGCCTCCTTCGAGGGAACCTGCCGCAAAAAAATGATTGCCATCGAGCTGGTGCTGACCGGCGACGAAATGTACGTGGTGGCAGATATGGATAAGATTCAGCAGGTGCTTTATAACCTGTTGGACAACGCCATCAAATTCAGCCACCATAACTCTGTCATCAAGCTGGAAACCACAGAAAAGCACAGCAAAATTTTTGTCAGTGTAAAGGATAACGGCATCGGTATTCCGAAGGACGACTTGAAATTAATCTGGGATCGCTTTTATAAATCAGATCTCTCCCGTGGAAAGGATAAAAAAGGAACCGGCCTTGGTCTCTCCATTACGAAAGAGATCATCCGATCCCATGGTGAACATATTAACGTCATCAGCACAGAGGGCGTTGGCACGGAATTTATTTTCTCCCTGCCAAAATCCGGTATGGAAGACGAGGACTGAGGCCGCGCCGCCCCTTATCAGGGTAAACGCAGGTCACTCCCGCCAGTGCAGCCGGTGCAGTTGGCCTTCCAACTGCATATTGGAAAAATGATTCTGCCGCAGCGCCTCATACAGCACTATGGCTACAGAATTAGACAGGTTGAGAGACCTGATTTGATCCAGCATCGGAATCCGAATACAGGTCTCTTCATTTTCCACCAGAATCTCTTCCGGAATACCCCCGCTTTCTTTTCCAAACATAATATAATCGTCCGCTTCAAAGGCCGCCTCTGTATAGACCCGCTTCGCCTTGGTGGTCGCCATCCAGATTCTCGCGCCCGGATGCCTGTCCTGAAACTCCCGGTAATTCATATAACGGGTCACATTCAGATGTTCCCAGTAGTCCATGCCCGCGCGTTTAATAGATTTCTCATCCAGCCGAAAGCCCAAAGGCTCTATCAGATGCAGGCTCGTACCCGTAGCTACGCAGGTACGGCCTATATTTCCCGTATTCGCCGGTATCTCCGGCTGATGTAAAATAATATGCATTATGCTTTCTCCGCTCTGAGTCTGGCCACAAAATCCGCCAGCCTGCCGATGGCTATCTTCAGATTCTCTATGGAGTAGGCATAAGAAATTCTAAGGAAGCCCTCGCCGCAGTCTCCAAACGCCGTCCCCGGCACAACGGCTACCTTTTCCTCCTGTAAGAATCTGTTCGCAAATTCTTCGCTGGTCATGCCAAATTCCTTAATACATGGAAATACGTAGAACGCCCCGAAGGGTTCAAAACATTCCAGCCCCATTTCCCGAAAAGCATTCATCAGGTAACGTCTTCTCTGATTATATGCCGTCCGCATTTCCTTTACATCATCATCGCCGTTGCGGAGCGCTTCCACCGCGGCGTACTGGCTGGTGGTTGGCCCGCACATAATGGCAAACTGATGAATCTTGGTCATCTGCGCAATAATGTCCTTCGGCCCGCAGGCATATCCCAGTCTCCACCCCGTCATAGCATAGGCTTTGGAGAAACCATTGATCAGAATGGTTCTTTCGCGCATTCCTTCTATCTCTATAATGGATACGTGCTTTTCCGTATAGGTCAGCTCAGAATAGATTTCATCAGATATGACGAAGATGTCGTGTCTCCGGATAACCTCCGCAATCGCCTCTAAATCCTTCCGCTCCATAATCGCTCCCGTAGGATTATTGGGGAAGGGCAGAATCAGAACCTTCGTTTTATCGGTGATAGCATCCTCTAATTCCTGCGCCGTCAGGCGGAACTCATTCTCCGCCTTCAGTTCTATGATCACCGGCACGCCGCCTGCCAAGATGGCGCATGGCTCATAGGATACATAGCTTGGCTGAGGAATCAGAACCTCCTCTCCGGGATTGACCATAGCCCGCAGTCCGATATCAATCGCCTCCGAACCGCCTACCGTTACCAGAACTTCCTGAAAAGGGTCATATGTAACGCCCTGTTTTCTTGCAATATAACGGGAAATCTCCTTCCGCAGCTCCGGCAGGCCTGCGTTTGAGGTATAAAAGGTACGCCCCTTTTCCAGAGAATAAATTCCCTCGTCCCTGATATGCCACGGCGTATCGAAATCCGGCTCGCCTACACCCAGGGAAATCGCGTCCTCCATTTCATTCACAATATCGAAAAATTTACGAATACCGGAGGGTTTAAGCTCCACTACCTTATCTGCTAACGGATTTCTCACGGTGTCACCTTCTCTCTGGTATCCTCGTACTTCTTCGTCAGGATCGTACCATGATCCTTATATTTTTTCAAAATAAAGTGGGTAGCCGTGCTCAGCACGGAATCCAAGGTAGACAGTTTATCGGAGACAAAGCCGGAAATCTCCTTTAATGATTTTCCTTCCAGCGTTACCAACAGGTCAAACCCGCCCGAAATCAAATATACGGAGGTTACCTCCGGATATTTATAAATCCTCTCCGCAATATTATCAAAGCCCTGTCCTCTCTGGGGCGTCACGCGCACCTCTATCAGCGCGGATACCTTCTCAATGGAGGTCTTCTCCCAGTCGATCATCGTATGATAACCGCAGATAATTCCCTCGCTTTCCAGCGCGGCCAATTCGTTGACTACGTCGATTTCTTCTACTCCCAGAATCACCGCCAGCTCCTTTAAATCAATGCGGCTGTTTTTCTCCACAATCGCCAATAATTCTTCTCTCATAACATTTACCATGCCTTTCTATACTATTTGATAAATCTGATCCGTCTTGGGCATATCCAAGTAACGCTTTTCATCTTCATTATAGAGCACCCGGTCATTGCCGTCTGTAGTTCTTCCCACAATCACCGCCGGTATCTCCTCCCTTGCCAGGGCGCCTGTCAAACCGACGCCGTCCTCCGTTACCATAATCAGACAGCCTCCCGAAAGCAGCTCATAGGGATTCAATTCAAAAAATTCACAGATCTCTATGGTTTCCTGCTTCACCGGCAGCTTTTTAAGATCTATTTCCAGTCCAACGCCTGCGCCGGAAGACATCTCCCAGAGCGCTCCGAAGATTCCTCCCCTGGACACATCATGCATCCCGCAAACGCCGGACTTCATGGCGATAGCCGCCTCCGGTATCACAGAAAAATACCTGTCGTATGCCGCCGCCTCTTGTATCATGCGCACCGGATACCTGCCGCATAGCTCTTTCTGATATCTTCTCGCCAGGCGTACCGTGCCTTCCAGGCCAATCCATTTACTCACTACAATATCCTGATTTGCTTTTATCCCACGCGGGCAGCCCGTTCGTGCGGCCTCTTTCCTGCCCACTCCGGTTACGGTCAGCACAGGCTCTGCGACTGCTGCCGTAACCTCCGTATGGCCTCCCACAATCTCCACCTGACAGGACTGGCACAACTGTTCCGTCTGCTCCATAAACTGCCGGAACGCCGCTTCCTCTGTCTCCTCCGGCAGCAAAATGCTGAGGAGCACCCCCACAGGCTCCGCCCCTGCCGCCGCCACATTATTAAGCGCCATGGGAATGGCATAGCTGCCAAGCTGCGCCAACGGCGCCGTCACAGGCGTAGTGGACAACGCGATCTGCTCTCCCTCGGCAAACGCTAAAATGGCGCAGTCTTTCCCTATGCCTGCGCCACTTATTACTTCATCTCTATACGTTTTGATCTGTTTTAAAACGGAACGCTTCAGAACGTTCTCTGATATTTTGCCCTGTCTCATGCCCTATGCCCAACTGTATTGATGCCATATCGTTACTCTGCCTGCAGCATCTCCTGTGCCGTTTCCTGCACCGGCAGCTCCGCTTCTTCCTGAGCGGCCGCCTCCGCCGCAGCCTGAGCCGCAGCAGCATCTGCCGCTGCCTGATAACTGCCTGCCACCGCCTTTACCTGATCTACGCTGTTAGTGGCTACTGCCGCCATAATCGCTTCATACGCTCCCGGATCTTCGGTCGCAATGCCAACCGTTGCGCTTCTGGGAACCTTCATATAGGTACTGCTGTTAACCTGCTCTCTGCTGACCTCTACCCCATTTTCCTTCACAATCTTCCAAAGCTGCGCCTTATATCCGATATGGGCGGACTGTACCACACAATAGCCCACCGGCTGGGAAGCGTCTGTATAGATCACCTCCGTATCCGGCACCATAGTCTCCAATACCACGCTTTCATACTCCACCTGACGGCTGCTGTCTCTGCTCTCCACGCCGTAGATCGTAAATGTAATGTGCTTATCAGAGGTAGTATATCCTTCGATATAAATAGGATAATCCGTATTATTCTTAAACTTAAAGTCCTTGCCTGAGGATTCCGCGATCGCGGCGTCCGCAGAAGGGTCTACATAAGAGACGATCATAGAATGATTATAACGCTCGGTCACCTCCAGCTCCGATAACAGAACGGCATTATATAACGTCGTGGACACCTGACAGATACCGCCGCCAAGACTGTCCACCACCTGACCGTTTAAATAAGAGCCTGCCATATAATATCCGTTGGCCTCCGTAAAAGGCGCCACCGCCTCATAAGCGGAAAATTCCTCCCCCGGATATAATGTGGTTCCGTTAATCAGGCTGCAGCCGTTAGCCACATTAGCGCTCCGGGAGCTGCCGGAAGTAGAATAACTGGTCGTATAAGTGCCCAGCACATCTTTGATCTTGGCCAGATCCTCTGCGTTTCCCTGAGGTTCGTCTACAACAGACACCAGATCGACGCTGCATGCCCCGCCATTAAAATTCTCCGTCAGATATTCATATACCGCAGCCACGGAAGCCTGCGTGTCAATGACAATACCCGCCTGCCCTTCCGTGATTTCAAACCCCGCGTCCGTTTTGGTCAGGGTTGCGTTGACGGCCTCCTGATTATACTGCCCGGCGTTTTCCTCAATCAAGGCTTCTATTTTGCTTTGGTCGAAATCAAAGCTTACCCGATATACTTTGTTCTTATATTCCAGATCCTTCAGCTCCTTGTAACACTGAAGGATATCTCCGTCTCTGCCGAAGCCCGCGGCCTCGTCCAGAATTTCCTCATTGCCCCACGACAGTCCCAGATCGGCCGCCGTAGTAACGATTGCAGCCCCCTCGAGGGCATACAGAGTAATCTCCGTGTCGCCAAAGGACGCTACATAATCCTCTATCCTGTCCTTCGCTTCTTCCGCCGTCATGCCGGACAGATTGATATCATTCACATAAATACCTGATTCAATTACGGCTTCCTGTGCGCAGACCGGCATCGCCATCAGCATCGCTGTCATCATGGCCATCGGAAGTACCATAAACCATCTTCGCATAAATCTCCTCTCTCCGTGTCAAATTGCCCATTCGGAAAATTTGTGGTAGAATAAAAAAATATCCGCTTACTACCACACAAAACAGGATCCCGCTCCTATAATGCCGATACCAGAAGCGGAATAACCATTGCTAATACGACAATAATAATAATAACAGAAGAAATAATTTTTCTTTTTTTCCTATTAAACATAAAGTGAAGCCTCCTCACTTACTGAAAGGATATTATATATGAATTTCATCATTTTTGCAAGCACTCTCATTCTCGCCCTGGTCATCGCCATAACTCTTTCCAAAAACAAAAAAACGGACGCCCTGACGCAGCGGGACTACTGGGAGCAGGAACGGCTGGCCAACAATACCAGGCGGAAGTCCCTGGACAATCTCAACTATATTAAGCTTCCCATGGAAATATTCCCCATGGAGCTTCTAAACGAAATCCCCAAGGTCGATGATTACAAACAAATTATTCAAACGCTCAGCGAAGCGCCCATTGTCAATTTCACCGGCATCAGCAACACCGAGCTTAAGCTCCGCTACGGCGCTCCCAATATTGACCTTCTCACCTCCTATGACCAGAACTATACCCTTTTGGTGAGAACGCTGCAGCAATGGGCGCAGGCGCTCTACGACGCCGGTTATCCGGAGGAGGCCTGTCAGCTATTGGAATTTGCAGTCTCCACCGGCACCGACGTAAGCGGCACCTATCGCCTGCTCTGCGAAATTTACAAGGCGCAGAATACCCCCGAAAAAATCGGCGGTCTCTATCCCATCGCGGAAACCCTAAATTCAGCCATGCAGAAAACTATCGTCCGTATTCTGCAAGAAGCCGATCAATCTTCCTGCTAGCTTCGCTGCGGGTGAGCTTGTCGATCTCATAATCTAATATCAGTTTATGCTTGTCCGCCAGCTTATATAACTGTTCCTTCTGAGGAATTGTGATTGGCATATCGCGCTTCACCTGATAAATCAAAGGTTTCGGGCGAAACAGGCTCTTATCTCCCTCTGCTTCCTCCTTTTCATAGAAACATTCCGCCAGCTTCCGATATAGCGCCACAGTCGCTCCGGCATCCTCCAGCGCCCTGTGCGCGCGATGGGCAATCCCATAATATTGACACAAAGAGCCTAAGCTGCGACTCTCCAGTTCCTTCAGATACTTGCGGGCAATTTTCAAGGTATCGATGCCCTTTCTCTCAAAGCTGCGTTTTTCATTAACCGCCGCTTTTTTCAGAAAAGAATAATCAAACAGGACGCTGTGCCCCAGAAGAACATCTTCCCCGGCAAACGAAAGAAACTCCGGCAATATTTCTGTGATTTGCGGCGCGTCCGCAAGCTGCCGGTCGCAAATCCCCGTAAGAGCCACAATTCTCTCCTCCAGCTTTCTGCCCGGATTAATCAGAGATTCCCATGTGTCTACGATGGTATTATGCTCTACCTTCACCGCGCCGATTTCTATGATTTGATCCTTCTTCGGCTCCAGGCCGGTGGTCTCTAAATCAATACATATATAGCAGTCTGTCATATTTGCTCCTTTTCGAAAGATTGACCCTGAGAAGCCCTTTCCCCGGATTCCCTTCCAAAATCCGTCAATACTACTGTCCTTGCCTGATAAGTTAAAGGTTCCCGCCTCTGGTAATCAAACAAAACCGCGGCAGGGGTCTCTAAGGCTTTCGTATCCGATCGGAGCCCTGTTTCCCACACCGGATAGCTATACAGTTCTATATGCGTCATCCTGGCCAACTGCCTGCTGTCATAATTCCCATAGCCCGCAAGATACGTTCCTTCCGCCGCTTCTTTTTCATAAAACGCCCGTATCTGCTTTTTATACTGTGCTTTTTGCTCCTGCAGGGGCGCGAAATCAGGCCTGCTCTTTACATTTTCCCTCAAATACAGATCATAAACGAGCACCTCGCGCACAAGCGCCTCCGCCCGGCTCAAAGCCGTCGTCATGGCAAACTCAAACAACACCTGATAACGGTAGCTGCGGCCGGGCGCCTGCGTAAAATATCCCTTTTCACGATAAAATTCCGCCAAGGACAAATACAGGCTGAAAGCGTCCGGAAATACCTGTTCCAGCAGATGCACGGCAGAAACAAACTGACTGCTGTTATAATATATTTCCACCATTTGCTCCACTTCTTTTAATAACAGTACTTTATCATAGGGAAGCCATCTGGTAGAAAGCACCTCATAAGGAGGCGCGGCAAGATACCGTATTCCATATGCCTCCGCCATCTGATGCATATACGCGCCCTTCAATACCTTCAAAAATCCCAACTGCAGCTGCTCCGGCTTCATGGAATATACCACATTGAAGGAGTGTCGGAAGCTCTCATAATCCTCATAAGGAAGCCCTGCGATCAGGTCTAAATGCACATGAATATTATGCCCCTGGCGGATACGCCCTACCACATACCGGAGCCTGTCCATATCGGTATGGCGGCGGATTTCCCGCAATGTATCCGGATTCACGGTCTGTACCCCGATTTCCATCTGTGCCAGCCCCGGCCGCATCCGGGACAGCAGCTCTAATTCCTCCTCTGTTATCAGATCCGCTTCGATCTCAAAATGAAAATTCGTCACCCCATTGTCATGCTCCAACAGATACCGCCATATCTCCATGGCGTGCTCATGGCTGCAATTAAAGGTTCTATCCACAAATTTGACCTGCTTTACCCTGCGATCCAGAAAAAACTGCAATTCCTGTTTAACAAGATCCGTTGACCGCAGCCGTACCTTTTTATCAAGAGAAGAGAGACAATAGCTACAACGATAAGGGCAGCCTCTGCTGCTCTCATAATAAATAATCCTGTTTTCAAACGGTTCTAATTGATGATAGAGAAAGGGTATCCCGGATAAATCAGTCGGCTCCCGCCTATCTGTCTTTATGATTTTACCCTGCCTGTATACAATCCCCCTGATCTCCTCAAGCGGCATCTCGCCGTCCGCCAGCTCCTTAAAGGTTTCTTCTCCCTCGCCGACCATGATACCCCGCACCATCGGATACCGCCTCAAAAGCTCTTCGGCATCATAGGAAACCTCCGGCCCGCCCAGCCAGATTTCTATCCCCGGCAGAATCTTAGGCAGCTCCGGCAACAGGCGAGACACCATCTCCCAATTCCAGATATAACAGGAAAAGGCTATCATGTCCGGGCTATGCCTGTAGAGATCCGCGAGAATGTCCTCGCTACGGTGATTGATCGTATATTCCGCTATCTGAATCTCCCGCCCGGCTTTGACGCCCGCATAGGCACGCAGGCTATAGAGCGCCGGATTCGAGTGAATATATTTTGCATTAATGGCCGTCAATAATATTTTTTTCATTTTCCATATTCCAAAGCTCCGCAACCACCGGCGGACTTACTCCTTCTTTTCTCCCATGTTATGGCGTAAAAATCCATGCGGGTCTGTTTCCATTACTATTATATTATGTTGCGTAACAATCCACAATCATTGAACTTCAGAACTTTCCATAAGCTTTCCATAACATTTCTGGTTTTGATCCGATCTTTACTATGCTATAATATCAGTTAACGGTTTGTAAAATATCCTCTTCGCTTTATCCTCTCATTAAATGAATTGCATAATATCTATATATGGTATGATACATTTATTTTCATACTATATATTGTATTTTTATGGCCTTTTTGAAAATTTAACGAGAAAATATTCTATCCAGAATATTCTTATTAAAAATTGGAATAATTTTATCTCGGATATCGCCTACAATGGTGAAAAGGGTATGTAAATGAAAACAAGAATTAAGGAACTTCGATTAGAAAAGAAATTAACACAACAGGCTCTGGCCAAGCAACTTGGCATCAATCAGACCAGCTTGAGCAAAATCGAAAGCGAAACCAGCGTCCCTGACGCTGCTCTTTTAAAAGATTTATCTCTCTTTTTTCATGTCTCTACCGATTATATTCTGTATTTATCTGAAGAACGTCTCAATGCGGATTATTTTCTGGCTAACAATATGCATTACCTGAAAAAATACCGGCGTCTTATCGCTATCTATCAAAAAATGAATCATCGGCAACAAGGCGATTGCTATAATTTCCTTTGTAGTATGATGAACATAGAGGAAGATTTATAGCCCGATTTACAAACGTCATATATCGCACTTCTAACGGATAGCGGCTTCCCTATTTAAGCCTTAGCCAAACAGTTGTCAACAACCGCCCTATCCGGTCTACGCGTTATCTGTAACGCGTCTAAAGGCGGAATCTCAAGATTCCGCCTCATTTCTATAAAGGTTCCATACTTCGATTGGATAAATACGGCTGATATGAAATAGTAATCTCCATTTCTGAGCAACTTGTTGCGAAGCGGCGACGAGAAATCCGCGAAGGCGGTTTCTCGTCTGCCATCAGGGCTATTTGCTTTCGTTCAGAAACAAATAGCCGTATGAAAAATCAGCACATCAGTGTGATTTTTCACACTATAACACCTGATAACAAGACCAATAAAAAAATACTGAAATCATATAGTAATGGTAAAAAATTCTGTCGAGTTATGCTATCATCATAAATGGAAGCCACAAGACGGTGGACGGTTAGCCCTCTTTTCAGAGGGCAGAGCGAGTCCCTCTGTTTACATAGATACAGAGTGTCCGCAAGGATTACTCCCGCAGTGTGGAAAGGAGGGACGCCGTAAACCGATCAAAGGCTTTCTGGCCTTCCGCCGTTCTCTTATAAACGCCCGCGTCCTCCAAGACCTGCATAAATACGTCTCCTATTTCTTTATGCAGAATATCCATAATATTATCTCGATTCACGTCCTGATAGGAGGGTAAAAACTCCTCCACCCAATCGGCATGCTTCTCCAACGTCTCGTCTTGACGGATATCCGCGCCGGACAGAATCGCCTCCGCAAGCTGTTCCATCTCTCCCTTTAATCTGGCGGGAAGCACCGCAAGTCCCATGACTTCAATCAGACCAATATTTTCTTTCTTAATATGATGCAGCTTCGCATGGGGGTGATAGACTCCCAAAGGGTGCTCCTCCGTGGTGATATTATTACGAAGCACTAAATCCAGCTCGTACTTGTCTCCGCGTTTCCTTGCAATGGGGGTAATAGTATTATGCGGCTCTCCGTCTGTCTCTGCAAGGATAAAGGCCGCCTCGTCCGTATAACCTCTCCACTCATTCAGAATCACATCTGCAAGGGCAATCAGTCTGTCCGTATCCTTGGACGCAATACGGATAACAGACATAGGCCAGTTTACAATGCCCGCGTCCACATCTTCAAATCCAGAGACTGTAAAGGTTCTCTCCACCGGCGCTTTGGCCATGGCAAACTCATAATGTCCGCCCTGAAAATGGTCGTGGCTCAGAATAGAACCGCCCACAATAGGCAGATCGGCATTGGAGCCCACGAAGTAATGAGGAAACTGTTTCACGAAATCAAACAATTTACAGAAGGTATCATGCTCAATCTTCATGGGGATATGCTCTGAGTTAAACACAATACAATGCTCATTATAATAAACATAAGGAGAATACTGGAATCCCCACCGGCTTCCATTGATGGTAACCGGAATAATCCTGTGGTTCTGTCTTGCGGGGTGATTAACCCTCCCTGCATAGCCCTCGTTCTCGATACACAGCAGACATTTAGGATATCCGCTCTGTTTCGCGTTTTTGGCCGCGGCGATAGCCTTAGGATCTTTCTCCGGCTTAGATAAATTAATGGTGATATCCAAATCCCCATATTTGGTCGGCGCAATCCACTTCTGATCCTTCTTAATGCGGTATCTTCTGATATAATCCGTGTCCTGGCTTAATTGATAGAAATACTCGGTAGCCTTTTTAGGGCTCTCGGCATACAGATCATGAAATTTACGGATCACCTCGCTGGGTCTCGGCACCAGCATACTCATAATCTTCGTATCAAAGAGATCCCGATATACGATACTATTCTCCGCCATAATGCCCTTTTCATAGGCATAATCCATCATTTCACCAAGAACGGCCTCTAACTCTTCCTCAGCCATGGCAACCTCTTCGCCGCCCTCTTCCAGTTCGTCTAACTGAAACAGCTCTAACAGCCTGTTGGTTGTATAAATCTTATCCTCCGGCTCAATCAATCCGGTATTTAAACCATACTGCACCAGCTTTTTAATATTTTCCTGAATCATACTAATCTCCATTTCTGAGCAACTTGTTGCGAAGCGGCGGCGAGAAATCCGCGAAGGCGGTTTCTCGTCTGCCATCAGACAAATTTGTGACGCTCCGGCACAAATTTGAGTGTGAAAAATCAGCACATCAGTGTGATTTTTCACACTAATCTCCCATTCCTTCGATCTTACAATCTGCTTGGTCCATCGCCGATTTCAACTACATAGAAATCAGCCTTCCTGCCGACGCGTTCCTGATAAGCCGCGCCAACCTGAGCCTGAAAGCTTTCCACCGCCTCATCTTTCACAATGCTGACAGTACAGCCTCCGAAGCCGCCGCCCGTAATACGGGAACCAATCACGCCGTCCACCTTCCACGCTTCCTCAACCAGCACATCGATCTCGTCACAGGACACCTGGTAATCGTCGCGCAGGGATACATGGGACGCGTTCATCAATTCGCCAAATAATGGCAGGTCATTGTTCTTCAATGCTTCCACTGCGCGAATCGTCCTCTGATTTTCATAAACCGCGTGCTTTGCGCGCTTCACGCGAACCTCGTCTTTGATAGCGGAGCGGTACGCTTCGAACTGTTCCTCCGTCAAATCTCCCAGCCCATGGATAGACACGACTGTCTGCAATTCCTCCAGCGCTTTCTCACACTCGCTTCTTCTTACGTTATATTCGGAATTTACCAGAGAATGTTTGACATTGCTGTTGGTTACCACGATCTTGGCGCCGTCCAGTACAAGGGGGGCGTACTCATAAGAAAGATCCGCCGTATCCAGAAAAATGGCATGATCCTTCCTGCCCATGGCGGACGCAAACTGATCCATAATACCGCAGTTCATACCGTTAAAATGATTCTCCGAATACTGGCCGATTTTGGCCAGGTCAATATTCGTCACATCAAAGCCATATAAATCCTTCAGGTAATAGCCGGTCAGCACCTCCAGGGACGCCGAAGAAGAAAGTCCCGAACCGTTGGGGATATTGCCGTTTAATACGATATCCAGTCCCCGATCCATCTTCATACCGCGCTCCGCGAACGCCCACATAACGCCCTTCGGATAATTCGTCCAGCCCGCTGCGTCGGAAGGAGTCAGCTCGTCAAGACTGGTTTCGATCACTCCCAGCTCCGGGAAATTCATCGAATAAAATTTTAATACTCTATCGTCCCGCTTTCTGACCGCCGCATATGTGCCGATCGTCAGCGCGCACGGAAATACATGGCCGCCGTTATAGTCGGTATGCTCGCCGATCAGGTTAACCCGTCCGGGCGCGAAATAAACATGGACTCCGTCCCCATCGCCAAACAACTCTTTAAACTTGTTTAATACCGTTTCCTTCATACCCTGTCTCCTTCTCTTTATTTGATTTTCCGTTCCCAATATTCTTTGCTTTATGTTACGGCTCTTTCGCCGCAGCCCGGACTGCTCCCCGCTAATGCGCATCCGGTTGCGCATTTTTATTTATCTATTGTTATCATAATCAATATTTTCCTGTTCCGATAGAGTTCTTTGTTATATAAATCTGTCAAAATGTTAGCTGTGCTCGTACAACGTTTTCCCTTTCGCCAGACTGTCAGCCGGAATCTCCTTCCACCGTCTCTTCTCTTGGGCTGAGGCTGTTGATCTGATTGATAAACTCCTCCACCTGCCGCAGATGCTCTTTATTGCGTCTCGTCTCTCCCTTGAGAATTTCCTTGCGGTAGCTGGTGGGGGACATCTTCTTCATCTGCCGAAACGCTTTGGTAAACACCAGCGGATCATGGTATCCGCAGGACAAAGCGATACTCTCGATGGGAAGGGAAGTAAGCTGCAAAAGCTCCGTCGCCTTGGTAATGCGGAATGTAGTCAGAAACTGCTGTGGCGACATTCCCATGGAGGCCTGAAACAACGTGTAGAGATAGCTTCTGTTGATACACACATAATCCGCCACATCTGTTACCTTTATCGGATTACAATAATTGCTTTGAATAAAAGATACCGCCTTACGCACATAGGTATTGGCGCGGTCCGCTTCGCTCCTTTGAGCCACCGTGCCGCCCTCGGCTATGATAGACAGAAAGATTCCCAACTGTCCATTACGGCGCAAATCATGAGACAGGCCGAAGGTATTATGCTTCATCATATCCTTTACGATCTCATATAGGGCTTCCGATTCCTCGGATTTAAAGACAGGCTGCTGCACAGACAGCCCGATACTGCTCACATATTCCGCCGCCTGGGTACCGCTGAATCCCACCCAGACATAAGTCCAGGGGTCCGCCTCGTCCGCCTGATAAAACGCCAGTTCATCTGGCGTAATCAGAAAGCCATAGCCCGCCTCCAGCGGATACTCCTTCCCGCCAATAGAGAATTTCCCCCTGCCGCTTAAGATATAATGGATCAGATAATGAGGTTTTAACGCCGGCCCAAAGCTGTGCAGCGGCTCGGTTCTCGACAGCCCGCAGCAGTTCACATACAGGCTGCCGGTCTGCCCGCCGGCAAATTCCAGTTTATATGCTTTCTCCATACCTAATTGCCTTCCGTCTCATTAGCCTCGTCCGCCAATTCCTGCCGCCACTTAAGAACCACTTCCTTGCAGACGTCATAATCAAATCTGCCGATCGCCTTGGAAATCTGTTCCATATAACGGTCTCCGGAAGCCGGAAAAGCGTATTCAGACAACATTTTAACGGTTTCCTCCCCGCGAATGGAATCATACTCGTTCATGCAGTCCAACAACTGTCCCAAGAGAATAAATACCTCCTGCTGCAAAAAAGGCTTCTTCTGAGCGTCTGGAACCTCTTCCTCCCGGCAATAAGGCGCGACGGCGTCGTAAAGCCCCCGATAAACAGACAGCAGCGCCGGAGTCTTGGCCACAATCACCTCCCACTTGCCGGCCTTTCCGCTCTCTTCCAGCTCCTGCGCCAGCTCTGACAGCCTTAAAGCCCCAATGGAACGGGAGGTACTTTTCAGGGAATGGACTTCAATCGTGTACATTTCCAAATCCTGATCCGCCACAGCGCGTTCTATCACATCTGCCTTTTCATGAATACTGTCCCGATAATCCGATAATACCTCCCGATACAGCTCCACATCCTGGCAGGCGTACTCCATCGCCGCCTCCATATCGATGCCTTCCATTTTCCAATGATACGGGTCGTTTGCATCGTCGCCTTCCATGTCTGCGGCTTCTTCCTCGTTCTTATTGGAAATAATCTTATCCTCCGGCAGCCATCTGCGCAGAGTTCTGTCCATGATACGCATTTCAATAGGCTTCGCCACAAAATCATTCATGCCCGCTTCCAAGAACATTTCCTTAGCGCCCCGTACCGCATTGGCGGATAAGGCTACAATCGCAACCTTCTGGAAATATTCGCCCTGCATTTCCCGAATAATTTTGGTCGCGTCTACGCCGTCCATAACCGGCATCATATGATCCATAAATACCAGATCAAAACGTTCGTTTTGTACCATCTCAATGGCGCGGCTCCCACTGTCCGCTGTTTCCACATTCATGTGGTAGGGACGAAGCAGTCCCTCCGCCACCTTCAGATTCACCTTATTGTCGTCCACCAGCAGAATCTTTGCGTCCGGCGCGGTAAAAGTAATCTGTCTGCCCGCTTTCTTTCTACGTCTCTCCCGCTCTTTCTTATCCGCTTCCTTCTGCATGGCGGACTGCAAAGCCGCCTGCCGGCCTTGCTCCATGCACGGTCTGGCGTCGATCACCTCCTGGGGCACCGCAAAGGTAAAGACAGAGCCCTTGCCCAGCTCGCTTTCGGCGCTCAGGGTACCTTGCATTAACTCCACCAGTTTTCTGGAAATAGCCAGTCCCAGCCCGCTCCCGCCTGCGGAACGGTTCCTGCGGCTGTCGACCTGCTTAAAGATTGTAAACAAGTCGTTCATCTGTTCCTGGGAAATACCGATACCGGTATCCGTGACGCTGCCCTTCAGAAGAATTTTAGCGTCCTGCCCTTCCACCGGCTCAGCCTCCAGCTTCAGGCTGATCTTTCCCTGCTCCGTATATTTTACCGCGTTGTCCAGTAAATTCATCATAACCTGCTTAATGCGGAAACCATCGCCCTTTAAACGAACCGGAATATTGGGGTCGATATCCGCCAGAAGCTCCACTTCCTTTTCGTCCAGCATGACCTGCATGATATTCACCACGTCATGTACGATGGAGGTAATCTCATACTCTTCTTCCGTGATTTCCAGATTGCCGGAATCGATCTTGGTGACGTCTAAAATATCGTCGATAATCGACAGCAAATCTTCCCCCGCCGACTGTATATTGTACAGATATTCCTTTTCCTGCTCCGGCAGTTCCTCATTGCGCAGCGCCAGCTCTACCATGCCCGTAATGGCATTCATCGGCGTTCTGATTTCATGGCTCATATTAGCCAGAAAATCTTCCTTCGCCTGTCCCGCCACCTCCGCCTCTCTGGCTTTCTGTTCTATCAGTTCCTTCATTTTTTGCTGACTTTTAATCAATATAATCAGCAAAATCTGCACCAGATACAGGCTGATTATGCGCATCAACAGCCCGATAAAGCCATCCCGGTTCAGAAACGCCCGCCACTGCTGCTCCCAAAGGAGCCAATATAGGACATCTACGGTAGAAAACCCCAGCATCAGATAATTCAACTGCGGCATATGATAAAAGGAAATCAGGCTGACAGCCGCGCAGATCACCATGAACATTTCCGTAAACTCATGAAGCATCACGCTGCTTCCCATAATATTGATAAACGTACAAATTGTGATTGTGTATGCGTGAACCGCTACAGACTCTCTCCGAAAAATCAGGACAACGGCAACCGCCGCCAGACTAAGCCCCGGTATGATATGCCATCTGACGTCGGCCTGTACATAGATAATTGTAAATGCGTAATAAAAAAGATAAGCGCAGAACGCTCCCATTAAATATCCAGGTATTTTTTTGTTGTATGCTTCCAACACAGCAACCCCCTCTGTTTTCCCGATTCTTCACGAATACCTTGCCGGCTGCCCGGTTATCTCCCCATAAATACATTCTCCAGCTTTGCCAACAGCGCGTCCCTCGCCACCGGCTTCACAATATACCCCGCCGGATTCAGCGCAAGACACTCCATAACCGTTGATTTATCCGTCTGACCGGTTAAGAATAATACCGGAATATTTTTGGTGGCCTCTCTGCTCTTAATAATCTTCAGCACTGCCGCGCCATTGTACATCGGCATCATATAATCCAGTAAAATCAGATCCGGCGTAAACTTAAGCAGAAATTCCACAGCCACTTTACCGGAATTAACCACCGTTACCTTATAATTCTCCTGTAAATAATAACGCAGAGTCTTTAAAATCTCCGGATCGTCATCTACAATCAGGATATGTTTTCTATTGGACAGGTCATAGCTCTGTTCTAAAATAATCTTCGGTTTTTTATCTTCCATAATCTCCTCCCATCCGAAGCATCAAGATTCCAAAATAAATTCTAACAACCCTATTATTATTGTACCATTAAACAGACTACGTTTCCATATCTTATCTGACATTGTTTTGCGGCTATCAGCCCCGCGAAAAGATATCCCATGGATATTTCTCCTCCAGCCCCATATGCAGCAGTTCTTCCATCTGCTCATCCCAGTCCTTCGTCGGGTGGTAATATTTCAGCATATGATATAAGCGTTTGAGACGCCCGTCCCCCAGCGCCTTACCTTCCGCCGCATCCATAACCTTTTCCCGCAGGTCTTTTATATCCTCATAATCGCCGGGAAATGAAATCCCCGTGCGGTTGACCAGCAGTCCAAGGGCATATGCCAATTCATAATTACCGGTTATGACGCTTGTATCATTATTGCATTTAATAATAACAGCCTGTCGTGCTAACAAGGGGACCATAAGCGATTCCTTTCCATATTCTCTGACCTTCCCCGGACGCCGCGCAACGCGCGCCCGGCTTATTTATCCGCTGAAACAAAAAAAGAAGCGGGTGATGGGAATCGAACCCACGTATCCAGCTTGGAAGGCTGGTGTTCTACCATTGAACTACACCCGCATAAAATAATATTATAGAAGAACCCCTAACCGCAGACTGGAAATATGGGTTCCCATGATGAGAATGCCCAGAACCGGAATCGAACCAGTGACACGAGGATTTTCAGTCCTCTGCTCTACCAACTGAGCTATCTGGGCAGCTTATATACCATAATCGGCGCTCGCGGAAATTATTGTACCGTGAGAATATGAAAATGTCAAGGTTTTTCCTATACTTCCATGTGTCCGATATGGTAAAATAGCAGTGAGGATTTCACCATGAAATTCTCCTTTAACATCATGAATACAGAAAGAGGCTTTTTGTATGCTGACAATCACAGGACAATCGATTTCTTCCGAAATAGCAATCGGCATGATTCGATTCTACCGCCATAAAAAAAATATCGTTCAGGACGCCGTGGCCGCGGACACAGATACAGAATTATCCCGCTACCAGGTGGCCTATCATACCGCCATGGAACAGTTACAGCTACTTCACGATAAAACGCTGGAGCAGATCGGCGCGGAAGAGGCCGAAATATTTGAAATGCACCGTATGCTGCTGTCCGACAGGCAGTTTCACCACGCGATTTTACATTCGATTATACAGGATCACAAGACGGCGGAATACGCTATTTACAGTGTGGGAGAAGAGCTGTGGAACCGCTTTATCCATATGGAAGACCCCTATATACAAGCCCGCGGCGCGGATATTCAGGATATCATGAATCGTTTGCTTTTTCTGCTGTCCGGCAAGAAGGAAAGCTCCATGGACGCCACAGAGCCTTTTATTCTGATGGCGGAGGATTTGTCCCCCAGTGAAACCGTACAGCTCAATTCTTCGAAGCTGCTGGGCTTTATCACCCGGCAGGGCAGCCCCTACAGCCATACGGCAATCCTCGCCAAGACCATGAATATCCCCGCCCTGCTGCATATTGACATCAATGCCGACTGGGACGGCCATCTGGCCATTATAGACGGGGAAAAACAGTGCGCCTATATCGATCCTCCGGAAGATATGATCGCGCAGTACCGGAACCGGAAAGCCTCCATGGAGAGCAAAAGGAGAGAATTACAGGCTTTGAAAACACTTCCAGCGGTCACGACAGACGGGCGCTCCATGGCTTTGTATGCCAATGCCAACGCGCCCGCAGATGTGCTGTCCGCCATAGAACAGGGCGCTGAGGGAATCGGTCTGTTCCGCTCGGAATTTCTGTATCTGAACACTCAGGAATATCCCGATGAGGAGGTGCAGTATCACATCTATCGTCAGGTATTGGAGCAGATGCCGGGCAAGCATGTAGTAATCCGTACTCTGGATCTGGGCGCCGATAAGAAAAGCCCCTATCTTGCCCTGGAGCCGGAAGAAAATCCTGCCCTTGGTTATCGCGCCATCCGTATCTGCCTGAGCCGTCCGGAGCTGTTTAAAATCCAACTGCGGGCGCTTCTGCGCGCCAGCGCCCACGGGAAGCTGCATATCATGTTTCCTTTAATCACTTCTCTCTGGGAAGTCCGCAAGGCAAAGGAAATGGTCGCTGCCTGTATGGAAGAGCTGGCCGCCGAACACACTGCCTACGGCAATCCGGTACTGGGTATCATGATTGAGACCCCTGCCGCCGTAATGGTGGCGGAGGAGTTAGCCAGGGAAGCGGACTTCTTCAGCATCGGCACCAATGACCTTGCCCAGTACACCCTTGCATTAGACCGCAACAACGCCAGACTGCACGACTTCTACGACCCCCACCACCCGGCGCTGTTACGCATGATCCGCATGGTCGCAGAGGCGGCGCATAAAGAAAATATTCCCGTGAGTATCTGCGGAGAAGCCGGGGCGGACCCGGCTTTGACGAAAAGCTTTCTGGAAATGGGGATCGACGCTTTGAGCGTAGCGCCTAATTCCATTCTCCCCTTAAAAAAGACCATTCGGGAGCTCTCGCTTACCGATTAGCGATACCCATCTGAATCACAAAGGAAAACGGGGTACCCGGCCTAAACAGCCTATTGTACCCCGCCATACTTCTCATATAGTGCCTGCAGCTTCTGCAAATCCTCCTGCGATACGGTTTCCTGCAAGTATTCCGCCACCTTCGCAGCCGATTGGTCATTAACCCCATCGCTGACGATATCCATACAGTCCGACAGCAGCTCCGCATCGGCGTATTTCTCAATAATCTCTTCCGCCTGCTGCTTATCGGATTCCTCCATGCTGCTTACGACCTCTTTTGCCTTGGCAGCCGCCTGTACGTCTCCCGCGCTTTCCAACGCTTCCTCTATTACCCGCTCCATGATCTGCTCCGTGGCCTTCTCCACAAGCGCAGCCTTAATATTATCCCCTAAGCTGCCCTTGATCAGTCCTGCCAGGACCACAACACAAACCACTATCACCAGACTCAAAAACACAATCATGCCTGAGCCCTTTTTCTTTTTACGGCTTCTGCTCATGCTTTTCTCTCCATCTGACCATCAAACTCACAAGATGTATCTATACATTTACCAGTTTTACCGTCTCCCTGGCAATCGCCAGCTCTTCATTGGTGGGAACCACCATCGTAACGACCTTCGCATCCGCGTCGGACAGAATCACTTCCTCCCCGCGGATTTTATTCTTCTCCGCATCAATATTCGTTCCAAGGAATCCGATATACTGGCCGATCAGGGCTCTGACCTCCGCGTTATTCTCTCCCGCGCCCGCGGTAAACACAATCGCATCTACCCCGTTCATGGCCGCCGCATAAGCGCCGATATATTTGCCTACACGATAGGCGTATGCCTCCAGGGCGTCTTCCGCTTTTTCATTGCCCTTCGCCGCAGCCTCCGCCAGATCCCGGAAATCGCTGGAAAGACCGTCAGACAGACCCAGCACCCCCGCCTTTTTATTACAAATCGTAATGACCTCTTCCGCGCTGATTTGTTCCTTGCCCGCAAGGAAAGTGATAATCGCCGGGTCCAAATCGCCGGAGCGGGTTCCCATAATCAGCCCCTCTAAAGGCGTCAGACCCATAGAGGTATCTACGGATTCCCCGTTTTTCACAGCGGATACGGAAGCGCCGTTGCCCAAATGGCATACTATGATTTTCAGCTCCCTGATATCCTTGCCCAGAAGCTCCGCCGCGCGCTTGGATACAAAATCATGGCTCGTACCATGGAAGCCGTAACGGCGCACCTTGTATTTCTCATAATAGGATAAGGGCAGCCCGTACAGGTAAGCCTTCTTCGGCATGGTCTGATGAAACGCCGTATCGAACACGCCGACCATAGGCACGCCGGGCATAATCTCCCTGCAGGAATGAATCCCGACTAAATTGGCGGGATTATGAAGCGGCGCCAAATCATTGCACTCCTCAATAGCCTGCAGCACCTCTTCGTCCAGAACCACGGAAGCGGCGAACCGTTCGCCTCCATGTACGATTCTGTGCCCCACCGCATCGATTTCATCTAAAGAACTGATCACGCCTGTCTGGGCGTCTGTCAGCCTGTCTATCATCAGCCGTACCGCCACGGTATGATTGGGCATATCTACCTCTGTCTTAACCTTTGAGCCGCCCGCAGGCTGGTGGGTAATGGCGCTGCCGTCAATGCCGATTCTCTCGCAGAGCCCCTTCGCCAATACTTCTTCCTTTTCACTGTTGATGAGCTGGTACTTCAAAGAAGAAGAACCGCAGTTAATTACTAATACGTTCATAAGCATTTATCCTTTCCCTAATAAGCCTTGCCCCAGTAAACCATCTTCTTCGCAGGTCTGCCGCAGCATACGCAGGTATCGCCAAGGTTCTCCTGTTCAAAGGGCATACAACGGCTTGTAACCGCCAGCTCTTCCTTAATCTGATCCTCGCAGGCCTGATCTCCGCACCACATCGCTTTAACAAAACCGGATTTCTCCTCAAAAAGCCTGCGGAACGTATCCATATTCCCGGCCACATACGTGTGCTCTTCCCTGTGCGCTCTTGCGCGCTCCAGCATTTCCCTCTGCATCTTGTCCAGAATTTCGGCTGCCTTGACCTCCAGCTCATCTAAGGAAACCTCTATCTTTTCTCCGGTATCGCGGCGGCAGATCACGCACTTATTCGCTTCGATATCCTTCGGCCCGATCTCCACCCGGATCGGGATACCCCTCATTTCCTGCTCAGAGAACTTCCAGCCGGGACTCTTATCGGCGTCATCTACCTTCACCCGGAAACCGCTTAAGCGGTTCTTCAGTTCGAATGCCTTATCCAGCACCCCTTCCTTCTTTTGCTGAATCGGAATAATCATAATCTGCGTAGGCGCGATCTTCGGCGGCAGCACCAGACCGGAGTTATCGCCATGTACCATAATCACCGCGCCGATCAGACGGGTAGTTGCCCCCCAGGAAGTCTGATGTACATATTTTAAAGTATTATCCTTATCCGTATACTGTATTCCGAACGCCCTGGCAAACCCGTCCCCGAAATTATGGCTTGTCCCGGACTGTAATGCCTTACCGTCATGCATCAGCGCTTCAATGGTATAGGTTGCGACAGCGCCCGCAAACTTCTCTTTGTCCGTCTTACGTCCCTTAATCACCGGAATCGCCAATACCTGTTCGCAGAAGTCCGCATAGACATTCAGCATTTGAATGGTTCTCTCTTCTGCTTCCTCGGCGGTAGCATGGGCGGTATGTCCCTCCTGCCATAAAAATTCACGGCTTCTTAAGAAAGGTCTTGTTTCCTTTTCCCAGCGTACTACAGAGCACCACTGGTTGCATATCTGTGGCAGATCCCGATAAGACTGTACCGTATTTTTATAATAATCGCAGAACAATGTCTCCGAAGTGGGTCTTACGCACAATCTTTCCTGTAACGGCTGTGAACCGCCATAGGTCACCCATGCCGCTTCGGGCGCGAATCCCTCTACATGATCCTTTTCCTTATTTAACAGGCTCTCCGGAATAAACATCGGCAGATACACGTTCTGCACGCCTGTTTCTTTAAATCTCGCGTCCAACTGCTGCTGAATCAGCTCCCAGATCGCGTAACCCGCGGGTTTAAACACCATACAGCCCTTGACGCTGGTATAATCGAGCAGCTCCGCTTTCTTGACCACATCTGTGTACCACTGCGCGAAGTCGTCTTCCATAGAGGTGATTGCTTCTACTAGTTTCTTGTCTGCCATTTCTCTTTTTCCTTTCTCACTGAAATCTTTTGATTACTTACAAAGGACGAACCTTCTATCTATCATAAAACGTCTGGCTTTCTATCCCGCAAGGGACATTGTAGAAGCCAAATCCGCTTTTGTCAACCGTTATTTGGCCTGCGCAGAATGTACTCTCCTGTACCCAACAGAATAAAAATAAACGGCGTACACAATACCTGCTGGTAACAGAAAAAATTATATGCCATATACGACACCGCCGCGGCAGCCGCCCCTGTTACCAGCAGATTCCGCGGAGCCGCCTTCAGGAAGCGGTAAACGGCGGTCATAAAGAACCCTATGTATGCCGCGGCTCCCAGAAGCCCTGTATTAATCAGAATATTCAGCCATTCATTATGGGCGTTGGTCAGAAGCATTTCCCCCCACAAGAGAGCGGCCTCTTCACTGTAATATTGCGTCACATAGCTATTGAAGCAGTCCGGCCCGACGCCGAACAGCTTATGAAGCAGATTCTCCTCTCTGTACACCTTAAGGGCAAAGCTCCATATTCTCCCCCGTCCGTTCCCCCAGTCGTCATTCCATTGAAAATAAGACACCTCCGCCAAGCCTTGCGCCACCGCCTCCGGCAGAAGATTCTTCGTCCGCAGGACAATTAAAGAAATGATTCCCACGCATAAAACCCCCGCCGCTATGACGACGCCCTTACGCACCCGGAGCATACTCTTTACCGGATAGGGGCTCCCCTTCGCCCCACGCAGCCCTTCTCTGAAATGCAGCGCTGCGCATCCCAGCAAGCATACCGCCAGCAGAAGCCATGTGACCGGCGAGCACAAGATAATCTCTGTAATAATATCATATTCCAGCGCAGGATTTGGCCGAAGCTTCATCAGGAAATACATCACCTTCCCCGCCCCGAAAAACAGCGTACATATCCACAAAAACCTCTTGCATCTCTCCCCGTTCTCCACAGATACCCAGAAAAAGACCAGCATAAAGCCCGCCAGGGCAAAATAAGCGCTGTCGCTGTTCTGCGTTACCAGAGAACAAAATCCAACAAACACATAGACGCCGCTGAGAATACGGACGACCATACTCTTTGCCTCTAGAAACACGGCGATGCCCACCGGCAGCACCACCGCCAGAAAGCTGGCATACCAGGTAGCCTGTCCCAACGTGGACAGAAACTGCGCTTTCTGATAATCCTCCAGCCCCTCATAAAAGCCGATAGGGTCTATCATCATACGGTGAAGCACTCCCAGAGAAAAGACCACTGCTGACACCGCGCATAAAACAGCCGTTGTCAACCGATAATATCTCCCAAACCTTGACAGGAACAGATACAACAGCACAAAGCTGATCTGCGACATCAGTCCCATATTCCAACCGTCACAGCCCCACAGGGCATCTTCATAGAATCCGCCGGAAATAACGGAAACTCCCGCTAAAACCAGATAAGCCGCCGCCAGCACATCTGTCACGGAAACACGCAGCCTGTTTTTCTCCCTCAGACGGAAGAAAAGCCAGATCACCGCCATTACAAGCAGTACGGCGAAGCCAAACGTCATAATAACTTTGTAAGCGGCAAACTTGGCGTCCCCGATCTGATGATAGCCATTCTTCGCATATAAAGGTACTGCGATACACACGGCAATAACCACGACAGCCAACGCATACTCGATAAGCTGGCTGGTAACCTCCAGACCCGTGCTTACGGTCTGTTCTTTTTTCCCGCTGATTTTATTACTCATTCCAATCCTCATTTCCGGGCGGTTTAACAGCCCTGTTCTTTTGCAGGAAGCCCGCGTGCAAGCCCTTCTCCCAGCCCCAGCATGATAAAGAAATAGGGCGTGCTGAGAATCTGCTGAAAGCTGACCATATTATGTATCGTATAAGCCGACAGACTCATCAGACAGACATACAGCAAAGGCTGCTCCTTCGCCCTCTTTCCATAACGGAACAGCGCCGTGATAAAAAGGCCTCCATAGCAGAATAATCCCGCCCAGCCCGTATTCACCAGCAGGGTAAGCCATTCGTTATGGGCGTTCGTCAGCCTCTGGTTCCCGAACTGGTTAAGTAACTGCCGTGCCAGTTCAGGAATCCCGTAAACATAATCGGCAAAGCAGTCCGGCCCGACGCCTACTGTCTTCTGCAGCAAATTCATACTGCGGTATGCGCCGATTCCGCAGTTCCATGCCGTTCCCCTGCCATTGCCCCAGTCCTCCGGGAAAATAATCCCCCCATCGCCGTATAATCCCCCGCCCTGCAGCAGGCCGCTGCCGCCCAGAAGAAGCACCGATACAGCTACAATCCCTAATCCCAACGCCGCCGTGGCGGTTCGCTTCAGACGAATATGCTCTTCTATTCGAAATCCGCCATATCTCTCCGCCGCCCATAACAGCCCATAACAGAATACCGCCACGCAAAACAACAGCCACGCGGCGTTTTTCTCCAGAAACAGCCCTGTAATCCAGGAACCCATGGGATAGGTATTATTTCCATAATTATAATGGAACCCCGGAACAGCCCCCATGACCTTGCCCAGCCCGCAGGCAGCCGCGAATATCATGCACAATTCCAAAAATCGATATAGCCTCCGGCTGCTGGATAAGGAAAGAATCAACAGCACCGCAAAAATCATCATATAAACCAGATAGGCGCTGCTGCTTCCCTGCGTAATGCCCGCCAGAATCGCAATCCCACTGAAAATACCCGCCGCGGCACGGCCAATCCCGGCTTCGCCGCACCAGTACAGCGTCATACCCGCAGACGCCGCAACCGCCCAGTAGCCGCTGTACCAGTTGATATTGCCAAGGGTTGAGAGAAACGTCTCCGTCTGCCCCTCCATCACAATAGGATACACCGAGTACCGATTCAAAATCCCCAGCAGAAATACTACCGCCGCGGCTCCCAGCCATATAGCCAGCCATCTGCGGCTGCACAGAAAAAATCGGGAAAACAGAAAGTACAACAAAATAAACAGCATCTGGGAAATAACTCCCATATACCAGCCGTCCACTCCCCACAGCGCATCCGCCTTATAAGCCGAACACAGATAGGACAGCATAACCGCAAGCAAATAGCCATAGGCAAACCAGTCCGTCACTGACATACGCCGATACTGTTCCGCAAGCCCTTCCGCCCCCCGGCCTTTCAGAAACAGCAGGACGACCACCGGAAACGCGGCGGCTATGGTAACCAACGTGACATTGCGGAAAAAAAGATACTTAACCTCTCCAATCCGCAAGTACCCTCCCGGCGCGTAAAAAGGGTAGACTACCGTAATCACAATAAAATATGCCGCCATAATGCCCCGTCCGGCTTTTTTCCATAACTCCGTCCCGTTATTGAATTGCGTTTCTCTGTCTTTCCCTACACGAAACATATCCTCTGCCGCTTCTGTTATGATATCATTTAAAATTTCATTCTCCTTTATCATATACGGGCTGCTCTTTCCCGTCAAACCCGTTTTTCATAATTTCATAAATTACGATCAGCGCCAGCGGCCCCTTCAGGATTCCGCTTACCCCGAACAGCTTAACGCCCGCATAGACGGCAAACAGCATCATCACCGGCGCTATGCCCATCCTCTTGCCGATCAGCCTGGGCTCCAACAGCTCCCTGGCCAAAATACACGCCCCATACAGAATGATGCACACCGTCGTCTGCACATACCGCCCGTTTAACAACTGCCAAACCGATAAGGGAACCAGTACCATTCCGGTTCCAATAAACGGCAGCATATCCAGCACGCCTGCCAGCACCCCCAACAAAATACCATTTTCAATTCCCGCAAAATACAGGACTGCGCCGCAGGAAAGGCTGATCACGCAGAGAATGACCCCCTGGGCTTTGAGAAAGGTGATAATATAAGACAGAACGCCCTGGATTACCGCCCAGATAAACCGCAGCTCCCCTGAAGACTTCAGCCATTCTACCGCCGCCGTATAGTCCTTTTCCAGCAAAAAGGCGGCGATACAGGTAATTGCCAGAAAACCTATGGCGGAAAAGATTCCCTTAAAACAGCTATAGGAAGAGGACAGAAGCTGAGGGACAACCTGTATCTGGACATTTTCCATAATAACGGTCATCTGTTCTATGACATAATGCTCTATTTCCTGACCGTCCCAGCCGAATCTGCCGTCCAGCCTGCAGCAGCTCTGATGAAAGAGCGATTCCATCTGTTCTCCCACCCTGGTACAAAAACCCGGCAGATCGTCCAGCCGTCCGGCGCACCAGACCATAGCCAGCCATAACGCCCCTATCACGAATAGCAAAAGAGGCACAATAATTCCCACCGCCAAAAACTTCTTTTTGACCGGGATTTTACTC
Source organism: Clostridiales bacterium (assembly GCA_021199255.1). GTDB lineage: Bacteria > Bacillota > Clostridia > Lachnospirales > Lachnospiraceae > UBA3282. Next base: position 122,962 of record JAJQIK010000045.1, on the reverse strand, counting down.
TGGATTCTGCCCAACAGGGGATAGCACAGCGTAATCAGTAAAAACGCCAGCGCAAAGGGCGCGATCAGGGAAAACAAATAGCGGAAAAAAAAATAAACCGCAACCGATGAAATACACCCCTTAATCACCCTGCTGCTCCTGATTACCTCTATCGAGTCGCCTAGCTTCCATTCTGACATTTGTATCCCTCTCCCCACAATCCATTGCGTTTGTTCCACAAAAAAAGAAACAGAAAGGAGTACCTTCTGCTTCTTACACCGTATCATCATCTAATGCTATTATGTTTGATTTTTCAATTCCTATTCCATCAGCAGCCGAAAAATCCTGCCCTCCGGCGTAATCTGAAACTGCATCTTTTCGCCGGTTCTGGGGTGCTCAAAACCCAACTGACAGGCGCACAGCGCAATCTCCCTGATCTGCATCTGCTCCGAGATTCCCGCCGTAAGCGCATCTCCATATTTATAATCCCCAAGCAGGCTCAGCCCGCTATGGCTCATCTGCACGCGAATCTGATGGTGCCGCCCGGTTCGCAGATGTATTCTGGCAAGCGCAATCTGCGCCGTTTCCCCATTCGGCAGCCCTATAGACTTCCGGTTTACCATTTGATAATCGAGCCTGGCTATTTTAGCGCCCTTGATTTCCTTCGGCACAATACGGGAGGTATTAGACTTTCCATCTCTGACCAGATAATCCACAAGTTCTCCCCGATCCGGGAACGTCTGCCCACAAACCGCCCCATAATAGTATTTCTCCATACGGCCATCGGCGATCTGCTTACTTAATTCCGCCGCCGACCGCTTATCTCTGGCAAACACCAAAATCCCCTCTACCGGCTGGTCCAGCCGATGAATCAAACCCACGTAGGGTATTTCCGGCTCCTTCTGCCGTGTCTGCCGCGATTCCGCTTCCCGACGTCCGCAGGCCAGATACCGGGTCACCTCGCTGACCATATCGCGCTGACCCACACGAGCCGTCTGAGTTGCGATGCCGGCAGGCTTATGAACTACTATGATATTGTTATCCTCATATAAAACCCGCGACTTCATAGCCCTTCCTTCACTTCCGCCACCTTTAGTCCTGCTGATACTTTTAAGATACTTTCTTATATTCAATAGCTATACTTTCTTTATGAAGCAATACTTCTATTTTCGAAATAAGCGTTCTAATTCCCGGTTGCATAACCCGACCCATGATAACTCCAGCTGTTATACAGAAACATAAGTACACAAATAGCTGCAAAACGCGCGAAGAAACATTTTGATAGAGATATCCACGGGGAAAAATCTTTTGCACCAAAAATATTTCATACGAATTTTTTCCAATCAATTCTAAAATCCAAATACTCTTTTCTGACAAGATTTTAAATAGCAATATAAAAACAGGAAAAATATACAAAATAGTTATAAACGAAGTCCCAATCCAATACTTCAATATAGGGGGATTAAATCCCAAATAATTATACATTACAATAAAGATAATGCCTAAAATACCCCCCCCAAACAAAGGAAGCTTATATTGTCTGGTTTTCCAATTCAGGTATATGGTATCCTTCATAAAATAAAAATAGCAGCCGCATGCCAACGCAAAAATATAACGAAATACCAATAATCTATAACACGTCTCATTAAGCTCATATGCGTTTTGCAAGACTTCATATACGGCATTTACCAAAAAGGCTATCCGGATTCCTCTGCGCGGATTTTTCTTAATTGGAAAATAAATTAAAGGCATCAGAAAAATCAACTGTATCATACACGGATAATAATAGCTGCCAGGTCCGTTTCCACCAACTAAAAATAATCTGCAAGCCTCTCCAAAGGAAATACTTTGGTGTATATTTTCATATATTATTTCAATTAAATAGACAACAGCAAACGGTAATGTATAACGCAAAATTTTCTTTACTATAAAAATAAAATTATACGCGTCTTCTATCTGCGACACACCGTGTCTTTCGAACGACATTGCAAAGGTATAACCAGATACCATCATAAAAATCGGAACTGCCATAGCTATCCAAAACGGAAACAAGCCAACAAGACGTTCCTGGTCTGACCACGAAAAATGCGTAAGAACAACCATAATAATGCTAATTCCTTTTAACATATCCAGCGCTTTTATTCTGTCCATAACAATTATCCCCTATAATCATAAGTCATGACAGCCAATCTCATTACAAAAATTATGCAAGCCATCTGCCCTGATTATACCATATTCATTGCAAGACCAAAAGAAAATAATAGCCGGGCTGGATAGGATACCCATGCCCGGCTGCTATTTAAGAGCTTGTGAAAACTAAGGAACCGATTATTTTACTTCAATTTTCTTTACTTCCTCTTTAGCGGCAACCTCCTTCTTGGGAAATTTTACTTCCAGAATACCGTTGTTATAGGAAGCGTCAATATCATCCGGCGCTATGCCGTCCACGCGGAAGCTTCTGGAATAAGAGCTGTAGTAACGTTCCTTACGGATATACTGATTTTTATCCTCTTCATCCTTTTCCTCCTTATGGGCTGCGGAAATAGTCAGAAGATTATCTTTCAGGTCGATATTGATATCGGACTTGTCGAATCCGGGCAGCTCCGCCTGCAAAAGATAATTGTCGCCCTGGTCGATTACGTCTGTCCTGAAAGCGTCAAAGCTTGCAAGCTCGTTGCCGCCCCAGAAATTTTTGAAAGCGTCGTCAAACATTCTGTCAAAAGAGTCCTCGAAAAACGCAGGTTTGTAGCTTCTGTTGTTAAATAATGCTGGTCTTAACATATCAATCACTCCTTCTTTATAATTTAGTGTATGCAGCCATGCCTCATCGGGCAAAGCTGTGATTGAAACATTGTGTTTCAATCTGCTATCAGTATGACCGAAATCTGTTATCTGATTCGGTACCGGTAGTTCTTGTTTGTTGATATTATTGTTATACAACATCTATAACAAGCAGTCAATTACAGAAAAATAAAGTAATTATAAAGAAAAAATAAAGAGGCGCTTTTCTTTGCCAGGGAGCTATGATACAATTTGCATACGAAAAGTCCCAAGCGCCAAAGAACGGACAATAACGGTTTTCTGGCAGGGAAGGATTGCTTTATATTGTGAAATATGGAGACAAGGAGAGACGGGTATGAAAATCGGAATATTGGGAGCGGGAAATATTGCCGGGAAACTGGCGGAGACGATGGGGCGGATGCCGGAGGTGGAATGTTACGCGGTGGCCTCCAGAGAGAAGAGCCGTGCGGAGGATTTTTGCCGGAAATATGGTTTTACAAGAGCTTATGGTTCTTATGAAGAAATGTTGAGCGACGGACAGGTAGAGCTCGTCTATATCGCCACGCCCCATTCCCACCATTATGAACATATGAAATTGTGTATCTCGCACGGGAAGCCGGTGCTTTGTGAGAAGGCTTTTACCATGAACAGCACTCAGGCAAAAGAGATTGCGGAGCTGGCGCGGAATAAAGGCGTATATGTAGCGGAGGCGATCTGGACCAGATACATGCCCTCCAGACAGATTATTGACGAGGCGATTGCCAGCGGAATTTTGGGGCAGGTATCCATGCTGACAGCCAATCTTTCTTATGATATTGACGACAAAGAAAGAATTATCCGCCCGGAACTGGCAGGCGGCGCCTTATTGGACGTAGGCGTATATGCGTTAAATTTTGCGCTGATGCATTTTGGCAATAAGATTGCCCGGATAGACTCCTCTGTGATAAAGACGCAGACCGGGGTTGATGGGCTGGAGACGATTACCTTATCCTATCGGGACGGCAAGATGGCATCCCTTACTGCAGGCATTTATGGACGTTCCGACAGAAAAGGAATTGTCTATGGCGAAAAGGGGTATTTAATCGTAGAAAATATTAACAATCCCCAATCTGTCAGAATCTATAATACCGATGATCAGCTGGTGAAAGAATATCAGGTGCCGAAACAGATTAGCGGTTATGAATATGAAATCAGGGAATGTATCGAGCAGATCAGGAAGGGCGCAGGCGAAAGTCTGTCTATGCCGCTTCAGACCTCCGTAGAAGTGATGGAGATTATGGATAGACTGCGTAAACAGTGGGGAGTACGGTATCCCGGTGAGATAGCATGAAAAATCACATTGATATGCTGATTTTTCACACTCAAATTTGTGCCGGAGCGTCACAAATTTGTCTGATGGCAGAAGGGAACCACTTTCGCGGATTTCTCTTCTTCCTGTCGCTAACGCTCCGGAATGGGGATTAAAATGAAAAATAGATGGCAAAATTCCCTGCTTACTGCATAGCAAGTATAAGTTTTATAAAATTGTTTTTAACTTATGAATCATATCTTCCAATACCTCCACTGCTTTTTCTGAATCTACAAAGAGATTACTATACAGCATATTGATATTTTCTTCAAAATCTTCAGGTAAACAAGCGCATCTTGCCTTAGCAAGAGCAACTAATCTTTTTTCTCCCGGATGAGTTTGCTCATTTAACGCAAAAATTACATCAAAATAGGATTCCATGAATGCAGACATTCTGTGATTGATGCTTATAATATCTTTTCTTTTTACTGCTTTTTTTATTTGTTCTAAATACGCTGGCATATAGGCATAAAGTAATTTACAATTCTTGTCAATAATATTTCTCTTTAGTTCCTGCGGATAAGGTACATCAAATCTCTTTTTGGTTTCCGTCAACCTGCCGCTTTTATCACAAACCACTTTACAGGTAAGCAAATTATGCCACATGCATGTTGTATATCCGTTATGCGCTATATGTTGCTCTACCACCGTTGCTACATCTAATATAAAATCATCTAAATTTCGATATAAAATATCAATATCTATGCCATTCTTTAATTTGCAATTATCTTCTAATTCCCAAAAATGATTTGATAATTCCATGTAACTACAATATTTTTCCAGAATAGGCTGCTTCTCATCTTTGGTTACTTCTCCTGTACAATATAAATAAACATCATAATCTGATTTATCATCAAATACTTCGCCTGCTCTTGAGCCGCCCAGTGCAATGGCCTCTACTTGCGTTAAATTTGCTAATTCATTAAATAAACTGTCAATCATAGTTACCCTCCTCCCTTACATTTCCGGTTTTTTTACATTCCAGAGCATTCTCATCGCAATTTTCTTATTTACATCCCCTGGAGATTTTAATAAACCGAAGCGATTCTTAGATAATATTTTAATCAAAAATTGCCGTTTTAGCAAGTTTTGGTTAATATTTTATTCGTTTTACCGCCAAAATAAAGCAAAAAAGTAAGGTGTGCAAAAATAAACTCACACACCTTACTTTACTGCAAAATCTTATTTTTCAATCATTTTCATTAACCGAAATATCTCTTGAGTAATCCCTCAAAAGCTCTGCCGTGTCTGGCCTCATCGCGCGCCATCTCGTGGACGGTGTCGGCAGGATTTTTGAAGAATTTCCCGTAACTATGCGGATTTCCACAAGAGAAAAGGACAACTTTACAACAAATTTTTAAAACCTTCTTAGAGGATTGGACAACAAAAAAAATCTAAGGAGGTTTTTACAATGTCAGGACAGAGAAATTCTGCGGGAGCAGGCGTGTACCAGTTGGAGAATGGCTATTGGGGTTATCGCTTTGTGGTAACAGTCAACGGCAAAAGGAAAGCACAGAAACGCGTAAAAGATGAAAAGGGCAATCCTTACAAAACAGAAAAGCAGGCGGCAAGAGCAAGAGTCTTAGCAATCGAAAAGGAACAGAATAAACTATTGCTGCCGCCGCAACAGGAGATTATCAGAAAGACTGTAAAAGAGGTCTATAAAGAATACTGTGAAAAAGGCAGGAACGGAAAAGCCTATACCACAATTAAAAAGCAGGATTCTTTATGGAAAAATCATTTGCAGGAACGTTTTGGAAATAGATATATTGATGAAATAACCGTGGCGGAGATACAGGACTATCTTGCAGAACTTTATTACACGGACAACAGAGCCTATTCCTATACAGAATCATTTTTAAAAATGTTCTATCTGATATTTGGGCAAGCGTATTCCAGAAATTATATAAGCGTGGATTCCTATAATAAACTGTGTGTGAACAAAGACACAAAAATTCATATGCCAAAATTAAAAACAGATGATGATCTGGACATAGTTTATTTTAATGAAAAGCAGATCGAACAGTTAGATAATTATTTCAAAGGCACAAATGCGGAAACTGCCTATATGTTGGGAAAATATTGTGGATTAAGAATCAATGAGTGCTACGGTCTGAAATGGTCGAATGTAGATTTAAAAGATGGATTCATCACAATAGACAGGCAAATGCAATATCAAGAAGGATTGATTAAATTAGTCTCTCTAAAAACCAGAAACGCGCGGCGCAAGGTTTATATGTGCAGCAAGTTAAAGGAATATTTAGCAGAAGCGCGGCGGCAGCAAGAGAAAGATAAAAAGGAACTGGCTCTGCAAAGACAACAGAATCAAACCTTTATACAGGATTTGAACGGGGAGCAGGTGTCCTCTCTTGAACTTGTCAATTCCCTGCCGAATGGAAAGATACAGACAGTAAATTCCATGAAATACCATTCAAGGACTTTACAGCACGAACAAAATATTATGTTTAAATATCATTATTTGCGGCACACATACGGAACGAACTTAGCCGTGCTAAATACGCCAGAACATTTATTATGTAATCAAATGGGACATAGCAACAGTCAGGTAACACACCGATATTATATAGCCGTATCGGAAAAGGGCATTGATGAACTGTTAAATAATCTTGAAAAAATGTGATTGATACAATCAAACACAAGAGAAAAGAGAGGTCAGGAAAGATGAAAGAATTGTATGCAATCATGGAAGATTTGTTAATGGTCGAATATAACCAACAGTCTCTATTATGGCTCATAAAAACGGCAGAAACCGCTTACAGTGAGGAAAAACAAGCAGAAGCAAAATATACCGCCAACAGTACAAAATACTATTTGGAAGCCTTACAGGACGAATTAAAGGCAGTTATCAATAAGTTAGATGATTATTTGATAAAGGAGCATTCGCATGAGAAATAATAAAGATATGCGGCAACCGCCGCGCAAAGGAACGGAACAGGTAATCAACAAGCCAAAAAATGAGCCATTCATCAAAAAGGATTTGCCTTATTTTGTGATTGAAGAAATTATCAAGAAGAGATAAAACAATAGGCAGCAAAGATTATAAATCTAAATCTTGCTGCCTATTCCTTTGGATATTCATTTAAAATATTGCTTGCGCCTGAAATATAATCCACCGACACGTTATAGAATCTAGCAAGAATCAAAAGGTTATCAATGGGGATTCTGGTCTTTCCACTCTCATAATCTGCATAGGTTCTTTGCCCTATATGGAGAACGTCAGCAACTTTTTGCTGTGTCAGGGAATGATCTTCCCTGATTTCCCTTATTCTTTCATTATATTTCATGAGTTTTCTACCTCAGAAATAGTATAAGGGAATAAAGAGAAATTATTGACAAATAGAGTTATAAACTCTAAAATGATTGTAAAAACTTTTATGAGAGAGGTGTTATTACTATGATTTCTGTTATTTTTGGAATTGTGGCTGTCTTATGTTTTCTAATAATACAAGACGAATTAAAACGCCACAAGCAGGGTAAGCCAATAGACAAAAAAGCGATGAGCATAACTATCATTGTTTGTATCATATCTATTGTGATTTTCTTTAACTGTATCGGCGTTAGTTCAAACTCATCAAGTAGTTCATCAAGTTCCAAAAATTGGGAAGAAGATGCTAACGATGCAGGATATTATAAAAAGAACGGAAAATGGTATTATCAGGGAACCGGTGCATATTAAAAATGGCAAAGGGAAGGGTTGAATAAATGGAAACTCAAATAATTAAAAGTGAAAGAATTACACTTAAGAAAAACTTTTTAATTGTATATGCAGTAATTATACTTTTTATTGTTATAAGTATAGTACCAACTATACAAAATTACATTACTTACCAAAAAGGGCAAGAACTGGCTATTGAATTTTGCGAAGCAACAGATGCCTTTAGTGGGCTCAAAAATTACAACACAAGACAAGAGAAAGCTCATTATTTATACGAAAAACTTAATCAAACAGAATTTTCATTTAATTATAATGGTACAACAGTTAATAACGGCGAAGTGGTTGAAGCGTATAACGATGTTGACAAAGCCTTGGGCAAGGTTCTATCAGGATTGGGATATGAGTGTTACTATGGTTCAAGATACTTAGAATACGGCAGTTTTACCTCCTATTTCTCTGCATACATAAATTTATTCACCCAAATAATGTGTACTTTGTTGGCATTAACAATTATTGCAAATATATGGTATTTAGCCCAAAAGAACACAGAAATAATTATTGACGGGGAAATGGTGGTTTGCAAAAAGACCAAAAAGAAAATAATACAATTTATGATAAGTGATGTTAATAGCGTTGAAACAACACGCCTTAAAGGATTGCTTATCAAAGGTAATGGAATAAAATATCAAATAAAATTGATCAAAAATACTGAGGACATAAAAAACAAATTGCTAGAGCAAAAATATGAGCACGCAAAAGGTTCTTGCGGAAATAGCACTGAAAATACAGAAGCGACACAGGCAGAAACAAGTTAAACTCACTGGCGGCAGAGGTTTATTCCTCTGCCGCTCGTTTTAATTCCGCCTTATATTTGTAATAGGAATTTCTTGAAATTCCTGCAATACTGATAACTTCCGAATCGGTATTTGTACCATTGAAATCCTTACTGTTCTTTAAGATGATTGCTTTTGCGGCAATCTCTTTCTTTGTGGTGTATTTATTGCCTTTTATCCTGCCGATCTGTTTCCCGTTAAGTTTAGCGGTCTTGATACCCTCAGAGGTTCTTTGATGAAGGTCTAGGACTTCTTTCTCTGCCTGTTCAAAGGCAATTCTGATTTGCTCCTTTGCAAGTGTCATTAAATACTCATTGATAGCCTTTAAAAGAATATCTGCGTTTGTGCCTGTCATTTGTACCTTAGTGTCAATGGCATTTTTATAAGTGTCTGTGTTGATATGCGGTTCTTTGAGGAATACAAGACGGATTCCTAAATTGAATAATTCCTCATAGAGTTGAAATCCTTCCTCTGCGTTTCTGGACATTCTGGAAACAGAATCAAAAATAATTGTGATCTCCTTCCCCGCCGCCGATTCCTGTTTAACAAGTTTATAGAGTTTATTCCACTCTTTCCTCCCCATTGTCTTTGTGCCTGTGTACACTTCTTTGATAATGTGCGCGGCAGGATAAACCTCTAAAATATTGCGTTCCTGTCTGTCAATATTCTGTTTCGGTGTACTGATTCTGCAATATCCGTATTCTTGTTTCATGGTCTTTAAACTCCTTTTGTGTTAAATTAAACGAACGTCTTTTTTGTTACTACTATATTACCACGAAACGGCTCTTTTGTCAACAATTTTGGTACAAATCTTTTTAGGGTTAATTTGGTACTTCATTTTAAAAAATATCTTTCCAAAAATATCGAAGTGCAGAATTTTGTACACGTCGAATTATATAATGAATACATAAGATAAAGAAAAGAAAACAAGAGAAAAGGAGATTTAAAAAATGCTCTACACAAACGTACTCACAATCACAACGGAAAGCACAGAAAGCGCGGTCACGGCTCTAGCCATTATGAAGAAGAGACTGGGAGCAGGCTTTGAATGCGATTCCCTATACGCGCATATCCCATCAAAAAGAATGGCTGCCGATCTGGTTCTCAATGGTTGCCAGATAGTCCTTCCAGAAAATGAAGGATATTATGCACCAGAAGAAGCAAACTCTGTCTTTGCAGAACTTTTGAAAAGTATTGCCGCCACTATGAACAATGAAAAAATCCTTTGTGAGGTCTACAGTGGCTCTGATTATTCAGATAGCACGTTCAGCGCACTTATTGAAAATGGAAAACTTCAAATCGAAGCAATAGATTATCCTTACTTCTATGATGAAGAAGAAACCGAGCCTGTTGTAAAAATCGAAGAATTTTCTTTTTGAAAGTTTCTATCAAGTGCAAAATTTTGTACACCTCATGCAATATAATATATACATAAAATAAAGAAAAGGAGATCAAAGTAATGAAGAACACAAAAGGTTATAAAATCAAATTTGACACAAAGGAAATCATCATCACAAAGAAATTCAGTAAAGCGGCAGGCACAATCGGAACAACCGAATATGGAGAAATGTGCAAATTGCGTAATGATTATGGAGATTTCCACATTATCATTAAATCTATTGAAAAGAAAGAAAATAAAGTTGCTTATAAAGGTTTGAGCGTTGAAGAAATGAGACGATTTATCAAAACAAACAGAAGTCAGGACGAACTGGACTTATTTAAAAAGGTAGTCGAATTACAGGAAGGGAACAAAGGCAAATATGCCGCCGTCAAGAAATGGTTTCTTGATAGATATAAAGATATGTATACGCCCTTATCGGAAGAATTGGCTGCCGCAGCCGAAAAAGCCATCACACAAAAAGACGCAGCCAAGGAAAAAGAAGCAGAGAAAACCGCAGCCTAAACCATACAAAAGAAAAGAGGATTAGCATTATGCAGGATATTAGAGTTGATTTTATTACAAATTCCATCATTATTACAAAGAGTTTCGCGGACGCCGCAAGCATACCCGATTCAGAAGAATGTACCAGATTGCAGTTGATAAAAAAGGATAATCCAACTATGAAGATAGTATTAAGAAGCACAAAGGCAGCAGGACACAAAAGCGCCTGTAAAGGTCTTACTTACAAGTATATGAGAAAATTTATTTCCGTTATGGATAAGGATAATCTGATAAACTTTGAAAAGGCTCTCCTTTACTATGAGGGTTTTGGTTACGACAATGGCACTGTGTATCAGTATGTCAAGGCGTGGTTTCTGGAAAATTATCCGTATCACAAAGAAATGATTGTAGATGCCGCCCCAAAGATCGCGGCATAGGACGGCAGGATGCCCTTTCAGACGGGGCGGGTGTATTATGGGAAAACAGAAAATAGACTTTCCGTTTTCCTGATTGCCACCGCCGCACACTCTCCAAGACGCATTTGAAACCAGAAAATGGGAGCAGGCGTGTCAAAAAATTATATAAATTTTATAATTTTTATCCACCGCCACAGGAAAATAAAATATGGAGTTTTCGGATATATCGGTTATTTTCGATATTGATTTGCTACTCTGTCAATCATTGCTGCATATTTATCCATAACTGATTGTGGGGAAAGAATCTTTACATCTTCATCAAGTGCAAAAAGCCAAGCAAAAAACTGCGAACTAACATAAACAGTCACTCTTGCAATAAATACTTTAGGATTCTTAAAATCAGGTCTGATTGTGACTTTATCCCCAAAGCGGTCTATAAACACGCCTGCAAGAGAATTATTACATTGAATGGAGACCGTTTGCTCCTCTCCATGGAACATTCCAAAGGTTTTCTGCATATAATCATTGATATTGAATTGCTTAAACTGTTCTCTTCCTTCTCTATTATTTTCAGAAACACTGATTGCCTGCATTTTATCTATGCGATAATGCCGGATTCCCTGATATTTTCCATCAAAGGCTATCAAATAATAATTATTATCATTGAGCGTCACCGCAAAGGGACTGACCTCATATTGCTGCCCTTTCCGCACATAGATTAGTTTCTTCTGCGGCGTCCATTTCATGTAGTGGAAATGGATTCTCTTATTGCCATTGATTGCCTCATAAATAGTATCGAGGTTTTTTAATACTTTATCATTCATGCTTTTGATTCTGTTCCCAAGCAGAATGTTTCTGTTAAGAGATTCTCTATTATAAACACTTCCAAGAGATTTGATTTTTTCGATCAATTCTTTGGCTTTGCGCTCTGTCAAGAATTTAGAAGCCGCAACAGAGTCAATCAGAAACTTTAACTCATTGCTATCAAATGTTCGTGCGGGGTGGTGGTATTTGTACCCGCCTTTCTCTTGTACACCTGTAATCTCAAAGCCTGCACTATTCAAAATGGAAATCGCAGAATAAATTGTGCGCCTGTCCGCATAGATTCCTTTTGATTCCAGAAAAGACAGTATTTCTGGCATTCTAATATAATGGACTGCGTCTGTCTTTTCTAAAAACAGTTGTTGTAAATAGACAGGTATCAATTTTTTGCTTTCTGATTTTTCCATTTTCCAATCCTTCTATCTTTTGTTATAACTTGTTAGATTTGTGCGGCACGCACAAATCTAACAAGTAGGGGCTGCCTGTATGGCAGCCCTTGTCAGCCCTATATAGAGAGTATACCATAATTTTTTGATTGTTCTTATATTTATAATATAGGAAAATCAAAAAGTTATATTTTTATTCAAAAAATATTCCCTGTGTATAAACTGTACCAACTGTCTGATAAGACCCATCCTTAGAATTCCTTATTTTAATAACATCCTTCATAAATCGAAAATCTTTAAAGTCAATATTGCAGATCGTTTTCACGGCTCTTTGCACTGTTGATTTACTACAATGTAAAACGCTCCCTATTTGTTGATAGGTTACATAATTATCCTTTCCCTGTGGCAACCCTAGAAGGTAAATAAAAACTTTTAACACACTTTCCCATGAAGCAGCGCTTTCCGCTCCTGCCGCTCGAATCAATTTATACCATTCTCTTTTGATTTTGACTATATTCTTGTCCTTCTCTGCGGATTTAGTTAAGGAAATAGTATAAATGTCCTTGTCTATCAATATATTTATGTAACCGCTCTCTGCAAGGACGAAAAGCGTAGTTTCTATTTTTCTAAGATTGACAGAAGTAGCCTGTATAGAAAGGTTCTTGCAAAAATCAGACAATTTTCCTCTAAAGGCTCTTTTGTTGTCTGCCAGAACAGTAATCATTGTAAGAATCTTAAAATGATATTTATCCAGTTCCAACCACTCTGTATAAAATTCTAATTCTTCTTGAATGGATTGTTCCATTTATTTCTCCTTTTATTTTAATAAGGCGGCTTGTACTGCCTGCTCCAAGTCTGCAAGAGCGCGGGCATAAATCATATCCTCAATATTTTTTGAAGCAGATTCTAACGCCTGTTTCTTTTTGGCTTGATAATAATTGTAATAAGCCGCCTTTTTGTCCATGTTAGATTCCCAATATTCGTATCTATTTTGAAAATTCATTTATATTTCTCCTTTACATATATATTTTACCAAAATTTTTATAAAAAATAAAAAATGTGCGCGAAAGAGCGCGCCCCGTTCACTTAACAGAGAACAGGCATTGACCGCCGCCCTCATATAATTTTACAAGTAAATTGATTCTTTGCTCTATTGTTAGTTGAAGAAGCAGATTATAAAGTATCTGATACATGATTTCTCCTTTTGCTATTGATTAGATCAACATTGTTATAAAATTTTTCTATATTGTGTTCCCTCTTGTATCTCTTGTATACGGAACTTTCTGTTAAATGCGTCTTTTGCGAAAGATTCAGTTTTTCTTTTGTCTCCCTTGCGCCGATCTCATTAGCAAAATAAGCCGCCAGAATTGGCTCTGCCGCCGCATATTCGATTGAAGCATGATTATTATACTGTGAAGGGTGGTAGGCTCTACCGTGAATGGTTGCATGGCAACAGGCGCAGAGAAGAATCAGATTATCATAATCATCCGTGCCGCCGCTCGCTTTTGGTGTTAAGTGATGTATTTCCAGAAAATCCTTATTGCCGCAGATCGCACACTGATTTTTCCAGACTGTCTCTATCTTTTTTCTTGTCGCTTTAGAAATCATTGAAATATCTCCTTTCAGAGATATTTCAAAATGGGAGCAGGACAATTATATAAACTTGTCCTGCTCCACAGAAAAAATATTAAAAGTTATAGTCTATGCAGAATAGTTGTTGTACATGGTTTTTCAGTTGTCAAAAGAAGCGGCGGCGGGGCGGCAGGACACCAAAGAAATCCTTGCAAATAAAAGAATTATGAAGTAGAATAGGGCTGTAAAAAAGGACAACTTCTAGGAAGGACAACATTAGGAGTTGTAAAGAATCCTTTCAGGGAAAAAGGACAATCGAAGGACAACAAAAAAGGGAACAAACCATCTCTGGTTCATTCCCTTTTGTTCTCAAAAACCTTGTAAATTCAGCAAAAATCCTAGCCAAAGTATCTCTTAAGAAGTCCCGCGAAGGCTCTGCCGTGTCTCGCCTCATCCCTTGCCATCTCATGGACGGTGTCATGAATCGCGTCAAGATTAGCAGCTTTCGCGCGCTTAGCGAGGTCAAATTTACCAGCGGTAGCGCCATTCTCGGCCTCTACTCTCATTTCCAGATTCTTCTTTGTAGAGTCTGTTACCACCTCGCCAAGTAATTCCGCGAATTTAGCGGCATGCTCCGCTTCTTCGTAGGCAGCCTTCTCCCAATATAAACCGATTTCAGGATATCCTTCTCTATGAGCCACTCTGGCCATAGCAAGGTACATACCTACTTCTGTACACTCTCCGTTAAAATTAGCCCGTAAATCGTCGATGATATCCTGGCTTACACCCTGAGCAACGCCGACTACGTGCTCTGCAGCCCATGTCTTGTCTTCCGCCTGTGCCGTAAATTTCTCCGGGCCTACGCCGCACTGAGGACACTTCTCCGGCGCTGAATCTCCTTCATGAACATAACCGCATACCTGACATACAAATTTCATAATCCTTATTCTCCTTTTCTTTGATAAATTTAAAAATTTCTATTGATAAGATGCATGATAAAACATAGGGATTTTATCTGACATCTTAATATCCGTTTCTTTTGTAATTTGCGCCAAACCTCAAGCTATCAGGTTCAGTCCTTATGGTGGCAGTTACCGCAGATTCCATAGAAATAGGTAACATGTCCCTGTATTTTACCGTCAAAATTCATTCCGGCAATATCAATGATGCTGTCGATATTATCCATTTTGAGATCGATGACGCTGCCGCACTCAGAACATATGAAGTGATAATGCGGCGAAGTGTCTGCGTCGAAATGGTCAACACCGTCGCCCACCCGCAGCCGCTGTATCTCGCCGATATCCGCAAGAAGTGTTAAATTGCGGTATACCGTGCCAAGACTGATATTGGGATCATCTTGCCTGACATTCATATAGACCACATCAGCGGTGGGGTGATCCTTGCGGCTCATCAGAAATTCTTTGATGAGCTGTCTTTGCCGACTATATTTTAACGCCATGAATTTCCTCCTTTGAAAATAGTAATCATTACTGTTTTCATGTTTTATTATAGCAAAATAAATAGCCATGTCAATAAGAAAAAGTCAAATTTATAAATTTTTAATAAGATTATTGCATAGGTTTTATTTCTATCGTTGGAAATTGTGATATATTATTTGTGATAACCGTTTAGCGCGGTCTGTTTGGACAGATTACAGATAACAGAGAGGAATGTTTCGGTGAAATTTAAAACAAGAATGGTCATTACGTCGCTTTCTATCGTATTAGTGCCGTTTCTGCTGATGATCGTCGCGTTTCTGGTGATTGGAAGCCGCATTGAGGGGACTGGAACAGGTATTCTGGATCAATATGGCGCCTCCTTTATGTATACCATAGAAAATTACAGCCGAATGACGGAAGAGGTTCTGGAGCAAATTAAGGAGCAGATAGCAACCGATCCGGAGGTGTTGGAGGATACCGATTATCTGGACGAGATTACAAACGATTTACAGAGTAAGTCTTCCTATATTATTGTAAGAAAAGACGACAGTATTTACTATACAGGCAATAACACTGCGGCAAAGAAAATTTTTTCTTCTTTACCCGAATATGGAAACGAAATGCCTAATGCGGAGACCGGTTACTATTATAATGATATGAAGAAGCTGGTGAAGGAGATTGATTTTCTCTTTTCAGACGGCAGCGAGGGCAGCTTTTTTATCGTTACCAGCGTCAGCTCTCTTATCTCCAAAACCACGCTGAAGCATATAATGCTGGTATACATTCTGATTCTAGTTTTTACCAGCCTCGTACTGACTCATTGGATTTCCAGCGGAATTTTAAAACCGATTAATCAGTTGAACAAGGCTATGCAGAATATTGCGGAGGGCAATTTGGAGTATATGCTCACCACTGATGAAAAGGGAGAGATTGGAGAGCTCTACCGGAATTATGAAGATATGCGTCTGCGATTGAAAGAATCGCTGGATGAGAAGTTCGAGCATGAGCAGAAGAACAGAGAATTGATCAGCAATATTTCCCATGATCTGAAAACTCCGATTACCGCGGTTAAGGGCTATGTGGAAGGCATTATGGACGGCGTGGCAGATACGCAGGAGAAGATGGATAAATATATTAAGACCATCTACAATAAGGCGAACGATATGGACAGACTGATCAATGAGCTGACCACCTATTCCGGCATCGATAACAACCGTATTCCTTATACCTTCCGCAGAATCAATGTGGCGGAGTATTTCGGAGACTGCGTGGAAGAGGTAGGACTGGATCTGGAATCCAGAAATATCCAGCTTAACTATACGGATCTGGCGGAGCCGTCCACGCAGATTATAGCGGACCCGGAGCAGTTAAAGAGGGTCATTAATAATATTATTGGCAACAGTGTGAAATACATGGATAAAGAAAAGGGTGTGATAGATATTCGTATTCTGGATGAGGTAGATTCCATCCGGGTAGAGATTGAGGATAATGGTAAGGGGATTGCCGCCAAGGATCTGCCCAATATCTTTGAGCGCTTTTACCGGACAGACGCGTCCCGCAATTCTTCCAAGGGCGGCAGCGGAATCGGCTTATCCATCGTGAAGAAGATTGTGGAAGACCATGGCGGTTATATCTGGGCAACCAGTAAAGAAAATGAAGGCACCTGTATGCATTTTGTTATTCGCAAATATCAGATGCCCCAGGAAGAGTAAAGAACAAGGCGCGGCCGGGCGAACCCAATTCCTGACGCCGCAGGGGAACATAGGAATAAAACAATGCAGAACAGAAAGGAACAAGGTATGAGTAAAATATTGATTATAGAAGATGAAGAGGCAATCGCGGACTTAGAGAAAGATTATCTGGAATTAAGCGATTTTGAGGTTACTATAGAAAATACAGGCGACCAGGGACTGAAAACGGCGCTGGCAGGAGATTTTGATCTGATGATTCTGGATCTGATGCTGCCGGGGATAGATGGCTTTGAGGTCTGCAAGAAGGTACGTGAAGAGAAGAATATTCCCATTATCATGGTGTCCGCCAAGAAGGACGATATTGACAAGATCAGAGGGCTGGGGCTGGGCGCAGATGATTATATGACTAAGCCCTTTAGTCCTTCCGAGCTGGTTGCAAGGGTAAAAGCGCATATGGCACGGTATGACAGGCTGGTTGGCAGCAATCAGAAGATGAACGATATTATTGAGATCAGGGGGCTTAAGATCGACAAAACGGCCAGAAGAGTCTATGTGGACGGCGAGGAGAAGATCTTTACGACCAAAGAATTTGATCTTTTAACCTTCCTTGCAGAGAATCCTAATCATGTATACTCCAAGGAAGAGCTGTTCCGCGAAATATGGGATATGGATTCTATTGGGGACATTGCTACGGTTACAGTGCACATCAAAAAAATCCGTGAGAAAATCGAATTTGACACCGCAAAACCGCAGTATATCGAGACGATCTGGGGCGTAGGGTACCGGTTTAAGATTTAACAGGCGAATACTTCCCTGCGCATAAAAGTAAAGAAAGGCGGCGGCTGTTATGCCAGAATTGCCGGAGGTAGAGACAATAAGACGGGTCATTGAACCACAAATACAGGGACTGACGATTGAACAGGTTCTCATCAACCGCCCAGAGATTATTGCCCACCCTGCCGCAAGTGAATTTTGCAGCCGTTTGACCGGACAAAGCTTTGATGGCATAACACGTCGGGGGAAATTTCTCGCCCTTCATCTTAAAAGCGGCGACAGAGTAATCATTCATTTGAGAATGACCGGCTGCCTATTGGTAATGCCGGAGAACTGCCCTGAAGAAAAACATACCCACCTTATTTTCCGGCTGAACAACGGTCAGGGGTTACGTTTTTCCGATACACGCCGTTTTTGCAGGTCTATGGACATGAAGGCGAGCCTTGCCCGAATTGCGGACAATCCCTTCAACGAATGGTAATAGGCGGAAGAAGCAGCACCTTTTGTCCTGCCTGCCAAAAATAAACGTGCAGGCGTAATTTGTTAACTATTTTAAAATCTTTGTTGACATTTCTCATGATATCTCCTATACTTCATTTATCAATCCAAACGAGAGAGGGAAGTATCATGTCCACTAAGTTCCAGGAAACAACGCGCGCCGCCGATAAATCCGCCTTTTCAACCTATAAACTGGTCGTATCTGCATTATTTGCGGCGCTGTTGTGTATTTCCGCATATATCAGCGTCCCTACGCCGCTTCCGGGCAGCCCGCATATTACCCTGCTCAACTTCGTCATCATATTGATTGCTCTTTTATTTGCGGTAAAAGAAGCTTTCTTTATTATCCTTGTCTGGATGCTGTTGGGCGCTCTCGGTATTCCGGTTTTCATCGGCGGTGGCGCCGGAATCGGCTATCTGACCGGCCCCTGGGGCGGTTACACAGTGTCCTTTTTGATAACCGCAATTGTGCTTCCTCTGATTCGCGGCGCCAGATATAACCGTATCCGCTATACGGCAGCGGCTGTCATCGGTGTGCTGCTGATCGATGTTATCGGTATGGTCTGGCTGAAATTCTATAATTCGCTTTCCTGGAGCGTCGCCTTTTTAACAGGCTTTGTATCCTTCCTGCCGCTGGATTTAGTCAAAGCGGTCGCCTGCGGACAGATTGTTCCTGCTTTTAAACGTGTGATTAAGGAACTATAAATCAAAAGCCCGAACAAGAATCGCTGCTTTTTCTGCTCTTTGCCACCATCTGATCATACTGCCCGTACATTTTCTGTACTTCATTCTCCAGAATATAATAATGGCGGATATAAGGAACCAGCAGCACCAAAAGCATAATCGCTAAAAGCCCCAGCCCCAACGAAAAAGCGGTCACGCACAGCCCGACGACGATAGTCTCCAGCAGCGCAAAGGTAACTGTTACGATTAAATGAATCAGCCGTTCATGCTGAAAGAAGGACACTTGAATCAGATGCTCTTTTATGATGCTTTCCCAGTCAAGATCATTCTGCTGCAACAGTTTATCTATCTGTTTTCTGTAAGTTAATATTCTTTTTTCCATGGCTGCCCTCATTTCTGCGCTGTTTTTACGCATAACGCAATGTTTGTTCTTTGTTGTATTCCTATCATTCTTTTAACCATCTGCATATATCACGACCTGTATTCCTTGATACTGATACTTTTCATGTCGTGTCCCTGCTATTATTATTTTAGGGCATGCATCTCTGGTTGACAATAGTGATAAATATTCATCCCTATATCCAGAATACCATTTCAAAAAGATAACATCTATTCTGAAATAAACCGGACAGCCCCTGCAAAAAGCCGGAAGCAGGCATCATCCAATCCCTGCTTCCGGCTTTCCCTATGCTTCGAAATTTTTAATGGCATCCGCCGCCGCAATGCTTGCAGTCTCCGCCGCATTGCAGCGACTTGCCCGCTTTTTTATCTTTAATCATGCTGCGTATCGCAAGCCCCACAGCGCCTGCGACAATAATCAATACAATCGCTGTCCCCATATTACTCCCCATTTCTGAGCAACTTGTTGCGAAGCGGCGGCGAGAAATCCGCGAAGGCGGTTTCTCGTCTGCCATCAGGGCTATTTGCTTTCGCTCAGAAACAAATAGCCAAATCCACTTCCAGAGGATTGTGAAAAATCAGCACATCTGTGTGATTTTTCATATTACTCCTCATTTCATTAAAAGCAAATTCTAAGCAATTTTCTTGTTTTTCTTTACCTCTACCTTAAGCTCAGTGGCTTCTTTATAAGGTCTTAACAACAGATACAGGAATCCGATTACCAGCAGAATCGCTACTACTGTGCCGATTCCAAAGCCGCCGCCTGTAAAGAACGCGCCAAGCTGATAGATTACCATGGCTACTACATAAGCCAGGAGGCACTGATAACCGATAGCGAACCAGAACCATTTGGTATTGTTCATCTCCCGCTTAATGGCTCCCATGGCTGCAAAACAGGGTGCGCAAAGGAGATTAAACGCCAGAAATCCGTATGCCGCAACCGGAGTCATAACAGTTGCCAGGCTGCCCCACACTTCCGCGCCGTCTTCCGCCACTTCCGCAAAGCCGAACAGCATACCGAAAGTCGCCACTACGTTTTCCTTGGCAATCAGGCCGGTAACCGCCGCAACCGCCATTTTCCAGCCTTCTCCTGCCTGTGTCCAGCCAAGAGGCGCGAATATCCACGCAATGCCGCTGCCGATCGCCGCAAGGATACTGTTATTCAGCTCCTCTACCATGCCAAAACCGTCTTCCCAGCCAAAGCTCATCAGGAACCAAAGTACGATGGTAGATAACAGGATAATAGTGCCCGCCTTCTTAATGAAGGACCAGCCGCGTTCCCACATACTTCTTAAAACAGCGCCCACCGTAGGCATATGATAAGCGGGAAGCTCCATTACAAAGGGCGCCGGATCTCCTGCAAACATTTTGGTTTTCTTCAGAATAATACCGGAACAGATGATTGCCGCAATCCCCATAAAGTAAGCGCTCCACGCTACCCAGCCGCCGTTATCAAAGAACGCGCCTGCAATCAGGGCAATAATCGGGAGCTTCGCGCCGCAGGGTACGAAGGTGGTGGTCATAATGGTCATCTTGCGGTCTCTGTCATTCTCAATCGTACGGGACGCCATAATACCGGGCACACCGCAGCCGGAGCCGATCAGCATGGGAATGAAGGACTTGCCGGAAAGACCGAATTTACGGAAAATTCTATCCATAATAAACGCAACGCGCGCCATATATCCGCAGGATTCCAAAAACGCCAGAAAGATAAACAATACCAGCATCTGCGGCACGAAACCGAGTACCGCGCCCACTCCGGCTACAATACCGTCAAGAATCAATCCTGTCAGCCAGTCCGCGCAGCCGATCGCCCCAAGCAGGCTCTCAATCGCCGGGGGAATAATCTCCCCGAACAGCACGTCATTGGTCCAATCTGTGACAAACGCGCCTACAGTCGTGACGGATACATAGTATACAATAAACATTACTACCGCAAAAATCGGAAGCGCTAATATTCTGTTCGTAACTATTCTATCAATCTTATCGGAAACCGTCAGCTCATTTTTCCTGTTTTTAGACACGCAGTCCTGAATAATACCGGAAATATACACATATCTTTCATTGGTAATAATGCTTTCCGTATCGTCGTCGAAGGCTTCTTCCAGCTCCCTGATCTGGGAATCTACATTGGGAACCGTACCCATCTGCTCCGCAATCTTTCCGTCCTTTTCCAACAGCTTAATAGCGAAAAATCTCTTCTGATCCTCGGCTACGCCGCTGAGCTTCGCGGACACGGCGCTGATCGCTTCCTCCACCCGGCTGTCAAACTTATGGGCAATCGGCTGTGCGTTTCTGCCCGCCAACGCTACGGCCTTGTTGGCCGCTTCCATAACGCCGGTTCCTTTTAAAGCGGAAATCTCTACCGCTTCACAGCCTAAGCTCTGGCTTAACTTCTCTAATGAAATCTTATCGCCGTTTTTATTGACCAGATCGATCATATTGACCGCCATGACCACCGGAATCCCCAGCTCCATCAACTGAGTGGAAAGATACAGGTTACGCTCAATGTTGGTGCCGTCTACTATGTTCAATATAACATCCGGTCTCTCGTTAATCAGATAATTTCTGGCTACTACTTCCTCCAGAGTATAAGGGGATAAAGAATAAATACCCGGCAAATCCATGATGATAACGTCTTTATTCCCTTTTAATTTACCCTCTTTTTTCTCGACCGTAACGCCCGGCCAGTTCCCTACGAACTGGTTGGAACCTGTCAAAGCGTTAAACAGTGTTGTTTTACCGCAGTTAGGGTTACCTGCAAGTGCAATTTTAACTGACATTTTTTCCTCCTCAATCTGCTTTTTAGCTTTCTACTTCAATCATTTCCGCGTCCGCCTTGCGAAGAGACAACTCGTATCCCCGCACGGTTACCTCTACCGGGTCGCCGAGGGGCGCTACCTTGCGCACGTAAATCTGAACGCCTTTGGTAATCCCCATATCCATGATACGTCTTTTGACCGGGCCCTCGCCGGACAGCTTCTTTACGGTTACGGTCTCGCCGCAGGCCACTTCCTTTAATGTTTTCATCGCCGTTCTCCTATCCTCTTATACTCTCTATTCCACGTCCACACATAAAATAGATGTTAGTTGTAACTTACTCCCCTCTATGAAAAAAGCGGCGGGCGACTCTGCCCTATCGCTCTTTCAGCAAAACAGCCTACACCATAATACGGGACGCCATATCCTTGCCAATGGCAATTCTGGAATCCTTAATATTTACAATCAGGTTTCCATTCACGGTAGACACTACCGTTACATTGGCGCCTGTCACAAAACCAAGATTCTCCAAAAACTGTCTGGTCTCTTCCTTGCCGCCCACCTTTTTAATGGAATTTATCTCTCCCTCTTTTGCAAATGACAATGGCATCACAATATTCTCCTTTGCTCTTATACGACCGCGGCTACCCCGGCAGCGTCCATATGATTACATTCCCGCATTTCAATCAGCTCTACATTGCGATTGTCCAGATAACCGCAGGTTTTCAGTCCCGCCTTAACGATACGCTTCCATTCCTCAGGGCTTAGCTTCACTCTGGTATGGTCGTCGAACTGTACCATGCAGCTATGTACCTTCGCGGGTTCCTCCTCAAAACATACATGATACATATTCTTGCGGTTAATCGCGCCTATATCCTCTAAAGTATTAACCATGCGATATACCGTCGCAATTCCGATTGACGGATCGATCTTGCATACCTGACAATATATTTCCTTACAGCAGCTAAACTCATTTGCCAGGATACAGTCAATAATAAGCTTTCGTTGATTCGTGATACGAAACCCGCGCTCCTTCAGCTTCGCTATAATATATTGCTTCTGCTCCGTCGCCCGATAGTAAACGCCGTTCTCCTGCGTCCCGTTTTCGCTTCTGCCCACAGCCGGTATGCCTCCTTTCGCGCCAGTCTTTTAAGTTAGTCTTTGCTAACCTTGCAATTAAAAGGTTAGCACTAACTAACCTCCATGTCAATAACTTTTTTCAATAAAGTGGAAAATAAATGATATTTTTATCAATAACGCGGCCGGGTCTGAACAGCAATGAGGGAGCGCCAAAATCGGCACTCCCTCATAATCATACTGCATAATATTCTATTGATCGCCCAAAATCCTGTATCCTTACAGTCTCTTCAGCAATTCCTCTCTCTGAGCCTCATAACCCGGCTTGCCGAGAAGCGCGAACATATTCTTCTTGTAGCTCTCTACTCCCGGCTGGTTAAAAGGATTAACCCCTAACAAATAACCGCTGACGCCGCAGGCAAATTCAAAGAAATAAAACAGCTCGCCTAAGAAGAACTCATTTGCTTCCGGTATTTTAATCATAAAGTTAGGAACCTGACCGTCTGTATGGGCAAGAATCGTCCCGTTCATTGCGCTTTTATTTACAAAGTCTACGCTCTTGCCTGCCAGATAATTCAGGCCGTCCAGGTCTACCGGCTCCTCGCCGATAATAATCTCTTCCCTGCTTGTCTCAATATTGAGCACTGTCTCGAACATATTTCTGGCGCCATCCTGGATAAACTGGCCCATGGAATGTAAGTCCGTCGTCAAGTCAACGCTGGCCGGGAAAATACCCTTCTGATCCTTTCCTTCGGATTCGCCATAAAGCTGCTTCCACCACTCGGATACATAATGTACGCTGGGCTCATAATTGGCAAGAATTTCGATTGCCTTGCCCTTTCTTAATAAAATATTGCGAAGCGCCGCATATTTCAGCGCGTCATTCTCCTCGAAGGGAGCTTCCAGCGCCATCTTCCTGCCCTCTGCTGCGCCCTCCATCAGCTGATCAATGTCGGCTCCGGATACGGCGATAGGCAACAGCCCAACCGCTGTCAATACTGAGAAACGCCCGCCTACGTCGTCCGGTACTACAAATGTCTCATATCCCTCTTCTGTAGCCAGATTCTTTAAGGAACCCTTCACCTTATCGGTGGTAGCGTAGATTCTCCTGGCAGCGCCCTCTTTGCCATACTTCTTCTCAGCCATCTCCTTAAATACGCGGAACGCAATAGCAGGCTCTGTAGTGGTGCCGGACTTGGAAATCATATTAATGGAGAAATTCCTGTCCCCAATCACGTCGATCAGATGCTTAATATAAGTAGAACTGATGGAGTTGCCTACGAAGTAAATTTCCGGCGTCCTTCTGACAGACTTGTCTACCACATTATAAAAGCTGTGGCGTAAAAACTCGATCGCCGCTCTCGCTCCAAGATAAGAGCCGCCGATACCGATAACCAGCAATACCTCCGAATCACTCTGAATCTGAGCCGCCGCTTTCTTAATTCTCGCAAACTCTTCCTTATCGTAATCAACAGGCAAGTCAATCCAGCCTAAGAAATCGTTGCCCGCTCCGGTTTTGCTGACCAATACTTCCTTCGCGTCTAAGACAGGCTTTTTCATGAGCTCCACTTCGCTGTCGCTGACGAAGGGAGCCGCTTTAGAGTAGTCAAACGTAACTTTGCTCATGGTGTTATCTCCTTTTCCATTTTCTTCCTTACTTAAGTTTAGCATTGAAGCCCCTGATTTTCAAGAGTCTGTCCTTACAGCGTCTTCAATCAGCCCAATGATGGTTCCGATGGCGTCCCGCTGCCTGCTCTTGCTCATGGCGTCTATATAAAGCTGCCTGTTACAGTAAAGCTCCTGAATTTTTTCCAATAAAATTTTGCCGGTCAGATCGTCCTCATCAATCACAATACTAAAGCCCTGCGACTCAAAGGACTTCGCGTTTAATATCTGGTCGCCGCGGCTGCTGGCGGCGGGAAGGGGAATCAGGATATTGGGCTTCCTCAGCGCCAGCAGCTCGCTGATGGCGTTAGCGCCCGCTCTGGAAATCACAATGTCCGCCATTGCAAAGATATCCTTCATCTCGGATTTAATATATTCAAACTGCTTATAGCCCGGCGTGGTAAGCAGCAGGTTATCTACCTTTTCTTTCCCGCATAAATGAACCACCTGAAAATCCTTTAACAATTCCGGAAGGACATCCCTGACCGCCTGATTCACCGCCGCGGAACCAAGGCTGCCGCCCACCGCCATAATCACCGGCTTGGAAGAATCGAAACCGCATAACCGATAAGCGGCTTCCTTACTGCCGGCGGTTAATTCCTGGCGAATCGGGGAACCGGTCAGAACCGCCTTCTCCGCCGGAAGCAGGCTGAAGGTCTCCGGAAAATTACAGCATACCTTCTTTGCCACCGGAATACAGAGCTTATTGGCAAGCCCCGGCGTCATATCGGACTCATGTATGATACAGGGGATTCCCAGCGAATACGCCGCGCGTACTACCGGCACGCTGACAAATCCGCCCTTGGAAAATAATACGTCCGGTTTTATTTCTTTTAAATATTTTCTCGCTTCCCTCATACCCTTGATGACGCGAAAGGGATCGGAAAAATTCTTGGGATCGAAATATCTTCGGAATTTACCGGTGGCAATCCCATAATAAGGAATATCGAAATCTTCCATTAGCTTTTTCTCAATTCCATCATAAGACCCCATATAGACAATTTCGTAATCCAGCTCCTGTAATCTGGGAATCAGGGCAATATTAGGGGTTACATGTCCCGCGGTTCCCCCGCCGGTAAGTACGATCTTCTTACTCATCGAAAAAGACCTCCTAATGATCTAAGATTTCCTGTAATGCGCATGCCAGTTGATCCGGGCAGGAAGTATTTTTAAATCCGCACTTGATTCCTCTGAGCTTCGCAATAGCGTCCTCTGCCTTCATGCCTGCAACCAGACTTGCAATCCCCTGTAAATTACCGTTGCAGCCTCCCGTAAATTGAACCGATTTGATAATGCCGTCTTCCACCTCTACATCAATCGCGTTAGAACAGACGCCTTTTGGACGATATATCATAGTTATTCCCTCCAACTTTAAAATCTATAGGATTCTTCGAAATAAACTCCTATTTACCTGACGTCTCTACTATACCACATATTTTTATCCGTTTCCAGTGCCCCTGACTCCCGATATGGCGTCGGTTTCTGCAAAAAAGCGCGGAATTTACAGACCCATTACAGCTTTTTTCATGGGATATTTCTTTTATAATGGTAATAGCATGAAATCCCCGTTATGATTCGTCAGAAAGGCTATTGTATGTTCGCATTATTTTTTCAGCATAAAAACTTTATGGTCGCTATCCTTATATTACTTTCACTAAGTATCATATGCCAGATTATTATGGGAGTGATATATCATAAGCTGATCTGGGAAACGGAAAATATGTCCACAACCACTAATAAATCTCTTCAGCAGCTTAAGCTTAAGTTCTCCAGCCGCAGCCAGATCAATGAAAAGGTGGCTAACGTTCCCATTTTTGTGGACAAATTTATGAACCAGATTAAAATTGGCTGTGTGCCTCTGTCCTTCTTAAAGCATTTATCAGGGCAGCTTACGCTGCTTGCCGTTCTGGTGGCGGGAATCGGCGCCTGCTTTGCGATTATCCGCGGCGAGAGCTTCTTTCATATCGCTCCCTTTTACATCATCAGCTTTCTGGGGCTATACTGCTATTTCGCCATATCTTCTTTAATTGATGTGCCCGGAAAAATCAGGATTCTCCGCACCAATCTGGTTGACTATCTGGAAAATCATCTGTCCAGCCGCCTGGAACAGACTAAATCGGACATGCAGTTCATTAACATGAGCAGCCCCGCAGAAAAAGAAGCGCCCCCGCAAGAAGAAGAAACCCCAACCTTTTCAAAATCAGAGGCTGAGGAGCTGGAACTTCTCTTAAAAGAATTTCTGACTTAATTGTTTATTCCAACAGCGCCTTTTCCAGAACATAAATGGCTCTCTCATTTTCCTCAAGGCAATAGCTGACCACCGCATCCTGTCCTTGATCCGCCACCACGGAGGTATCCGCCCCCAACTGTACGAAGCAGATATA
This sequence comes from Clostridiales bacterium, assembly GCA_021199255.1. Lineage (GTDB taxonomy): Bacteria > Bacillota > Clostridia > Lachnospirales > Lachnospiraceae > UBA3282. Next base: position 95,896 of record JAJQIK010000045.1, on the reverse strand, counting down.
ATCGTTGATGGTTTCCATGCGGGACGCCTCCGCCTTGCCCAGATTCTGCGGATATTTCTGGTTTTCCTCTATCATTCGGCTGCGATAGTCTTCCAGCGCCTGCTCGATTTCGCCCACATATGCCTCTTTGGCATGAATAATAATCATGGTGTCTATATCCGCATCCAGAACCTGCTTCTGCGCCAGAAATTCCACATACATATCCTCTGTGATTCCGGTGGCTTTTTCCAGCTCCTCCTTAGACAGGTCTACTTCCGGCCAATAATGATCCCCCAGGAGTGCTCTGACTTCCTCCTCTAACTCCTCTAAGGTAGGAAAATCCTCCTTTTCCTGATAATCTATCGTTCCAAAAGGAAAATTACTGGCCTGCAGATCATCTCCCACCTGCTGCATTTCAAACGCCTGCCCGTTATTGACTAATTCCTCCTCCGGCAGGCTGTCCCCGCAACCGGTAAGAAAAAGCAAGCCTGACATAAAGGCCGTTATGATTGTTTTGCGCATATTATCTTCGTTCCTGCCTTTTTTCGATTTTTCCCTCATCCCAATGAACCGCCCGTTCCTTAGCCCCCGTTCCTTGCCGCCCGGCGTTCCACTTGTAAGCTCAATTCGGATTTGGTATACTATGATATGTAGTTTTTACCTTTATTTGAAAAATATGTATGCGGGAAGGAATTCCGATTTTTTATGTTATTCAACTCCTATATTTTTATATTTATATTCCTGCCTCTGGTACTTGTCGGCTGGTATGGATTCAATCATTATAAAAAATACCGTCTGGCCAATTTCTTTTTAGCCGGTATGTCTTTATGGTTTTATGGCTATTTCAATATCAATTATCTGGCTGTTATTCTCGTCAGCATCGGAATGAATTATCTGTTGAGCTACCTGCTGACTAAGATTCCCGAAGGCTCCTCCCATAGGACCGCATGGAACCGGGTCGGCTTGTTCACCGGGCTTGCGCTGAATCTGGGGATTTTATTTTATTTCAAATACTACGACTTTTTTATCGAAAATATTAATGTCCTGTTCGGCACTGACTTTACGTTAAGAAATATCCTGCTGCCGCTGGGCATCAGCTTCTTTACCTTCCAGCAGCTATCCTTTATCATAGACCGCTGCCAGGGACGCGCAGGGCACTATCCCTTCTTAGATTATGTGACCTTTGTCACCTTTTTCCCCCAGCTTATCGCCGGCCCCATCGTACTGTATGACGAAATAATTCCTCAATTTCAGGATATTTCCAGACGCCGCCCTGACAGCGCCTCCTTTTCCAGAGGAATCTATTTATTCGTTCTGGGTCTGGCCAAAAAGGTTCTGCTGGCGGATACCTTTGCGCTGATGGCCAATTACGGATTCGCCCAGACCTTTTCTTTGGACGGCATATCCACTGTCGCGGTTATACTATCCTACAGCTTTGAATTATACTTTGATTTCAGCGGTTACTCCGATATGGCTATAGGGCTTGGCAAAATGTTCAACGTCGACCTGCCCCTCAACTTTAACTCCCCTTACCGCGCATGCAGTATCAAGGAGTTTTGGCAGAGATGGCATATTACGCTGTCCCGCTTCTTTATCACCTACGTCTATATTCCCCTGGGCGGCAGCAGGAAGGGTAAAACCCGTATGCTTATCAATACCTTCCTTATCTTCCTGCTCAGCGGTTTATGGCACGGCGCGGCATGGACTTATGTGATTTGGGGCGTTATCCACGGTATTCTGGTGGTCTGGGATAATCTCGGCATTATCGGCATACGAGGCCGGGAAGAGAAAAGACCCTCCAAATATCATATCCCAGCCTGGTTGGGCTGGATCTGCACCTTCAGCGTATTTAACCTTTCTCTGTTTTTCTTTCGAAGCGAGAGCATAACGGGGGCAGTCCAGCTTTTCAAAAATCTTGTTTCAGGAGCCTGGAACGGTAAGCTTTACGACATAGCCGCCCAGCTTGACATTTCGGAAATCTACATGATAAGACAGTTTCTGGATATGGCGGCGCCGGACTTCGCGGCTTATGTATATCTGATTTTTATGATATTCTTGTTCTTACTGGCCTTTTTCCTGATCTTCAGGCCCAATGCCTATGAGCGCACAATGAACGGAAATATGACCTCCGCCAAATGCTGGGCTGCCAGTATTTTGTTGGTATGGTGCATCTTGTCGCTGTCTCAGGTCAGTACGTTTTTATATTTTAACTTTTAATCTTATCATTGTATGGGAATTTAGAACGATGGAGGAATACGGTTTACATCTATGGAAAAAAAGTTTATCAAATCTTTTTTCATACGGACATTTCTTCTGCTGGCGGCAGTAATTGCCGTAGTAGTGATTTTCGACCCTTTTTACCAATACCATAAGCCCCTGCCCGGCTTAAAAGCGGTGCTGACTGATAAAGAATACCAGTGCGTCGGGACTCTCCGCAACTTCGACTACGATGCGCTTATCGTCGGTTCCTCTGTCTGTGAAAATTATAACAACGGGTGGTTTGACGAAGCCTTCGGCTGTACTGCCATCAAAGCCATTCGCTCCTACGGCGCAACCGCCGATCTGTGTTACCTGCTTGATATCGCTTATGAAGGGCACGATCTGGATTATGTATTTTATAATATAGATCCCTCCTCCCTTTCGGCAAGCACGGAGCCAACCTACGTATCTACCGGCTGCCCCATGTATTTGTACGATAAAAATTATTTCAACGATTATCAATATGTACTCAATAAAGACGTCCTATTAGAAAAGCTTCCTTATATGCTGGCGTACTCTTTTCTCGCGGATTATGACGAGGGGGATTCCTATAATTGGGCGCAATGGAAATCCTTCGGTCAGGAAATGGCCACCGGCCTATACAGCCGTCTGCCCTCCATATCCGAAATGCAGCCGGAAACCGTCAATTCTGAGGAATTATCCGGTAATATCGCCCTGCTCGTCTCACAGGTAGAGTCGCATCCGGAGACCACCTTTAAATTCTTCTTCTCTCCCTATTCCATGCTCTGGTGGGACAACGCCTATCGGGAGGGCAGCAGGGATGCGGTTATCTATAATGAGAAGCAGACAATCGCCGCCTTGCTGGAATATGACAATGTGGAAATTTACTATTATCAGGCCGACAAGGAGATTATTACCAATCTGGATCACTATATGGATATGATTCATTTTTCCAAGGATATTAACTACTATGTCTATGACAGGCTGGCAAAAGGCGAAGAGCGGCTGACCAGGGAAAATTACGAAAGCCGGCTGAATGAAATGTATGAATTGTCGGAAGCTATTGTAGAGGAATATATCTTAGAGTATTATGATAACTAACTCCTATTTTATGTAAAATATGATCTGAACTGAATGCAATAACAGGAGCGGCAAAACAAGTTAACAAGAAAAAACTATGATTAATACGGGAGGACATTATGAAATTCATATCATGGAATGTAAACGGATTAAGAGCCTGTGTCGGCAAGGGCTTTCTTGAATTCTTTCAGGAGGCAGATGCGGACATCTTCTGTCTCCAGGAGACAAAGCTGCAGGCGGGACAAATCGACTTAGAGCTTGCAGGATACCATCAATACTGGAATTACGCCGACAGGAAGGGCTATTCCGGCACCGCCGTCTTTACGAAGGAAGCGCCTCTCCACGTTTCCTACGGAATCGGCATCGAGGAACACGATCACGAGGGGCGGGTCATTACATTGGAATACCCGGACTATTATTTTATCACGGTCTACACCCCCAATTCCCAGAACGAACTGGCCAGATTGGATTACCGTATGAAATGGGAAACAGACTTTCTCTCCTATTTAAAAAGGCTGGAAGAGTCCAAACCCGTAATCTTCTGCGGTGATTTAAACGTAGCCCATAAAGAAATTGACTTAAAAAATCCCAAAACCAACCGTATGAATGCAGGCTTTACAGAAGAAGAACGAGCCAAATTCACCGCTCTGACAGAAGCGGGCTTCATAGACACCTTCCGCTATTTCTACCCTGACCTGGAGGGCGTTTATTCCTGGTGGTCCTATCGTTTCAGCGCCAGAGCTAAGAACGCAGGATGGCGCATAGACTATTTTCTTGTGTCCCAGTGCTTAAAAGATCGGTTAGAAGACGCCCTCATTTATAAAGACGTCATGGGCTCCGATCACTGTCCCGTAGGGCTGCTGATAAAAAATAAAGAGGAACTCGGATAACGCCCGGTTCATCAAATGCCGAGCATATTTTTCAAGGGGTTTACTCCCTTCGCCTGCGCCAGAATCATATCCTTTTCCTGCGTCAGATAGGCCGCCAGTTGTGCAAGCTCCTGCTGGTCAAAACCCTCCGATTTCTCAATGACGCCATCCGGCGCCACTCCTTCAGCCCAACATCTGCCGCGCACAAAGGATACTCTGGCAAAGGACTTTCCATCCTTTTGAATCATCCCGGAAACCAGCATATTGATATCTGTATTTATAAGGCCGGGGCTCTTATGATCCTCCGGCTTTTTTTCTTCTTTTGCTTTTTGATTGGTTGCTTTGGATAAGGTTATGTTTTCCATAGTGATGTCCCTTTTTGCCTTTTCCACAATTTTTCTCCCTCAATAAACATTATTACCCTATACAGCTCTTTAAACCTTCTTTAAATTCTCAAACCCCATATAGGTATTGAAGCCAAGCATATAAACCGCCATCGCCATCGACAAATCCTCTGATGCCTCGTCATATAGTGCAGCCACATTCCGCAGCTCCTGAATTACAGTATCATGCGGAACAGAAACGCTTTCTTCCTCGTTGACAACCACATTGATAACCTCCGGAAGCGCCATACACATCTTAAAGAAAGCGTCTTCTTCCCCAGTAAGAATCTCATAGAACCTGTCCATACTAACACGCCGGATCAACCTATGCTGGACATTTTTTCCGTCCACTTTCGTCATCCACTTGATATTCTGCGATCTTTTCGCTATCGCTTCCACCAGGAGACAGGCACAGTCGTCGTCCTCCAGAATCTGCCCTTGCATTTTAATGTACGTCTTCGCAGAAGAAGCGGAATTCATCGTATTATGCTTGTTTTTCATCTCGACATAAACCGTATGTACGATGTCTCCGTCCGGCATTTGAATACCATCTGGATTCTTATATATCACATCCCATCCTGCCTGTGGAACCTCGCAGCCTTTGAAATAGGAAAAGATATTCTGATGAAAATACCCGATATCATTATTGTTAGATTTGTCCCTCTGCCGGAAAATTTCATTATTTACAATTTCTTCCCAGCTCGACCTGTACACGGATTTATCAAAAATCAACTTGATGGGATCAATCAGATTACTATTAAACCGTTTCAAATCGTATGATTCCAGCTTTTCACCATATTTCATAATTGTTGCCCGAACATGCTCTTTAAAATTGTCTTCTGAAATAAAATCTAAATTCCACGCCATTACTCTAATCCTCCCAATGCTGTATAGATTTCTTTTGCAATATCATAAGCCAGGTTTACCGGAACCGCATTGCCTACCTGTTTATATTGTGAGCTTACATTACCGCAAAACTTCCAATCATCCGGGAAGGTCTGACATCTGGCATTTTCACGAACTGTAAATGGCCTTGCTTCCAGTGGGTGGCATCTTTCTGTCTGTTTCTGTGAAGGTGAGGTTAATACGGCCAAGGACGGTTCATCCAGGCTCATCCTTCTTAATATCCCGGTTCTACCGCCGCCCATATCCCAGCAGCTTTTCATATACGCCTTCGCGATTTCAGGATCAATGTCCCTCCAGTAACCGCCCGGCGGGACAAGTTCGAATATTTTTCTCTTATTTTCCCCGTATGGAACTCCCGGACCATCCGGGCAGTCAAGCAGTACGTCCCTCAATACCGGCTTATAATCATGCGGTTCTGGAAAATGGTACTCTATCTTCCCAACAAGGTCATTCCGGATTCCGATCGTTATCAGCCTTTCACGCTTCTGTGGATTCCCATAATCCCAGGCATTTAACACTTTCTTATCAATGGTATATCCAGCCTGTTCAAAAATGTTGGTAATCGTCGCGTAGGTGCGTCCTTTGTCATGGGTAAGCAAGCCGCGCACATTTTCAAACAGGAACATTTTCGGCTGAAGCTTCTGTAAAAAAACAGCATAATGATAGAACAATGTCCCTCTTGCATCTTCCAACCCCAGGCGCTTCCCTGCATAGGAAAATGCCTGACATGGAGCGCCTCCGGACAAAAGATCCAGCTCATTCTTCTTGATTCCAAAATATTCCTCCAAATCCAAAGGAGAAATCTTGGCTATATCATCACAAATTACACGCCAGTTGGGACGGTTCAACGACAAGGTATCAGCCGCATCCTGGTCAAATTCAATCAAGCCAAGCGTATGAAATCCGGCCTTTTCAACGCCCAACGCAAGCCCCCCTGCCCCGGCAAATAATTCGATTGTGGTCAAAGTTTTCTTTTCAGATGTTTTGGCAGCGTCTCCACTGAACTCTCCATCCTCAAACTGAACCTCTACAATATCTCCAATATCACATTTTAGTGTAAAACATATTTTCTCTATGCTTTCAAAAGAAACCGGCTCATTCTTGCCCATCCGTGCCAATACGTTGAAGCTGATCCCCGATGCTTCTTTCAATTCCGTCCGGTTCATTTTCTTATCAATTAATAATTTCCATAGTCTGTCATAACAAACGGCCATTCCTACACCTCCGCATATAGCTTCCTCTATATCGCTTTTTATACTATCATAAATCAAAATCAACAGCAAGCCATTCCTCACGATATCATTAGATTTTCTCTTGTTTATTTACCCCGGATTTGCTACAATATATCCAAAAATTACGAAGGGAGAAACCCATCATATGCCGCGCAGCCAAGAGGATATCTCTAAAAACATGAGCAAAATCCGTAGTAAAGATACTTCTATAGAACTCCTTCTACGCAAAGCGCTTTGGCACAAGGGTTATCGGTACCGCAAAAACTACACAGCACTCCCGGGATCACCGGATATTGTTTTAACCAAATACAAAATTGCAGTCTTCTGTGACAGTGAATTTTTCCATGGAAAAGATTGGGAAATTCTTAAATTACGCCTTAAAAAAGGAAAAAATTCCGACTACTGGATTAAGAAAATAGAAAGAAACCGTTCCCGTGATTGGGAAAACGACAAAAAACTTCTTTATCTTGGCTATACGGTCATCCATTTCTGGGGCTCCGACATTAACAAACATCTTGATGAATGTATTGCTACCATTGAAGAAGCCGTCTGGGATTGCCGAATCAACAATTTTCCATGATTAGCTTTTCTTAAATTTCAACTTTAAAGCTTTAAGAATCTATTTGGAAAACTTCTATAAATTATGCTGTATCACAAGTACAATACCGCTACCCGTATTTTTCTCCACACAATTCATATCCAGTTTATTTAATACGTCATCAAGCCAGGGCATCTTATGATCACAAAGGATTGTAAGTTTTCGAAATTCCTGTTGTTCTAAGAACGGTTTAATCGTCTGTCTCGATGTTATGGTTTTAATTTGCCTTTTTAATGAAAGAAAATCAAAATAATATTCTCCATTTACCCCAACAGGCTCTGGCTTTTCCGAAAGTATCGGTCTTTCCTCAACTTGATCTTCACACATCGCGCTATGATAAATTTCGTCCAGCATTTGCATTTCAAAACAATCTGTTTCTATAATCAAATAATCCACACTACTAAATACACTGAATAAAATTCCTCTGATACTGGTTCCAAGTAAAATCCTACAGGAACCAAGCAGACCTATCAAATTAAAATAAAAATTTCTGACCTGACCCAAATCCACATCTTCCGAATTAACACATATCTCATTTAGTTCAATACTACTTTGTATCTGCCAAACAGTATCTGGCTTTTCATACTTTATAATTCTAACTGCCTCTGTTCCCGATGTTATCTGATTATTTTCATCCATAAGAACCGCTATTTCCCGCTCCATTCGCTTTCCTCCGATTCTTTAATCCATAAGCAAATGCTCTACAATATTTCCGTTTAAAATATGCTCTTCCACAATTTCCTCTACATCTTCTACAGTAATATTCCCATACCATACATTATCAGGGTATACTACTGCGACAGGGCCTTTAGAACAGAATCCAAAACAGCCGGTATTTGATACCATAACGCTGTCTGACAATTCATTTGCTTCCAATTGATCTAAAAATTCTGAAACAATTTCATCAGAGTTTTTTGTGATACAGGCTCCTGCCTGTACTCCGTTTAGTCTACAGCTTGTACATACCAAAATATGCTTTTGTGGTTTTTCCATAACATTTTCTCCTCCTTTACCTATGATTAACTTACTATCTGCTGCCATTCGGCAGAATGGTCATGATCCAGTGTGCCGACTGCATCTGCCCGACACTGTCTGCAATGCAGCATCTGTTTTAAATATCTTCCACATTCTTCACGCATTTCCCAAAGCGCCTTTTCAGATGTTTTCCCAATCTTTTCAAACACGCTTCCCTTAACCGGAATCATTGGCATAATATTGGTCATCATCACATTCAATTCTCGTGCTTTTTTTACAACATTCAATATATCCTTATCATTAATACCATGAATCATAACGATATTTACTTTGCAAACAATTCCTGATTCCGATAACATTGCGATTCCTTTTAATTGATTAGAAAGTAAAATTTCCGCCGCTTCTCGTCCGGTATAGCGTTTTCCCTCATAATCTACGTAGCGATATATTTGAGCACCAATTCCAGAATTGACAGTATTTACTGTTACCGTTACATGAGAAACCCCTAAAGCTGCCAACTCTGAAGCATATCTGGGAAGCATCAGGCCATTGGTTGAGATACAGAAAGTAACCTCTGAATCATACGCCCGAATCATGTGCAATGTCTGTGATAAATTTTCAAAATTTGCCAATGCATCCCCCGGTCCAGCCACGCCTGCCACCGTAAGATTATCCAGCTTCTGCTTCGCCTGTTTGTAACGCTCTAATGCTTCTCCGGGCGTTAACACCGTCGTAGTAACGCCTGGCCTGCTTTCATTAGGACAGTCAAATTTACGGACACAATAATTACAACTGATATTACATTTCGGGGCTATAGGCAAATGTATTCTTGCATATTGGTGCGCTGCACAGTTATAGCATGGATGTCTTTCTGTTTTTTCATCAATTTTACTCATTCTTTTGTCCATTCTCTTTTGTTTGACGCGTCTTAAAAATCTCTGGATTGGTTGCTGATGGTATACCCTTCGTCTACGCGACTTACAAAAATTCTGCCATCTCCAAATTGCCCTTTTTCTCCCATTCTCGCCACCCGCATAATAATTTTAATAACATCGTCTTTGTCCTCTTCATCCACAACAATCAACAACATTTCTTTTGGTATTTTTTCATAATAAATATTTCCTACCTGTAACCCTTTCTGTTTTCCTCTGCCGGATACTGATATCTGTGTCACAGCGGGAAATCCCGCATTTAATAACTCTGTCAGCACATCACCTGTTTTCTCTACCCTGATAATCGCTCTAATTAAGACCATAGCTTCTCCTTTCATAATGTGCAGTCAATTAGTTTAAAACGCGGCAATTCCATACTCCATCAGAATCTCTTCCAATCTTTCAGAAGACATCGGCTTTGGAATAACAAACATATCATTTCCGTCAATCTTATCTGCCAACTGTCTGTACTCATCTGCCTGTGGACAAGATGCATCATACTCAATAACCGTTTTCTTATTAATTTCTGCTCTCTGTACAATATTGTTTCGCGGTACGAAATGAATCATCTGCGTTCCCAGCTCTTTTGCAAATGCTGAAACCAACTCTGCCTCGCCGTCTACATTTCTGGAATTGCAAATAATTCCGCCAAGTCTTGTTCCGCCGCTGTTTGCATACTTGGAAATGCCCTTTGAAATATTATTTGCCGCATAAAGAGCCATCATTTCACCGGAAGCCACAATATAAATTTCCTTTGCTTTTCCTTCCCGAATAGGCATAGAAAATCCTCCGCATACAACATCTCCTAATACATCATAAAATACATAATCTAAATCTTCTGTATATGCGCCAAGCTGTTCCAACATATTAATAGAGGTGATAATTCCCCGTCCGGCACATCCGACACCCGGTTCCGGTCCGCCCGATTCAACGCATCGAATCCCGCCAAAACCAGTTTTCATAATGTAATCAAGTTCAATTTCGTCTCCCTCCAAACGAAGCGTGTCCAAAACAGATTTCTGTGCTAATCCTCCTAAAATCAATCTGGTTGAATCCGCCTTTGGATCACATCCGACAATCATTAAATTTTTCCCTTTTTCCGCTAATCCGGCTGTTAAATTCTGTGTAGTTGTAGATTTTCCAATACCGCCTTTTCCATAAATTGCAATCTGTCTCATTTTAATCTCCATTCCAGCCATTCTTCAAATTTTCTTTGCTCTGGTTTATCTATAATTTCAATAATTATAATAAGTATCCTCTACCAAGGTAATGCAGCCTTCATATCCGGCAAACTTATGGTTCAGCACTACACGATCCGTAGAAGGTGAACTGATTGTTACACTCGCAATTCCCAATTCTCCCGCGGTCTCTTTTTCATAAGTGCTTCCAAGGATCATGGTCAGATTATACTTTCTAAGTGTATCCCTGATTTTCCACTGGTCTCCCTCAAAAAATACATCTGGTGTTCCACCATATTCCAAATCTGTCAATTCCGCTATAATTTTTTCTTTATCTTCTTTTTTTACAACATCATCCGTATCGATTATCACAACCGGAATCTGACTATAATCGTTTGCAAGAAATTTAGTAATGCCAATAATCGTATTGGTATCTCCTACAATTCCCATGCGATATCTGGTCAGATTTCTTGATGCCGCCTCCAGATAAGCATATGTTTTTGCTTCTTCTTCAGCAATAACATTTTCAACCAGCGCTTCCTCCAAATGTAACGCTTCACCCACCTCTCTCAAAAATATACCTGTAGCTGTAGGGCCAATCGGCGTTCCCGGATATCTCAATGCGGGAATATTAAAATTGTCTTCATATACTTTTTCTACATTCTTTAATAGCCATGGAGTACAGATAATATTAAGCGCAGCGGAGGAAGAATTCTGAATAGAAGCTACTCCCTGCCCCGGAACGAAGAAATTATTAACCTTTAATCCCAGCTTTTCCAATAGCCGCGTTATCTCATCAATATTTCCTGCCCATGCCAATTCATGACCTGGGACAATTCCAAATAAATTCACCAGATTATCCTGTTTTTGAAAATCTTTTTTTGCAATTTTATTTGCAAAGCTTTCCATAACCAATTGGTGTCCAACTAAATTATTTCCTTTAAATCCGCCTGTTTCCATAAAAATAATCGGCACTTCCGCATCTTTATATTCTTCCGCCAGATCCGTTGTATTATCGCCGATAATATCAGCCGCACAACCTGTAAGCACATAGAACAAATCTGCCTGCATTACTTCCAGCGCCCCGTTAATTTCATCGCGCAGGCGATTAATCCCACCGAAAACAACCTGTTTTTCAAGCATATTGCTGCTGGGTATCCCACTTCCTACTACATTCGTAGGATATCCGCCGGTTGAAGCTGTTTGCAGACCGCAGCCCGGCCCGGTATGATAAATGGGAATAATTCCATCTACTCTGGAGACAGTTGCAAACGCTCCTCCTAATGCGCAGCTTGATCTTGGATTTTGTATATACTGTGACATATTTTCTCTCCTCATTTATACAAGATATTGAAACGGATTCTGCTCATACCAACTCTCCTTATAATGCAAGGGTCTATGTTTGGCCAGTTTTTGATTTAATCCGTTATTGGAAATCGCATCATTAATTTTGTTTCCAAGATAGACAAGTCCCGTATAACCCAGTGTAATATGTTTAGAGTCCAGCACATGTGTTGTTGCTACCCCTTGTCTGGAAGCCCAATTTGCCAATCCGATGAAAACATCAGGTTTAAGCCTGCGAATCAGATTTGCCTGTTCAAAAGGCTGAAGGCTTGCAATATCTACCACAAAATCTTCACCATATTCCTCAATCAGCCTGCCGATTTTTGGCGCCACGACCTCATCATAATGCGGCGTCTGGATACCCACCAGTTTCATCTCAAAATCTTCAATCAACCTGGCTGTCGCCATGGAGCGACCTGAACCTGCACAAATAAAAGCCCGTTTTCCGCCCAGCTTTTCCTTCAAAACTCCCAAATCTTCGGAAATCCGCTGATGCTCCGACTCAATAAATTCCTCTGCCTCTTTTTCCTTGCCAACCAGCAACGCGACGCCCCTTAACCAATCGTCCGTATTTTTTGTTCCCAAAGGCATCCCCGTTACGGAAAAGGGAATTCCATATTGATCGTTTAACCACTGCATAAAATTATCCGCAAAAACGTGGCAGAGTGAAACAGATGCAATAGCTGTCGGAATTTTTTTAATTTTTTCATAATTTGAATAAAATGGTATAAAGTTTGGCACCAAGTCTAAAGCAGCAAGTATTCTGGCAATTTCCCGTTGATCGGGTACGCCTATGTAGGTTGAAGCAAATACATTAATTAAGTGCTGATCCGTAACCGGATGTTCATCCTTCAACACATATTCCGAAAGAGCATTGAATACGGCGTCAAACCCTGTAGACATAATTCTTGATCGGAATCCTTCACAATGGACAGGTACAATAATCGCATCTATTTCTGCCTGCATTGTCTCTGCAACAGCGTCGATATCCTCCCCGATAATCCCGGAAGCACAGGATGTAAAAATAAAAATCATTTTGGGGTGATAACGATTATACACATCTGTAATACCTTTTCTTAACTTTTTTTCACCGCCTAAAATAACATCCTTTTGATCCAGATTGGTCACTACATAATGCGCATTTTTCAAGACTTCTTTCCCTGCATAATGCTGCCCTACTTTATAGCTTTCATTAACTGTTGCTACACATCCGGCACACCCCAAAGGCGAATGAATTACAAATGCTGCATCTTCCATTGAAATCAGGCAACTCAAACTATTCTGTTGCTGGCATTGCAATGCCTGTTCAAAAGTGCGCTCGGAATTTTTCATACAGCCTTCTTTAAATTTATTTTCCATTTCACTGGAATTTCCCGCCCCGCCGGTGTATGTATGAGGTCTTAATTCCCTGTTTTTTGTTATTACTGGCATTGATTTCTTTCCTTCCTTAATGTTCTCTTAAACGCTTCAAAAATTTTGTTAACTGTTCATTTTCCGATTGATGAAAAATATATTCCGGTGTTCCCTCTTCAGCGATAACGCCATCGTACATAAATACAACTTTATCAGCAATTTCACTCGCAAAGGTCATTTCATGCGTTGCGACAATCATCGTCTTACCTGCCTTAGCCACATCACGCATAACATTTAAAACTTCTCCGATCAATTCTGGATCAAGTGCCGACGTCGGTTCATCAAATAGAATAACCTCTGGATTAAGTGCCAACGCTCTGGCTATTCCGACACGTTGCTGCTGTCCTCCTGAAAGCTGGCTTGGATAGAAGTTTATTTTATCTCCAAGGCCAACCTGAATCAGCAGGTTTTCCGCTTGTTCTCTGGCTTCCTGCTTGTCCTTTTTCTGAACCTGAACCATACCCTCCATAACATTTTCCAAAGCTGTTTTATGCCGAAAAAGGTTGTACTGCTGAAATACCATGCTGGTACATCTTCTGATTTCTAAAATTTCTTTTTTACTTGCCTTTTTGACATCTACCCTGCGATCTCCAATAACGATTTCTCCCTGATCCGCTTTTTCCAGAAAATTCAGACATCTCAACAGCGTTGTTTTTCCAGAACCACTGGGACCCAGCAAGACGACAACCTCGCCGTCTTTCACTTCAATATTAACTCCCTTTAATATCTCATTTTTTCCAAACCTCTTATGTATATTGATCATCTCAATCATGTCATTCGCTCCCTATGCACTCTTATATTTATAATAAGAAACTTTCTTTGTCAGCACCCTTGCCATCTGTTCAATCAAAAAGCAAATTATATAATAAATTACTGCTGCCGCCACATATGCTTCCAGAAATTTGTAAGAAACATCCGCTTGAATCTTACAACCATTCAGAACATCAATAACTGTTAACAAATAAGCAAGAGACGAAGATTTCACCAAAGAAATAAACGTATTGCTGATAATAGGAATAGCAACCGGGAGCGCCTGCGGTATAATAATTCGGCGGATCGCCATTCCTCTTACCATGCCTATTGTATATGCCGCCTCCATCTGCCCGTGCCCAACAGACTTAAATGAAGTTCTGATTGTCTCTGCAAAATTTGCGCTGGCAATAACGGTTAGTGCGCAAATTACCACTGTTTTAGCTGAAATAATACTGGAATTAAATGGTAAATGCAATCCTGTTGCAATAGCGTCAAATATTTTGGTCATTGTCAGGAAAAAAAGCAACAACATCAAAATCGGCGGTATCCCTCTCACAATAACTACAAAATATTTGGAAATATAAATCAAGGGTTTGCATTTGCTCATTCGCGCAACCGCAATCAACGTACCAATTACCAATCCCAGACACAATGGCAACAAGGATATATATAATGTAGTCGGAAGATAGCTTAACCCAACTTTGAATGTTTCAACAAAAAAAATAAAATCAAAGGACATATCTGACTCCTATCTTTACGCTCTGACATTCAGCTTTCTTTCAATCATTAAGAAGCATCGTTCCAGAAGCACTGAAAGAATAATATATATGATTGCAACATTGATATAACCTTCCAGCGTATGACGGGTAGTGCTGCCAATTACGACAACTTCCCCCATCAAATCAATTATTCCTAAGGTATAAGCCAAAGCCGTATTCTTCAACAGGTTAATCATTGTATTTCCAATATCCGGTATTGCAATCCGAAACGCCTGCGGAACCGTAATTCTGAAAAATGTCTGCAATTTGGTCATTCCTATAGAATATCCTGCTTCATTCTGTCCAAAATCTACACCGGTAACTGCGGCTCTGATTAACTCAGCGAAAAATGCAGCATTATTCAACGCATAAGTTATAATAACAAACAGCATCGGTTCCGCTCTGTTTATTTGTGGATAAATACCGGAAAGCAACATGGGAACACCAAAATATACAATAAAAAGCTGAATATTAATCGGCGTACCTCTGATAAAGGAAATATAAAATGCAGACAACTGATTTAGCACCGGAATTTTATATATCCTGAGCAATGCAATGATTACTCCCAAAATAGTTCCAAATACCATAGCCATTATTACAATGTAAAGCGTTACCGGAAGGCATTTAATAAGTTTGGGGAAATATTCTATCATTCTGCTGAAACTAAAAATATCCATATTTTTCCTTCTTTTCTACTATAACCATACTTGCCAGTTAATTTTCCGGCGTAAAATCCTGCCCTAACCATTCGATACAAATTTCAGCAAGCTTTCCGGATTCCTTCAACTCCGTTAAGGCTCCATCTACTTCTTCCTGAAGAGCCGTATTAGACTTATTAAACAGAAAGTAAGTTTCTGATGCCATAATCGGATCTCCCACTACCTTATGGTCAGTGCCATAAGCTTCATTATTCAAAGCAACCGTTCTTGCAGTTTGAATATAAGCATCAATCGAACCATTTTCCAGCATTGTATTAATTACCTCAAAATTATTTTCACCATATACCAGATCAATATTTGCATCATTATCTGTATTATATTTCTCCATTTGATAAGACGCATTGCTATTGGAAATAACATATACGCTCTTTCCTGATAAATCATCAATGCTGTTAATTGTAGTATTGTCGCCAGCTACGACAATTTGTGAGGACGCATTGGTATAACCGACTGTTGAAAATAGATATTTCTCTTCTCTCTCCTCATTTTTTTCAAACTGTCCGGCGGCAATATCGATTTTATCGGATTCAAGCGCCATTAAACGCTCTGTTGTATCATACCCCTGAAACTCAAATTCATATTGTGGCAGAAGTTCGTCTACTGCTTTCAAAACCTCCACATCATATCCAGTAAATTCATTGGTATCGCTGTCCAGATAACAATAAGGCATATAACTGGTACTTGTTCCCACAATAATCGTCTCTGTTTTTACCTCTGCTTCTGTCTCATCCTGTGATGTTGTAACCTCCTCTGTACTTACGTCAACAGAAGAATCTTCATCAGATGCTCCGCAACCTGTGATAATCCCCAGCAACATAGAGCATATCAATATTGTGCCTATCGTTCCTTTTCTACCTCTTGTTTTCATAATACAACTCTCCTCTCTTTTTCTTTCTTTAGGCGTTTGCAAAACGCCAGAACCCGTATCATACGGGATTCTTTTGTATTTTATTTCCCTTTAATAACCTATATTTTCAGTAGGAATTATATACTTTAATAGAATTGATTATTACAAATCACTTATTAACCTGTCAATTACTTTTTTATTTATAATTATCATAATCAGATCATTATAAAACCAACATGCGCCCTATCCTTCTTCCACCAATTTCCATTCAAAAAGGCCGTGAAACCAATTCACGACCTCTCTGTCATTCAAACTACATACGCTATTTAATTTCGATAACAAATATTTCTTTTTTGATTTCTTTCATTATATATGTTTCTCTAATTATAATCAAATATAAATATTTTTATAATAATTATAAGCTATGAACTATATAATTTACAAACCTATAAGCTTAATTGGCAATCATTAATTTAATGATCTCCTCATTTGTTTCCCGCATACCCTCCTTGCCTAATTTACCGATACCTTCGATAGTAGATTCTATATCATGCATCACGATACCGTCTCCGCCTTTAAATTCCTGGCCGTTCTTAAACATCTCATACCCCAAGATTCCCGCGTCTACGGAAGCCGCAATTTTGGCCGCGCAGGACGCCTTCGCCCCGTCGCAGACAATTCCCGATACGATAGCCAGGGCATTTACTACCGTATGGAT
The DNA here is from genome assembly GCA_021199255.1 of Clostridiales bacterium. Taxonomy (GTDB): domain Bacteria; phylum Bacillota; class Clostridia; order Lachnospirales; family Lachnospiraceae; genus UBA3282. The sequence goes on along the minus strand of JAJQIK010000045.1, from coordinate 78,992 downwards.
AATATCCTGATAATCGCCTCCGCACAGATATGCGATACCGGCTCCTGCCCCGGCTCCTGCGCTGACCGCGCCGCAATAAGCGGACAGCGTCCCAATCCCTGTTTTTTCATGAATGGCAATTAGATTAGACAGGACCAATGCCCTGTACAATTTTTCTTTTTCAACCTGCAATTCCCTGGCATATTCTATCAGGGGAACCGAACAGGTAATGCCTTGATTTCCGCTGCCGGAATTAATTACGACGGGCAGCTCGCATCCGTTCATACGGGCATCAGATCCTGCCGCCGCCTTGGCTTTGGCCCTATTACGGATATTATTTCCATAAGTCTTTAACAGAACGCTGCCAATATTAGCGCCGTAATCACCCTCCAGCCCTTCTTCCGCAATCGCCAGATTACAGCGAATCTGCCTGTCCAATAGGAGGCTTATCTCTTTAAGCTCCACACAATTAGCAAATTCCCAAATATCCTTGATATTTAACAGACTTCTGTCGGCTTCCGTTTTCTCATGGAAGGACAACGCTTCTTCATGGTTGAGCAGTATTTCATGATCCTTCTCGATCAGCACGATATTGGTATGATGATCCATAATCCTTACTTTTACATAGGAATCCCCCGCATATTCCGTAACGGCAAGATCGAAAACGTGTCCTGTTTCTATATGCTCTGTAGCGACGGGTATCCGTTCCGATTCTTCTCGTATTTTTCTTTTGTCACTGTCGTCAATATCTGACAGCACCTCCAGCTTTTTCTCAGGATTTCCTGCCACGATTCCAGCTATTGCAGCCGCCGGAATCCCTTTTAAATGATCTGTATTAGGTACGATTACACTCTTCACATTTTTGATGATACTGCCGCTTGCTTCTACAAGCACGCGTTCCGGCTTTTCACCAAGCACCTGCCTTGCTTTTGCCGCGGCATAGGCAATCGCAATCGGCTCTGTGCATCCCATCGCCGGAACCAGTTCTTCGTGTAAAATATTAACATAGGTTTTGTATCGGATATCTTCTTTATCCATAATCAAAATTCACTCCATTCAGATATGGTTGCGATTTCTTTCCTCTTCTGTCAGCGGAATGGACAATCTCTCCAGCACTCCCATGACGACCGCCATTCCTACACGATATAACGCTTCCTCGGTATTGGCTCCCAGATGAGGCGTAGGAATAAAATTATCAAGAGATATCAGCCTGTTGTCCGCGCTGACCGGCTCCTTTTCGAACACGTCGCTTGCGGCGGCGGCAATCATATGATGGGTCAAAGCGTAATATAAATCTTCCTCTTTAACAAGCTTTCCTCTCGCGGTATTGATCAATATGGCCGAGGGTTTACATATTTTCAAAGAATCCCTATTAATCAGATATTCATTTTCCTCGGTAAACCGAAGCCCCAGAAAGATAATATCGGCGCATGACAGTACCTCTTCCGCTCCCGCGCAATATGTAATCTGTTCTTCTTCCGCTTTTTCTGGCGTAAGCGATCTTGACCATGCGCATACCTTGACGGAAAATCCATTTTTTAAAATATCCGCCGTCTGTTTTGCAATATTTCCATATCCAATAAAGCCTGCCCGCTTACCTGTCAATTCTTTTCCCTGATAATCCTGCTTGGCATTTTCCATTCCTTTTCCGGATTTGATATCATAAGCCGCCTGTGTTGTTTTCCTTAATAAATTTAAGGCAAGAAGAACATTTAATTCCGCAACGGACCGGGAATTCATACCCGGCGTATTGAAGATTTCTATTCCTCTTTTTTTCGCCTCCTCCACATCTATGTTATCCATGCCGGTTCCATGGACGCCTATCACCTTAAGATTTGGCGCGCTGAGAAGGACTTCTTTTGTCACTTTAAATTGATTGCGGCTGATAATGGCATCTGCCTTGCTTATCTCCTCTATCCGGTCGATTACCTTCACCTTACTCTCTAAGAAGGCTTTTGCCATAGGATGAATATATTCCTGTAAATATACGTATTTTTCCATTTTTTCCTCCAGGCCTTTAAGCCCTTATTCCTTCTTCATATAACGATCCAGCCACCATACCAGTAAGCGATACCGTTCCTCTCTGCAGGCAGGGTCGCCTTTTACGGCAAATCCATGATTCTGTCCTTTAAATCTGGCAAAATATACTTCTTTGTTTTCCAGCCTTAATGCGGAGTACCATTCCTCGCTCTGGGAGATTGGGCAATTCATATCATGATCCCCATGGATTAATAACACCGGCGTATTCACATTTTTCACATAAGTAATAGGCGATCGTTCCATATAGCTGTCACAGTGCTCCCACGGAAAATCCTCGAACTCAAACTTTCCATAACGAAAAGCACAGTCGCTTGTTCCCGCCTGGCTATATCGATTACAGGTGCTTCTCTCTGATATGGCGCAGGTAAAGAAATCTGTGTGCCCGATTATCCAATTGACCATATATCCCCCGTAGCTTCCGCCCTTTACAGCCCAGGGTAAAGCAGAAAAGAGGGGTATCTTCCTGACCTGCTCCACACAACTTAGCAAATCCCCGTAATCCTTGCCGCCCCAATCATGATAGCTTGCCCTGGCAATCTCTTCCCCTTTTCCTTGGCTGCCCGCCGGATTGGCATAAACCGCCGCGTACCCGGCTTCCGCCAGTATATGTACGTCAAGGGAGTATGCAAGGCCATGGCAATAGTGGGGACCGCCATGAATATCAAGCACGATTCCTTTCAATGGTTTTTCCTTTGGGTAGAATATATACCCCTGAAAGGCTTCCCCATTGTGTCCCGGATAGGCAAATTCTTCTGCCTCTACATCTTCCAGTTTATTGTCCTGCCGCCCCAGAATCTGATAGCTTCCATGATGATAACGAAGGATAGAGGCCGGCGTGTTTACCTGTGAGCTGATCATCAAAATATCCTGCCCCATCATGGCATATTCCATGATTACACGGCTTCCATCGGTTATTCTTCTCACGCCCTCCTCCGAAAATTCATACAAATCTGTCACAAACCCATCGGTAACATTAGCATAGATTTTCTTTCCATCTTCTGAAAAGTGAAAAACAGCCGCGTCTGTCTTTAATCCGGTATCATTAACCACATAATTCCCCAGAGACCGATCCAACGCGCTGCTAAGACATTCCAGCTTTCCGCTTTTCGGATAAAATTTATATAATTGATAATTCGTTGCTTCCCAGTAAGCGTTATCGTGCGTTAATACCGCCGCATAGCTTCCATCGGGGCTAACGTCCAGCTCATGAATCGGGCCTCCCGCTCCCGGCGCCCATCTTGCTTCTCCCGTTTCCAGATTTATCATTTGAAAATACGCATCATCGGAAACATCCATATCCTTGGGAACCGCCGTACATATAATGGTATTTTCATCAAGGAACGCCGGATTCGCATAATCCAGCTTCTTCGTGGTAATTCTCCTGATACCGCCCTTTTCCAGATCCGCTGCAAAAACCTGCATATATCTTCCGTCATAAATCCCTGTTGCGTCGGATTTGAATTTCGTTCGGTCGATCCACTGGACAGTCTCCCATTGCGGTACGCCCTCCGGCTCCATTGCAAATTCTTCCGCCGCGGTAAATACAAGCTTTTTGGCAGAGCTACAGAAATTCACCTGTCCAGGTCTGACAAAGCTGCCAAGGATATAAGGTTCTTTTGTACTTAAATCCATAACAACTAATCTGTTTTCTTCCCAGTAAGCTATCATTTCATATTGTTCGGAAACTGCTGCCAGAGTCCCTGTCGCTAATTTTTCTTTTCCTCCGCCATCCCCGATATGATTCCGATAAATGACGCTTCTATATTGCCTGTCTTCTATAGAAGTTACCTGATAGACATATTCCGTATGATTGATTTTGAATAAATTACATGGAAGCTTCCATTCCATAAATTTTTGTTCTGACATAGGCGTACAATACCTCGCTGCCTGCTTCACAATCCTCTGGACTGCTGAACTCGGCTTTATTATGGCTTACCCCCTGGCGGGACGGTATAAATATCATTCCCACCGGAACCTTTAGTCCAAAGATACTCGTATCATGGGTCGCCCCGCTGGGCATCTTTGTATAAGAAAAGTTCCGTTCCCGGCATATGCTTTCTATAGAATAAATAATATTTTCATCGCATACCACAGCGGCTTTTCGAACGGTCTGTGTTATAACGATATCTCCCAATGCTTCGCAATATTTTTTTACGTCCTCAATATAACTGTACAACAGAGCTTCGTCCAGATTCCTGCACTCTAATGTCATTTCTACGGTATCATTAATAACCGCCAACGCATTAGGGGAAACGGAAACGCCGCTTACGGTTGCCACCAGATCCTGTCCATATCTTCTGGCCTGTTCATCACAATAAACCACGACCTTTGCCGCTTTTACCAGGGCGTCTTCCCGGTATTCCATCATCGTAGTCCCGGAATGATTACGGTTTCCCAATACCGTAATTTTATATCTCCAGAGTCCCACAATTCCGGTGACAACGCCTATCTGCCTACCCTGTTTTTCCAGCCTGCTTCCCTGTTCGATATGAAGCTCTATACAGGAATGGATTTTTCCGGTATCAAGCCTGCAATCCATAATATCCTGCTTTCTAAGCGGCTCCCTCGTCTCTACGTTAACCACAATCGGAGCGGTCTTTTCCGGCAAGGTATCCTTATATTCTCCCATCAGGCACCTGCTGCCAAAGGTTCCTCCTAAAATATTGCCCTCTTCTCCATTGGTGGCAATCAGATGAACCCGATAAGGCAGCTTTGCGTTTTCCTCCTTGAATCTCAGCAGACAACGGATTCCCGCGGCCACGCCCAACAATCCGTCGTACATACCTCCTTCAACAACGGTATCTAAATGGGAGACAATCAGAACCTCCTTCTCTGCTTCTCCATATACTCCATGTACGTTTCCTACGGAATCAATATAGCTTTGGATTCCTTCTGACAATAAATATTCCTTTAACGCAAGGGAAGCCTTCAGGTAGGCTTCGCTTCCAAATATTCTGCTGATTCCGCCGTTTTCCGTCTTTCCATAAGCGGCGAATGTTTGAATGATCTGCTGTAGCGTTTCCATATCATAACCATACCTTTCCACAGCCTGTACACTTACTATTTATTCAATCATTTCCATGGGCACAATCCTTCCATACCATATGAATTTCTTCCCTGGGATTGCCCGCAGGCAGCTCATAACAAAACTTTTCTCCATATCCCCGCGAAAGGCTGGAATAAGAAATTTCCTGATATAATTCATACAGATCCTCACAGGCATAAGTTTTCGCAACCTCATATAAAATATTTCTCTTTGTAACAATTTCTATTTCGCTTTCTGATTTTTCCCTAACAGAGAGCTGTTCCCTATGATCTAAGAAAAGGTCTCCTTCCAGAAGAAAGCTATGCAGATTAACCGGAAGCTCCTTATCCTGATGCAGCTTTCTCATGCGGGCGCCCCGGTAATAACAAAATTCCTCCAACGCCTCCCGCACCGCGTCCTCGCCCAGCTCATCCTTCAGGATACGTCCGATCTTGAAATACATAATACAAAAAATGCTATGTATGGAAGCCACCATATCGCCGGAAAAATCGTCCCAAATCTGAGGAATATATTGGGGCAGCGGATATTCCTTCTGATTACATTTCCTGCAATACAAATGAAACCGGCAAAACGACCCGCCGTTCGTCAATGTTTCGCATAAATTAACCTGAATTGCCGGATCAAAACCGGAATAAATCTGATGATGAACCTCTTCGCAATAAATAGAGCCTATATGCATACCGTCTGGCAGCCTTCCCCACATTTCGGCGTCCGGACATCTGCCGGTAATAGATTTCTTAACCTCCTCGGTAATTACAAGCCCTTCCGAGGGATGTACAAATCTGGGGTCGCTCATCAAATCATAATAATCAAACAACGTCAGCAGATTGGCGGGAAGCCCTTTGCTGTCCGCAATCCTTCTCATTCTCTGGCCTCTCTCTTTTCCATAGGCGCGCACGCCCTTGCGCAAGGCTTCCTCTCCCTTTTCCCCATACATTTCAATAGCCGCCTTAGCAAAGAAATAATAAAGCCCTACCCAGTAAAACTGCTGTTTCTCGGCAGCTTCCTCTTCTATGTATGAAAGATCGAATTGAGATAAATCCAGTTGCTTCATATCAATACCCATACCCTTCCATTTTTATCTGACATAACGCTTCACAATATCGATAATACGATCCGCAGCGGCAAAAGCGGCTTCTCTGTCCTGCGAAAAATTAATCCTGAAATGCCTTGTAAACTGAGGACCGAATTCTTCTCCCGGAGTGACCGTCACGCCCGCCAGTTTTCGAAGCACCGCCGTAAAATCCTTCATCGGAATCTCTAATTCAGGAAGCTCCACAAACAAATAGCTTCCCGCTTCCGTTTTTCTCACATAATATCCCGCGTTGGTAAATTTCCCAAACAGCCCGTCTCTGATCTCCTGATGTGCTTTAATGCGGTTCTGCATATAACCTTCCGGCTCGTTAAACCAAACCTGATATACTGCCTGGCAATAGCCCGCTGTCCTTAAAGATACGATTGCCTGTAGCTTTTCCATTCTGAGAATAATATCCTTATTTCCAAAAGCGGTTCCCAGCCTAAACCCGCTTAGGGATTCCGTTTTCGAAGGTCCGATAATCGTAATGACCTGATCCGGTAATTCCGGCATAGCGCATAAATGTGTATACTGCCTGTTATCAAATATCTGCCGGGAATACAATTCATCTACGATAAGCGACACATGATACCTTTTTGCCAGAGATGATATTCCCGCGATCTCTTCCGCAGAATAAATAACTCCCAAAGGATTATTAGGATTGGAAAAAATAAACAGGCTGACGCCGCCCTTAAATTTTTCTTCCAGATCTTCTAAGTCAATTCCTGCCCGATCCGTATATTTTTTATAGTTTAACTCTACAGGAATCACTTTTCCACCGAAAAATTCTACCAGCTTTCTGTTCGCGAAATAGTCTGGCTCGACAATAGCCACCTTGTCGTCCGTTCCGATCATAGAACCCATGGCTAAAAAAAGCGCTCCCTGAGTTCCCGGCGTCAGAATGATATTTTCCTCAGGATTAATATTTGTTCCGGTAAATCTGGATATCTTTTCCGCCACGTCCTTTCTGACCTCAAGGCTTCCCCGATATTCCGTATACGCCTGCTTACCGCCTTTTTTATAACCATTGATAAAGCAATCCAGGCTTCCCGGCAGCGGTTCAAAGGCATCCACGTCCCCATGGGAAAAATCTACCGCTTTTCCCTCGATGATCTCTCCCCTTAAATCTATCTTCCTTTCTTTCTGCGCTTTCTCCTGTCCCGGAGCATTTTCAATTCCTAACTTGCTGAACTTTTCACATAGTGCATCCATGCCGTGTCTCCTTTATGATTTATTGTAAAGCCATTAAAAATCTTTCTATCCGCCCCATGCCTTCCCGTATACAGTCCATGGAAACCGCATAGCATATTCTCATATAATGATCCGCATGGAACGCTTCTCCGGGAACGAGCGCCACATATTCATGGGTCAGTAATAAATCCGCAAACTCCAGAGAAGAATCAATCCTATGGCCGTCATAATATTTGCCAAAGGTCTCACTGATATCCATCATAATATAGAAAGCTCCATACACCGGATTGCAGGAAACATAGGGAAGCTCATTGATTCTTTTTACCAGATAATTTCTTCTTTTGACAAACTCCTCCCGCATTTCCTTTAGAAATTCCTGATCACCCGTATAAGCCTCCAGAGCGGCATATTGGGTGATCGAATTGCCTGCGGAGGTGGTATGGCTCTGGATTCCCTTTATTGCCTTTATGATTTCGTCATTTGCCGCGGCATAACCGATTCTCCATCCGGTCATCGCATAGGACTTGGAAAATCCATTAACCAGAATACAGTTATCTCTGATTTCTTCCGATATGGACGCAATAGAAAAATGCTCCCGTCCTTCATAGACAAGCTTCTCGTATACCTCGTCCACAATAATATAAAAATGGCGCTTCAATGCCAGATTCCCCAGCTCCTCCAGCGTTTCCCTCCGATATACCGCCCCGGTGGGATTATTCGGCGTATTAATGATAATAGCCTTCGTACGGTCTGATACAGCTTCTGCAATCGCCGGAATATTCAATTCAAAATTTTCTTCTTTCCTGCAAGGCACATAAACAGGCTCCGCACCGGCTAATTTGACCATTTCCTCGTAGCTGACCCAGCCTGGCGTAGGAATAATCACCTCGTCGCCCTCCTCACAGACAGCAAATATCGCGTTAAACAAGGGCTGCTTCGCACCTGTTCCCACGCATATCTGATCCGGCGTATAGGAAACATGGTTTTCCAGAAGAAGCTTCCTGCAAATTGCTTCCCGAAGCTCTGTAATCCCATTTACAAGCGTATATTTCGTATAGCCCGCGTCGATCGCTTTCTTGGCGGCCTCGCATATCTGATCCGGCGTATTAAAATCCGGCTCTCCTACGCTGAAATCCAAAACCGGAAATCCCTGGCTTTTTAACTGTTTTGATTTTGCCGTAACCTGCATGGTTTTGGACGGCGACATATTCTCTATTCTTTTTGTCAACATGGTACCAGCCTCACTTCTCTACTAAACAAATCAAAATTATACGAACAAAAAGCCGTCTCTGTCCCCTAATACCCTGTGAACGCTTCCAATAGCGGAATAAGGAGTATATTTTCCCGTGATGCCTCCGTTTGCAAAGCTGCTGATATTCAGCGTAAAAGAAATACCCTGTCCCTTTACATGAATAATATGCGTATTGGTATCTACCGCCGGATCTGAAACAATGACGGAATGAGTTTTATCAAATCCGATTCCTGCAAGCGCTATTGTTGCGTGCACATTCACATTTCTCGGATACAGCTTACAGGCTTCCCTGCAGCTTCCCTCATAAAGAATCGTTCTTTCCGTATCCTTCCTGCCAAGGCTCTTAGGATTCTTAACTGTTTCTATACAGACTTCCTCGATAACCTCTTTCCCATCTGCAATTCCATCTATCCCAAGAATCGCTCCGTGGGGTAAATAAATTCTGTGATAATATTGTTCCAGCAAAGACTGTACATGATAATAAAACTGTGCGTCCGCGAAAGCCGTTACGGAGAAAACCATCATGTCACAATACTGTAATATCATATCTGCATTTTCCTTTAAAACGTCGCTCATGGCGCTTTCTATGACCAAATCCGTCTGTTCCAATATGGATTTATCCGGCTTGGCAAGAACAGGATATTCTGACTGCATCTTATAAAATGGGTCTTGTATAAAGGTAATTTCTACATTTTCCGTAGAAGAAAGATTTTCTAAAATATTCTGGCCGATTTTCCCACATCCTAATAATCCGATTCTTTTCATTGAAATCCTCATTTCTGTCAATGCAATTTTTCTTCTGAAAAAAGTCCCAGAAATAATTTCTGAGACCTCATTGTCATGTTATCTTTAACTTTTTCTTGATCATAACACAGGAAGCTATTATAATCAAATACATATATTTATATATATATTATAACTTTTATTCAATAAAAATCTTACGCTGCCTGATTATTTACGCAATGTATGCTATTATTCTTCGCGAATCAGGACAAGAATGGAGGAATGTCTATGCTGCAAAAATTCTTATCATACCGGAATAAAGAATATATTTATGAAATATATAAGACGGGAAGCTTTTCCAAAGCGGCCAAAAATCTTTATATCTCACAGCCTGCCTTAAGCGCTTCTATTGTAAAAATTGAAGCCGATCTGGGAATGAAGCTTTTTAACCGCTCCTCCCACCCTATCACATTAACGGAAGCGGGACAGGCATATATTGACGCGATCAAAGAAATCGAAGAGGTAGAGCGGGGATTTTACAATAAACTCTATGAAATATCCAATCTCCAGATAGGGCACTTAACGATTGCCGGGGCTAATTTCTTTTCCTCCTGTATGCTGCCGACTATTATGAAAAACTTTTCCAAAAAATATCCCGCCATTACTTTTGAGATTGTGGAATCTGATTCCATAGAGCTTTATAAGATGGCTCTGGACAACCATATTGATTTAATACTTGACGCCGGAGATTATGACCATGATATTTATAAAGCCCATCACATTCTGACGGAAGAAATTTTATTGGCCGTACCTAAAAATAATCCGCTAAACGACCATTTTAAGGAATATCAGTTAACTTATCATGATATTCTTCAGAATAAGCACAAAGAAAAACAGGACAGTATTCCTATCTCCGCATTTAAGGACGAAACCTTTATTCTTATGAAAAAAGGACATGATATGCATGCACGAAGTATCGGCATATGCCAGAATTATGGTTTTCAGCCGGCGCATACTATTTACCTGAACCAATTAATGACTGTTTACAACTTTGCTTCGCAGGAGCTTGGAATCGTATTTGTAACGGATACCTTAATCAAACTTGCCCCTCCCCAAGATAACCTTGTGTTTTATAAGGTAAATGATAAGTCCTCCTTCCGCAGTTTGTTTCTGGCGCACAAAAAGACCTCTATTTTAACAAAATGCATGGAATATTTTATCGAAACGGCAAGAACTGTTTTTCAGGAATAATTGCTTTCCTTTTCTGTCATAATATTATAAACAGGGTTCCCGCAGCTTTGATTGAATCTGCAGGAGCCTATTAAAGACAGAAAGGAAATCCCATGAACCCTAAAGTATTTCATCAAATATCCTATGGACTATACCTTGTATCCTCTAAATATGATAAAAAAATGAACGGCTGCATTATCAATACGGTCATGCAGGTCACAGACAGTCCGAAACAGATTATGATCGCGGTCAATAAACAAAATCTGACCTGTGAAATCATTCAGAAATCTGGCATATTATCGATTTGCGTGCTTTCGGAGACGGCGCCCTTTTCACTGTTTGAACATTTTGGATTTCAAAGCGGAAGAAATACCGACAAGTTTGTAGATTATCCCTTTGCGCTTACCGGACAGGAGCTTCCTTATCTGACCGGCCATACCTCCGCTTACCTTGACTGCAAGGTAACCAACACTCTTGACCTGGGAACCCATATCCTGTTTTTGGCAGTGGTATCAGACTGTGAAATAGTGTCCGGGGAAAAACCTGCCACCTATTCTTTCTATCATGAATATATCAAGCCCCAACAAGCGTCTGTCTCAGCCAAAGGCTGGCGTTGTGTAGTCTGCGGTTATGTTTATGAGGGAGAAGAGCTTCCCGCCGATTTTATTTGTCCCTGGTGTAAGCACGGCGTAGAGGATTTTGAAAAAATCGAATAATATAGCGCTTATTCCGAAAGGTAATACTCATAAGCCATTTTCCAATATTTTTCCGGGATATCAGGCCAATGCACTTCACCCTCCGTTTTCCTGCACAAATCCGTAGCAAGCAAAAGGCAGGGCGTTGTATAATCTTCTCCTGTTTCCAGCGTATGCACGATTAATTTTGCCCAGAAGGGCGCTTTTTGATATAATCCGGAGGTTTGAAATTCTTCCTTAACACGGTCGATATCATAATCCAACTGAAGAAACTCTTCTTCCCATTCAAGTACGTTATCCTTCGTACTGTGAAGCATTGTATACTGGGCTTTTCCGTTATGATACCAGGAAACGCCCACCGAACCGGGGTGAATCAGCTTTTTCGTTCCGTAACTCCTGCTTTCCTGAATATGGGTATGCCCGCTGATCAATAAATCTACATCCAGATTTTCCATGATCATTTCCATATTGGGATTATCGGGCAATAATAATTCCCTGGAAGACGTTAAAGAACCATGGCAATATCGAAAAGGACGGTATCCCTCTTTCTGATAGAATCCCTGGATATCCAGATTTTCGTAGAAATCCAGATCTTTAGCGGAAAGATTCTCATAGGTATAGAGAAGACTGCCGCTGGCGGAAGAATAAGTCCACCTTTCCTTCGGATTTCTCCTATGATTAAGCATATAGTCTTCTCTATTTCCACGAATAAAATAACAACGATATTTTCGCCGCATTTCATAGATTACTGCCATCGTCCTTTCCGGATAAGGACAATCGCTTATATAATCTCCCAAAAACAGAAATTCATCTGCTTCTCTGTCAAGCGCGTCACGTATACAAGTCTCCAACGCGATATGGTTGCCGTGAATATCTCCCATCAACGCAAGCTTCACATCAATAACCATGCCCTTCTCTTAAACTGGAAAGTTGATAAAAATTCCTACTCTTCCGAGATATCCTCCATAGCGTCTTCGATATTCTCAAATTCCTCTTCCCCATTGCTTATCTTTTCACGAACCTTGGCAATTTTGGCTACCTTCACACCCTCGTCCAGATGAATCATCTTTACGCCGGAGGTAATTCTTCCCAGCGTAGAGATATCCTCCATGCGAAGCTGAATAATAATTCCGCCGTCGGTTATCATCATAATCTCATGATCCTCATTGACAGCCTTTACGCCTACTACGTCACCGGTTTTATCGGTAATCTTATAGCACTTTACGCCCTTACCGCCACGTTTTTGAACTGTAAATTCGTTTAAATAAGTACGTTTACCCATACCATATTCAGAGACAATCAACAGAGAATCTCCCTGATGATCCAACTGCATACCTACAATTTCATCCCCCTGGGATAGATTCATACCAATAACGCCCATCGAAGATCTTCCGGTAGCTCTGACATCTGTTTCCTTAAAGCGGATACACATACCCTGTTTTGTTACCAAGAAGATTTCCGTATTCTGAGAGGTAGTCTTTACTTCAATCAATTCATCATCTTCACGAAGATTAATAGCCGCAAGTCCGCTTTTTCTGACATGGCTAAATTCCATAACCGGAGTTTTCTTCACAATACCGTTTTTCGTCACCATAAAGAGGTTCTTATCTTCTTCATAATCCTTAATAGGTATCATCGCGGATATTTTCTCACCCGGATTTAACTGTAATAAGTTAACGATTGCGATACCTCTCGCAGTACGGCTTGCCTCTGGAATTTCATAGGCCTTTAATCTGTATACCCGTCCAAAATTTGTAAAAAACATAAGGTAATGATGGGTAGTGGTCATCAGAAGATCTTCAATATAATCCTCTTCAATCGTCTGCATACCCTTAATGCCTTTGCCGCCGCGATTCTGTGATTTAAAATTATCGACCGTCATACGCTTCACATATCCGAGGCTTGTCATGGCAATCACGGTATTATCCTTAGGAATCAGATCTTCCATATTAATATCGTATACGTCGAACCCAATCTTACTTCTTCTCTCATCGCCATATTTTTCAGCGGTCAATAACATTTCATCTTTAATCACGCCAAGCAATAATTTCTCATCAGCCAGAATTGCTTTCAATTCCGCAATCTTAGCCATCAATTCCTTATGCTCATTCTCAAGCTTTTCTCTCTCCAAGCCTGTCAGCGCGCGCAGACGCATATCCACGATTGCCTGCGACTGTACATCGGAAAGTCCGAAACGCTCAATTAAGCGCTCCTTTGCTATCTGAGTTGTCTGGCTGCTCCTGATAATTCGAATCACTTCATCGATATTATCCAACGCAATTAACAAGCCCTGTAAAATATGATCTCTTTCTTCCGCTTTGTTTAAATCATATTTAGTTCTTCTTGTTACCACATCCTTCTGATGCTCCAGATAATACTGAAGCATATCCAGAAGATTCATCACCTTAGGCTCATTATTCACAAGCGCCAGCATAATAACGCCAAAGGAATCCTGAAGCTGCGTATGCTTATATAATTGATTCAGGATAACGTTTGCGTTTGCGTCTTTACGAAGTTCAATGACAATACGCATTCCTTCACGGTTTGTCTCATCGCGAAGATCTGTAATACCGTCGATTTTTTTCAATTTAACCAAATCCGCGATTTTCAGAATCAGATTCGCCTTATTGACCATATAGGGAAGCTCTGTCACAATAATCCGGCTCTTACCGTTAGGCATCGATTCAATGTCTGTTACCGCGCGGACTCTGACCTTACCCCGTCCGGTGCGGTATGCTTCCTCCGACCCTCTGGTGCCTAAAATAATGCCGCCGGTAGGAAAATCAGGCGCTTTTACAATTTCTAATATTTCCTCAATCTCCGTACTGCGGTTTTCCTGAATCTGATTATCAATAATCCTGACTACCGCGTTTACTACCTCCCGCAGATTATGAGGGGGGATATTCGTGGCCATGCCCACCGCGATACCGGAGGTTCCGTTTACAAGAAGGTTCGGATAACGGCTGGGAAGTACGGTAGGCTCTTTCTCCGTATCGTCAAAATTCGGTACGAAATCCACCGTATCCTTATTGATATCGGCAAGAAGCTCCATGGAAATTTTACTGAGCCTTGCCTCTGTATAACGCATCGCCGCAGCGCCGTCGCCGTCCACGGAACCAAAATTTCCATGACCGTCTACAAGCGGATAACGGGTAGACCATTCCTGCGCCATATTAACCAGGGCGCCATAGATAGAGCTGTCGCCGTGAGGATGATATTTACCCATCGTATCACCTACGATACGCGCGCTTTTTCTGTGAGGCTTGTCAGGGCCGTTATTTAATTCAATCATGGAATATAAAACCCTTCGCTGTACAGGCTTTAATCCATCTCTTACGTCAGGAAGCGCACGGGCGGCGATAACGCTCATGGCATAATCGATATAAGAATCCTCCATCTTCTTCTTTAAATCGACTTCCTCTATCTTATCAAAAATTTGATCGTCCATTAACTTGTCCTCTCTCAGACTTAAATATCCAAATTCTTAACGAATTTCGCATTTTCTTCAATAAAAATCCGTCTTGGCTCTACTTTATCGCCCATCAGGGTATTAAAAGTAAGATCCACTTCCGATTCTTCCTCTTCGTTCATATTAACCCGAAGCAGAATCCTCTTTTCCGGATCCATGGTCGTTTCCCAAAGCTGGTCTGCGTCCATTTCACCAAGCCCTTTATAACGCTGAATCTTATTATTCTGATCCCGTCCTACCTGCGCCAGAATCTTTTCCAGTTCTTCATCGCTGTAGGCATACCAAATCTGTTTATTACGCTCTAATTTATACAAGGGCGGCTTTGCCAGATAAACGTGTCCCTGTTTAATCAGCTCCGGCATAAAACGGTAGATAAACGTAAGCATAAGCGTAGCGATATGGGCGCCGTCCACATCTGCATCCGTCATAATAATAATCTTATCATAACGAAGCTTGCTGATATCGAAATCATCATGAATACCAGTACCAAAGGCAGTAATCATCGCCTTAATCTCCGCATTGGCATATATTTTATCAAGCCTTGCCTTCTCTACATTTAATATTTTACCGCGCAGAGGAAGAATAGCCTGTGTAGCGCGGCTTCTTGCCGTCTTGGCGGAACCGCCTGCGGAATCTCCCTCTACGATATAAATTTCGCAGTTTTTAGGATCTTTATCGGAACAATCCGCCAGCTTACCGGGAAGAGAGCTTCCCTCCAACGCCGTTTTACGGCGGGTAAGATCTCTCGCTTTTCTGGCGGCTTCTCTTGCGCGCTGCGCCAAAATAGATTTCTCGCAGATAATCTTGGCGATCGCGGGATTTTGTTCCAGAAAATAAGTAAGCTGCTCGCTTACAACACTATCGACAGCTCCTCTCGCCTCAGAATTTCCTAACTTTTGTTTGGTCTGTCCCTCAAACTGAGGGTCTTCAATCTTAATACTGATAATGGCGGTAAGGCCTTCCCGGATATCCTCGCCGGATAAATTCGGTTCGCTGTCCTTTAACAGCTTATTATTTCTGGCATAATCATTAAAGGTTTTGGTTAAAGCGTTTCTAAATCCTATCAGATGCGTACCGCCCTCCGGCGTATTAATATTATTGACAAAAGAATAAACGCTTTCATTAAAAGCATCGTTATGCTGTAACGCCACTTCCACGTAAACGCCGTTCTTTGTACCCTCAAAATACATCACCTGATCATACAGCGCTTCCTTGCTTTTATTCAGATATGTAACAAATTCCTTAATACCGCCCTCGTAATGAAATTCCTTCTTTTGTTCCTTCTCTTCCCTGACATCTTCCAGGACAATTTTAAGACCCTTTGTTAAAAAGGCCGTCTCGCGAAGCCTTGTCTTCAAAATATCGAAATCATATACCGTTTCTTCAAAAATAGTAGCGTCGGGCTTAAAATGAACCTTCGTACCTGTCTTGTCCTGCTCACATTCCCCTGTCACCTTCAGAGGATAACAGACATGGCCTCTCTCATAACGCTGCTTATAAATCTTGCCTTCAGAGCATATCTCTACCTCCAGCCAGTCGGACAGAGCGTTTACAACCGAAGCGCCTACGCCGTGCAAACCGCCGGAAACCTTATATCCTCCGCCGCCAAATTTACCGCCGGCATGAAGAATCGTAAATACTACCTCAACCGCAGGAATACCCGCTTTGTGGTTAATGCCTGTAGGAATACCACGACCATTATCTACAACTGTAATAGAATTATCCTGATTAATGGTCACGCAAATCGTATCGCAAAATCCCGCCAATGCTTCATCTACGGAATTATCCACAATTTCATATACCAAATGATGAAGACCTCTTACGGAAGTACTTCCAATATACATACCGGGTCTTTTTCTTACCGCTTCAAGACCCTCCAAAATCTGTATTTGATCTGCTCCGTACTCGTTAGCCATTGTGAACCTCGCCTTTCCCTAACTCCGAATTACCTATTATTTTACCGTTGTCTATCTGAAAAACTTTATCAATTTCAAATCTGTTATTGATAAATTCGTCCAGGCCGGTACAAGTAATAATCGTCTGAATATCTCCAATAGTGCTTAAAAGATAATTTTGTCTGTTACTGTCAAGCTCCGACAATACGTCGTCTAATAATAATATGGGATTATCTTTGGTTATTTTCTTAACAAGCTCTATTTCTGATAATTTTAAAGATAAGGCGGCTGTCCTTTGCTGGCCCTGGGAACCGAATTTACGGATATCGATATTCCCTACCATAAATGAAAAATCATCTCTGTGAGGACCAACCGTAGTCTGTTTTAATTTAATATCCTTATCCTGACTTTCAGAAAGCGCTTTTGCATAATCCTCTATAGAAATCGCAGGTTCATATTGGATCAGCAGTTCCTCCCTGTTGCCTGATAATTTCCTGTGGATATCATAGATAATCTCGTTGAGCTGTCCTACGAAGGCCTGTCTTCTCTCTATAATTTTGCTGCCGTAAGATATTAGCTGGGAATCCCAGATATTTAAGGTATCTCTCAGAGAAGGATTGAAATACATATCCTTAAGAAGCTTGTTCCTCTGATTTACTATTTTATTATAATGATTCAGATTATACAGATAAAACTGATCTAACTGACATAATTCCATATCCGTAAATCTTCTTCTCTTGTCAGGTCCGTTTTTGATAATACTCAGATCCTCCGGAGAAAAGAAAACCACATTTAATAAACCAAGAAGCTCAGCCGCCTTTTTTATTTTTTGTCCATCGATTGCAATCCCCTTTGTTTTACTCTTGCGCAGATGCATATCGATTCTCATATCCAAACCGTCTTTTTCCAGATAAACCCTGATATGGGATTCCTCTTTGTTAAAATTAACAATATCCCTGTCTTTACTTCCTTTATGTGATTTCGTAGTGGCACATAAATAAATAGCCTCTAAAATATTAGTCTTACCCTGGGCGTTGTCGCCATATAATATATTAGTTCCACTGCTAAAATCAATATGTAAGGAATCATAATTTCTAAAATCTGCTAATTCCAATGATTTTATGATCATCAGTTTTCTACCTTAACCTGTTGTCCGTCAAATTCTATTACATCACCCGGATAAATCTTTTTACCGCGCTGCAATTCCACTTCGCCGTTCACCTTCACGAAACCTTCCTGAATCCTGATCTTCGCGTCCACGCCCGATTCAACAAGTCCCGCTAATTTTATTGCCTGGCCAAGCTTGATAAATTCGTCCCGTATTGTTATGATTTCCATAATATTCCAATCTTATTCCTTATTTTTCACATTTTAATCACCATTTCTGAGCAACTTGTTACGAAGCGGCGGCGAGAAATCCGCGCAGGCGGTTTCTCGTCTGCCATCAGGGCTATTTGTTTCTGAGCGAAAGCAACAAATAGCCAAATCCTCTTCCAGAGGATTGTTAAAAATCAGCATATCAATGTGATTTTTAACACTAAATATCATTAATAGCGTTATAGAATCTTTTAATTCACCGTCGTAAAATTAACCGGTAAAATAAGATAAATATAACTTTCTTCCGCGTTTCTGATAAAACAGGGAGCCTTCGGATTCACCATATACAAATCCACCTCTTCGTCATCGATTACGCGAAGAGCGTCAATTAAAAATTTAGGATTAAATCCGATCATCAGATCCTTGCCCTCTTTATCAATATCGATTTCCTCGTCCATACTTCCAACCGTAGAATTCATTTTAAGCTCCATGGAAGCGTCCGTGATATTGATAATAACAGGCTTTTTATCTCCTTCCTTTACCAGAAGCGTCGCCCTGTCAATACAATTTAACAGCTCTTTTTTATTAATTTTAACTTTCGTCTCATAATCGCTGGAAAGCATTTGATCGATTTTAAAATACTCCCCTTCGATTAATCTGGAAACGACAACCGTATTGTCAAACTCAAACAAAATATGTTTATCCGTAAAGAAAATATTGACGTCCTTATCCATATCCCCCGGAAGAATTTTACTTACCTCGCTAAGCGTTTTGCCGGGAACCACTACTTTGATATTTTCGTAACGATCCTTCAGGGAAATCTTTCTGATTGATATCCTATGGCCGTCCAGAGATACCAGCTTTAAGGTATCGTCGTTAATATCAAACAGTTCTCCTGTCATCAGCTTATTATTATCATTATCGGCAATCGAAAAAATAGTCTGCCTGATCACTTCCTTTAACGTAAACTGTGAAACTACAACGGACTCATTTTTTTCAATATCAGGAAGATAGGAAAAATCCTCTCCCGACTTACCGATAATATTAAACTTGGCTTTTTCACAGGTAATCGTCGTCTTACAGGTATCGTCCGTCTCTATGGTAATATCATTATCGGGAAGCTTCCTCACAATTTCGAGAAAAATTTTGGCGTCCAGGGCAATCATTCCCTTGCTGATAATCTCTCCGTCGATCTTTGTCTCGATTCCCAGCTCCATGTCGTTGGCGGTCAGTTTAATCTCGCCATTTCTGGTATCTACAAGAATACACTCTAAAATAGACATTGTCGTTTTATTCGGAACAGCCTTGGATACAATCTGTACGCCATTTAAGAGATTTGATTTTGTACATACAATTTTCATATGTGTATAAATTCCTTTCTTCCATAATGAACCATGTTGGGCAGCCATATCAGTTATTTATTTAATAATAATTTAGTAATCATCATAATAATAGGTGTTGATATGTGTATAACCCTATTTATTATACTATTTTTCAATAAAAAAGAAAACGTTTAACATGTGAAAAACTCAGGATAACTTCATAATAACTTTTGATTTATCAACATCAGGCAGGATTGATTTTCTTTTTAATAATTTCTATCTTATTCCTGAGTTCTTCATTGGAAGCCATTTCTTCCGTTATTTTATTAATACCGTGGATAACGGTAGTATGGTCTTTCTTACCAAGAAGTCTGCCTATATTGGCAAGAGAGGTTGCGGTAAGCTCTCTGCATAAAAACATAACGACCTGTCTTGGCAGCACAAATTCCGAGTTTCTCTTTTTGGAGGTAATATCCTCGGCTTTAACGCCAAAGTGTTCCGCCACCACATCTATAATAAGAGAAGGAGTGATTTCCTTGGGCTTGTCCGGATAAATGACGTCCTTAAGGGCTTCTTCCGCGTAGGAAAGAGTAATGTCTACCTTATTTAATTTAGAGAAGGCTATGATTTTATTAAAAGCTCCCTCTAATTCCCTGATATTAGATTTAATATTTTCGGCAATATATTTTAATACTTCGTCGTCGATCTCTTTCTGGTAGATTTCCGCATTTTTCTTAAGAATTGCCATTCTGGTTTCATAATCAGGCGGCTGTATATCTGCAATCAGTCCCCATTCGAACCGGGAACGGAATCTTTCCTCCAGAGTTTCCATATCTTTCGGCGGTTTATCGGAAGAAAGAATAATCTGTTTTCCCGCGGAATGAAGGGTATTGAAGGTATGGAAAAACTCTTCCTGGGTGCTTTCCTTGCCGATGATAAATTGTACGTCGTCGATCAGAAGCACGTCCACCGTTCTGTATTTCTCTCTGAATTTGTTCATTTTGATAGCGTCTCCGCTCCTGATACAGTCGATTACTTCGTTGGTAAAATTTTCGGAGGTAACGTATAGCACCTTCATATCGGAATTTTGTTCCAGAATAAAATGCCCGATGGAATGCATCAGGTGGGTTTTGCCAAGGCCGGCTCCTCCATATATATAGAGAGGATTATATACCTGTCCGGGAGATTCCGCTACCGCCAGAGAAGCGGAATGTGCCAGCTTATTATTACTTCCTACTACAAAAGTATCGAATTTATATTTAGGATTCAGGTTGGCGTTTTCATACTTCATAGTATAAGCAGGATTAGAAGACGCCGTATGCTCAGATGTAGCTTGATTAACGTCTTTTTCCAAAATGAAAGTAATATCATAGGTATGGTTCATCATTTCGGAAATGGTAACCTGGAAGAAGCTTTTATATTTAGAAGAAATATAATTAAGGGCATGAGCCTGGTCGGAAGGGATTAAAATAGTTACGACATTATCCTTGACCTGATAAAATCCCAATGGTTCTATCCATGTGGAATAGGAAATATCGGAAAGCTCATATTCCTTCCGCAGCGTTTCTTTGATTAAATTCCAGTTTTCTTTGATAGAATCCATTTACTCCAGAACCTCATTTTCTTAATATAACGTATCCGTCGAAAATATCCTACCATATATAATAATATAAATATTCTAAAAATTCAATTCATAAGTTGTCCACATGGATTCACATAAGTTATCAACAGGTTTACATATCTTTTTTTCTGTTTTTTATCAATGTGCATAACTTTCGTAATGAATGATTAACATTAACAATATTGATATTTATGGTAAAAAATGATTTTATAAACATCTTATTAAGGAGTTATCTACAAGTTATACACATTTTGTGGATATATTTATGTAAAGCGGATAAGTAGTTTTTGATTTTTTAGCCTTTTTTGCGGGAAAAAATGAGAGGATTTACTTGACGTTTCTTTCCTAATTATATATAATCAAACTGTTGTTTTCCCAAAATGAATAAAATATGTTTACCTTATATAAGTGTTAAGGTTCGTATGAAGGAGGTGCATCGGAATGAAAATGACTTATCAGCCTAAAAAGAGGCAGAGATCTAAGGTTCATGGCTTCAGAGCTAGAATGAGTACTCCGGGAGGAAGAAAGGTTTTAGCCGCAAGACGTGCGAAAGGAAGAAAGAAATTATCAGCATAGGCCGCATTTATGTGGCCTTTTTTTCTCCGTAAATATTGAAATTTACTTTTTACAGTAAATAGACCTGTTGGAAAGGTACGGTTTAAAAATGATATTTTCGGAATCCCTGAAAAAAAATTGTGATTTCCAGAATGTTTATAGAAACGGCAAAAGCTATGCCAACAAATATTTAGTAATGTATGTCTTGGAAAACAACACGAATAGAAACAGACTGGGAATATCCGCCAGTAAAAAAGTAGGCAACAGCGTGGTAAGACACAGGTTTGCCAGACTGGTGAGAGAGAGTTACCGACTACATGAAAATATATTTAATAGTGGTTTAGATATAGTAGTCGTTGCGAGAAAAAGCGCGGCTTTCGTAAGATATGCGGAAATAGAAAGCGCGTTGTTACATCTTTCAAAGCTTCATCATATTACTCAAATTGATTGTTATGGTGAGGAACATTAGAAATTGATATGAAAAAGTTACTGATTTGTCTTATTAAATTCTACAAAAAGTATATTTCTCCTATGAAAAGTACAAAGTGCCCTTATTACCCAAGCTGTTCAGAATATGGGCTGGAAGCGGTAGAGAAATACGGAGCCTTAAAGGGCGGTATGCTCGCCGCCTGGAGAATATGCAGATGTAATCCTTTTTCAAAAGGCGGTTATGATCCGGTTCCCTGACAGGGATCAGGGAAGCATAGTTTTAAGGAGGTAAATGATAGTGTCATATATTTTATTGACTCAGGAGTCCGGCAAAATTCTTGGGCCTATTGCAAAGCTTCTGGGTTATATTATGGAGGGCATCTTCTATGTATTGGATAAGATCGGTATTCCTAATACCGGGCTTGCCATTATTTTATTTACAATTGTAATATATCTTCTTTTGATGCCTCTTACAATCAGACAGCAGAAATTTTCTAAGTTATCTGCTAAAATGAATCCGGAGATTCAGGCGATTCAGAATAAGTACAAGAATAAAAAAGACAATGATTCCATGATGGCTATGAATATGGAGACGAAAGCTGTTTATGCCAAGTACGGCGTATCTCCTTCCGGAAGCTGTATTCAGTTATTGATTCAGATGCCTATTTTGTTTGCTTTATATCGGGTTATTTATAATATGCCCGCCTATGTAGGCAAGATTAAGGAAGCGTTTTTTCCTTTGGTAGACAAGCTGATTGAGCAGGAGGGAAGCGCTGAGTTTTTACAGACTTTTTCCAGCGCCAGCGCTTACGCGAAGCAGTTTAGTAATGAGAACTTTGTAAGCGGCGTTACTACTTATATCCAGAATACTTATATTGATGTGTTAAATAAGGCTTCGACTACGGAATGGCTCAGCCTTAAGGAACAGTTTTCTTCCCTGTCCGCCGATGTGGATCATACCCTTAGCTTATTAGATCAATATAATAATTTTCTGGGTTTAAATATTTCCAATTCACCCTTTTTTACCATGAGTGAATCCTATCATTCCGGTTCTTATGGAATGATGCTGGCGGCGCTTATTATTCCTGTTTTATCTGCCGTTACGCAGTGGATTAATGTTAAATTAATGCCGCAGCAGGAAACCCAGCAGAATAACGCTAACGCAAACGATAGTCAGGCGGCCATGATGCAGTCCATGAAAACCATGAATATGATGATGCCAATTATGTCGGCAATTTTCTGTTTTACATTGCCGGCAGGTATGGGTCTTTACTGGGTGGCAGGCGCAATCGTCAGAAGTATACAGCAGGTGTTGATTAACAGACATATCGATAAGATGGATTTAGATGAGGTTATTAAGAAGAACGAAGCCAAGGCTAAGAAAAAAATGGAAAAGGCAGGCGTTAAAGCGGCGCAGATGTCTTCTTATGCCAATATGAATACCAAGAAAGTAAATTCTGCTTCCAATACTTCTTCTAAGCCTTCCATGACCCGTGAAGAGAGAGAAGAAGAAATCAGGAAATCTACGGAATATTATAATCAAAATGCAAAGCCGGGCAGTATGATGTCTAAGGCTAATATGGTGAGACAGTACAATGAAAAGAATAATAAGAAATAATAGGAGGAAGAAAAAATGGAATTTATAGAAGTATCAGCTAAAACCGTTAACGATGCGATCACGGAAGCATGTCAGAGATTAACCGTGACAAGCGATAAATTAGAATATGAAGTAGTAGAGGAGGGTTCTTCAGGATTTTTGGGAATCGGTTCTAAACCCGCCGTTATTAAGGCGAGGGTAAAGTCTTCCGTAGAAGATACCGCTAAGGATTTCTTAAAAGATGTATTTGAGGCAATGAATCTTACCGTGGTAGTTGATGTAAAATATGATGAAGACAATTATTCCATGGATATCGATTTAAACGGCGACGAGATGGGCGTATTAATTGGAAAAAGAGGACAGACCTTGGATTCCTTGCAGTATCTGGTATCTTTAGTAGTAAATAAGAATGTGGAAAATTATATCAGAGTCAAGGTTGATACGGAAAATTATCGCCAGAGAAGAAGAGAAACTTTGGAGAATCTGGCTAAAAATATTTCTTATAAGGTAAAAAGAACAAAGAGATCAGTTTCTTTAGAGCCTATGAATCCGTATGAAAGAAGAATCATTCATTCCGCTCTTCAAAATGATAAATATGTTACGACCTACAGCGAGGGAGACGAACCCTTCAGACATGTGGTGGTTGCGTTAAAGAAGTACGATAAGGGAGAGAGAAGAACGGACAGGAATTTTGATAAAATTTCAGATTGATTGTATTGAGAGAGAATATATTTGATTAAAATGAAACGGCAGGAATCTGTATGAGAAAGATTCCTGTCGTTTCCTGTTTATAAAATTTGAAGATATGACTGGATTGTTATAGAAAATGATTGTAATATAAAAGATAGGTTTTGTACCTGCCTATAGAAATTATTTTTTAAATATGTGAGAAGGTTATTTTATATGAAAACAGATACGATCGCCGCGATTGCAACCGCGATGTCTGATTCCGGTATAGGGATTATCAGAGTCAGCGGAGACGACGCAATCGATATTGTGGATAAAATATATAGAAACGTGAAGCGTCAAAGGGTTTTATCAGAATATAAGTCTCATACGATTCATTATGGATTGATTGTGAAAGATGATGAATCTGTTCTTGATGAAGTTATGGTTTCCGTGATGAAAAAACCAAAGAGTTATACCAGAGAGGATACTGTGGAGATTAACTGTCATGGGGGAGTTCTTATGATGCGGGAGATACTTTCCGCCGTGGCAGCTTCAGGGGCAAGGATTGCCGAGCCGGGGGAATTTACCAAACGCGCTTTTCTAAATGGGAGAATTGATTTGGCAAAGGCGGAAGCTGTGATGGATATTATTCACGCAAAGAATGAATTTGCCCTGCAATCCTCCGTGCAGCAGTTAAAAGGCTCCGTATCCGATAAAATAAAAGGCTTAAGAGAAGAAATTTTATATGAAATCGCCTTTATTGAATCCGCCTTGGACGACCCGGAGCATATTAGTCTGGACGGTTATCATAGCAGATTATCCGCTAAGACAGATTCTATCATCCAAGAATTGAATCAGTTATTAGACTCCGCTGATAACGGAAGAATGTTAAAGGAAGGTATTCATACGGTAATTGTGGGCAAGCCCAACGCGGGAAAATCTTCCTTATTAAATAGATTGATGGGTGAAGAGAGGGCTATTGTGACGGAGGTTGCCGGAACTACAAGAGATACTCTGGAGGAAACCATATCCCTTGACGGAATTACTCTAAATATGATTGATACTGCCGGTATCAGGGATACGGAGGATTTGGTAGAAAAAATCGGCGTGGAGAAGGCAAAGAGTATTACAAAAGACGCAGATTTAATTCTATATGTGGTAGATTCTTCCGTAAATTTAGATGAGAGCGACAGGCAGATTATCAAGATGATTCAGGATAAAAATGTAATTATCCTTCTTAATAAATCAGATCTGAACGAGGTTGTAAGTGAAGAAAAGTTATATCAGATGATTCATACTGTTTCAGGACAGCCTTTTATAAAAAATGGAAAGGTGATAAAGACTTCCACAAAAGAGGAAAGTGGAATAAGCGTTTTAACGGAATTGATTAAGGATATGTTTTTTCATGGAAAAATATCCTATAATGATGAAGTTTATATTACAAGTATACGGCATAAGGAAGCAATCCGCGACGCTGTAAACAGTATGCTTCAGGTCAGGATAAGTCTGGAAAGGAATATGCCGGAGGATTTTTATTCCATAGATTTGATGAGCGCTTATGCGTCTCTTGGTACTATTATAGGAGAAGAAGTGGGAGAAGATTTGATTAATGAGATTTTCTCTAAATTTTGTATGGGTAAATAATAAAGTGGTGAGGGTGGACAGATTTACGATAGCCGCTCGGAAATGAGGTTATGATGTCGGAAGTAAGAGAAAAGGTAGACGTATGTGTGGTAGGCGCGGGTCATGCGGGGTGTGAAGCCGCGCTGGCGTGCGCGCGGCTTGGATTAGAGACCGTAATTTTTACGGTCAGTATAGACAGTATAGCGATGATGCCCTGTAATCCCAATGTGGGCGGGACTTCCAAGGGACATTTGGTGCGTGAAATAGACGCTCTTGGCGGTGAAATGGGGAAAAATATTGATAAAACCTTTATACAGTCCAAGATGTTGAACCGGTCTAAAGGGCCGGCTGTTCATTCCCTGCGTGCTCAGGCGGATAAAGCGGAGTATTCCAGAGCCATGCGTAAGGTTTTGGAAAATCAAGAGCATTTGACGATAAAGCAGGCGGAGGTTTGTGAGCTTCTGACTGAGGATTATGGGATTTCTGTTTCAGAAGGGAGCCGAAAGGAGGATCGTTCTGATTCTGGTCTTGCCGCCAGAAAAATAACAGGCGTCAAAACCTTTACCGGGACAATTTATGAATGTAAAGCGGTAATTCTCTGTACGGGAACTTATCTGAAGGCAAGATGTCTTTGCGGAGAGGCCATTACCTATACCGGACCTAACGGATTGCAGCCTGCCAATCATTTAACGGATTCCCTTCTTAGCCTGGGAGTTGAAATGAGAAGATTTAAGACGGGAACCCCGGCGAGAATGGATAAACGCTCCATTGATTTTACTAAGATGGAAGAACAGTTTGGCGATGAGAGGATAGTTCCTTTCTCCTTTTCTACAAATCCGGAGGACGTACAGATCGACCAGGCTTCCTGCTGGCTTACCTATACGAATGAGAAAACTCATGAGATTATTCGGGCTAATCTTGACCGTTCCCCTATTTACGCGGGAATTATAGAGGGAACGGGACCAAGATATTGTCCCTCGATTGAAGATAAGGTGGTAAAGTTTGCAGATAAGAAGAGACATCAGGTTTTTATTGAACCGGAGGGATTACATACCAATGAAATGTATGTAGGAGGTATGTCCTCTTCTCTCCCGGAAGACGTTCAGCTCGCCATGTATCGAACGGTGCCGGGACTGGAAAACTGTAAGATTGTGAGAAACGCTTACGCCATTGAATATGACTGTATTAATCCGAGACAATTATATCCTTCTTTGGAGTTTAAAAATATCAAAGGGCTTTTCAGCGGCGGACAGTTTAACGGCAGCAGCGGTTATGAAGAAGCGGCGGCTCAGGGATTAATTGCCGGTATTAATGCGGCGCTTTCTATTTTAGGAAAGGAGCCTGTTATATTAGATCGTTCTCAGGCTTATATCGGTGTTTTAATCGATGATCTGGTAACTAAGGAAAATTTTGAACCCTATCGAATGATGACTTCCAGAGCTGAATACAGACTTTTACTCCGTCAGGATAATGCGGATTTGAGGCTTCGCCGAATCGGTCATGAGGTTGGGCTTGTTTCCGACCAGTTGTATGAGGCCACTATTCGTAAAAAGAAAGCGATTGATCAGGAAATTGAGCGTTTAAAGAATACGGTGATCGGGGCGGCCAGAGAAAATCAGGAATTTTTGACTGCTCATGGAAGCGCGGCTCTTAAAACAGGCACAAATTTGGCGGAATTAATGTGTCGTCCGGAATTGTCCTATGAAATACTGTCTGAAATCGATCCAAAGCGGAAACCTTTTCCTAATGATGTAGTTGAACAGGTAGAAATTGAGATTAAATATGAAGGTTATATTGAAAGACAGCTTCGTCAGGTAGAACAGTATAAAAAGATGGAGAGAAAACGTATACCGCCTGAGTTGGATTATAATGACGTCAGTTCCCTGCGTTTGGAGGCAAGGCAGAAGCTTATTGCTTACAAGCCTGTATCGGTGGGACAGGCGTCCCGGATTTCCGGCGTATCCCCGGCTGATATTTCGGTACTTTTAGTTTATTTGGAACATTGGAAACAGGAAGGAAATCAATGATGAGAAATATCGATTTAGGAAAATATTTGCTGGATTCCTTTATCAAAGATCTGGAAGAACTGCAAATTACTCTCAGTGAGAAGCAGATGAAACAATTTATGATTTATTATGAGTTGCTGGTTCAGTGGAATCAGGTCATGAACCTGACGGCGATTACAGATTTTGAGGAAGTGCTGAAGAAGCATTTTATCGACAGTCTTTCGCTGATAAAAGCCTATGACGTTACAAAGCCCGTGATGCTGATCGATATTGGAACGGGCGCGGGTTTTCCCGGTATTCCGCTGAAAATTGCTTTTCCAAATTTAAAGGTGACGCTTTTGGATTCCCTGAATAAAAGAGTTCATTTTTTACAGGGGGTCATAGAAGAACTTGCATTGGAGGAGATTGAGGCTATCCATGGCAGAGCGGAGGATTTCGCCAAAAAAGGAAGATTAAGAGAAAAGTATGATTTATGTGTATCCAGGGCGGTTGCCAATCTTTCTACGTTATCTGAATATTGTCTTCCCTATGTGAAAACAGGAGGACTTTTTATTTCTTATAAATCAGAAAAAATTACGGAAGAAAGATTGGCAGCGGAACACGCAGTTTCTATTTTGGGCGGAAGGATAGAAGATTCTATTGAATTTATGATTCCTCATTCCGACATTTACAGAAATCTGCTGGTGATTCGGAAATGCAGGGAAACTCCTAATCAGTACCCGCGCAAAGCAGGACTTGCCGCAAAGGACCCATTAAAATAATTTTAAAGAAACATATGAACCTGTTCTAAGATATCGTCCGGTGACTCTAATTGGGGAAGGTGTTTGGTATTAGGTATCAATACCTCCTCAATCGCGGGATTATAATATTTATAATTTTCAATGATAATCTCTATATCCTGTTCTTTTTCTCCGCCTATGATTAAAATACTGTTATTGATTTCCTTTAACTCATGAATAATATTCATGTTCATGTATTTACCGACATAGCTTGCAAACGCGTATTTTGCATTGTATCTGCCAAGATGGGCGGCTTCCAGATAATTGTAGATATATTTTTCCTTTACTTCCTCCGGACGGCAGAACCATTCCTCCTTGAAGGCTTTTTCTATGGTATGCTTATTTGCCAGTATATGATAAATAAAGGTTCCGAGAATAGGCGTTTCAAATAAAAATTTTAATAAGCTCGTCTGTTTAGATGGAATCTGATTTTGCAAATAAAGATTTTGCGGATTGATACATATAATTTTATTATAAATTTCAGGATTATTATGGCATGCCATAATAATAAAGGGTACGGACTCTCCTGTTACGATGACAGAGGTTTTCCTTTTAATAATATTTTTAACAAAATCGCAGATTAACTGTTCGTATAGATTATTGGTGTATGTTATAGATGGCTTATCGGATAAACCATAGCCCAGCAGATCAAGGGAATATACTTCGTGCCTGGCAGTCAGATTATTAATGATCCTGTGGTATTCATAGTTGGAGCTGCCAACTGTCAAATCATGTACAAGTAAGAGAGGGCTGCCGCTTCCCTTTTTCTGATATCTGATATTGCCGAAGCGCCATTCATAAAAATAATTCTCTGAATTGCTCAATAGATTTTTAACAGTGCACAGAGAAGAATGGATACGATTTATCATATGAATAGCGGCGATGGAAGAACCTGCCAATAAGGCAGTTGTTGTAATCTTTTTATTCATATAGAGACATACCTTTCCTGTAAATGTTTTAAGTATCCTTATGACTTTTATTATACGGGATATTTTAGTCGATTACAAATAAAACCTTTTGCTCTATCAAAATTCCCCTATAAAAAATCAGTATATGATGATATAATGAGCGCAAGCAGAAAATTTCTTTGCATTTATTTCTTCGTAGTAAACTGTTATGATAGGTCGTATCGGTGTTTTTAGCTCAGAAATGGGGTAGTATGAATCAGAAAAATTGCAGGATTTTAAAAGAAATGTCTGATGATTCCTTTTTGTTGCACGTGAAACAACTCTCTGTTTTGGAAGTACAGGAGAGAGAAAGACAGAGGATTGCCAGAGATTTACATGACAGCTCCTTACAAGACCTTACTCATTTAATTCATAAGACGGAGTTATGTTCTCTCTATATTGATAAAGATCCTATTAGGGCTAAATTAGAGTTGGCTACGATTGAAAAGAATCTTCGTAAAGTAATTGAGAATATTAGAAACAGTATCTTTGATTTAAGACCTATGTCCTTTGATGATCTTGGATTAAAGGAAACGATAGAAAAAATGTTGTTGATGTTAAATCAGGAACAAAAATTTAAAATCACGGCGGAAATAGAGGATATCAATTTTAGTTCTTATCCTCCTGAAGTAGAAATCGTACTTATTGCTATTTACCGTATCATACAGGAATGTGTGCAAAATTCCATAAAACATTCCCAGGGTGATGAAATAAAAGTTAACCTTACAAGTAAGGAAAATATATATGAAATATTGATTCAAGATAATGGAATTGGATTCGATATTGATAAAGCTTTAAAAAAGGATAAGCATTTTGGATTATCTGTTATCAGAGAAAGAGTATTCTTTTTAAATGGTAAAATTGAAATAAATACGGAAAACGGAACTTTTATTAAAATAGAAGTTCCACGGATTATGGAGGAGATTCATGAAAATACAGGTAATGATAGCAGATGATCACAGCTTGATACGTGAGGGAATCAAACAGCTATTAGAATTTGATGGGAGTATAGAAGTAATCGCGGAGGCGTCCAATGGTAAGGAATGTTTAGAAAAGCTGGAAACTCTTTCGCCGGACGTATTATTGCTGGATATTAATATGCCGGAAAAAAACGGAATAGAAGTATTACAGGAATTAAAAGAAAAAAAATCCGCGGTGAAAGTTCTCATATTAACTGTACATAATGAATTGGAATATCTGTTAAAGGCTGTTGATATTGGAGTAGATGGCTATATATTAAAGGATTCCGAATCATCTGAATTAAAAAGGGCAATCCAATTAGTCTGTAAAGGTGAAAACTATATACAGTCCAGTCTGATTCCTGCTCTGAATAGCCGTTTGGTAAATAGGGATATTGATAAGGATAAAATTAATTCTCTCACAAATAGAGAATTGGAGGTATTGATTCAGGTTGCCAACGGTATGTCTAATAAAGAAATAGCTACTAGTTTGAGTATCAGTGAAAGAACTGTAAAAAATCATATTTCTAATATCTTTAAAAAGATTGATGTTTCTGATAGGACACAGGCGGCAGTATTTGCAATTAAAAATAACATTATAAAGCTTTTTTGATATGTTTCACGTGAAACATTGGTTTGAAATATAAAATAGAAACACAAGATAATGTTTCACGTGAAACATAACGACCCAATATCTTGTAAAAGAGTTCCGTGAAACATAATAAAATACAAAATTTAGTCCGTGAAACATTGTTTATTATAAATATTAGATGATTGCCAAAAGTTTTGTATAGATTCTCCAAGGGTTTAGTGTTATAATCGTAAACGGACGGAAAAAGAATGAAAAATATGTTCTCTGGGAGAATGTTTTGTCGGAAATACAAAACGAAAGGTAAGAAAAATTATGGGAAGAACAATTGCGGTTGCAAACCAAAAAGGTGGAGTTGGTAAAACCACAACATCTATTAATTTATCAGCTTCATTGGCAGCTAAGGGAAAAAGGGTACTGGTAATTGACACTGATCCGCAGGGAAATACGACAAGTGGTTTTGGTGTTGAAAAGAATGATTTAGAAAATACAATTTATGAATTGATATTAGGCGAATGTTCTATTAATGAATGTATTATAAATGATGTGATTCCGGGAGTTTCCATTATTCCCTCTAATGTAAATTTAGCGGCAGCAGAGATTGAGTTAATAGGTGTCGATAAGAAAGAATACATATTGAAGAATGAAGTAGACTGGGTGAAGGATAAGTATGATTTTATTATTATTGATTGTCCTCCGTCATTAAATCTTTTGACAATTAACTCTATGACAACAGCGGATACGGTACTGGTGCCTATTCAGTGTGAATATTACGCGCTGGAAGGATTAAGCCAGTTAATTCACACTGTAAATCTTGTAAAAGAAAGATTAAACCCCAAGCTCGATATGGAGGGCGTAGTCTTTACTATGTATGATTCCAGAACAAATTTATCTATGCAGGTTGTGGAAAATGTAAAGAATCATTTGAATCAAAATGTATATAATACGGTAATACCCAGAAATATCAGATTAGCGGAGGCACCTAGTTACGGAATACCTATTAATATGTATGATCCAAAATCCGCGGGAGCGGAAGCATATATGTCATTGGCGGACGAAGTAATTAATAGAAAGGATGTATAGGAGATGGCGGCAAAAACAGCGAGGGGTTTAGGTAAAGGATTAGATTCATTAATTCCTATAGCAGCACCAAAGTCAGATTCTAATCAGGCACAGTCAAACAATGGCCATGATGAAAAGGGTTCTGAGACAATCGTTAAAATTACAATGGTTGAACCCAACAGGGAACAGCCGAGAAAAAATTTTGATGAAGACGCTTTGCAGGAATTAGCTGATTCCATCAAACAATTTGGATTATTGCAGCCTATTCTTGTTCAGGATAGAAAAACATATTATGAGATTATAGCCGGTGAACGTCGCTGGCGCGCCGCTAAGCTTGCAGGATTGAAAGAGGTTCCGGTTATTATTCGCGATTATACAGATCAGGAAATTGTAGAAATTTCTTTGATTGAAAATATTCAGAGGGAGGACTTGAATCCCATTGAAGAGGCGCAGGCTTATAAGAAGCTTTTGACAGAGTTTAATTTGAAACAGGACGAAATAGCGGAAAGAGTATCGAAAAGCAGAACGGCAGTCACAAATTCTATGCGTCTTTTAAAATTATGCGATGAAGTACAGCAAATGATTATAGACGATATGATTTCTACGGGACATGCCAGAGCTCTTATCTCCATTGAAGACCCGGAACAGCAGTACATGATTGCCCAGAGAGTATTTGACGAGAAACTCAGCGTGCGTGATGTGGAGAAGCTTGTCAAGAGTTTAAATAAGCCGGAGAAGCCTAAGAAAGAAACCATAGAAGATAAGAGCCTTGATATTATTTATCAGGATATAGAAGAAAAATTAAAACAGTCTCTGGGTACTAAGGTAGCTATTTCCTCTAAAGGAAACGGTGCTGGCAAGATTGAAATTGAATTTTATAATCATGACGATTTGGAAAAAATTACGGAATTACTTTCACAGTAAGTAGAAAGGCATAAGATAAATGAATTATAATTTATTAGAGCAATTGGGATTAGGAAATATAGATCTTACCTATTTATTTATCATATCCTATGGTTTTATTTTGCTCCTAATCATACTAATGATTATACAGACAGTCAGACTTGGTAAGCTGTCTAAGAAATATAAAAAATTCATGTCGGGCAGGAATGCCAGGAGTTTAGAGAAAGATATTATGGGACTTTATGAAGATAATAAGTTTGTAAAGGTTTCCATAGAGAAGAACCGGAAGGATATTCAAACTCTGTATAAGAAATTTGAAAATGCCTATCAGAAAATTGGAATTGTGAAGTATGACGCATTTAATCAGATGGGCGGTCAGCTGAGTTTTTCGCTTGCCCTGTTAGATGAGAATGATAATGGTTTTATCTTAAACTCAGTACATAGTACGGAAGGGTGTTATTCCTATACAAAAGAGATCAAAAATGGACTATGTGATATCTCACTGGGCGATGAGGAAAAGAAAGCACTTGATATTGCTATGGGAATTGAGATAGAATAATGGAAGTGTGATAGGGAAAACAAATGAAAATATGTAAGGTTGATGACTTAACAGGAAACGAAATTCTGGCGAAAGATGTTATCACATCAGAATATCAGGTTTTGCTTTCTACAGGGACTCCTCTGAAACAGGATTATATTCAGAAGCTCAAGGAACTGGATATTAAAGATGTGTATATTAAAGAAGATGAGCCGGATACTAAGACGGTTGTAATCCTTAGGGAAGAAGTAGAAGAAACCTTTAAATCTAAAGTCAGAAATATTTTGGAGAAGCATACTTATAGCCATAACGAAGAACTGATTGAATTGTGCCAGACGGCAGATCATATTATTACCAATATTTTGGAAGAAGATGGAGTGGTAGAGAAAATATATGATATTAAAGGAAGAAGCTCAGATATCTATGAACATTCAATCAGTATTTGTAGTTTGTCTACTATCGTAGCTTTAAAAATGGGTCTTCCACAGCAAACGGTACATGATATTGGCGTCAGTTGTCTGCTGCATGATCTGGGGCTGAGATATCTGACCATTGAATATGAAAACCAGAATTTGTCCAAGCTGTCCGAGACGGAATTTGCAGAATATAAAAAACATCCGGTGTATGGATATTCCGCGCTGCGCAGTGAAAATTGGATTTCCAATGCCAGTAAAAATATGATATTATATCACCATGAGCGCCTTGACGGTTCGGGTTATCCGCTTCGGGCAACAGAGATACCCAAGGAGTGCCGCATTATACAGGTTTGCGACGCCTTTGACGAAATGATTTGCGGGATAGGTTGTGAACGCGCAAAGGTATATGAGGCAATAGAATATCTCAAAACCTATAAAAATATAAAATTTGACGGAGAGATAGTCGATATCTTTTTGGAATTTACCGCGGTATATCCTGCCGGTTCAATCGTCAGGACGAACGAGGGAGAAACAGGGGTTGTCCTGTATCAGAATAAGGAATTTCCTGACAGGCCGGTTATCCGTATTACCAAGGATAGAAAAGGAAACAAAACGGACGTCATTAAAGATCTGGTTCAGGTAAATAATATTTTTATAGAAGAAGTGATAGAGTAAAAACAATTTGCGTCTGTGCGCAGAAAAGAGGGTTATCATGATAGACATTAAATTTTTAAGGGAGAATCCTGAAGCGGTTAAGGAGAATATCAGAAAGAAATTTCAGGACAATAAGATTGGGCTGGTAGACGAAGTCATCGCGTTAGACGCCGAGGTCAGGGCAGCACAGCAGGAAGCAGATGAAATCCGTGCCAACAGGAATAAGATTTCCAAGGAAATCGGCGCATTGATGGGGCAGGGCAGGAAAGAAGAGGCGGAAGCCAAGAAAGCGGAGGTGGCTGCCAATGCGGCAAGGCTTGCCGCATTAGAAGAGAAGGAAAATGATCTTCGTGAAAAAATTAAAAAGGATATGATGACGATTCCTAATATCATAGACCCTTCCGTCCCCATCGGTAAAGATGATTCTGAAAATGTAGAGATTCAGAAATATGGAGAGCCGGTGGTTCCGGATTTTGAAATTCCTTATCATACAGAGATTATGGAAAGGTTTAAGGGAATCGATATGGATGCCGCAGGCCGCGTCGCTGGTAATGGCTTCTATTATCTGATGGGCGATATCGCAAGGCTTCATTCCGCGGTACTTGCCTATGCGAGAGATTTCATGATTAACAGAGGCTTTACCTACTGCGTGCCCCCTTTTATGATCAGAAGCGCGGTGGTAGACGGCGTTATGAGTTTTGCCGAGATGGACGCTATGATGTATAAAATCGAAGGGGAAGACTTATACTTAATTGGTACTTCTGAACATTCCATGATCGGTAAATTTATTGATACGATTATTCCGGAAGAAGAGCTTCCCCATACTCTTACCAGCTATTCTCCATGCTTCCGTAAGGAGAAGGGCGCGCATGGTATCGAGGAGAGAGGCGTATATCGTATTCATCAGTTTGAAAAACAGGAAATGATCGTGGTCTGTAAGCCGGAAGAATCCCCTATGTGGTTTGATAAATTATGGCAGAATACGGTAGATCTCTTCCGTTCTATGGATATTCCCGTCAGGACGATCGAGTGCTGTTCCGGCGACTTGGCGGATCTGAAGGTGAAGTCGTATGATGTTGAAGCGTGGTCTCCCAGACAGAAGAAATATTTTGAAGTGGGAAGCTGTTCCAATCTAGGGGACGCGCAGGCAAGAAGACTTCGCATACGCGTAAGCGGTAAGGACGGCAAGTATTTTGCGCATACCTTAAATAATACGGTAGTTGCGCCGCCGAGAATGTTAATCGCATTCTTAGAGAATAATTTACAGGCTGACGGTTCTGTCCGTATTCCTGAAGTACTTCGTCCTTATATGGGCGGAATGACAGAGATCAGATAATTATAATAGAAAAATATTTTGCACAGAGGAGGTGAAATCTTTGCATAAGTTTATGCGGGCTATTGGTTTTAGCAAATTGACTGATAGGCGGGAGCAGCAGAAGCTGATTACAGATATTATTGTAAATGCAACGCATCGTTCCTATACGTCCAATGGAGAGGAAACCATAATCGCAGAATTTTGTGAAGATTTTGCCGAGGATTTGGGAATTGCTGTCTGTGGCGAATTTGATGCGGAGGATAAATTTACATACGATTATTTCTATCCCTATCTGCGCGGCACCGGGATAAGCTCCTGTGAAGATGTGTCCGTGGAACGCCATGCGGAAAAAGAGTCCTATGCGGGAATCTGTGATGATATTAAGGTAGGAGTCAGCCTGATCTTTTATCTGCAAAATATGGTTCCCTATGTGAAAGCGCAGTATTCGGATATGCTTCCTATTAAAGGAACAACTCTTACATTGTCAGGATTGTCAATTTGTGGTAATATTATATTGCCGATTGGTAAAAACGAGAAAGAAAAGCGGAAAATAGAGAGAGTTTCCACGAACAGAAATCAATTGATTGCCGCAGCCCGCAAGGGTGATGAGGAAGCGATTGAAAGTCTTACTTTAGAGGATATGGATACTTACACAGCTATTTCCAAGAAAATTTTGACGGAAGATGTTTTCAGTCTGGTAGACACGTATTTTATGCCTTATGGGGTTGAATGTGATCAGTACTCGGTGATGGGAGAAATTATGGATATTTCATTACGGGTCAATAGGCTCACCGGGGAAGAAATTTACGTGATGCGCCTTAATTGTAATGATCTGCTGTTTGATATATGTATCAATAAGCAGGATTTGTATGGAGAACCCCAGATCGGCAGAAGATTTAAAGGTATTATCTGGATGCAGGGATATATTAATTATCCGGGATAATAGTTTGAAATAGGTTCCTTTAGTTAAATGGATATAACACGCCCCTCCTAAGGGCGAATTGAGGGTTCGATTCCCCCAAGGAACGTTCATTTTTGCAGCAATGATTGAATAAGTCATTGCTGCAATTTTTCTTTTTTGGCAATATTCTTGGTAATTTCTTTATGCTCCGTTCCCTGAGGGCAGATTACAGATGTATATAGCCATATTATCGATGAGGATCGTCAAAAAAATGTTGAGTTGTTTGAGAATACATTTTATAAGAAGGAGATTTAGAAAAGAATAGCACAGATTTTATAATGATGATAAAATAAAAAGTAGACATTCAAAAGTAGACATTCAAAAGTAGATATTCAAAAGTAGATATTGGGTTGAATATCTACTTTTATGATTATGGAGATGCGGCATGGAA
This sequence comes from Clostridiales bacterium, assembly GCA_021199255.1. GTDB lineage: Bacteria > Bacillota > Clostridia > Lachnospirales > Lachnospiraceae > UBA3282. Next base: position 41,744 of record JAJQIK010000045.1, on the reverse strand, counting down.
AGAGATCCATTTAAAGAATATATCGAAGAAAAAGAACCAGGAAAAAGAGATAAAGGTTATGCTTGGCATACAGCAATCGGCTTACAGGCAGTAGATGGACTAAAAACATCTGATTAATTTCTTATAATCTCTTCTGATCTTGTATGGACAAATAAAAACCTCAAAGTGCTGGTGAAATAAGGACTTTGATGGTCATATAGATGTGTTCCTGCATAGGATTGAACATCCCAGACGTGGACTCCTAAGGGCGAATTGAGGGTTCGATTCCCCCGTGAAACGCTGAAAGCAATGATGATTTGTGAAAATCTGATTCGCTTTTTTATTGTTCCGGTTAGCAATTTGTTAACCCCTAATATTTTCAGATAAAGAGATTGAAAGCTTAGAAAGTATGCTAGAACGTATCAGAATTTGACTGAGGCACTTGATAGTATTCTAAAAGCGTGATGAGGTGTTAAGCATGATGGAACAGATATCTTTATTTGACGCAGTAGTACCACAGCCACTGGCTGCGAAGATGCGTCCTACGAATTTAGAAGAATATGTTGGACAAAAGCATTTACTCGGTGAGGGGAAGGTACTTCGCAGATTAATAGAAAACGATCAGATATCGTCTATGATTTTCTGGGGACCTCCAGGAGTGGGAAAGACAACGCTTGCCAAAATTATTGCAAATCGTACTAAAGCAGAATTTGTTGAATTTTCGGCGGTGACGAGTGGCATTAAAGAGATAAAAGAAATCATGAAACAGGCAGAGGATCGTCGTAGATATGGTGAGCGCACAGTTCTGTTTGTAGATGAGATACATAGATTTAATAAAGCCCAGCAGGATGCATTCTTACCCTATGTGGAAAAGGGAAGTATTATTCTTATCGGTGCAACTACAGAGAATCCTTCTTTTGAAGTGAACGGAGCTCTTTTATCAAGGTGCAAGGTGTTTGTGTTACAGGCACTTAGTGAAGATGAGATAAAAGATTTACTTGAGCGGTGCATTAAAAGTCCAAATGGATTTGGAAATATGAACCTTAAAATGGATCCGGATGTTTTAGAATTAGTCGCTGGATTTTCTGATGGGGATGCAAGAACAGCACTTTCTACCCTGGAGATGATTGTGCTGAACGGGGATATCCAAAGTGATGGCAGCATTATAATTACAAAGGAAACCTTTGAGCAATGTACAATGAAGAAATCGCTTCTCTATGATAAGAAGGGGGAAGAACATTATAATATTATATCGGCTCTTCATAAATCTATGAGAAATTCAGATCCTGACGCTGCAGTATACTGGCTTGCGAGAATGTTGGAATCTGGGGAAGATCCAATTTATGTTGCAAGACGTGTAACAAGATTTGCCAGTGAAGACGTAGGGCTGGCTGATCCGAGAGCATTAGAAGTTGCAATTGCTGCATACCAGGCATGTCATCTTATCGGAATGCCAGAGTGTACCGTTCATTTGACCGAGGCCGTTGTATATATGTCACTGGCGCCTAAGTCCAATGCATTATATGTGGCATATGAGACAGCAAAACGGGATGCAGTGGATCATATCGCTGAACCTGTACCTTTGCATTTAAGGAATGCAACCACAGGTCTTATGAAAGATCTTAATTATGGCAAAGGTTATCAATATGCACATGATAATGTAAATAAAGTAACAGATATGACATGCCTTCCAGAGTCTTTAATTGGTAAAAGGTATTATGCTCCTACGCTCGAGGGCGAGGAGAAAATGCTAAGAGAGAGGCTTAAGGAAATAGAGAGACTAAAAAATTATTATGTTTAAAGATGCGATTCAGAGCTGGTAATTCAAATTGAATTCCCTTATCCGCCATGATACAATAAATCCAGTACATCTGCCAGAATTTGGAGTACGGAAAGGACATGGTGATTATGAAGTTAGTGGTATTAGAGAGAGATAGCGTGGGAACAGACATTGATGTAAGCTGTTATGAGCAATTTGGAGAAGTGACCTGTTATTCCAATACGGTGACGGAAAATGCCGCGCAGCGGGTAAAGGACGCGGATATTATTATTGCAAATAAGGTACGGCTGAACGAAAGTACCTTGAAGGACGCTTCTAATGTAAAGCTGATCTGTCAGTTCGCGACGGGCTTTGATAATGTAGATTTAGAGTATTGCAAGAGCCGCGGTATTAAAGTGACTAATGTGGTCAATTACTGTACCTCCTCCGTGGCACAGCACACGATTTTGCTTGCGCTTGCGCTGACGGAGAAGCTGGCTTATTATGACCAATATGTAAAATCGGGTGCGTACAGTGCGCAGGAAAGGTTTTCTCATCTGGACAGAGCTTTTGATGAGCTGGAGGGAAAGGTTTGGGGGATCGTCGGCATGGGTACCATAGGCCGCCGGGTGGCTTCTTTAGCGGAGGCTTTTGGGTGTAAGGTGATTTTCTATTCCGCCTCCGGCAACAGTACCTGTACGGATTACGAGAGAGTAGAGCTTGACGCTCTTTTACGGAAATCCGATATTCTGTCTCTCCATTGCCCTCTCAGCGACAGGACGAGAAACCTGATCAACAAGGATGCCCTGGCGAAGATGAAAAAAACAGCGGTGCTGATTAATGTGGCCAGAGGACCGGTGGTCAATACGCAGGATCTTTATGAGGCGCTGATGGAAGAGCGGATCGCCGCGGCGGGATTAGATGTTCTGGAAAAAGAGCCTATGGCGAAGGAGGATCCGCTTGCCCGTATTAAGGACAGTAACAGGCTAATCGTTACCCCTCATATGTCATGGACGAGCAGGGAGTCCAGAATCCGTCTGGTAGAGGAAGTGGCGAAGAATATAGAGGCTTTTCTTGCGGGACAGGACAGAAATCTTGTAAATCCATGATGGACAGGTTTTGACGGTCTTAGCAATGGAAATATTTTAATGAAAAGTGAAGAGGCGGGAGAGAAAGGAAGCGGTTGTTATGGGAATCGTAATTAAAAATGCGCTGGCAGTTTTGCCCCAGGGCACGGAAGATGTAATTAAGGAAACCAGTATTTATATTGAAAAGGACAGAATCACGGCTATCGGCGACGCGCCGGGTGGATTTGTGCAGGACAAGGTTATCGACGGCAGGGATAAACTGGTGATTCCGGGGCTGATTAACTGCCACACCCACTCTTATATGTCTTTTATGAGAAATGTGGCTGATGATCTTTCCTTTATGGACTGGCTGTTTGGGAGTATAGACCCCATTGAACAGCAGATGACGGATGAAGACGCCTATTGGAGCGCCAATCTTGCGATAATTGAAATGATGAAAAGCGGCACTACCTGTTTTAACGATATGCAGATGAATATTCATCAGACCACCAGAGCCGTGAAAGAGTCCGGTATGCGGGCGGTGATCTGTAGAGGGCTGGTAGGAAGCGGCAATGACGAAGCGGGGCAGATGCGTCTTCGTCAGGCTTACGAGGAAAGGGATGCCGCTAAGGACTGCGACAGGCTGACTTTCCGCTTAGGACCCCATGCGCCTTACACCTGCGACGAGGAGTTCCTGAAAATCGTGGCGGCGGAGGCTAGGAAAGAGAAGATGGGGATTCATACGCATCTGTCCGAGAGTGTCAGCGAAGTCCGGCAGATACAGGAAAAGTATGGCTGTACCCCTATTGCGCTGGCTGAGAAATGCGGTATTTTTGATGTGCCTGCCATCGTGGCGCACTGCGCCCAGGCGACGGAGGAGGACATTGATATTCTCAAAAGGAAGAAGGTCAGCGTCGTAACCAATCCGGCAAGCAATATGAAGCTTGGCAACGGTTTTGCGCCGATTAGTAAAATGCTTGAGAAAGGCGTAAATGTCTGTCTGGGCACGGACAGCGCTGCCAGCAATAATTCCCTGAATATGTTTCATGAGCTGAATCTGCTTGCCCTTATTCATAAGGGAACCGGTAAAACTCCGCAATGTATCAGCGCGAAGGAGGGCTTCAGGATTGCTACCATCAACGGCGCGAGGGCTTTAGGGCTGGAACAGGAAATCGGCTCTATTGAAATCGGCAAGAAAGCCGATTTGGCAGTTCTCGACCTAAATGTCCCGTCCTTTACGCCCAGAAATAATCTTCTCGCAGGCTTAGCCTATTCCGCCAATGGCTCCGAGGTGGATACGGTAATCATCGACGGCCGCGTTACAATGGAGGGGCGCAGAATTTTAACAGTGGACGAAGCGCTTGTTTATCGTAAGATTCAGGAGATCATCACGCGGATGGAACTGGATAAAAGACAGTATTAGAGGTTCTTTTGGAATAGACCATATTTCCCAGAATTTTGGGGCATTTAGTAATAGCAAAAGGGCATAAAATTTGATATACTAACACTATAATAGAAATATGCAAAGGAGGATTGCGATATGTTAGCGACATTAGTGCCTTTTTTTGATAAAGATATGAAAGTATGCGCGTATTCTCTGTTTTCCCAGAGGGAGAATTATTTATTGAATCCGGTATTGCAGGGATCGTCCAAGCATGACGGCGCGGCTACGGTAAGCGGCCTGGATATTATACAGAAGATCGGTATCGATACGCTTTCCCCGGGAACGGATGTGTTTGTTACGGTGGGGCATATTGCGATTTTTTCGGATATCGAGGCGCAGAGCGGTTCCATGCGGGGCAGACTGGTACTGCTGCTGGATGACGCGATTAAAAATGACGAAGCCTATCAGAAGCGTCTGGCGCAGTTGAAGGAGGAAGGATATAAGCTTGCCATACGCAGGCTTCCGGTTGCCGCCTATGAGCAGTATAAAGAGATTCTTGCGTTGATGGATTATATGATTCTCGATTGCAAGAAGGTGGACGTCAAAAAGGCGAGAATTTATTTCCATCAGTTATATCCTGATATGAAGCTTTGCGTGGGTAATATAGACAATCAGGCGATGTTCGACGCCCTGAAGGACGACGACAGCTATAGCTTTTTTGAGGGCAGATTCTATCGTATTCCTATTACAAAGGGAGAGACGGAGGTTTCGCCTTTAAAGATAAACTATCTGGAGTTAATGAATATTGTTAACGATCAGGACTATGAGCTGACCAAGGCTGCGGATATTATCGGCCGTGATACCGCATTGGTGGTAGACCTGTTAAAGCTGGTAAACCGCATTGCGGTTAATTCAGAGGTTACTTCCATTCGGCACGCTGCTGCGATTCTTGGGCAGAAGGAGCTGAAAAGATGGATTAATACGGTAATTACCAAGGAACTGTGCGCGGACAGACCAAATGAAATTGCCAGACTTTCTTTGCTGCGGGCGAAATTTGCGGAATGTCTTGCACCCAGCTTCGGTTTGGCGATGAAGTCGTCGGAGTTATTCCTGATGGGATTGTTTTCTGTGCTGGATATTATTCTGAATATGACTATGGAAGAGGCATTGAAGAAGGTTAACGTGTGCAAGGAGATTTCTGACGCGTTAATTTACCGCAAAGGGGAATTTGCGGAGCTGTATGAATTTCTGATGGCTTATGAGAATGCCGACTGGCAGGAGGTATGCCGTTTGCTGATCGTGAAGGATATCAGCGTTAACACGGTATATGAAGCGTATACGGAGACGGTGTGCTGGTATAAGGATATGTTTTTCTAAAAGCGGACTGGAAAGAGAGGAACTTATAGAAGATGAGTAGTGAAATCAGGGACATTAATCTTGCCGAATCCGGCGAGAGAAAGATTGAGTGGGTGAAAAGGAACTGCGATCTGCTGCGCACTCTGGAGAAAGAGTTTGCCGAGAGCAAACCCTTTGCCGGTAAGAAGATTACTTTATCCGTGCATCTGGAGGCTAAGACCGCTTATTTATGCTTGGTGCTGGCAGCAGGCGGCGCGGATATGTATGTGACAGGCTCCAATCCGTTATCCACTCAAGATGATGTGGCGGCGGCTCTGGTGAAAGCCGGGCTTGAGGTGCATGCATGGTATGACGCCGCGCCGGAAGAGTATGAGAACCATATTCGCGCGGTATTGGCGGCGGGGCCTAATATCATTATTGACGATGGCGGCGATCTGGTTAATATGGTTCATAAAGAAATGCGGCACCTGATTCCCAATATTATTGGAGGCTGTGAAGAGACTACCACCGGCATTATTCGTCTGGAGGCCATGAATAAGGCGGGAGAGTTGAAATTCCCCATGGTGCGTGTCAACAATGCGGCGTGTAAGCATTTCTTTGACAACAGATATGGCACAGGCCAGTCCGTATGGGATGGCATCAATAGAACGACCAACCTTATTGTAGCGGGTAAAATTGTCGTCATAGCCGGTTATGGCTGGTGTGGTAAGGGAACCGCTATGAGAGCCAAGGGGTTAGGCGCAAGAGTTATCGTAACGGAGATCGACCCGATTAAGGCAATCGAGGCGGTTATGGACGGATTCGACGTTATGCCTATGAAGGAAGCTGCCAAAGTGGGCGACTTTTTTATCACCGTAACGGGCTGCGACGGCGTTATCGATCGGGAAGATTTCGCGGAGATGAAGGAAGGCGCGATTCTGTGCAACGCAGGGCATTTTGATTGTGAGATTGATATGGCGTGGCTTAAGGCAAATTCGGTAGAAACCAGAGAGCAGCGTAAAAATATTATGGGATATAAGCTGCCCACCGGACAGTGGATTTTCGTGCTGGCGGAGGGGCGTCTGGTGAATCTGGCGGCAGGGGACGGGCATCCCGCAGAGATTATGGATATGAGCTTTGCGATTCAGGCGCTGTCCGCCAAGTATTTAGTGGAGCATGCAGGCGAACTGACAGAAAAGCTGATCGATGTGCCGGAAGAGGTAGATAAGGACGTAGCGAAGCGGAAGCTGGCGTTTTTGGGTAAAGAAATCGACGTGCTGACGCCGGAGCAGGAGAAATATTTAAACAGCTATGCGCTGTAGCAGGCTTTATCAGGACTTTGGCAAAGCGGATATCACAGAAACGGCGGGCGTACCCTACAGAGAGGAGCGCCCGCCGTTTGATGATGCGCAGGCTGCCTGGCTTTTTGAAGGGCTTTGCCGTGTGATCAAGAAATAAAGGAGAATCTTTACAATGCAGGAAAAGGAAAAAGCCTACCAATCCGGGGAACTGATGAAACGGTTTCTCCCTTACTATAGAAAATACTGGAGGGTTGTAGTAATCGATCTTTTTTGCGCGGGGCTGACGACAATCTGCGAGCTGGTGCTTCCCATGATTATCCGTTATATTACCAATGCGGGAATGAATGATTTGGCGTCTCTTACCGTAGCGGTGATTCTTCGGCTGGGCGCGCTGTATCTGTGTCTTCGGATTATGGACACTATGGCGAATTTTTACATGGCATACACCGGCCATGTGATGGGAACCCGGATTGAGACAGATATGCGCCGCGACGCTTACGCACATTTACAGAAGCTGTCGGATACCTATTATAACAATACGAAGGTAGGGCAGATTATGGGACGTATCACCAACGATCTGTTTGATGTGACAGAATTTTCCCATCATTGCCCGGAGGAGTTTTTTATCGCTGGTCTGAAGGCGGTGATTTCCTTTATAATTCTGGCGCGGATCAGCTTAGGGCTGACGGTGATTATCTTTGCGGTAGTGCCGGTTATGGCGGTAACGTGTATTATTATTAACCTGCGTATGCGGGAGGCGTTCCGCAGGCAGCGGGTGCAGATCGGGGAGTTGAACGCGCGTATTGAGGACAGCCTGCTGGGGCAGAAGGTTGTAAAGGCATTTACCAACGAGGAGAAGGAAAAAGAAAAGTTCGAGGAGGACAACAGGAAGTTTTTTGCCTTAAAAAAGGAAACCTATAAGTTTATGGCGGCGTTTCAAACCACCACGAGAGCCTTTGACGGATTGATGTATCTTGTGCTTCTGGTCGCGGGCGGGATTTTTATGGTAAAGGGCAGGATTGCGCCGGGCGATTTGGTGGCCTACGTAATGTATGTGACTACCTTGATTGCGACGATCCGAAGGATTATTGAATTTGCGGAGCAGTTTCAGCGGGGTATGACGGGGATTGAGCGCTTTGTACAGATTATGGACAGCGATATTGAGATTTTTGATGAGCCGGACGCGGTGCCCTGTGTGAATCCCCAGGGGAATCTCTCTTTTCGGAATGTAAGCTTTGAATATCCCGATGATCATAATATGGTATTTAAGAATTTGAATCTGGATATCCATTCAGGAGAAAAGATTGCGATCGTGGGGCCTTCCGGCGGTGGCAAGACTACGCTGTGTAATCTGATCCCAAGGTTTTATGATATTGATAAGGGCGAGATTCTGTTAGACGGGGAGAATATCCGCCATTATACTTTGAAAAGCCTGCGCCAGAATATCGGAATGGTGCAGCAGGATGTCTATTTGTTTTCAGGTACGGTATATGAGAATATCGCCTATGGCAAGGAGTATGCAAAGAAAGAGGAAGTAATCGAGGCGGCGAAGCGGGCAGGCGCCCATGAATTTATTATGGCGCTTAAGGACGGCTATGATACCTATGTGGGGGAGCGGGGCGTGAAGCTTTCCGGCGGACAGAAGCAGCGCATCAGTATTGCCAGGGTCTTTTTGAAAAATCCGCCCATTCTGATTATGGATGAAGCCACCTCCGCCTTAGATAATGAAAGCGAGTTTCAGGTTGCCAAGTCTCTGGAGGCGCTGGCCAGGGGAAGAACGACGATTACCATTGCGCACCGTCTTTCCAGTATTCGCAATTCCGACCGTATCCTTGTGCTGACGGAGGAGGGGATCGTAGAAGAGGGAAACCATGAAAGCCTGCTTGCGTTAGGCGGTATCTATTATCATTTCTACGTAACGGCCAACGAATTGAAATAGGGAAAATTTATTTTGTCATAAAGGATTGCGTGAAGCGTTACGTATAAGGTATAGTTAAAGAGTAGAGAGTAACCGGGTAGACAGGAATTAAAAAGGGACGTAGAAAATATGGGAGCATTGACACCGAAAGATCAGGATAAAATGGCGGAAGTATCTCAGATCTGTATGGCACATTCCGCGACTGCGCTGAATATGATGATCGGCAAGGAGATTAAGATTCATGTACCCATGGTCAAGGTAGTAAACAGCGCCGATATCAAGAATATTCTGACGGCATTTGGCATGGGCGGCGTGACGGTCCAGATAGATTTTAAAGATGACTTTGACGGCAATAATCTATTGATGATGAAAGAAAACGACATCAAGATTATCATGGATCTTATGATGGGCGGCGTCGGCGTGGCCGCGGAAGGTGAGCTGAATGAAATGCATTTGTCCTGCGTGGCGGAGGTAATGAATCAGATGATGGGCGCGTCCGCAATCGTACTCACGGAGATGATACATAAAACAGTGGATATCAATCCGCCTAAGACTACGTTTGTCCAGAAGCCGGAAGATATCGACCGGATAGATTTTCTTCCCTTTGCGGGAGATGAGATGGCGCTTGTGGTGTGCCATTTTGAATCGCCGGGCTTATTAAAGGGAATTATGATTCGTATCTATCCTATGAAAGAGACCCGTTTTATCTGCGATCATTTCAGTATTAAATAGTATGAAAAATCACACTGATGTGCTGATTTTTCACAATCCTCTGGAAGTGGATTTGGCTATTTGTTTCTGAGCGAAAGCAAATAGCCCTGATGGCAGACGAGAAACCGCCTTCGCGGATTTCTCGCCGCCGCTTCGCAACAAGTTGCTCAGAAATGGGGATTAATATGGCGGATTAAGACAAAAACTGCTTGTGATATTTCACAAAAAACTGTCCTTACATTGTTGGCAATATGCTGAAAATAAGGGCAAAACTCCAAAAAGCCTTACAAATCAAAGACTAAGATGTTAAACTAATATATAGTTAGGGATAATCTGCGGTAATATGGGTTAGAAATTTGGAGGGTGTTATGTTTGAGAAGGGCGAGTTAATTATGTGCGGCGGACACGGTGTCTGCCGCGTTGTTGACATTGTAGGAAATCCAATCGATCGACTGGACAGGAAGAGAAAGTATTATCTGCTGGAGCCGGTTTTTGAGAAGAGCAGTACCATTTATACGCCGGTAGATAATCAGAAGATTATTATGCGTAAGATCATGAATAAGGAAGAGGCCGAAGAGTTGATTGATCATATCACCATGATCGATACGGTCTGGATTCAGGAGGAGAAACGCAGGGAACAGATGTATAAGGAAGCGATTCGCACCTATGATTCCCAGAGCCTGGTACAGATCATTAAAACCCTGTATCTGCGCAAGCAGAATCGTTTAAAAGAGGGGAAAAAGGTGCTTTCCTCCGATGAACAGTATCTGCGCAAGGCGGAGGAGCTTCTTTACAGTGAAATGTCGCTGGCGCTTTCCATTCCGAAAGAACAGGTAGAAGAATATATTACGCAGGCGGTTAATAAACAGAACAGCGCTGTGTAGAAAAGATAAAGAGAGTGTCATACCCGGCGCTCTCTTTTCCTTTATTCGTGATGCGGGTGTGCGCCAATTGTGTTAATGGCTGACATGACGGTGGTGAGAATTTCTACCTCGGCCTGGGTGGACGAATTGTTCAGCTTCTTAAAGAGCGCGCCGGTATCCGTCCGTACATATTGGGGAGAAAGCCTGTTTAACGCATAGGTCGCCATGTCCAGCCTGCAGTTTTCACAGGAGCACACGTTAGGCATTTTGGGCAGCAGTTGATTTAACTGATATTCTACGGCCTCTTCCATGATATTCTTTAATCCTTCCATCAGAACCTCCCTTATTTGTCATTTCCTGACAAATATACACATTCTATGCTAATATATTTTGGCAAAATAAGCAATGATTTTTTTAAAAGCGAGAGGATACTTGCTTTTTTTATACAGAAACGTTATTCTAATATAGCGTTTAATGTTGCAAAAAGCATATGCCCTGAAAAGCTTATGAAAGAATCGGAGAGATAAAATATGATCATAGATGTAATATCAGACAGTTTAATAGACGGCGTAAAGCTCCTGCCTTTTCTCTTTCTGACCTATCTGGCGATGGAGTACTTAGAGCATAAGGCGGGAGAGAAAATGCAGGAGGCGATTCGAAGGTCCGGGAAAGGCGGCCCGGCGATAGGCGGTATTCTGGGACTGTTTCCACAATGTGGGTTTTCCGCGGCCGCGTCGAATCTTTACGCGGGAAGAATTATCACCCTGGGTACGCTGATGGCGATTTATCTGTCCACCTCCGATGAAATGCTTCCGATTATGATCTCTGAAAATGTGGGGATAGGAATGATTGTGAAGATTTTGGCGCTGAAGGTGGCTGTAGCCATGGCTGCAGGATTTATTATCGACGCGGTTTTCCGGAAGCAGGAGAAGCACATGCAGATTGGGCACATCTGCGAGCAGCATCACTGTCATTGCGAGGAAGGAATCTGGAAATCCGCGCTGCATCACACGGTTGAAATTTTCCTGTATATTCTGCTGATTTCTTTTGTCCTGAATCTGGTCATTGAATTGATTGGCGAAGAGGTGCTGGGCAGCCTGCTTCTGAACCGCCCGGTAATCGGCGAGCTGATTGCGGGGTTGGTAGGGCTGATTCCAAACTGCGCCGCTTCTGTGATGATAACGCAGTTATATTTGCGGGGAGTTATCAGCGCCGGGGCCATGATGGCAGGGCTGTTTGCCGGCAGCGGAGTAGGGGTATTGGTGCTTTTGCGGGTTAATGACAACCGAAAAGAAAACCTGCGGATCATACTTCTTCTCTATGTCATTGGCGTGGCGGCGGGTATCCTGCTTGAGTGGACGGGGATTACCTTTTAGCTGCTGCGGCGAGGGGACGAGGCCTGTGAAAAGGTTCATGGGCAACGAAAAGGAGTGGCATTGGAAGAATGGAAAAGGATTATCATAAAACGTTGCTGGCCTGCTTTACAGGGTATATTGTGCAGGCGATTGTGAATAATTTTGTACCGCTTTTGTTTCTGACCTTTCATAATACCTATGGGATTCCCATGACGCAGATTACGCTGTTGATTACCTTTAATTTCGGCCTGCAGCTTGTGATGGACTTGTTGTCGGTTACCTTTGTGGATCGGATTGGATATCGAGCCTCTATGGTGATCGCCCATATCTGCGCCGTCTTGGGTTTTATACTGCTGACGGTGCTGCCGGAGCTGTGTGGCAGCGCTTTTCTGGGGCTTTTTATTGCCGTTGCAGTATATGCGGTGGGCGGCGGATTATTGGAGGTGCTGGTCAGTCCCGTTGTGGAGGCCTGTCCTACGGACAATAAGGAGAAGGCAATGAGTATGCTTCATTCCTTCTACTGTTGGGGACATGTGGCGGTGGTGCTGGTTTCTACCGTCTTTTTTCAGTTGTTTGGGATAGAAAACTGGAAGCTTATGGCGTTGATATGGGCGGTGGTGCCTCTTGCCAATATGATACTTTTTACCAGAGTTCCGATGGCTTCCCTGATCGAAGAGGGAGAGAAAGGAATGAGCATCCAGGCGCTGTGTCGGCGGAAGGTCTTCTGGGTCCTTATATTGATGATGGTATGTTCGGGAGCCAGCGAGCAGGCGGTAAGCCAGTGGGCGTCTGCTTTTGCGGAGTCGGGGCTTGGCGTGGGCAAGGCCGTAGGCGATCTGGCGGGGCCAATGCTGTTTGCTGCCATGATGGGAAGCGCCAGGGCATTTTATGGAAAATATGGGGATAAGATCGATTTAGACCGGTTTATGGCGGGCAGCAGTATGCTGTGTATTTTGGCCTATTTATGCATTTCTTTAGTACCCAGCCCGGTCGTTGGGTTTGCAGGGTGCGCTTTATGCGGACTATCCGTGGGAATTATGTGGCCCGGTTCGTTCAGTAAAGCGGCGGCAGCCCTGCCCCGGGGCGGAACGGCTTTGTTTGCTTTGCTTGCGCTTGCAGGCGATTTAGGCTGCTGCGCGGGTCCCACCGTGGTGGGGCTGGCGTCGGGCGTCATGGGCGATCATCTGAAAATGGGAATTTTAGCGGGAACTTTGTTCCCCGCGCTGCTGCTGGCGGGAATCTTCCTATGTAAAAACCGGTGTAAAGAATAGCCGGATTTTTGGAACCTTATTCGGGTATGGCGGAGCATTACAGTAAGGTAACGGTTTTACCGGCGGTAGGCTTTACTACGGGCAGCTCCGGGAAATGCTCCGTGAGAGCTTTTTTGAGAGGCTTTGTATCTATCTGGGCGGAGAGGGGCGGAAAAGCGTTGTCAAAATGATCCAAAAGCACTGTGCGGGGTTCTATCTGCTTTATGATAGAAAGCGCCGGGGTAATCAGATCAGAAGCGCCCTGATAGGGAAGCACAAGCATGTCCACATATTTTGGATATTCTGTCTGCGCGTCTAAGGCAAGGCTTCCAAGCACCAGAATAATTTTGCCTCCGGCTTCTATCTGATAGGCCAGAGTCTCCTGGGCTTCCTTGTATCGAAGATGATTTCCGCATAGAAACAGAAAATTAAAAAAGTGCCGGAAGATGCCGGGATTGAACAGCGTATTTTTGATTAAGTCCTTGTCAAATTTAATATGCCTGCCTTGCAGAACCTTGACCCGGATCTGACCGAAAAGGAGACTGTCGCCCGGACGGACAAGTACGAGCTGGTCACCGTCGATTCCTCTTTTCTCTAACGTATGCGCGGGCGTTTCGGAGCAGTATACGGTGGCGTCGGAATTTTTCATGATTTTGGGGACGCTGGATAAGTGATCGATGTGGCCGTGGGTAATCAGGATAGAATCTTCTTTTATATAAGATAACAGCGAAGGGTGGTTTTCCGCGCCCTTTAAAGTAAGAAAGGGATCGATCAAAATCCTGTCTTTTGCGTATTCGATTAAAAGAGAAGCCGTACCATACCAGGTGATTTTCATATCAAAACCTCATTTCAAAGCGCGTTTGAACTTTCGTTCCCCAATGCCCTCCGCGGGCTGTCGGGTTGTCTGTGTTCATTGTATGTCACGAAAAGGGTTTGCGCAACCCCTTATTTAAAACGTTTTAACATCTCTCAAAGAACGATTTAACAAAATATAAATACAAAAAAAGCACCATCCCCAAGGCTCATATGTCCTCAAAAATGGTACTCGTAAGTGCGCGATCAGGGGCTCGAACCCTGGACACCCTGATTAAGAGTCAGGTGCTCTACCAACTGAGCTAATCGCGCGTAACTTATTTATCTGTCGTGATAATTCTGTTTTACAACGCAAGTGTTATTATAGTATAATGTTTTGGGGTTTGCAAGAGGTTTTTTATATTTTTTAACAATTTTTTTGCGATAACGCTTATCTGCTTTGACATGGAGAAATGGAGATTCTTATGATATTTGAAAGTCACGCTCATTATGACGACGAAGCGTTTGCCGGGGACAGAGACGAATTACTTCGGTCTCTGCCGGAAAACGGGATTGATACGGTGATTAACGTCGGCGCAAGCCTGGAAAGCTGTAGGGATACGATTGCGCTTATGGAGAGATATTCCTTTGTTTATGGAGCCATAGGCGTACATCCGGGCAGTACCGGGGAGCTGGACGAGCAAAGCCTTCTTTGGCTCCGGGAACAATGCAGCCTGCCCAAGGTGGTCGCGGTAGGAGAGATCGGTCTGGATTATCACTGGCCGGAACCGGAACCGTCCGTTCAGAAAAGGTGGTTTGAGAGACAGTTAATTCTGGCCGGGGAGGTGAATCTTCCGGTGGTAATCCATTCCCGGGACGCTGCAAAGGATACGCTGGATATTATGCGCGGCCTTCACGCGGAGCAAATGGGAGGCGTTGTGCATTGTTTCTCCTATACGAAAGAAATGGCCAGGGAATATCTGGATATGGACTATTATTTCGGCATTGGCGGCGTGATTACCTTTAAAAACGCTAAGAAGCTGAAGGAGGCCGCGGCTTATATTCCGATGGATAAAATATTGTTGGAGACGGACAGCCCATATCTGTCGCCGGAACCGAACCGCGGACAAAGGAACAGTTCTTTGAATCTTCCTTATGTGGCCAGGGAAATTGCGGCGGTCAAGGGAATGGATTATGAAGAGGTGCTCGCAGCGACCCATCAAAATGCGGAGAGACTGTTCCGAATCGGGGGACAGGGCGGTATGCTCTGAGTGCGGACGAAAATTAACAAACAGAGGACAGGGGAATCGAAAAATGGCAGCTTTGGGAAATAGCAAAAATACGGCGGAGATTTTACATAAATATCAGTTTCATTTTCAGAAGAAGTATGGACAGAATTTTCTGATTGATGGAAATATTCTGGATAAGATTGTGGAATCCGCCCGGATTACCCCGGAGGACTGTGTGCTGGAAATCGGGCCGGGGATTGGAACCATGACCCAGTATCTGGCGGAAGAAGCCGGGGAAGTAGTGGCGGTAGAGATCGATGACAATTTAATTCCCATCTTACGGGATACCCTTTCCGCGTATACGAATGTGACGATTATTCATGGGGACATTCTCAAGACGGATATTCATCAGCTTGTACGGGAGCACAATGGGGGCAGGCCTGTTAAGGTGGTGGCGAACCTTCCATATTATATTACAACGCCCATTATTATGACGCTTTTTGAAAGACATATTCCGCTGGAAAGCGTCACGATTATGGTGCAGAGGGAAGTGGCGGAGCGGATGCTGGTCGGACCGGGGACGAAGGAATACGGCGCGCTCTCTCTTGCGGTACAGTATTATGCGAAGCCGGAGATTATTACCCGTGTGCCGGCCTCCTGCTTTATGCCAAGGCCTAATGTGGACAGTACGGTAATCCGTCTCACGCGGTATGAAGAGCCGCCCGTAGACGCGGAGGACGAGACATATTTATTCGCGGTAATCCGCGCTTCCTTTAACCAGAGACGGAAAACGCTGGCAAACGGACTGGCCAATGCGGGCAATCTGGGAGTTAACAGACAGGCGGTGGAGGAAACGCTGGCGGAAATGGGACTGCCCTCTATGGTGCGCGGCGAAACGTTAACATTAAGCCAGTTTGCCGACTTGAGCAATCGCCTGGGAAGAAAGAGAGCATAAGGAAGCAGATTTGTACAGATACAATATAAAGGATTTGTATCTTGAAGCATCTCCATATATTGGTATATTTTAAGATTGATATACCAAATCGGGGGTGCTTTTTCTGCGGATTTTGTTTACATTGATAAGAGGCTATGGTAAACTAAAACAGTGAAAATAGGGTTACTATGTAGAGAAAATCTAGTATGAAAATACAATAATGAGGTGAGCGCCTTGGATAAGTATGAATATAAAGTCCGTGCCGATGAGATGAAAGCATTGATAGCGGAGGGAGAATTTGCGGAAGCGGTTAAAATAGCGGACACAATTGACTGGCGGAGGGTCAGAAGCGTCATGATGTTGTGTACGGTCAGCGATTTATACAAGATTAACAGAAGATATCAGGAGAGCAAGGATATCCTGCTGCTGGCTTACGAGAAGCATCCGACAGGACGGTTGATAGTCTATTCCCTGTGTGAGCTTTCCATTAAAATGGAAGAATATGTGCAGGCAATAGAGTATTATAAGGAATTTGTACAGATTGCGCCCAAGGATACGGGAAGATATATTCTGCAATATCGTCTTTATGAAGCGCAGGATGTCAGCTTAGAAGAACGGATCGCGGTTCTGGAAGAATTTAAGAAACGTGATTATAGAGAAAAATGGGCGTATGAGCTGGCCTATTTGTACCACCGGATCGGATTGTCTACCAAATGCGTGGAGGAATGTGATGAGATGTTCCTCTGGTTTGGCGAAGGTAAATATGTGATTAAGGCGTTAGAGCTGAAGGCGCTGCATGAACCTCTCAGCGCGGATCAGCAGGCGAAGTATGACGCCTGGATACAGGAGAGGGACGCGGAGACGCAGGAGGAAACGGAAGAAAGCGAAGCTGCGGAAGAAGAAGGGGTTCTGCCGGAAGATACACAGGTGGCGGGAGACATCAGACGGGCAGGCGAGGAAGAACTGACAGAGGAAGAGGATGTTATAAACGCGCCTACAACGGAGCTTCCGGAGGTTAAGCCTGTAGACGTGGGGCAGTATAATACTATTAATTTGCAGATGGCGCTTGCGGAGAGTATGAAGGAAATTTTGGCGGAGGAATCCGCCGGGGAAGAGCAGCCGGAGGAAGAAGCGGAAGAAGAGCCGTCTATTGCGGAGGTTCTTATGGCTCCCTTATTGCAGGAAACTGAGAAGCTTCCCCCGCTGGAGGAGCCGGAGACGGCGCCGGAAGAAACGCCGGTTGTACCTTTCCCGGTTCAGGAAGAAGCCTTTGTACAGCCAGAGGAAGCGCCGGAAGCAGAAGCAGCGCCGCAGCCGCCGCTGACAGATGAGCTGGAAGAGATCGGGGCGGCGACGCCGGGAGAAAAGACGGCGGCCTTTGACGCGCAGCAGATTATGCAGCAGATTCGGCAGGAAATGGTTAAGCCGTCCGCGTACGATAACATTCTGGCACAGGAATATGACGGCCAGATCAGTCTGGTAGTGCCTGATGCGGAACGGGTTGAGAAGCAGATTACCGGTCAGCTTAGTATTGATGATATTATGGCTGAGTGGGAGGAAATGAAGAAAACTAACGAGCAAAAGCGCATGGAGGATGTCCGCCAGCGGATTCTTGCGCAGACAGGAAGCTTATTTGCCAATTTTGACGAAGCGACCAAGAACGGTCTTCTGGAAGAACTGGAAAAGGCGTTCATGGCGGCAATCATGAAGGAATCCAAGAAACCCGCGATTAAGAAGGTGATTCTGCCGGAAGATGTGCCGGAGGCTGAGAAGCCGGCCGTAAAGTATACAAAAGAGCCTGTCCATGCGGAGCAGCCTGAGAAGAATACCGCGGAGGAGGCAGAAGAAGCGTTAGAAGAGACGGGGAAAGCGGATGCCGTACAGGAAAAGGAATCCTTGGAGGGAACGGCGGCGCCGGAGGCAGCAGGAGCGGAAGAAACAGGAAGCCCTGACACGGAAGAGGAACGGGAATTAACAGAAGAAGAGCAGGAGCTTTTCGGGCAGTTTGTCCATCATCGCAAGTCCAGACGGCAGCTTGTACATACGCTGGATCATATGAGTTTGGCGTCCTGTACGGGCAATGTGGCGATTACCGGCGAGGAAGAGGTTACGACGCTGACTCTGGCTAAGACGTTGATTCGTGAGATGCAGTATAATGATAATAATTTTTCCGGCAAGGTCGCTAAAATATCCGGACAGGTGCTTAATAAGAAAGATGTGGCGGCAACCTTTGCCAAGCTGGATAACGGCGCGCTGATTATTGAGAAGGCGTCCGACATGAAGGACGGAACGATTATCAGGATGCTGAAGGTCTTAGAGCAGGACAATAAGGGACTGCTGCTTCTGATGACGGATACGAAGCAGAAGATCAACCAGCTTTTCGCGGAGCATACGGCGCTTTCCAATAATTTCAATCTCCGCGTGGATATTGAGCCGCTGGATGACGAGGCGCTGGTAGCCTATGCGAAGCAATATGCGGAGGAAATGGAATATTCCATTGATGAATTTGGCGTTTTGGCGCTGCATACGAGAATTTCCGAGAAACAGACCAGCGACCACGAGGTAAGCCTTGCCGAGATCAGGGAGCTTGTGGACGAGGCGATTTATTATGCGAATAAAAAAACGCCGGGTCACTTTATGGATATTTTGTTTGCAAAGAGGTATGATGAAGAGGACATGATTGTATTACGGGAGAAGGACTTCATGCATTATAAAAATTAATGGGGGCGGGTATTCATGGCAGCTAAAAAAGAAGAGGCGGCAGAGGAAAAGAAGGTATTTATTTCTGAGGCGGATCAGTATGTATTCGCACAGGGCACACATTACGACATCTATAAGAAGCTGGGCGCGCATCCCTCTGTGGAAGATGGCGTGAAGGGCATGTTTTTCGGCGTATGGGCGCCGAACGCCGCCAGCGTGAATGTGATCGGCACATTTAATAACTGGAATGAAGAGATCCACCAGATGGAGAAGTTAGGACCGGGCGGTATTTATCAGTTGTTTATTCCGGGCGTAGGCGAGAACGAACTGTACAAATTCCTGATTCGGACGCCTGCGGGGGAGAAGCTTTATAAGGCGGATCCTTTTGCCAATTATGCGGAGCTGCGTCCGGGCAATGCCTCTAAAACTTATGATATCAGTAAGTTCAAGTGGTCTGACAGCGCGTGGATGAACGCTCGGGACGGCAAAGATTATATGAAGGAGCCGATAGCGATTTATGAGTGCCATATCGGTTCCTGGATGAAGCATCCTGACGGTACGGAAGAAGGATTTTATAATTATAGAGAATTTGCCGACCGTATTGTGGAATATTTAAAAGAGATGAAATATACTCATATTGAGCTGATGGGTATTGCGGAATATCCCTTCGACGGTTCATGGGGATATCAGGTTACAGGATACTATGCGCCCACATCCCGGCATGGCACGCCGGACGATTTTGTGTATCTGGTTAATACGCTGCACCGCAACAAGATCGGCGTGATTCTGGACTGGGTGCCGGCACATTTTGCCACAGACGCCCATGGACTGGGGCGATTTGACGGACAGTGCATTTTTGAACACCCAGACCCCAGGATTGGCGAGCACCCCGACTGGGGAACTAAGATTTTTAATTACGGTAAAAATGAAGTGAAGAACTTCCTGATTGCAAACGCCCTGTTCTGGATTAAAGAGTATCATATCGACGGGATTCGGGTAGACGCCGTAGCGTCCATGCTTTATCTGGATTACGGTAAGCAGGACGGACAGTGGGTTCCCAATAAATATGGCGGCAATGAAAATCTGGAGGCGATTGAGTTCTTTAAGCATCTCAATTCCGTTGTGCGGGGTACTTACCCGGGCTTTTTGACCATTGCAGAGGAGTCTACCGCATGGCCCCATGTAACCGGACCTATCGGCACCGACAG
The DNA here is from genome assembly GCA_021199255.1 of Clostridiales bacterium. Classification (GTDB taxonomy): domain Bacteria; phylum Bacillota; class Clostridia; order Lachnospirales; family Lachnospiraceae; genus UBA3282. Next base: position 21,959 of record JAJQIK010000045.1, on the reverse strand, counting down.
TCTGGGATTCAGTTTGAAATGGAATATGGGCTGGATGCATGATTTCTGCGAATATATGAAGTTAGATCCATATTTTCGCAAAAATAATCATTACGCGATGACTTTTGCCATGACATATCATAACAGTGAGAATTATATTCTGCCCTTGTCTCATGACGAAGTGGTGCATTTAAAATGCTCCATGGTCAATAAGATGCCGGGATATATGGTGGATAAATATGCCAATTTGCGTGTGGGCTACAGCTATATGTTCGGTCATTCCGGCAAGAAGCTTCTGTTTATGGGGCAGGATTTCGGACAGGAGAGAGAGTGGAGCGAAAAGAGAGAGCTTGACTGGTATCTCCTGGGCGAAGACCAGAATAAGGGTATGCATGAATATGTAAAGGAATTATTAAGATTATATAATAAGTATCCGGCGTTGTATGCTATTGATAACGATTGGAAGGGCTTTGAGTGGCTGAACGCAGACGACGCGGATCACAGCGTATACAGCTTTTTCCGCAAAGATGAAACCGGCAGGAATAACGTTATGTTCGTATTGAATATGACGCCGATGATGTGGGAGCATTATCAGGTGGGCGTACCGAAGAAGAAAAAATACAGGTTGCTGTTAAACAGTGATGAAAAGCGTTTCGGCGGTAACGGGCATGAAATCCCCGCGGAGCTTACCGCGGTGAAGGGAACCTGTAATTATAAGGATTACCATATTACCTTTGACCTTCCGCCATATACCGCGGCAATTTTTGTCTTTTAAGCGTTAAGAAAGTGGATAACTATGCCGAAATAAAGGGTGAATGATGAAATATCATTCGCCTTTGTTTTTTTAAAATAGGAAGTCTGCATTGGAGATGTGTATGAAAATTACGTTTGATCAGAACAGTACCAACCAAAATGTAGACAGGGCAACAACAGCATATCGAAACGTTCAGACGCCTAAGACAGGACGAATGAGCGAGTACGCATTAGACATTTCTGGCACAGTTATGGATAACAACGCTTATAAGGGTCACGGAAAGACCACGGAAGAGGTTATGCAGGATGCGGGGCTTATTGACGTGGCCGCGCAGAGAGACTATATGACAGTGATGTCTAATACTATGTCCGAGGAGGATTTTAGCAGGCTTCAGGAGGAGGGCTATCATCCGGGAGACATGGACATTAAAGAGGTTGTTACCATTGTCGATCATATAAAAGCCGAGCTTATCAAAGGCGGCGTTCAGGTAGCGGGATATACCGACGATCTGGATACGGAGACGCTTCAACAGATTACGGGAAGCGAGGCCTTTGCGAGGGAGCTTGTAAAGCAGTTTGAGAAGCATGATCTTCCGGTTACGGAAGAAAATGTGGCGGCTGCCAGACAGGCGTATGATAAGGCTGCGGGAATGAAAACGCCGGAAGAGGGCGCCGTAAAATATATGGTAGAGAACCAGATGGAGCCTACGATTGACAATTTCTATCTGGCGGATTACAGCTCTGCTGCGGACAACGGCCGTCAGAGCCGCGGATATTACGCGGAGGACAGTACCGGGTATTACGCCAGAAAGGCGGAGAATTATAATTGGGAACAACTAAAGCCGCAGATGGAAAAGGTGCTGGAGGAGGCGGGGATAGAGATCACGGAGGATACCCTTGCCGAAGCCGGTTGGTTGGTTGAGTCGGGGATTCCCCTTACCGCCGAGACGGTGGGCAGATTGCATGAGATAGAGCAGGTGGATTTGCCGCAGGATATGGAGCAGCTTTTATCAGCCATAGCAGCCGCTATCTCGGACGGCAAAAGCGCGGGAAGCGCCAATCTGGCAGATGGCAGAAGCCAGTGGGAAAGGGCCGCCGATTATGTGGAAGCTTTCGCGGCAATCAGCGGGGAAGCCGTGGATCAGACGGCGGCCGACGGCAAAGAGCTTACGCTGCGCCATCTGGAAAAAGCGCAGGAGCAGATTCAGCGGGCAGGCGTTGCAGAGGGGACGCCGGAGCAGATCAGCGCCAGACGTCAGATGGAAGAAGTCCGGCTGATGATGACTACAGAGGCGAACAGGAAGCTGTTGGAAAGCGGCTATTCCATCGATACCACAGAATTAGAGGAATTGGTAGCGGCGCTTAAGAAGATAGAACAGGAGCAGAATCAGGGTATTTTCGGGGAAACAGACAGTGTCCGCGCTGCTGAGAAGGCTTCGCTGTTTGAGGAAGTGCAGCAGAAGACGGCGGAGATTCCGTCCCTGCCTGCGGCGGTATTAGCAGATTATCTTTCCGGGGAAGAGCCCTTTACCTTAGACAGCGTACATTCCCGCGGTACGGCGCTTAAAAATGCTTATGAGGCCGCTAAGGAATCCTATGAGACGCTGATGACCGCGCCCAGGGCGGATATGGGCGATTCTATTCGCAAGGCCTTTCGCAACGTGGATAGCATATTGGAGGATATGGAATTGGAGACCTCCGAAGAGAACCGCAGGGCAGTCCGTATTTTAGGCTATAACAGCATGGATATTACGGAAGAGAATATGGATGCCGTGAAGAAATACGACATGGAGCTTCGTCAGACGATCCGCAGAATGACGCCTGCGGTTACGCTGCAAACCATCAGGGACGGCAGGAATCCTCTGGCGATGTCTATCGAAGATCTGAACCAGTATCTGGACGGCAGTAAAGAGCAGAGCGCCGCAAAGGAAGAGAAATTTAGTAAGTATTTATATAAGCTGGAAAATAATCATGCCATCGAGGAGCAGGAGAGGGAAGCGTATATCGGCATATATCGTATGTTCAGACAGTTAGAGAAAACAGATGATGCCGCTGTGGGAAGCCTCCTGAAGGAAGGGGCGGAATTGTCGTTCCAGAATCTGCTTACCGCCATGCGGAGTACGAAGAAACAGGGTATGGACTACACGGTGGACGATCAGTTTAACGGCGTGGAGGGAGTATCTCTCAACAAATCCATTACCGATCAGATTCTCAGCGGATTTCCCGATTTGGCCGGGGATGGCGGAGAGGAGCCGAGCCAGGGCGGACGTCAGGGGGGCGCTTCCGATGCGGAATCACTGTACTACAACAGGCTGGCAGGTGAAATCGCAGATTATCTGGAGCCGGAGATGCTTGCGCAGATGACGCTGGAACCGGAAATGACAATCGAACAAATGGCGGAGGAGCTTTATCGGACGCAGCAGGATACACAGTTGGAGGCCGCTTACCGGCAGGAGCAGCTACAACAGTACAGAGATTTGGGCACAGTGGAGGAAGCGGTAATCAGTGAATTGCTCGCCTATCGGCAGGCAGTAACGGCAGATCATCTGACGGCGGCTGTGGAAATGCGGAAGAATCCGGGCGCGCTCTATCAGAAGCTGAAGGATTTAGACCGCGCCGCGGGCAGCGATAAAGTAAAAGATGCGGTCAGCAATATGACGGAGGCTTTGACCGATCAGGAAAGCGCGTCGGCCGCCTATGATGAAATGCAGGAAGCCTTTGAAGAACTGATAGAGGAGGCGAACGAGGGAGAGGTTACTTATCTTGATCTTCGCGCCCTGCAAAGCTGTCAGAAGCAGCTAAGCCTCGCGGGCAGCCTGGCGCAGGAAGAGAATTATCAGATTCCGGTAGAGATTCATGGGGAACTGACGGCTATTAATCTAAAGATTCTGCATGGAAGTGAAGGCGGCAAGGTCAGCGCCCTTATGCAGACGGAGGAATACGGTCAGGTGGCGGCACAGTTTAGCGTCAGGAATCATAGGGTTTCCGGCTATATTGCATGTAATACGGACTATGGGACGGATCAACTACAGCAAAAGGGAGACAGCCTGAAGGAAGCGCTGATGAAAGCGACGGCGGAAAGCGGGCAGCCGTTAGAGGTCGGCACAATAGGAATTGTACATAGCGTGGAGATGAATGTGGAGGGCTATTCCAGAGAGGATCTGGAGAATGACGGGCAGGTAGAGACCGCAGCGCTTTACCGGATTGCCAGAGCGTTTATCGAGGCTGCTACAGCATAAAGGAGGAAAATGGAATGAAAATTAATTACAATGCGGCGGCAATGCGCGCGAACAATGCGTTAAATGTGTCTGATAATAAAATATCGAAATCCCTGGAGCGTTTATCTTCCGGATTAAAGGTGACGGAAGCAAAGGATAATCCGTCTGGTTACGCCATCGCGCGCAGAATGAATACGCAGATTACAGGGGTAACTACCGCGACCCAGAGCGCAAATAACGGAATCTCTATTATTGAGACCGCAGACGGCGCGCTGTCGGAAGTGCAGGATATGCTGCAAAGAATGAATGAGCTGGCGATTAAAGGCGCCACAGGTACCCTGACTACCTCGGACCGTCAGATGATCAACGAAGAGGTAAAGCAGTTAAAGGAAGAAATCACAAGAGTTGCTACCGATACTGAATTTAATGGACAGACCATTCTGGACGGAAGCTTTGACCTGAAGGGCTATACCAATACCCAGCTTGTGAAGGTGGATTACTATTCCGATGAAGTCAAAGAGAAGGAGTATACCATTGACGCGCTGTCGGTGTTTTATAACGACGACGGAACCATTGATTTAGAGCAAACGGCAAACAGCCTGACGTTAGGGGAGGGCTTCCCGGCGGGCGTGGAGCTGACTGAGGTAGGGCAGAACAAGCTTGTATTAACCGGCAATCAGGATTTTGAAATTACATTGACCATCAAACCTGACCCGATAGAGGACGCAGATGGTACGATTACCGGATATAATACTGTGGACTGTACGGCTGATGGCGCAATTGTGCTGGATATCACCGGAATCGGGGCCATGGATACCCAGATCGGTGCCAATGAAGGGCAGCAGCTGGCGATTCGGATTCCTACCATATCTCTGAGCAGGCTGGGCATCGAAGAGACGGAAATGACCACGCAGGATAGCTGTGAAGACGCTATTAACGATATCAAAGGGGCGATTCTTTACGTGTCTGATGTACGAAGCAGATTAGGCGCTTATCAGAACCGTCTGGAGCATACGGTAAATAATCTGGATATTACCAATGAGAATATGACGGCGTCCTATTCCCGTATCATGGATGTGGATATGGCAGAGGAAATGACGAATTATACAACGGAGCAGGTGGTGTCCCAGGCGGCGACCTCCATGCTTGCGCAGGCCAATGAAAGACCGTCCCAGGTTCTTCAATTATTGCAGTAGGCTGCTTTGATGATGGAGGATAAATTGCGATGACCAAGGAATTAAAACAGGAGTATATACTGCGGATTACGCAGGCGAATAAGACCCAGTTGATTACGATTCTGTACGAGATGGTTTTGAGCTATCTGGACGAGGCGCAGGAGGCTCTGTCTGGGGATCACAGGACAGAGTATAAAAGCGTGATCCGTAAGATTCGGGGCTGTATGGATGAACTGACGGCGTCCCTGAATCTGGAATATGACCTGGCGCAGAAGCTGTTACAGCTCTATCTCTATGTAAACAGGGAATTAGTGCAGGCGTCGGTACACTACGATACAGAGAATCTGGAGCATATCCGCAAGGTGATCGGAGAGCTTCAGAAGGCCTATAAAAAGATAGAGGATCAGGATGCGTCAGGATCTGTTATGGGAAATACGCAGACAGTATATGCCGGACTGACCTACGGTAGAAATACCCTTACGGAAAGTATTACAGATCCCGCATCCAACAGAGGCTTTTGCGTTTAGCCTATGAATACAGAGACAGTGCGCGGTAGGCTTCCGCATGTTTTTCTTCAGGCAGCAGTTCCATTTCTGCTGCCTGTTCCAGTAAATATTTATACCGTTTCATGACAGCGTTCAGCTCATAAATGTAACAGTCGATCAGATCCGGATCGGTTACATTGTCGAAGCCTAAATAAGCGTTTTCCAGGGCATATTTCGCCTGCGCAAGCTCATCCTGTATGGTCATTTTGTTTCTCTCGACGATGACGTCGCTATCTGTCGGTAGACAGGGGGTTTGATGAAAAAAAACCTTCATAATACAGAATCATTCCTTTCCACAACTGTGAGATCATTTCTTTTCCACGTTTTCTGTTCTTGAAGCACGCCCGCTTTGGTGTAAAATATTTCCACTTATAGAAAGTATAGGTAAAATAAAAAGAAATATTCATGTAATATTGGAAAATTTTGTTACATATGATGTAAGCAGATAAGACAGGTACAGGCGGGGCGGCAGATGGAAAATATAGGCGGAATGGCGGCAATTATGGGAGTATGCGTTATCGTATTGCTGATTGGCGCGATGGGGAGAAAGGTAGAATGGCTGGTGAACTTTATTTTAAGGGCGGTTATGGGAGTGGTAGGGATTTATTTTGCAAATTATTTCTGCTCCATACAGAATATTTCCGCGGCGGTAGGGATTAATCCGCTTACGGTTTTGACATCAGGATTCCTTGGATTTCCGGGGATTATCGTTCTTTACGGAATTAATTTTTTTAAAATGTTGTAGATTTTTCACAAAAAAATATTTTTTAAAAAATATGGGTAGACAAGTCGGCGGGTTGTGTATATAATTCAAAGCACAACTCAAGAAATTCTATATAAAGCTTCGCTTTATTTCAGTGCCTCATGGCATCGGGAGAATCATCCCACTTATTTCATTGAGTCTATATGATATAGCATTATTTAAAACAGGGAGGTGATTTTATTGGAGTCGGTTATTACCAGTCGCTATTAATTCTATTGCTATCGCTTGCCGCTCTGGCAGATTTGAAAACAGATCGGATTCCCAACGGTTTTATTTTACTGGGAATGATTCTGGGAATGTCCGGCTGTCTGTGGGCTGGCCAAAATCCGCGTGGAACGATCAGTTCCATACTTCTGGCGTTTCTGCTGCTATATCCTGTTTATAAAATCGGCGCTCTGGGAGCCGGAGACGTTAAGCTTTTGATGATGGTTGGAAGCTTTTGTGGGATAAAAGACTTTATGACTGTTTTAGCAGGCGCTTTTGTGGCCGGGGCGGTTTTTTCATGGTTGAAGCTATTGGCGGAGCATAACGGCAGGGAGCGCGTACAGTATTTTTTATCCTATTTGTCAGAGGTGATACGGACAGGGCAATGGAAGCTGTATGGAGAGGATTTACAACAGGATTATCGAAGGTACTGCAGCAATAAGATTCATTTTGCCGTACCGGTTTTGTGCAGTGTGGTATTGAAAACAGGAGGGATTTTTTGAAGCAAAAAATTATGGCGATTTGCGACACGGAGGAGGCTTACGCCTTTCGTTTAGCGGAGTATCTGTTAGAAAAAGGACGGCTTCCCTTTGCGCTTCATTTGTTTACGGAGGTGGAGCAGCTGCGTTGTTTGATGGAGCAGGAGGAGATAGCGATTCTTTTAATCGCGGAGAACGCGTTTAAGAGAATGAAGGAAGAATATGTAAGGAAGAAGGTACTGCAATTGTTTGTCCTACAGGAAAATGAGGCGCAGGAGCGGGAGGATTTGTGCTGCATCAGCAAATATCAAAGTCCGGATCTGATACTGCAAAGGGTTTTTGAAGCGGCGGAGGGGCTGTCTGACTGGGGGCTGGGGAACGCGACCGTGACCTGGGAGACAAAAATGATCGGCATGTACTCTCCGGTGAAAAGATGCCTGCAAACCTCTTTCGCCCTGACGCTGGGACAGATGCTGGCCAAAAAGCATAAAACCATATATCTGAACTTTGAATATTATTCCGGGCTGGGGCAATTACTCCGCAGGGATTTTTCGGCGGATATGATGGACGTTATGTATTATTTCCAGTGCGCAAAGGAAAAGCTGGCAATGCGGCTGCCGTCTATTCTCCAGAATATTAACGGCTTGGATTATATTCCTCCGATACAGTCGCCATTGTCGCTGGGGGAGGTACATGGCGGACAATGGGTAAAGCTGTGCAGGGACATTGGGCAGATCGGGCAGTATGAATACATTATTTTAGATCTGGATGACGGGATCAACGGACTGTTTGAGCTTTTAGGACAGTGTTACAAAATTTATACGATTACCGGAAAAGACAGCTTTGCGGCTGCCAAGATGAATCAGTATGAACAGGTATTAAGGCTGAACCAACTGGAAGAGATTGCGGAAAAGACTGTCAAATGCAGCTTCCCGATCTTTCATAACCTGCCGGAGAATCTGGAAATGATGACGCACGGAGAGTTGGCGGAGTATGTCCGGTCCATTGCGGAAGAGGATATTTATGGGAGATAAAAAAGACCGGAAAAGAAAATTACAGGAAAAACTGGAGGAGAGCATCGACTATTCCAGAGAAAATTCAGACGAGGAAATACAGGATCTGATCGATGAAACGCTGGTGCGGGAAAGCAGAGAGGCGCCGTTGGACTTATCAGAGAGAATACGGCTCAGAAAAGAATTGTTCTATGCTATTCGCAGGCTGGATATTTTGCAGGAATTGGTGGACGAGCCCCGTATTACGGAAATCATGATTAACGGGCCTGACCATATCTTTGTGGAGCGGGACGGCAGGCTTTTTCAAAGCGAATTGAAGTTTGACAGCGAGGAGAAGCTCCTTAATGTGATACAGCAGATAGTAGCGGACTGCAACCGGGTGGTAAACGAGGCGTCTCCTATTGTGGACGCAAGACTTTACAATGGCGCCCGCGTAAATGTAGTGCTGCATCCGGTAGCCCTTAACGGGCCGGTTGTGACGATACGGCGGTTCCCGGATAAGCCTATTACAATGAAGGATTTGATTGCCTGCGGTTCCGTTACGGAGGAAATATGTGTATGGCTGCAAAGGCTGGTGCGGGCAAAATATAACATTTTTATCAGCGGTGGAACAGGCTCTGGAAAAACCACCTTTCTGAACGCCCTGTCCGACTATATTCCTGCGGAAGAGAGAATTATCACCATAGAGGACAGCGCGGAATTACAGCTTCGCAATATTCCCAATCTGGTGCGAATGGAGACCAGGAACGCGAATGTGGAAGGATGTCAGGAGATTACCATTCGAGATTTAATTAAGACATCTCTTCGTATGCGCCCCGACAGAATTATCGTCGGCGAAGTGCGCGGGGGAGAGGCGTTTGACATGATGCAGTGTTTGAACACAGGCCATGACGGTTCCATGTCTACGGGACATGCCAACAGCTCCAGAGATATGCTGAGCCGTTTGGAAAATATGATTCTGATGGGAATCGAAATACCTTTAGCAGCGATCAAACAGCAGATTGCTTCCGGTATTGATATTATTATCCATTTGGGAAGGCTTCGGGATAAGTCCAGAAAAGTGTTGGAGATCGTGGAGGTCACGGGTTACAGGGAGGGAGAGATTGTATTGCAGCCGTTGTATCAATTTGAAGAAACCGGAGAGGATTCCCAGGGAAGAGTGCAGGGCGCTCTGCAAAAGAAAGGAGAGTTATCGTATGTCCAAAAGCTACAATCTGCCGGATTATACGGAATACCGATTTGACAGGAAGGAAAGGATTTTCTATTTTCTGGAGGCGGTTGTCCTGACAGCGGCAATAGCTTATTTCTTCTATCAATCGTGGATTGCTTTCCTGTGCCTGTCGCCGGTTATATTCCTATGGATAAGAGAGAAGAAAAAGGAACTGGCTGAAAAAAGAGTGGGAGAGTTAAGCGTGCAGTTCAAGGATTTGCTCTTGTCCGTATCGGCAAACCAAAAGGCAGGATATTCCGTGGAAAATGCGTTTCGGGAATCCTATCGGGATATTGAGATGCTATATGGCGCGGACAGTCCCATTTGTCAGGAAATAAGAACCATTATAGCAGGATTGGACAATAACGCGGTGCTGGAAAAAATGATATATAGTCTGGGGCAGCGGAGCCATCAGCCGGATATTATGCAGTTTGCGGACGTCTTTATGATTGCCAAGAGAAGCGGCGGCAATATGACCGATATTTTGGCAAAAACGGCGGCGGTTATTGAACAGAAAATAGAAACGGATAAAGAGATTCAGCTAATCGTCAGCGCCAGAAAAATGGAACAGAAAATTATGAATATGGTGCCCTTTTTTATTATTTTCTATGTGGGGACTACATCTAAGGGATTCTTTGATGTGTTGTATCATAACGGAATCGGCATTGCGATCATGAGCGTATGTCTGATATTCTATGGCGCGGCGTATCTGTTGTCTAAGCGAATTGTGGAGATTGAAGTATGATTTACTTATATTTGATGATATTAGCGGTATATTTCCTGTTGTGGCTTTTGTCCTGCAGGGAGAAAGAAAAGGGGCCTTTTCGCAGGATAGCGTCTTATTTATTATACAGGCAGCAGCGCATAGAAAGGGGGAAGCATAACTGGAAAAAGGATTTGTGCAGGCGTCAATTGGAAGAGAAGCTGAAACGACTGCAGCCTTCCATCGCGGTCAGCAAACAGGTCAGGGATTATTATCTGACACAGTATAGCCTCGTATTGATCGTGGTCTTTTCAGGCGATTTACTTTGTCTGGGCGCATGGGTCAGCGCCCATAGCAGCCCACTGCTGATTGACGGCAGTTACATAGGAAGAAATTCCTATGGTTCCGGCGAAGTGCCGGTGGAACTGTCCGCCCGGATCGAAGGAGAGGAGGAGGAAATTTTTGAGTATCTGGTGGAGGAACGTCAATATACGGAAGAAGAAACAGAAGCGTTGTATGAAAATGCATTGGAGATTTTGCCGGACGCGGTTCTTGGAGATAATCAGAGTCTGGAGGATGTGTGGAAGGATTTGGAGTTAGTTACCGGGTTGGAAGGATATCCCTTTGAAATTGCGTGGGAAAGCAGCAGCTACGCTCTTATCAATACCGATGGAACTGTGAATAATCAGGAACTGACAGAGGGCGAAATCGTTACGCTTACGGCGCATTTCCGATATAAGCAATGGTCGGCGGACGAGCAGTTCTGCGTGAAGGTGAATCCGGTCATTTATACGAATCGGGAGCTTTTGCGCGAGCATGTGAAAGAGCTGCTTCAGATACAGGCGGAAAAGACAAAGTACGACGAGACGATGATATTGCCTGCAAATCTGGGGGATAAGGCAATCGTCTGGAAGGAAATCATAGACGACGGCAGCGGGTATTTGCTGATATTTATCATATTTGCCGCAGGCGTTCTTTATTGGAGCTGCGGCAGAGAGCTGGATCAGAAGCTGGATCGCAGAAAAAGGGAGCTTTTGCTGGACTACCCGGAGATTGTTAATAAGCTGGCGCTCTATATGGGAGCGGGCATGACCATCAGAAACGCTTTTTTGAAGATGAGCGAGGATTATCGGAAACAGAGTAATGGGAAAAGAAAATATGTATATGAAGAAATTGCAATGGTCTGCCATGAATTGCAAAGCGGAAGATCGGAAGCAGAGGCATACGACCATTTAGGAAAGCGCTGTCAGGTGCAGTCCTATATAAAGCTGGGCGCGCTTTTGTCACAAAATATCAGAAAGGGCAGCAATGATCTGCTGCAAATGTTAAGGCAGGAGGCGGACAACGCCTTTGCGGAAAGAAAAAGCCTGGCCAAAAAGCTGGGCGAGGAAGCCGGCACGAAACTGCTTTTGCCTATGATGATAATGCTGTGCGTTGTCATGGTTATTATTATGATACCCGCATATTTCTCTTTTTTATAAAATGAGGAAAAAACAGGGCAGCAAAACAGGATGGACAGGTAAGGCAGTATAAGGCAAATACAGAATGGAGGAGAAAAGAATGCAGAAGAAAAAGAAAACGGGCACATTAAAGGGATTCAGAACCTTCCTACAGGAAGAGGAAGGCATGGGAACCGTAGAGATCATATTGATTATCGTGGTTTTAATCGGTTTGGTCATTATTTTTAAAACCCAACTGCGGTCTTTGGTTAATACGGTTTTTGAAAAGATCACCCAGGACAGCAATACGGTAATGTCATGAGAAAGGGGTATATGACGGTATTTCTGGCACTGTCCCTTACTTTGATCCTGTCCCTTGTATTCACCGTAATAGAAGGGGCACGGATCAGTGCCATACGCATGAAATTTGAGTGTGCGGCCGATATTGGGCTGAATTCCGTGCTGGCGGAATACCATCGGGAACTGTTAGAGCAGTATGACCTGTTGTTTGTGGATATGTCTTACGGCGGCGGAACCGCGGATATCAGCAATACCGAGGCTCATCTGAGAAACTATCTGCAGAATAATTTACAATTTGAACGAAACACCGGCGTTTGGACGGCGAGGGATTTTCTGAATCTGTATCCGGGCAGAGTGTCCATTAAGGAATATTCCATTGCCTCAGACAATGAGGGAGAGGTTTTAAAGAGACAGGTTACGGATTATATGTCAGATTATTCCATGGGCGCATTGCTGGAGAAAATAAGCGCCGGAGTAGACCAACTGAATCAGTTTGGTCTGGACACAAAAAACATAGAACAGGAACGGCATAAATATGAGGCGCGTATCGACGAGATCGGGTTGCCGGAGAAAGAGGTAGAAGAGGGAGTTTATGAAGAGGTGCCTCTTAATAATCCCGCGGATATCGCCAATGCGACAAGGAGCAGCGGGGTATTGAATCTGGTGTTGGAGGATTCTTCCCAAATTTCCGCAGTAAAAATAAATCCGGAAGATTATATTTCTCATCGTTTTGTGATGCAGGGAACCGGGCTGTGCCAGGAAGCGGCGGAAATTTCGGGGGAAGCGTCGGAATTGGTGTTCGAGGCGTATTTATTTGAAAAGTGCGGTTATTTTGGGCAGGAGCTGGATAAATCGCTGCTGAAATATCAGATAGAATATATACTTGCAGGAGAGGATACGGATTGGGAAAATCTGGAACAGGTAGCCAAACGGCTTCTCAGGTGGCGCGAGGCGGCCAATGTCCTGTATATTCTGTCGGATAGCTCTAAGGTTGCGGAAGCGAAGGCCATGGCGCTGGCGCTGACAGCGGTAGCGCTTTGCCCGGAGCTGGCGGAGCCGGTCAAATATACTATTTTGTTTGCATGGGCTTATGTGGAGAGCCTGCAGGATGTGAAAACTTTACTAAGCGGCGGCAGGGTACCTGTTATGAAAACGGCGGCGGACTGGAAAACAGGGATAAACAGTATTAAAAATGTAAGAGGCAGTCTGTCGGACGACAGCGGCGGAAGCGGACTGAATTACAAGGAATATTTGCAGATAATGCTTTTCTTGCAAGGCAGCACGGACAGGACATACCGGGCCATGGATATTATGGAGATGGATATACGGACGACGCCGGGCAATGGGAGATTTAGAATGGACGGCTGCTTTGATACCTATCAGGCGGATCTCTCTATCTCCAGCGGCTTCGGATATTCTTATGAAATGACCAGGCGTTATGGCTTTTATTAGGGCGGGAGGTGATAAAAGATGTCCTTTTTACAATCGCGACAACATCAATCAAATCATTCGACAGCACATTCTCTCCGGGCATATCTTAAAATATTCTTTTTGCGGTTGCTAAAAAGGGCGTCTTCTATTATCTCCCGCGGAAGAGGTTCCATGACGTTAGAGGCCGCCTTGGTACTGCCGTTTTTTCTCTTTGCAATCCTCAACGTCTTATATGCGGTTAATGTGATAGGAACCCAGAGCCGGATCAACGCGGCGCTGCACCAGACCGGAAATAAAATGGCGTTTGCAGGCTATGCTTATGAGTATGTTGCGCAAAGCGCGCTGCCAGAGCAAATAAGCGGCGTCTTACTGACAGAGCTTTATGCCAGAGGCCAGATTATCCAATATGTGGGCAGCAGTTACCTGGAGCAGTCTTGTGTGGTAAACGGGTCAGGGGGGATATCGCTTGCCGGTTCTTCGGTGATGGGCGATGGGGACATAATAGATCTCCAGGCGTCTTATGGAGTGAAGCCGTTCATTCCGTTGATGGGTTTCGAACAGTTTTCCATGGCGCAGCGCTATTATGGCAGGGCATGGACAGGATATGATGTGACGCAATCGGTCAGTAATGCCCAGGAAGAAGATCCTATGGTCTATATCACGCAGACAGGCACCGTGTATCATTTAGACCGGAATTGCGTCTATTTGAATCCATCTGTTGAAGCAGTGTCTGTGGAGGAGGCGGCGGACAGGAGAAATCAGTCCGGGGGTAAATATTACGCGTGCGAGAGATGCGGGGGAAATGTGGAACAGGGAGAGGTTTATATTACTTCTCAAGGCAATAGATTCCATATGCAGCTTAATTGTTCAGGCTTAAAGAGGACGATTTATACGGTGCCGTTATCGCAGGTTGGCGGGAGAGGAAGGTGTTCTAAATGTGGATAGAAATTTTATTGTTTCTTTTTTTGACGGTCTGCGCCCTATGGGATAGCGTAAAGAAGGAGATTCCTTTGATTGTGGTATGGACAGGGATTGCGATCGCTGTTATATTGCGCGCGGCGGGTCTGATGGGGGAAGAGCCCTGGAGGGCGCTGGGGCTGGCGCTTCTTCCAGGCGTGATGTTCTGGATGATCAGCTTTCTGACGAAAGAAAAAGTAGGGTATGGGGACGGCTGGGTTCTCCTGCTGATAGGATCATTCGCGGGGATTTCCAAATGCGTTTTGATTCTGTTGGCGGGTCTGGCAATACAATCTGTAGTTTTGCTCGTATTGCTGGCATTTCGAAGGGTAGGAAGAGATAAGGAGATACCCTTCGCGCCCTTTTTGCTAGCAGGATTGGGGGTGGCGACATGGATATAAGGAAAATGAAAAAGGGTTACATGTCGGTAGAGGCGTCTTTTCTTATTACATGGACAATATTTATCTTTGTGTTTCTGATTTATCTGTCCTTTTACGCTTATGACAAATGCGTATTGTTTCAGGACGCTTATGCGGTTTGTTTCCGGGGCAGCGTCCAGAAAGACGAGGATCAGATAGCGCCCTATATCAGCGCCCATATGCAGGAACAGTTTGGGAAGAAATACTTTGGAGTAGGAGAGGTATATGGAACGGTAGATAAGAATGGGAATACCACGAGCGTCATAGGGGAATGTCAGGTGAAAATACCTGTCCGCAGTCTTTTTACGATGTATGATAAAGCAGGATGGAAAATCAGCACAGAGGCAAGGGCGCAGATTATTAATCCCACCAGAGTGATACGGAAATGCAGATGGATTGGCAATCTTATTTGATCTGTTCATTAGGGAGGAAGGATAGGGCAGGAGAAAAGGATAATGGAAGCTAAATACTATAAAGATTATAAACATAACTATATGATATTACAATGCAGACAGGAAGAAATCAACGGGAACTATCAATACAAAATTCTTGAATCAGGGAAAATCAGGGAGCTTCTCAAATGCTCGATCAGACATATTAACGGGCTGACCTACTTTTATTATGACATCAGTTCTAAGATAACTTTGGAGAATTATTATCAGAGTAAAAAGATGTCTTATGAACAGGTTCAGGATTTATTGAGGCAGATTCATTATATTTACGACAGGCTGGGGGCTTTTTTTATGGAAGAGGTTAAACTGGTTCTTCTGCCGGAGTGTATTTATTATGACCTGACTGAGCGGAAATATATGGGGCTTTATTATCCGGATTATCATCTGGAGACAGGGAATGTTTACGAGATGCTCATGGACTTCCTATTGGATCATATTGATACGGAGGATAAACAACTGGCCGATTGTATCTATCGGATTTATGAAATGTCAGAAGAAGCCTGTTTTACTATGGAAGAGGCATTGCGTCTGCTGGAACAGTGCGGCGGAAAAGAAAAAGGGGCAGAGGCTGAAACGAATTTTCCTTATATGTCGGAAGTATCTGAGAAAGACGAATCGGAAAAACCGTTATATGCTTATGAGGAAGAGAGGCCTTTCTTACCGAATCCTTCTACATCTGCAGGAAGAAAGAGCCTGTTTTTCCCTGTATTTGCAATCCTGTCTGCGGGCGGAATGGCAGCCGCGGTAATGGTATATTATTTTTATGAGCTGTCCGCGGAGGAAACTTTACTTCTGACTGGTTGTGGGGCGGTTATGGGAATCTGTCTGTTGATCTGCATTGCCGCGATGATACGGGATTATAGAAAAGGAAATTCCGGGAGTAAGCTGGCGCAGGGATCTTTGCAGGATAAAGAAGGTGAAGAACTATATGAGGAAGTGAAAAATCCCATACCATTAGATCAAGTGTTAAGCAAAGATATGAATTTGTATATCACAGGGCAAAGCAAGACGGACAGGGAACCCGCAGGTGAAGAAACAGAGTACGGAAATACGGTTTTTTTTGACCCTTCCGGCATGGCGGAATATAAGCTGTATGCGTTAGATGGGAAAAACAAAAAGCATATCGAACTAAAACAATTTCCCTGCACCATCGGTAAAATGGCGGGCTGTGTAGATTATGTGCTTGCAGATGATTCTATCAGTAGGATTCATGCAAAATTCGACAGGAGCAATGACAGGATTTGGCTGACGGATATGAATTCAACGAACGGAACCTATAAGAATGGATTAAGAATGCAGCCTCAGGAGACAACGGAAATTGAGCCCGGCGATGAGATTCGTTTCGGCAATTTAAATTATTGTTATCGATAAAATAAAATCGCCGGAATACAAAGGCGTTTGATTTGACATGCTACCGTGAAAATGATACCCTCAATAGTAGTTGCTTTTATCGGGTTATCAGGGAGCGGAGCATGACATTAGAACAATTGGAAGAGCTGTTTGTCTTAAATGAATATGATAAGATTCCTTCTAATCTGCCGGAGTTTACGATCTATTTTCATAGAGAAAATCAGGGAATTAATGTCCTTCATGTCATAGACTACAGAGATGGTTTATACATTTCCACGGATCAATATGATCATTTAAAAGAGAAAATTAAGGCTTTCTTTCAGGAGAAGGGAGAGCGGGAAATCCATATTATGTCGTTGATTTTGAGCGACGACTTTAATAAGGCGAAGAAGCTGTGCGTTACAGACCGTTTTTGCTGGATGATTGATACCGCGGCAAATCGTCTGATTATTCATGAAAATCAGGTATCGGATTTTTATGGCTGGAAAGGGCTGCTGGAAGATTTTCTGGTTCAGATCAGTTATCGGCAGGAGAAGCCGCAGGGCGCTATGGCTTCAAAGTCTGACGATAGAGATAAGCCAAAGAGAATTAAGAACCTTCCGTGGGTTACAATCAGCCTTGTGGTTATAAATATCATAGTATTTCTGATATGTACATTTACAGGTGATGTGTTATATAATAAAGGTGCTTTCAGTGTAATGGATATTATTGAAGATCAGGCATATTACCGTATGCTGACGTGTATGTTTTTACATGCAGATGTGGGGCATCTGTTCAGCAATATGATTGTCCTGTATTACGTGGGGGAAATGGTGGAGGACAGGCTTGGACATATACCCTACGGAGCGCTTTATTTTCTGTCAGGAATGGCGGGGGACGTCTTTTCCATGGGTTATGAACTTCTGACAGGCAGCTATGTCCGCTCAGTGGGCGCCAGCGGGGCGGTTTTCGGAGTGGAGGGAGCGTTGTTGCTCCTGATTCTGCTGCATCACGGCAAAATTGAATCCATGACGGCGGGCAGAGTTGCTTTCGCTATTGCGTTTTCTTTATATTGTGGCTTTACCAGCGCGGGTATTAATAATGCGGCGCATGTGGGAGGCGTTATGATGGGATTTGCGGTATCCGCAGTCATCAGCCTGCTGTTGTCCCATGCCGGAAAAGGAAAGGATAGAGATGTCTATGAAAGTTAATATTTATTATGGCGGGCGCGGATTAATGGATGATCCTACACTATTTGTCCTTAATAAGATGAAAGAGGTGCTGGAAGAGCTTCGGGTTACCGTTGAGAGCTTTCATTTATACGAGTTGAAGAATGGGATTACGACGCTGCCGCAGACCTTAAAAAACGCGGACGGCGTAATTCTGGCGACAACAATAGAGTGGTATGGTATCGGCGGCTATATGCAGCAGTTTCTGGACGCGTGCTGGCTGTATGGAGACAAGGAACGGATCAGCCAGATTTATATGTGCCCGATTGTGATGTCCACAACCTATGGAGAGCGGGAAGGCAAGCTGAATCTGGCCACGGCATGGGAAATTCTGGGCGGACGCCCTTGCAGCGGCATATGCGGATATATTGCGGATACGGCTATGTTGGAAGAGAATCAGGATTATATTCGGATTATCGAGAAAAAGGCGGAGAACCTGTATCGCACGATTAATCAGAAGATGCCCTGTCTGCCGGCCAGCAATCAGGCGGTAAAACAGAAGGTTGCCATCACCAAGAATATTAATTTTACACCACAGGAATCCGAGCAGCTCTCCCAGTATGTATCAGACGATACGTATGTGCAGAGGCAGAAAGCGGATATTCAGGAGCTGGCAAGCCTGTTCAGAGATATGATGGGAACGGGCGAAAAGGAAGACGTGGCGGAATTTATAGAGGAAATTCAGAATAATTTCAAGCCGCAGCCGGGCTTCGCGGCAAATTATAAGATTATTATAGAAGAGAAAAAAACGCCGCTTATTCTGGAGATTAATGGAGGGACGCTTCATTGCTTTTATGGGGAGGAAAGCCATGCAGATGTAGAGATGCGGCTTACCAGAGAATGTCTTAAGAATATTATTGCGGGGAAAAATACCTTCCAGTCTTCTTTTATGACAGGAGATATGAAGATGAAAGGAGAGTTTAAGGTGTTAAGGGCTTTGGATCAGGTGCTTGTGTTTGGCGCGGGATTAACGGAGGCATAGCGTTAAAATTTGATTTGATAGAGGAGAAAACCAATGAAAGATGATAATTGTATTTTTTGTAAAATTGCGAATGGGGAGATTCCATCAAAAACCTTGTATGAGGATGAAAGATTTCGTGTTATTTTAGACTTGGGACCGGCCACCAAGGGACATGCGCTGATTATTCCTAAGAATCATTATCCCAATCTCTATGAATTGCCGGAAGAGGACGCTGGCGATGTGATGAAGCTGGCTAAAAAGATGATGATTAAGATTACGGATGGGCTTGGGTGCGAAGGATTTAATCTGGTGCAAAATAATGGCGATTTGGCGGGACAGACGGTTTTTCATTTTCATCTGCATATGATTCCCCGTTATCAGGCGGATGGGCAGACCATCGGCTGGAAGCCCCAGGAGGTTTCCCAGGAAGAACTGGAAGAGGTGAAGAATCGCATTACGGGCGCATAGCCGGAAGCGGCTGAGATATCATTAATCTGCGGAAAGGTATCATGACAGGATGAGGACAATAGATGTAGCGGATATTACGAAAAATATCAAAGAAATGTGTATTGAGGCCAATCACTTTTTAACAGAGGATATGGTTCGGGCAATGCGCTGTGCCGCAGAGGAAGAAAAGGCGCCCCTTGGCAGACAGATTCTGGGGCAGCTTCAGGAGAATCTTAAAATCGCAGGGGAAGATATGATTCCTATTTGCCAGGATACCGGCATGGCGGTGATTTTTATGGAGGTTGGACAGGATGTACATTTCCAGAACGGCGTTCTGGAGGAGGCGATCCATGAGGGCGTCAGGCAGGGTTATATAGACGGATATCTGCGGAAATCAGTGGTAAAAGACCCGTTGCTCAGAGAGAATACAAAAGATAACACCCCGGCGATTATTCATTATGAGATAGTACCGGGAGAGCAGGTAAAAATTACCGTTGCGCCGAAAGGGTTCGGAAGTGAAAATATGAGCCGGGTTTTTATGCTGAAACCGGCGGATGGGATCGAAGGAGTCAAAAATGCAATTATGACTGCGGTCAGGGACGCCGGCCCCAACGCCTGTCCTCCGATGGTAGTAGGCGTGGGCATTGGAGGAACCTTTGAAAAATGTGCATTGATGGCGAAAAAAGCCCTGACTCGGCCTGTAGACGAACGTTCGGAGATTCCTTATGTAAAAGATCTGGAGGAAGAGATGCTTGAGCGGATCAATCAGACCGGTATCGGACCGGGTGGATTAGGGGGCGTCACGACGGCGTTGGCGGTGAATATCAATACCTATCCGACGCATATTGCAGGACTGCCCGTAGGCGTCAATATTTGCTGCCACGTGAATCGACATTCGGTACGGATTTTGTAGAAATTTGGCGGTTATGGCCTAAAGCTTTGAAGGTGTTTCTTCTATATATAATGTGAATGATATGGTATATATAGTATTTATGAAAATTTTAGGCACAATATCTATTATTTTTGCGGAGCATAGAAAGGTATCAATACAGAATGGAACAGCATATTAAGGCGCCTATGAGCAGGGAAGAGGGAGCAAAGTTAAAAGCGGGAGATTATGTTTATATTTCCGGCACTATATATACGGCAAGAGATGCCGCACATAAAAGAATGTGTGAAGCGTTGGAAAAGGGAGAGGCTTTGCCACTGGAAATGATGAATAATATTATTTATTATATGGGGCCGTCTCCTGCAAGGGAGGGGCGTCCTATCGGCTCCGCAGGCCCCACTACGGCAAGCCGTATGGATAAATATGCCCCGACGTTGTTGGATATGGGATTGATTGGTATGATTGGCAAGGGAAAACGATCTGATGCGGTTCGGAAGGCTATTGTCAGAAACGGCGCGGTGTATTTTGCAGCTGTAGGCGGCGCGGGGGCATTGTTGTCCAGAGCTGTTAAGACATCGAAGGTGATTGCTTATGAGGATTTGGGTACGGAAGCCATTCGGGAATTAGAGGTTGAAAATTTCCCGGCAATCGTTGTTATTGACTCCGAGGGCAACAACCTTTACGAAACGGCTGTTCAGGAATATAACATGGAAAAGAACTGAGCCGGAAGAAGGACATGAATATATGTATCGCATTATTTTAATGGTTGTCAGATTGTGGTATAAAGTACCATATTATATGTTTGGAATCTGGTGGTGCGGAAAGAACAAAAGAATCAGCGGAGATAAAGCCTATGCGTTTGTCCAAAAGGTTACCAGAGCGGCAAATAAGGCAGGCAGAGTCACTGTCAAATCATACGGCATAGAGAACATACCGAAGGAGCCGGGATTTATTTTTTTCCCTAATCATCAAGGGCTCTTTGATGTTTTGGTGTTTCTGGAATCCTGTCCGGCGCCGTTTGCTTTTGTTATTAAGAAAGAGGCGAGCAAAACTATTTTATTAAAGCAGGTTATTGCTGCGCTTGGTTCTTATCCGATTGACCGGGACGATATGAAACAGTCCATGAAAGTAATTCAGCAGGTAGCTGCGGATGTAAAGAATGGAAAAAACTTTCTTATTTTTGCGGAAGGAACCAGAAGTAAAAACGGCAATCAGTTATTAGAGTTTAAAGGGGGAAGCTTTAAAAGCGCCCTAAAAGCAAGATGCCCGATTGTACCCTGCGCCTTAATTGATTCATATAAACCGTTTGATGAAAAGTCGATAAAGCCGCTAACGGTAAAGCTTGTCTATCTGCCGCCTATCCTGTATGAAGAATATTGTCATATGAAAACACCGGAAATCGCGGCTTTGGTAAAAACAAAAATTGAAGAAGCGATTGCAGAACACAGCGAGAGCGAAATGCTGAAGTGAGAAGTATATTTTCGTTTGGGGAAAGCTGTGAAAAATTCGTCCTGAAAAACGTTGCAGGAAACCGTTGACAAATACAAACGCCTTAGGTATAATAACATTTGCGTTGTTGGAAACGCGGAACTTCATATTTGGTAGAGGGTTCAGGCTATGGAGAAATACTCAAGAGGCTGAAGAGGCGCCCCTGCTAAGGGTGTAGGTCGCTCACGCGGCGCGAGGGTTCAAATCCCTCTTTCTCCGTTTCATGTAAGGAAGATTTTACGCAAGAAAGAAGTGTTGAAAAGATAGGATTTTATTAATGCTATTTTTTCAGCGCTTCTTTTATACTTTGTGAATGGTGTGGGCTGAGCGTCTGTATTTTTTAAAATCTATTAAAATTAAGTATTGACATTTGAAATAATATAAGGTAAATTAGTAAAGCACGCGATTGATAAGAGTATTTTACAGAATATCTCTTAAAATCATCGCAAAAAAGTCTTGACGAAATAAAACATGCGTGATAATATATAACCGTTGCGTGTTTGAACGAGAGACAAATGCAAAACCCAGCACCTTGACAACTAAACAGTAATGCAACCCTGAAAATTCAAGAAGAAT
>JAJQIK010000020.1 GCA_021199255.1 Clostridiales bacterium | reverse complement strand
GTCCCGAAGAATCAATCTATCAGATTGGAAACGTGGATGACCATGTTGACCCGGAGTTGCTTTTCCAAGTTGTGACGGATTTCTTCAATGAGTTGGAGAGAAGATTCGGCACTCACGTCCACATTCTGGACTGGGCTTTGAATTGCCAGACTCGACAAAGAAGCATGACCATTGAAGTCGTGACAAACACAGTTTGGACAAAAACAGAACATTGAGATATGAAGCACCTGCCGTTTTTGCTTTGAAGATGACAGGTGTTTTTTGCTTCAGAAGGTATCTAATGATAGATAACATAAACACAACAGCACAAACCACAGCACCCACAGTCAGAAAGAAGATAAACGGCACAACCTACATTGTCCGTGTCCACTTCAACGAGAATGCAACGGAGACGATGGAAGAAAAAATCAAAAGACTGCTCCGCAACGAGGTACAGCAAAATGTAAATTGCTTGCAGGAAATAGTAGGTGAGGAGGCAGTGCATAAGCAAAAGCGACAATAAGGTGTACCTTATTGTCGCACAAATTTTTTTGCTATAAATTTATCTGTCTTTGTCATTATATCACAAGATGTTCACGAATGCAAGTGCAAATTATGAAAAAATCCAAAATTTCGCTCGTAATTTTTGCCCAAAATTTAATATCAACAAAGTACACCTTGCTGACATTAAATGGTACACCTTGTTGCTACCGGATTAAATACGAGGGGAGTCAGAATGCCGTCAACAAATAGAAATGCGAAGCCGCCCATTGCCGTGGGTGACAGGTTCGGACGGCTTACTGTACTGTGCGATTCCGGTGAGCGAAAAAACGGTTATATAGTATGGAAATGTCGGTGCGACTGCGGCAACGAGATTCTTGTGGACAAGAGAACTCTTGAACGCGGCACTGTTTTAGACTGCGGATGTACTGCCAAAGTAAATCCCAGACAGAAGGACATAACCGGAATGCGCTTCGGAAAACTGACAGCTTTATATTGTACGGATGCTCGCAGTGCTTATGGCGATACTGTCTGGCACTGCATTTGTGACTGTGGAAGAGAAATCGACGTCCGGCTTCATCAGCTTCAGTCGGGCTATCGTAAGAGTTGCGGATGTCTGTCGCATCCCGGTTTGAAAGAGCTTGTCGGCAAGCGTTTCGGGAGACTCACTGTTGTTGAGTATGCCGGAAAGAAGGACGGCGTGCACCGTTGGAGGTGCAGGTGCGACTGCGGCAACGAAGTCGTCGTAAGTCAGTCCCATCTCCAGAGCGGTAGGACGAAGAGCTGTGGTTGTATGAGAGCCGATGTCTATGCCAAAAATATGAAGCTTGTCGGTGGAACCTCGATAGTTGCTCTTGAATCAAGCCAAAGCCGTCTCCGTTCGACTAATACGAGCGGATATACCGGTGTTTATTGGAACAAGGGAATCGGCATGTGGGATGCCCGCATATGGTTCCGCAACAAACAGTATTATCTTGGAGCATATAAGAGCAAGAGTGATGCAATAGCGGCACGGAAGCGCGGTGAGGAGATGCACGAGGAATTCCTTGACTGGTACTATGACGACTATCTACCGTCACAAGATGACAAGTTGCAGTCAAGTGGGTTGTAAATTTTTAGGGGAAAGATCTGTACACATATTAATAAGTAATACCAAAGGCTGTGGAAGGGCGCGGTAATTATGAAAAATACGTTGTTGGCTTATATTGACAGGTTCAGGCATGACCGCCGCGAGCGGGCTATGCTTGGGTCTGTTTTGCTTGTTTTGGCGATCATAGTGACCTTGGTCGTCTATTGGCAGCTCCGCCTGAGCGGTGTTGCAATGACAAATGCTACATATTGCGGCTACGAAGAGCATGTCCATACTGAGGAGTGCTATGAAACCACATTGATTTGCGGTCTGGAAGAAATCGAAGAACATACTCACGACGAATCCTGCTATGATGAAGAGGGAAATCTTGTTTGTGAGTTGGAAGAGACCGAAGGACATACCCATAGCGACGAGTGCTACGAGCAAACCCTCATCTGCGGGTTCGAGGAGCACACCCATACCGTTGATTGCCTTGTCGACCTGACAGCAGACGTTGAGGATGCGACAATCTGGGAAGCAACTCTCCCGGAGCTCACCGGCGACCTGCGAACCGATGTTGTGAATATCGCTTATTCTCAGCTTGGTTATACCGAATCTGTCGCCAACTATACTCTCGGAGAGGATGGTGTGACCCACATTGGCTATACTCGCTATGGCGCATGGTACGGCAATGCCTATTCTGACTGGGATTCGATGTTTGTCGCATTCTGTCTTGAGTATGCAGATATTACGGAAGAATTCACCTTTAACGCCGGCGCTTATGCATGGTCGGCTGACCTTGCCAACCTCGGCTACTATCAGCTCGGGGATAGCTATTCTCCCACAGCCGGTGATATACTCTTCCTTGACGTGGATTCCGACGGCAAAGCCGACAACACTGCGATAGTTGTCGCTGTTGACGAGAGTCTCCAGACCGTCACGGTCATTCAGGGCAACTATTCCGTCACCGACTCCGAGGGCGACACCATCGACACTGTTGCACTCGTCACATACACCTCTCCCGTAATTCTCGGCTATGCCAACCTCACCCCCGAAGAGGTTGTAGAAGAGGTTGTTGAGGAAGTCGCTGAAGAAGTGGCTGAAGAGGTTACCGAAGAAGTTGCAGAACTCACAGAAGAAATCGCAGAAACCGACGGCGAAGCCCTGACAGCTTCCGCGGAAGAAGTCGTCGAGGCTGAAGAAGGCGAGACAGAAGCCGAGGAAATCGCTACTGTCGACTATGTCGCGCAAGTCACCGCACTTTACACTCAGGCTATGTCCCTCATCGAGGGCGACGCCGAAGCCGCCGCGACAATCTGGAATGAGCTGATGGCAATCTGGGAACAGATCTACGCCGAAGAAGAAGCCGGCACCCTCGCCCTGACCACCGAGGAATATGACAACGTCAACGCCTTGACAGACGAAGTCTATGACTACTTCGTCAATACCGTCGGGTATGATCCGTATGGGGTGATGACGCTGGAGGATGAAGATGAAACTGACCTCAGCAAATTGGCGGAGGTCACATGGTCATTCTCAAGCGCAAGCTATGCTGAAGGCGAGTTTACACTCAACTACAGATTGAATTTCTCAGGTCTTACATATGCTGAGGCAACTGATGGTGGCGAAGCAATTGAACTGTACTATCAGTTGACAGGTATAATCCCTTACGGCGTAGCAACGGATTTTGAATACACCGGTTACGATGGCGATACGCCAGCCTTTAATTATTGGTTCAAGCAGAACAATGACGGAACTTATTACGTCGTTATAAAAGTTCTGGATTCCTATTTGTCTACTCTTCAGAATACTGGAGATTCAGGCACTGAAGGCTATATAGATTTCTGGAGCCACTCTGTAGAAACCAAGAGTGACGGTAGCACATATGTGACTGTAAATGGTAATGAAGAAGTAGATATCGAATACAATTTCATATCTCATGACGAAAACGAAACTTGGACATCTGACATTACTGTTACGAAGTCGGCAAGCACGTATGATCCGGAGAGCAATACCATCACTTATACTATATACGTTTCTTCTGATCAAGGAACATCGACAATAAATCTGACTGACCTTCTTTCCGGCCTGACCGGCTTGACAATCAGTGATATCACTGTCGATTCTGTCCAGTATCAGCAAGATACGGATGGCAACGGAAGATGGGACGAAGCTTCTAAGAGTGTAACTGATGTCAGCGATGATATAACTGCATTCGATAGCAATACTACCGGAGCAACCTACTATTATACAACAGATCCCGACAGTACCACTTCCAACCTCAGTATAACCTTGTCTCCCCTCGGCGGCGTTGTTGGATCATATAGTTATTCTGCGGGCGACCGGTACGTAATAACGTATACCGTCACTTTTGAACCGACAACTTCCGAACTGAACAGTACTGTCTATAACAATGCAACGGCTAAATCCTATGATGAGTCAATTAAAGATTATATAACAGACACAGCCAAAACAACCACATATGTACAAACAACCATTGTTGACAAGAGCGGTACATACGATAGTGGCACGATTACCTGGACTATCGACTTCAACCCCTATGGCGCTGATGTCTCCGGCTACACCCTGACCGACGCCAAGTTCGCCGCGGCAGACACGATCGAAATCACCTATGGCGATAATAATACACCCGCAAAAGAAGGCGTTGATTATACCTATGACAACGGAGTAATCACGTTTATCGCCAATACCGACACTGATGGTAATGGAACCCTCGACGCAAACAAGTATCACTACACCATCACCTACACCGAAACAGTCGAAGCGGCTTCTCTTGGCTCGGCAGTTGCCGAAACTAACACCGTAATCGTTGATGACGGCAGCGGCAATGAAATTTCAAAGACAGAAACTGTTAGTGTTCCTCCTTCTGAATCCGGCGATGTAAGCAAAACGTATGACTTTAAATATGAAGATACTACTACCGGAGTTATCAGCATGTATTGGACGACTACCTTGACGGTTTCCAAGAACAGTATTGTAGCCGACACGACTATAATGGATAATCTGGCATATGGTCTTTACGCTACAACCGTTTCTTCTGCCGGTCAGTGGTTTACGCTTACCGATATTGCAAGATTATATCAGACCATTTCAAGTGCAAGCAGTGATGGTAGCAGCGGTCTTGTTTTTGTTGACAGCGATACCAATACTACCTATGTTATCGGAACTTCAATGATATATGTCATTGATAACACCACAGGCAATAAGATTGCGGAATATGACTATTCAGTCTATAACCAAGCAAATGCATATACCACTGAGTCCGGCTTCTTCTATATGCAGGTTTATGATCCAAGCAGTGGTTGGATAGACGTAGCGACGGTTTTGGATAGTACGAATTTAAGTACATATGAAGACTCGCAGTTTACAGCTTATTGCATTGTGTTCAATGTTTCTTTGGATGGCACTGAAAGTTATAATGGCACTGATTACTTGCCAAATGTTAGCGGTACTGCAACATTTACTTATACATCCACCTCTAACTCGAGCTATATAAATAAGTCATTGACCTACTATAACACCGTTAATGTTGGAAATCTCACTGAAATAATTAATCATACCGAATATGAGAAGGTCTATAAGACAGACGGTTACGGAAGAGATGATAAGTCTGAAACAACCACTACCGACGGCACTTTGACCTGGAAAGTAAAGG
The DNA here is from genome assembly GCA_021199255.1 of Clostridiales bacterium. Taxonomy (GTDB): domain Bacteria; phylum Bacillota; class Clostridia; order Lachnospirales; family Lachnospiraceae; genus UBA3282. Next base: position 5,002 of record JAJQIK010000020.1, on the reverse strand, counting down.
TTTATGTTGATCCGGATGTTGATTACTATGGTTCTGGTTACTACACGGTAACCGATACTCTTCCATCTGGAGTTTCGTTTGTATCTGCGACTGTCACCGCTGGTAACAAGTCGGCAACTGTTACCGAAACAGACATATACGTTGCATTGGCAGACGGCTATGTAACCGGTGAATTTGATAAGGATGGCAGTAATAACACTCTAACGCTGACTATTCCCTACTCAACGTTCTCTTCACTCACTACTTCAGAGGGCAACTACATCGAAATAACTTATACTTGTAAGATTGATGATTTCTCGTCAATGAGTTTGAGTGACGGAGATCCAGTAGGCGTTTATGAGAATTCGGTTAGTGTAAAATACAATGACACTAACTACGGCTCTGACGAACAGACTCAGACTGTTACCTATGAAGATGGTTCATCAAGTGGCGGGGATGATTTGCTTGACAAAACAAGTTCTTATGTCAATGAGACAAACACCATCAATTACGAGATTACTTTTAACCTTGATGGAAAGACCCTTTTAGAAGGTCAAAGTAACGGTACGCTGACTTTAGTAGACGCATTGCACTCGTATGCTGACGCAACTGACGGTTCGTATGCTACACTGAAGAGTGGTTCTGTGAAGTTCTATCAGCTGTATAAGCTTGATTATGCCGACGTAGGAGAATATTCTTACACTGACAGCAAGGGAGCCACACAGACGTTTACTACCAGCGATATAGACAATGACGATAATGTTTATAAGGATGATGACGGAAACTACTATCTCAAGGAAGAACTCGACATTGCTTGGGTCTATACTGAAGAAGAAAGTTGGGGGCATGTATATCATTACATAACCGCTGAGATACCGGATTCGACCCCCATCCTGATGACATATTCGTATCTTGCAACCACACCTTTACAGCCAGGAGTTCTTTCTACTTCTTATCAACTGAATATCACTAATAGCGTTACTGTTACCGGAGATTCTGTTTACAGCGATGATGATTCGGCAAGGTATGATTATAACAACGCGGGAACAAGCGGTGGTATAACCAGCCTCGTAATCTACAAGACAGATAGCACTAACACCGGAGTAGTTCTCCAGGGAGCAGGATTCGCGGTTTACAAGTGGAACGGAAGCACTTGGGATTATGTTGTTACACTGGAAACTGATGCTAACGGCAGAGTATCAATATCCTCAAGCGATATAATTCCGAATACGGCATACTATATTGTTGAAGAGTATGCTCCAAGCGGATATCTCCTTGACGGTTCAACAAAGCATTACTTCTATGCGTCCAGCACCGACACTGCATATTCTGCGACTTATCCGAGCGATTGGTCATATAATTACTCCGGAGTAGTAGATATCACCACGGCATCCAAGACCTACTACGTCGGCAACACCGCGGCGCCGACCACGACGCTCACGGTCACCAAGCACGGTAAGCTGACCATTACGGATGAGCAGGGCAAGGAGACGGTAGAGGACAAGGGCAATCTTTCCGGCGCAGTCTTCACGCTTTACTACTACGATAGCACGAACGGCTGGGTTGCGACCGAGCACACCTACACCACAGGCTCGGACGGCACGCTCACGGTTTCCGCCACCGACGGCTACTACAGCTACAACGAGGCATACAAGCTCGTTGAGACCGCGGCGCCCGACGGCTACAGCATCGACGATGATGCGGTTGTATACTTCTGGTGGTACAACTCAAGCAGTTCTGCGGCGGAATATCCGTCAAGCTGGGCATCAGATTTCAGCGACAAATCTACCAGTGGCGATGGAACTTCTGAGAAAACGCCCATCAACCTTACGACCGGCAATGCCACGACCCAAGTCGACAACGAAGCCGTCCCAACGATTTCGGTTTCTGTAGAAAAGAAATGGGTTGATGACTCTGGCGCTACCATAACCGCCGCTGATGCCGGCGCCGCAGGCTACGCCGCTGAGGCAAAGTTGTACTACTATCTTACAAAAGAAGAGACAACAAGCAATACTGTTACATTGTACATTGGTGGAACTAATGGCAATTACGAGGCTGATTATGATACTGTTATGGGCTGGCTGTCAGGTGCTGATTCTGTAACGTTGCCAAAGGATCAAACTGTTACAGTTAAGATTGAAGTTGATTATAAGAATTACATGAATATCAACGCTTATAAGTATACATCTGAAGAGAAAGAAGCTTGGACTAGCGGTTGGCCTTCTGTTAATTACACCTATACTGCATATTCTTCGAATAGTATTAGCATAACATCGGCTACAGGTGGCGGATATGACTACACAACCGATACATCAACTTATACGTATATTTATGATATTGATACTTCAGAATCTGGTATTGAGTTTTACCAAATCGTTGAAACTGGTAGTGTCGTGAGCCAGAATATAACGCTGACTTACACTGTTACCAACGCAGACAGTACCGAAACTAAATACACCAACACCTACGATTCCAGCACTGGGAAGTGGTCTGATTGGGTTTCGAGTGGCGGTTCATCGACACCTGTTAGTACTTCTACTGATTATTTGGGTCTGACTGGTAATACAAGCGGTGGTCAGCCTTATCTGGACAGCAGTAATAATCCGATAGTTGTTAAATTGTACTACATTGATGACAACGACGACACTAACGACTATACTGCGACTATTTCTGATCTTCCAGAGTATATGTACGACAGTAACGGCGACAAGTGGTACTATTATTACTACTTCGTTGAGACGTATGCTTATGGGTCAACGACCGATTCTGATGGCGTTATAACATCGGCTACTTACTCTTCGGCTGACGGCGTAACGGATGGCGGTTCGATCACCATCACCAACACCGTCACAAAGACGGATTCCGTCCTCCTCCCCTCGACAGGAGGCGCCGGCACCAAACTATTGTACGAATTCGGCGCAATGCTGATTCTACTCGCGCTCGTAGGAGCGGGAGCAAGCACGAAATCGTGCAGAAATCTCTCACGGCTGCGGAAGAGTCTTGTGAGCGACCCTGCGCAGGAGAAAGTCCCGCACGGCAAGCATCGCAAGAGGGTTCCGGGCATGAGGAACCGCAAATTCGTAACCCATCGACATCCAAGGAAAGGCGACACCCGAGCCGGACCGGATGGCTGACTTCGTCATTCTTCCAACAGAGAACCCCGACCAAGTGTGGAAGGGAGCAAACAATCATTTCGGGGGGTAAAACCTCCCGCCGGAAGCAGAACTCCGGACTGATATTGATATCAGGAAACTGCAAAACAAATTTAAAGGAGTTTATTACATGAAAAAGTTAAAGAAACTTTTGTCAATCGTTCTCGCGGTTGCCATGGTGATGAGCTTAGCTGTCACTGTGTCGGCGTATACGATTACGATTACTGATGATACAGAAGATTATGAATATACTGCGTATCAAGTCTTCGCTGGAGATTTGACAGGCACAACATTGACCAATATTGTGTGGGGCGATGACATTGACTCCACTGACGAAACTTCTCTCCTCACTGCTATTGCAGCCATTGTGGATACTTCTACTTCTCCTTACACTTATCCTTTTGCAAACTGTTCCAACGCTTCCGATGTTGCAACTGCTTTGAGCGGTTATACTTATGACCAGGCTGTAGTTCAAGCTTTCGCTGATGTTATCAGAGGTTACGTAAAATCTGGTTCTGGCACTACTTCTGGAGCATATATTTCTGGTACTGGTTACACTATTTCAAATCTTGAGGCAGGTTACTATCTCGTTGAAAACACTTCTGTTCCGACAACTGATGGCGCTTATACAAGATATCTTCTTACTGTTGTCTCTGACACTCCGATTAGCGTAAAGAGAGACGTTCCTTCTATGACCAAGAAGGTTCAGGAGACCAATGATTCCACTGGTGACGTTTCTGACTGGCAAGATGTTGCTGACTATGACATCGGCGACGATGTTCCGTTCCGTCTCACTGGTACCGTTGCAGACAACATTTCAAGCTATAATACTTATCAGTATATATTCCATGATAAAATGTCTACAGGTCTTGATTTTAATTCAAATTCTGTAGTAGTCACCATTTATTCAATCGATGGCTCATCGGTTCAGGTTGACACTTCTACCGGCGAAGTTACAATAAGCGATACAGCTACTGGTTCTGTTGTCGATGCTACTTGCTACGAAGTAATTACCACAAGTGCTTCTGATGGTTGCTCTTTTGAGATTAAATTTACAGACCTCAAGTCTGCAACAGCAAGTGGTAGTTCAATCACTATCGACGCAAATACACTCGTGGTTGTCACCTATACTGCTGAATTGTTGGATACTGCTGATCTTGGCAACAATGGCAACCCGAATACTGCTAAGCTCGAATATTCCAACAATCCTAACTGGGATGGCACAGGAACCGAAGAGACTGGTGAAACCCCTTGGGATACAGTTGTTGTTTTCACTTATGAAGTAGTTGCAAACAAGGTCAAGGCATCTGATAATAGTTCACTTGTGGGCGCAACCTTCACACTGTATAAGATGGTTGAGGAAACATCAACATTTGATGCTACTAAGGGTTATTACACCTATGATGAGACAACAGGCGAGTACACAGCATCAATTGATTCAACTGCTGTGACTGGTACAACATACTTCTACTTCAAAGAAGTAAAATCAATTGATGGCACAGCCTTAAGCACCTTCACATTCACTGGCATTGACGAGGGCTATTACAAGCTCGTTGAAACCAAAGAGCCTGATGGCTACAACAAGATCGACGATATGTACTTCACTGTTGAAAGTACTTTCAAAACTGAGACCGGTGTAACTCCTGTTGAAAACCTTGCCGATATAAGTGCCTACTTGGATACTCTTACTGGAACAGCTGATACAACTAACTTGGGCAGTACGCTTATTAATTTCTCCTCTGATGTAACGGAGGGAACCGTGACCACTAGTGTAGCAAATAGTTCTGGTTCTACTCTCCCCGGCACCGGTGGTATGGGTACTACAATCTTCTATGTAGTAGGCGGAGTATTGGTTTTGGGGGCTGTTGTGC
>JAJQIK010000088.1:72233-78692 GCA_021199255.1 Clostridiales bacterium | reverse complement strand
CAGCAGCAGCGCTATGCACAGCCCCAGCGCGGTCACACAGATCAGTGCCATGCCCTTCGTGTCGGCAATCATGCCCATCACTTCATTTTTGCGATACAGATAAGCATGCTTCTCGCCGTCCAGCCGGTTCAGATCCTGCTTAATCAGGCTCTGGTAATTCTCCGCTTCCGCCAGCTTGTCATACCCTTCCTGCACCTCGTCGGCCACGCGTTCCATCCGGTTGAACTGTTCGTCGGTCATTCTACGGGGTCTTCCCATAAAATCGGCCTTACTGTCCTGCAAAAGAGCCACCCTCTTGGCACATTCCTTAAGCTGCTCGCTCTCCTCCGGCGGTAAAGCCTCGATTTCCTCCATATCCTTCAGATAGGAGGTGACCATGTCATACTCAAAGTTCAGATTTTCCAGCTCTTTGGTGGCGTCCGCCATCTTTTCAAGGCAGTTCCTGACATAATCCATTCTCTGCTCTTTGTTATGATAGTCGATCCGGGCGCTCTCTTCTTCATCCTCCCAGGGCTCGTCACGGAATGGTTCTTCCTCTTCTCTTCTGAATTTTTTCAGTATGTTTGCAATAAAACCCATTCTTTTCTCCATTCAGCTCTTTGCAGCGGCTATGACACATACTCCCTGTAGTTATCCTTAAGAGCCGCCGTCAGTTCATCGATTTCATGATAATAAGGAGCCGCGCTTCCGAAGCTGTTGTTGCCCTCTTCCCGAAACACCTGCAGGGTAAAAAGCATACGGTTTTCATCCGTCCCCTCAAACTGCCCGGCAGCCTGTTCGATTCGGCGTTCCACCTTCAGGGACGCGTCATGGTACTCCGGGTGCTCCGAAATAAACGCCACATAATCCTTCTCTGAAAAGCACAGCCGCAAAGCCGCCAGATACGCGGCCAGACTCTCTTCCTCCTGCACCGTCTGGTAGGACTGCATAAACCACTGGGAAGCCTGCCGGAACATAAACATACCGGCGCAGGCTACTCCCATATTGTGCAGAATCTTCGCCTTCAGCAATCTGTCCGTCTCCGGCATCTGTGCCAGAATACTGTGGTACTGCCCCAACGCCCCGTAGTATTTCCGGTTTTGCAGCAGATAGTCCGCCTTAACCTTTCTGCGTTCATAGGGGCTCAGCCCCTCGTTGCTCCTGATAAGCTCCTCCGTCCTGGCAATCGTCTCCTCGTCATACAATCCCACATATTCCAGGATTGTGCCCGCAAAGGCCGCCGCGGAAGCCTTTTGATTGAGCATCGCATACAGGGTGTGGGCCAGTTGGTTCAGGCCGCACTGCTCATCTAACCACTGTATCATCTCCGGCTGCATCACTTCCCGGTCTAACAGCTCGGCCTTATCTACCAAAAAATAACACAGTTCTTCCACAGAATACAAGCTGCTATAAAATTTATTCATCAAATAAGGCTCCTGAGCGTATCTGCCCGTCGCCAAAATAATCTGGCTCATACCGGCATCTCCTTTTCCCATACCTGTCCGCTGGCCGGATTAAATTCTCCAAAGCCCAAATCCGTTACCCTGACCCGCACAATATCCGCCGCTCGCATGGACGCCTCCAAGCGGTATCTGGTATACGGCGCGGTCCCCGTATCCTTGCCCTGCAGCGTCATTTCCCTGATTTCCTTATTCTTGCCGTCAAGAGGCGTAATCACAAACTCCAGCTTCTTTTCCCTGCCTAATAAAAACTCACATTCTTTGCGGATTTCATACCAGTTTTCCCCTGCGTCCAACAGGGCAAAATAGGATTCCCTGCCCTGCCGCAGCACATTCATACCAATATTGGCCTTTAACTTATCCCTCCCCAGAAAAACATGCTTCTGTCCCTCTTCGCTGGGATTCAGTTTTTCTAAAAGACCAAAGCAGGCGCCTCTGCTAAAGAGATTATTCCCCCGAAAAACTCTCCTGTTATGGCAGAGAAATTGCAGGGATTGTTCTTCCCATTCCGCCCGAAATCCGTCTCCCAATAGATAAGCCGAGGAGACAATTCTCCCCTCGCACATTTTCCGCAAAATACCGAGGAAACGCTCATCTGCCAGCCGGTAAGCGTCCTGCCTGACAGCTTCCTCCTCCGAGTCCGCAGGAATAACCAGCGTCTCGTAGAGCTGTTCCTCAATCAAGACCACAATCGGGGTCGTACGCTTATTGCACTCCATTCGGTAGGTCTTAAGCCGCAGTCCGTCGTGTTCGCAGGCAATCGCCTGATAACCCCACAGCTCCGGCGGCTGATGCAGCATAAAAAAGTAAAAGCTCTCCGTATGGCTCTGAAAATAAATGCGTGATGTTTTCAGCCCCAGATTCGCAGCCGCCTGCGCCAGCACCTCTACCAGCCTGTCATCCAGCTCGTCCACAGTGAACATCATCGCGCCGATATTGTCAAGGGTGGTCACCAGGTTCAACAGAGTCATACTGCGCTTAATAAACAGCGTCAAAAGCGCCACCGGGTCATAGGTCTCTCCATCTAATTCTACTGTCTCTCCCTTTTTGGCCAGAGACAGCAGTCCCTCCACCGGAAACATATCCTCTTCTTCCCCATGCTTCACGGCGTCCTTTCCATAGCACCACTGATGAGTGCCTTTAGGTTTACATAATACAGTTGGGATATTGTACTGTCTGGTGCCTACCACGGTAGAAACCATCTCCACATCTCCCTGTCCATAGACGCAATAGCTGATCTGGGAATACCGCTCCCCCAGATCATAGCCCACAAGCACGCTTCCGTTATGTAATTTTCCTTCCTCTTTCTTCTCCAAAAACATATCGCTGTCCACACTTTGAGCCAACCCGCCACAAGCGGCGCAGGCCGTTTATCTGATCCGGAATATTTTATCCACCATAAAATCCTGCCGGTAATATTCCAGCAGCAGATGGTTCACCGTATCATAATCCTGAAGGTTCTTGCCAATCATAATATCATTCAGCATACTGAATCTGCTTTCAAAGCCTTCCTGACCGGCGTCGCTCTTGTTAATCGTACCGCTTCTGGTCAGTTGTTCGCCGCCCTCCGTTTCCTCCGTAATATAGAATTGCAGCCGCTCCCCGAAGAAAAGCACGAACTCTTTCACACAGATTCCGGCAAACATATCCTTCATCTCTTCCTGACAATATTCATTTTCGCCGCCCTCCCGCTGAATCACATAATGGATCACGGCTCTGCTGCCGGGCTTCGCGTGGTATTCCACCATGGTTTTATCCTGATAGGCGTCCATCTGCGGCAGATATCCCTGATATTCCTGATAAACCGGCAGGACGATTTGCTCCGCCACTAATTCCTCCAGGAAACGGCTGCACACCTGTCTGCATTTCTCGGTCTGCTCCTGCTTATTCTCCGCATAATACTGCAAAAACGCAATCTTACAGACCAGATGCAGGGGCGTCTGCCTGCAGCCCAGCTCCAGAACACACTCGAAAATATAGGGCTCGATGATCTGTTCTCCCACCGCATAATCATAACAGCACTGAGACAGAAACGCTGCCATCAGTTCTTCGCTGCCGCCATTTTTACTGTAACAGCGGAAAATCTCGCCCTTCTCGCCCACATGGGAACCGGTATAAAGCATCTGCACCAGCATACGCTCGCACAGACTATAGGTATCTACCCCGTAGGACTGCGCCGTCTTCCAGATATCCCGCATATCCTTGATACTGCCGGAATAATACCGAACCAGATAATTCAGGACATTCTCGTCGTATTTGCCCTTCCGTAAAATATAGAAAAGGATTCCGGTCATCACAGGGTCTTCGCCCTGTTCCTCCCGCTCCAGGAAACGGCTGCACAGCTTCAGCAGAACCTTAGCGTCTACACAGTATGGGCCTGTCGCCCTGACCCATTCGTAGGCCTCTTCATACATTCCTCTCGCCGTCATATAACGGACGATCTTCCCCCGGTCGCGTTTCGCCGTCTGCCCCGGCTTCAAGGCAGAAAGATAATCGTCCAGTTCCCTCATTCTGTCCTTATCATAATAGAAATCCACCAGCATCATACGGATTTCCTGCTTCCTGCTTTCCTCTATCCGATCAGACTCTGCCAGCAGGGCAAATAAATCCGCGTTGCTCTCCTGTACCGTCCAATTGTGCCTGCGTTCAAAGCAGGTATAAACGGCATAGCCTAAATGCTCCCGCACAAAAGGCGCTATCATCGGTATCAGCTTCCCGGGGTCGATAACGTTTAAGGACTGATATTCCACACTGGCTGTATAACGGTTGCCCTTGCCGTCGCCCAACACAATCCGGCAGTCCGAATCATATACGGGAACCAGGGCTCTGCCTCCCGTGACCGGATAAATCTCCTGCCCGACGCCATAGGGATAAACCAGCGCCACTTCCGTTATCCGCTCACAGGACACCCGGATTTCCCGCATAAACAGCAGGGAAGCCAGTTGCCCCGCGCTCTCCTCGTCGATCATGGGCAGGCTGATCAGATTGTTGTATAAATACGCCAAATCCTGATTAATCCTGCCCTGCCGTATCTGTTCCAGTACAAAGCGCTCCATGGCGGCTCGATAGTTTACATAAATATCCGGTATTTCCTCCCGGTGACGATAGACATAAGCGTACAGATATGCCGTAATTTCATAACGCAGGTCGCTCTGGTACGCGAAATACATCAGTATCATTTTCGGCAGCTCCTCATGGGAAGACAGGGGCACGGACATCATATAGTATTCGTATAAACGGGTAATCCTGAGATTCTGCTCCACACCGGCGCGGTACCAGGGGAAATAAGCCTCTCCCTGACAATTTCCCTTGATCAGCAGGGTACAGATGGCATGCAGGATATCATTCTGCGGCCTTTTCTCATAACAGCCCTTTAAAATCCGAAACAGGCTTTCAGAATAGTTCTTCTGCTTCTGCGCCAGATAAACCATCTGCAGCAGGACATCTTCTTTCATCAGATCATTCTTTACCGCATACCATAAGATTTGCAGTTCAAAGCTCCCCAGCTTCATCAGCATGGCGGGATTCATACATAACAGATGCCAGGCTTCCATATAAATCACCGGCGAATTACAGTGATAACGGAATAACTCTTCCAGCAGCAGCCATTTCCGGGAAGGGCTCTTAACATATTCGTCCGACAGATGCAACAGAAGCCATGCGATTTTCCAGTTGTCCCGGTTCTGGCGGTAGCTTTCCTCCACAACCGCCGCCGCTTCCTCCACATAGCGGTCTTCGCCGCTGTAGAGCGTGGTCAGATACAGATAATAACACCACAGCTCCGGACAACTGTCCCGCAGGGCGAGCACCCGCTCCTCCTGCTTTTCAATCAGCCACTTTCCCTCATTGTACCGTTCCTCCGTAAGCAGCACCTGCCCCTGGAACAGCTTCACCGCAACATCCCCGTCGTCGATTTCAGACATTCTGTTCAGCAGCTTATGGGTTTCCGCCAGCCATGTCCTGGTGCTGATCTTTTTCAGACGAAACGCCTGATAGTATTCCATCAGGGACACCGTAAGCCGCTTCTTTTCCCTATGATAACCCAGTATCTTGCGGGCAGCCGCACGCCGCGATACCGTGACGGGTATCCGAATCGCCGTATGCTCCTGTTCCAGCCAGATAGCGCCGTAATTATTGCCCCCATGCAGCTTGTCAAAATCTACATAATAATACAATCTATAGAGATTGCCCAGAAAAGAGGCATCCGTCACCGTATCCTCTTCCACACGCAGGAAATCTCCTTCCGTCCGAATCCGCAGACAGGTATATCCCCAGCCGTTCCTGTTGATAACCAGCCCATACCGCGTTCCCCCAAGGGGTTCCTCAATCTTGATCTGCGTCTCCTCCGGGAGATATTCTATCGGTTTCTTCTTATGAACCTCCAACAGAAATTCTTCTACGTTATGCTCATTGCCGGGAACCGCCGAAAGTCCCTTGTAAACGGCATAGTACTGCTTGTCGCCGCCGTGAAAAATTCTTTTGAAATCCTCGGAATAAAAAAGGCTGACCGCCTCTTCCCAGTTACTTTTGGCCAGATTCGTAAAATGAAACAGATTCTTGACGCTGCCCAGACTGGAAGAGAGATCGCCCGGCGCAATATGGACGGAAAAAGGGAGATAGTATTCTCCCTGATTGGATATAATATGAAAAGCGCCCTTGACCTCTTCTCCTTCTTCCAGGCCGTGGGCGTCAAACCGATAGGATATCTCGTCCTCGCTGCCGCCAAAGCCCTGCGTCATACATTGCATACGCAGATCAGAGGATACCACATAGCCTTCCGTCGCCCGCCCCTTAGGGCCATAGACCGAAAAAGAGCCTTCCTGCACCGTATCCGCGAGAAGTGACATTTCTATACGAGAGCAGGAAAAATCCAGAGAACCTTTATCAAAATTAAAATGTCCGTTTCGTATTTCGTTTATAACCTGTCTCAAGATTCCACTCCATGCATTGATTCTTGTCCGCTTCCCTACACTACGCCGTGCGTCATTCGAGCGTCTTCGACTCTCTCATTCGCGGGCTT
>JAJQIK010000088.1:0-72133 GCA_021199255.1 Clostridiales bacterium | reverse complement strand
CGCCCTATGAAAACGGCGCGAGCCAAATCCGGCTGCCAGCAGCCGCTTTGCCTCTTCGCTTCCCTATACTACGCCGTGCGTCATTCGAGCGTCTTCGACTCTCTCATTCGCGGGCTTCGCCCTATGAAAACGGCGCGAGCCAAATCCGGCTGCCAGCAGCCGCTTTGCCTCTCTCCGTTTTCGCACGGCTCATTGCCTACGCGTACATTATATCACCCATGAAGTAGCATGTGCAACCTTAAATGCATACCCTAAGATTAAGAGAATCCCATGAGGTAGCTTATGGAAAAGCCTATTTTAAAAAGTACGCAGACTGATGCGACAGCTATTGGAAAGCTGCAAATTAACGTCACCGCCGATGTCGGCGAAATTCCTATTCAAAATGCCGTCATATCTATTTCCTTTACCGGGGAACCGGACAGCACCGTAGAAACGCTGACTACCGACTCGTCCGGACAGACAGACGCCGTAGATCTAAAGACTCCTCCCTTAGAATACAGCCTGACCCCCAATTCCCCCATGCCCTATTCGGAATATACGGTGTCTGTCACAGCGCCGGGCTACGAACCGGTTACCGTATCCGGCGTGGAAGTGCTGCCAGACGTCACCGCTATCCAGAATATCGAAATGATTCCGCTAGAGGTATCGCAAGAACCGGAAGAAACGATCACCATTCCGGATCATACTCTCTACGGGGACTATCCCCCAAAGATTCCTGAAGATGAAATCAAGCCCCTGGACGAAACAGGTGAAATCGTTTTAAGCCGCGTGGTTATCCCTGAATACATCATTGTACATGACGGGGTGCCCTCCGATTCCACTGCCGAAAACTACTACGTCCGCTACAGAGATTATATCAAAAACGTAGTTTCCTCGGAAATATACGCCACCTGGCCGGAAAGCTCCATCTACGCTAATACTCTTGCCATCATGTCCGTCACGTTAAACAGAGTTTACACGGAGTGGTACCGCAACCAAGGCTACGATTTTACTATTACATCTTCCACCGCCTACGACCAGAAATGGGTCTATGGGCGCAATATCTACGCCAATATCGACAGGCTGGTGGATACCATTTTTGCTAATTATCTCTCCCGACCCGGCGTGCGGCAGCCTATCTTCACCTCCTACTGCGACGGCAAGAACACCACCTGCAACGGTTTGAGCCAGTGGGGTTCCAAATATCTGGGCGATGAAGGATATTCCCCGATTGAAATCATCCGCTACTATTTCGGCAGCGATATGTATATTAACTCTGCTGTGGCCGTGTCCGGCGTTCCTTCCTCCTGGCCCGGCTACAATCTGAATATCGGCGCTTCCGGCGACAAGGTACGCCAGATTCAGCAGCAGATCAACCGTATCGCCCAGAATTACCCTGCCATCCCCACCGTCACGGTGGACGGCGTCTACGGTTCTGCTACCGCCAACGCGGTGCGCACCTTTCAGGGCATTTTTAACCTGCCCCAGTCCGGCATCGTGGATTACCCGACCTGGTATAAAATCTCTGAAATCTATGTGGGCGTCAGCAGGATCGCCGAACCGGGATAATGATCCGTCCCATCTGAAATACAGGGAAAAAGCCCCGGCACAGCCGGAGCCATCTTCTCTTCGACAAAACTTAACGGCAGAGTCTGTATGAAAGTCCTCTGCCGTTAAAGCTATTATGGTTTGATCCGAATCACCGTCAGGGAATAGGCAGGCGCCGTATACACAAAATCCTCACTGATTTCTATCGTGCTTTGCTCCGGCGTTACTTCCATGTTATCCATACTGTTAACGGATTTTTCGCTTTCCCCGGTCAGCACCGTCACATCTGCCTCTGTGGAAAAACCGGCAGCGTCCGTGGTTCCGCTGTCCAAAGACACATTGACGGGGATTTCCTCTCCGGATACGTTGACCAGCTTTAAGATCACGTCCTGATTTTCATCCAGAACCGCCGACTCGTACAAGGTCTGCTCCACATTCCCCGTCAGCTCCGCCGGCAGGCTGAGCACTCCCGCATTGGTGCTGTAAAGCTGTTGTACATAATAATTAGCGGAGGCAAAAATGCTGTCGTTCGAATAATAAATCAGATCCGGCTGCCATTGGTTCAGCTTCACATTGGCGAAGAGCGGCGCGTAACATGCCATTTCCACCACGTCGCCGTTTTTCTCAAGCCCGGTCATATAAGCCGCTTCCGCCAACGCCGCGTCCAGCGTATTGGCCTGTGCCGCATACTCTCCCAGGAAGACCTTCGCCTGACCGTCTCTGTCATAGCTGTCATAACGGTCTGTATTCTCCAGAAACCATTCCGGCGTCTGATAATAATGCTCGTCTACCAGCGCGGTGACAGAGTCCGGGTTTAAAATCAGATAGTTCCAGCCTTCTTCACTGTCCGAAGCCGTACCGTTTGCCACAATCAGGCGGATATCCGCGTATAGCGCGGGGTTCTCTGCCGCCGCTTCCTCGAAGGCTTTGACGAACTGCTTGTAATGCTGGTGATATTCCGTCTGCCATTGCTCGTTGCCAATCGCGATATATTGCAAATCAAAGGGTTCCGAATGTCCCATGGCAATCCGCACCGCGCCCCATTCGGTACTTTCATCGCCTTTGCAGAATTCTACCAGATCAAGGGCGTCCTGCACATACTGTTGGAACTCGTCGCTGGCAATGCTGTACACCTCATAAAAAGGGCTCTGTATCTCACAGGTCATACCCGCGTTCAGCACGGGAACGGGCATACAGTCAAGAGCCTCGCAAAGCTCAAAATACTCGTAGAAGCCCAGTCCATACGTGGTATAATAGGGATTCGCCTTAGACCCCTGCCAGATATCCTTTCCCTGAGGGCGGGTCGCCACATCACCCACCGTAATCTCTCCATTAATCGAGAAGGACAGTCCGTTGCCCACAGAATCCTTCCAGCTATAGATACTTTCTTCGTCCCGGCCCTCCACTACGCAGCCGCCGGGGAACCGCAGGAATCCGGGCTGCAGTGCTTCCAGATACTCGCCGAAATCCTTGCGCACAGGCAGATTCTTATATGTCTCCTGCGGCATCATGGAAATCATGTCAAAGCATACCGTGCCTGCCGGAATCTCCACCGCCAGCTTTACGTCCTTATTGGCCGTTGCCCCGGCAGCCAGCGTAGTCTCATACTTTATCCACTCTGACGTGACGCCCTCCACCACCTGCTCGTCATAGATGTCGCCGTCCTCGCTGCATAATGTCACATGAATCTGATCCACCGCGCCCTCCTGTACCCTGCAATAAAAGGACACGTCATATAGGGCTCCCTCTGTGATCGCCATACCCTCCACATAACCGCCGTTGCTGATTCCCGCATAGGGCTTTGCCTGGGAAGTCCCCGGATTGGTAATCACCGCGTAGCGGGGATTCTGCTCATTTAACGCGGTGCCGTCCGCGCTTCCATCAACCACCTCAAAGCTCACGCTCTCGTCTGTCTTATCCCAACCGTGAAGTTCGGCGTCCCTGGCCTCCATACCATACTCAAAAGAACGGTTTTTAATCATTTCCACATACATACCGCCGTCCACGGCATAATTGATATCCTCCAGAAAGATTCCGAACAGCGTATCAGAAATCCGGCTGCTTTCCTCTAAGCCGGCAGTATCCGTATGTACGGTATAGGTCACTTTTCCGTCCTCCTGAGCGACGGTTTGCGCAGAGTCTTCCGCCTGTCCCGCCGTCTCTGTCTGTCCGCTTTCCCTGCCGCCGCAGCCCGCAGCGCCGATAGTCATTGCCGCGCACAGAGCGCAGGCGATTCCTCTTTGCAGTATATTCGCCCGATTCTGTTGCATGTCATTCCCCCTCTTCGCTTCCCTTCCTTATTCCACGCCTGCGTTTCCCGCCGTCCAGGCTGCCCTGCATCCTCTTCTCCAGGCTTAAACGCTTTCAGCGCCTGCTACTGCACCACTCCGTCTCCGCCTCTGGTCCACATGATATTGCCGCTGATCATCTCATCGATATCCATACCGATAATCTCCGAGGCTCTTGCCTTGGCGGCCGCCTCATTGGCGGTACCCAGACTCTGATAAATATAATAAGCCGGCTTCTTGCTGCCGTTCAAATCATAG
The DNA here is from genome assembly GCA_021199255.1 of Clostridiales bacterium. Taxonomy (GTDB): domain Bacteria; phylum Bacillota; class Clostridia; order Lachnospirales; family Lachnospiraceae; genus UBA3282. Next base: position 68,060 of record JAJQIK010000088.1, on the reverse strand, counting down.
AGTCCCAGCGCCAGATTACTCTCCATCTCGTGAGCGTCGTCCGTCTGTCTGAACAGAATAAAGGCGTCCACATCCGGCAGGGACGCTGCTTTCAGGTAGCCGTAAGCTACTGACGCTTCCTGCTCTTTCGTTCCAAAGCTTGAGGTATAACCCACCTCAGCCAGAGAAATACTCCTCACCTCCCCCGACGGATTTAAAAATTCCGACCGATGCATATAGTCGATCAAAATATCAATATTCTGCATCGTAATATAAGGGGTAGTAATGCTGTCCTTCACCCACACCGCCGGTCCGTTCCACGCATAGGGATCATACAGCGGAGAATTATAGGGGTGATAGGAAAGGCTCCAGTCAATATTGCCCTCTCTGTTCATATAGTAGTTAAACTGATCCAGATATTCTTTCGCCAGAAAGCTGCCCGCGTTAGATTTTCGGTTCCATTCCTGGTCAATGGAATTATAGACCCTGACGTTGGCGTTCTGGCTTTTCAGCTCGTTATAGACAATACGGAATGCTTTCACATAAATATTTACATTATAATCAAGAGATGTGGAGCTGCTGTACCACCATGAGGTTCTGGCGTTTACCTCGTTGCCGAGAATCCAGTTGTCCACCTGGCCGCAGCCCGCCGTACCGGAATAACGCTGTCCCAGAAACGCGCCGATAGCTTTTAAATGGTCGACGCCGGACGCGTCCGCCACATTCAAGGCGTAACCGGGACAGTCCGCGCCCTGCGCCGTGGGATGAAGCAAATCCTGGGAATAGGCTCCGTACCCTCCGTTCAGGAGCACCATCGTCACCTGCAGCCCATAGCTGTTAAAACTCCTGATCATGGAATCATATTTTTCCGCCATCGTACTATTAAAATAATAAGTCTGCCCGTTATAGGCAAAGGGAATCGCGCCGGATACCGAAGCGTCGGAACAGATATCGTCCAAATATAAGTTGTAGACCACCTGCTTTACGCCAAGCGCCTGCAATTCTCCGTCGGAGGCCCTGGTCAGGTCGGGGAGAATCCCCTTAATCCCTCCGTCCATTCTGGACGACGTATGCGACGCGATGGCCTCCGGATTGGTCAGATAATGTTCGTCGCTGACCTGTATCATCTGCCCGCCGCGCTTTACCGCCACCAGAAATTTCCGGCTCAGATTGGAATCCGCCGTATTATACGCAAGGGGAAATTCCGCCGTCACAGAGACGCCCGCGTCCACCGCCGCCACAATGCTGCCGGTGGCGCCGTCCTCGTATACCTCGTCCGCATAGAGATAAAATTTACCGTCATCGCTGGCCGGAACGCTGTCCGCCCTGATCTGGCACACTATGCTGCCGCCGGAAATCAGGCAGGACTCTATGGCGACAGGACGCCCCGCCGCTTCTACGATACGCAGTTCCTCTCCTCCGCCAATCAAGCCGCCTGACCCAAGCAGAAACGCCGCAAACGACGCCAGCACAGTGATAATAAGCTTTCGAAACCCTCTCATACATTTCCCCCTCGTAAGAACTGCTATTGCTATTTGGTCAGAAGCATCATAATATCGTTACTTCTTGCTACAAACTTCGTCATAGCTTCCGGCTCCAGCGGCGCCTGCTGCAACAACGCCAAATCATAGAGCTGCTCGCAGATCATTCGTACATTCTCGCCGTCCTGATGGGCTATCACATACTGTACCAGCGGATGATTGGCATTTAAGATCAGCGTCTCGCCTTCCTTGCCGAAGCCGTCCATACCGCCCATACCCTGCATAGCGTACATTTTCATCATATCCTGCATTCTGCGCGACTCCTCGGATAAGGTAATCACAGAAGAAATCTTCTTATTTTTCAGCTTCTCGATCTTAACCTTAATGCCATCCTTTTTCAGAGCCTTCTTCATCAGCTTTGTAACGGCCTCCGCCTGCTCTTCCATTTCCTTTTCGGCCTTCTTGGTGGTCTTCGCCTTAAAGACGTCTGTCAGATCCGCGTCAATTCTCTGGAATTTAATGCCCTCATTCTTCGCTTCCAGTTGGGATACAAAGGGCTGGTCGATATTGTGGGTTAAAACAACCGCGTCCATCTTGGCGGCCTTAAACATATTGATGTACTGGCTCTGCTGCTTTTCGTCAGTCACATAGTAAATGACCTTCTCCTTCTTCTCTTCCTCCGCGCCGTCTGCGTCATTTTCCTCTGCGGACTCAGCTTCTATCGGCTCGCCGTTTTCACCTACGATCTCGGCTTCCACCTTCCCGCCATTCTCGTCTACGGCCTCGGCTTCCACCTTTTCGCCGTTTTCATCTTCAGCCTTTTCTCCCACCTCATCCGGATCCGTCTTATTGACCTCCAGACACTCAGGCAGGGTCATGTACTCTCCCTCCAGATTCTTAAAGAGAATATAGTCCGTCATCTTCTCACAGAATTTATCGTCCTTCAGGCAGCCAAACTTAATAAAGGGGCTGATATCATCCCAATATTTTTCGTATTCCTCTTTCTCCGTCTTGCACATGCCGGACAGCTTATCCGCCACCTTCTTGGTAATGTATTCGCTGATTTTCTTCACGAAGCCATCGTTCTGCAGCGCGCTTCTGGAGACGTTAAGCGGCAGGTCGGGGCAATCGATTACGCCCTTTAACAACAGTAAAAATTCCGGAATGACTTCCTTGATATTGTCCGCGATAAATACCTGATTATTGTACAGCTTAATGGTTCCCTCAATGGACTCGTATTCCATATTGATCTTCGGGAAATACAGGATACCCTTCATATTAAAAGGATAATCCATATTCAGGTGAATCCAGAATAAGGGCTCCTTATAATCCTGAAATACCTTACGATAAAACTCCAGATACTCTTCTCTGGTACACTCGTTGGGGTGCTTCGCCCACAGCGGATGAGTCTCGTTCAAAAGCTCCGGACGTTTCTTAATCTTAAGCTTCTGCTCGTCCTCTTCCTTTTCCCTGGCAATTTCCTCCACCACTTCGTCTGTGTCCAATTTCTCATCCGCTTTGATAATCTGAGTCTCCGTCGTATTCGCCTTGGACAGATAAATCTCCGTAGGCATAAAGGAGCAATATTTCTTAATCACTTCTCTTGCCTTATACTCATTGCAGAATTCCAGACAATCCTCATTGATAAACAGGGTAATCTGCGTGCCTATTTCCGTCCTTGTACCCTCTTCCATATCAAACTCGGTACCGCCGTCGCACTCCCAATGAACGGCCTGCGCGCCCTCCTGATAAGACAAGGTATCAATATGCACCTCGTCCGCCACCATAAACGCCGAATAAAAGCCCAGTCCGAAATGTCCGATAATCTGGTCGTCATTGGCTTTGTCCTTATATTTCTCGATAAAATCCGCCGCGCCGGAGAAAGCAATCTGGTTGATATATTCCTCTACCTCGTCCGCCGTCATACCGATACCGTTATCAATAAACTGCAAGGTCTTTTGCTCAGGATTTACAATAACCTGCACCTTTGCCTTGTAATCCTCCGCCAGCGCATACTCGCCCATCATGTCTAATTTCTTCAGCTTCGTAATCGCGTCGCATCCGTTGGAAATCAATTCTCTAAAGAAGATATCGTGATCGGAATACAACCACTTCTTGATAATCGGGAAAATATTGTCGCTGTTAATTGATAAACTACCGTGTTTTGCTGCCATTATTATCACTTTCCTTTCTATCTGTTGCCTGTTTTCAGAAAATAGTTTAATCCCCTGCCAAAAAGAAGTCAAGATAAAATTAGCACTCGTCGCAAACGAGTGCTAATAATTTCCATTTTTTTCAGTGTTTATGCGGGGTTTCGCAATTCTAAAGTTTTTATAAAATTACCTCTTCCAACCTATTCAAAGTAGCCGGAATACACCTCGAAGAAGTCCTGCGTATCCACCTCTTCGTCATGGATAAAGCCAACGCTCTCCCACAGCTCTTCATTCAGCGTTCTGGTCAGCGTCTCCACATAGGCATCGTACTCCTGCTCAAAGGCCTCTTCCCGCCTCTGTTCCACAATCTTGGTCTTATTGGCGTCCGTCTCATCTCTATCAAAGGTCGTCAGGCATTTGATGATATGGTAGCCATATTCCGTCTCTACAAGATCGCTGATCTCATCCGTACCCAGATTAAACGCCGCCTCCTCAATGGCAGGGTCCATATCTCCCTTGCCAAAAGAATAAGTGGATTGGTCGTCTTCGCTATATTTCCGGATCAGTTCGTCAAAGTCCTCCCCCGCCTTTGCCAGCTCCAATACCTCGCAGGCTTCTTGATAGGCGTCCTGCTTCGCTTTCTGGGTATATTCTACCTTTTGGCCGGTTCCGTCTATGGCGTAGGTCTTTATCAGAATATGCTGCACCGTAATGGTTCTCGCCTCATCATCGCTGATTTCCGGATTGATATCCTTAATCGTATACTGATATACCTTCTGCGCCAATGCAAATTCCGAATAAAGGCTCTGAATAGTTTCCTCGGACACACCCATTTCCTCAATTTCCGCCGCGCTCAGGGAATCAAAATAGGCCTTCGCCGCATTTTCCACCTGTGCCTTTTCTTCCTCGTCCAACTGCACCTGATACTTCTCCGCCATCAGATTCATGGTCTTAATCTGGGCGATCTGTGCCAGCGCGATATCCTTTACATTCTGCTCCAGGGTCACGCCGTCCGCGTCAATATCCCAGATTTCCGCGCCGTAGACGCTTTCATAACGGTTCTGGATATTCGTCATATATACCATAAGCTCCGGCAGCCTGCAGGAGCTGCCCTCAATACGGAATACCTCGTCCTTCTCAAAGCCCATCGTCAGCACTACCTTAGTTCCTATGCCGTCGCTCCTGTTACATTGGGTCAGCAAAACTATGACCAACCCTAACACGCAAAGAAAAATCCCCGCGCCTATCCATCGAATTCTTTTTGTCACTCCACTCTACCTCTATAATTCATTGCCGTTCTTATCATACCACGCTTCGCCGTCCGTCAGTACATAATCCTCCCCTGTGAGGATTGCCGTCACATAATCTCTGGCGGAAGCCAGTCTTCTGGAAAATGCCACGCCGCCTCCCAGCAGCTGCACTGTATGGATATCAGAGCCCGCGCTCATAGGCAGTCCATGCTTTCTGGCATACTGAACCGCCTTTACATCGTATGCATGATCTTTATGCGCCATGCTGCGGGAATTGGAATGGGTCGCGTTGATACCCTCTACCCCGTCCACCCATTCCGGGAAAAGCCGTATTTCCGGAATATACGGCTCTTCCCTGTAGGGATGGGCATGCATCACCAGCCCTCCCGCTTCATGTACCAGTCGGTACTGCTCCTCCACGGTAGCCGTCCGTAACGCGGGATGACTTTTCATCCACAGCTTATCGATTCCGTACAGCAGGAACTCCGTCCCCGCAAAGCCTGTCTCACAGCCGAAAAACACATCCAGCCCAATCCGTTCCCCTTCCGCCTTAGCGTGTTCATATCCCTCGCAGAACCTGTCTATCCACTGTTCCCACGGCAGGCTCCTGTCAATCCTCGTATTCCCTCCCCAGTTATGATCTGTCACAAAAATCCCCGTATAACCATATTCCTTGCAGGCTCTTGCCATTTCCGCGCCGGTACTGCGGGCGCAGGCGCTGGATTCGCTGGTATGCAGGTGTGTTTCATATAAATAAGGATATTGCTCCATAATTTTCCCGTTCACAGCCTGTATGCTCCTCTTAGTCCTTGTTTCCTTTAAGCGTTTTGCCACTTCTATTCCGCCACCTGACAAGAGGGATTAAATTCTCTGCCCGCGCAGCGCAACCTAATCCCTCTCCTCTATCTTTTCTTACTGCATAACTCTCTACTGAATAACATGAATCCAGCCCGCGGGCGCTTCAATACGTCCCATCTGGATACCCGTCAGCGTATCATAAAGCTTCTTGGTGATCGGCCCCATCTCGCTCATGCCGCTGGGGAACGCTATTTCCTTACCATGATCTACAATCTTGCCGACCGGGGAAATTACCGCCGCCGTGCCGCACAGGCCGCACTCCGCAAAATCCTTGACCTCCGCAAAGGGAACCTCTCTCTCTTCTACCTCTAAGCCCAGATACTCTCTGGCCACTACCATCAGGGAACGTCTAGTAATAGAGGGCAGGATACTGTTGGATTTGGGAGTGACTACCTTATTGTCTTTCGTCACAAACAGGAAGTTCGCGCCTCCCGTCTCTTCCACGTTGGTTCTGGTGGCCGCGTCCAGATACATATTCTCGTCATAACCCTCTGCATGAGCCGTTACAATCGCGTGCAGGCTCATGGCATAATTCAGTCCCGCCTTGATATCGCCGGTACCATGCGGAGCCGCCCTGTCGAAATCGCTTACCTTGATGGTCAGCGGCTTCGCGCCCCCCTTAAAATATGGACCCACGGGCGTGGTAAAGATTCTGAACTGGTACTCATCCGCGGGCTTTACACCGATTACGGAAGAGCTGCCAAACATATATGGACGGATATACAGGGTCGCGCCGGAGCCATAAGGCGGCACATAGGCTTCGTTAGCCGCCACCACGTCGGTAACCGCCTGTACGAAACGCTCCTTGGGAAATACCGGCATCTCCAGTCTCTTGCAGGAATCCTCCATACGCTGCGCATTTAAATCAGGACGGAAGCATACGATATGTCCGTCCTCCGTGGTATAAGCCTTTAAGCCCTCGAAGCAGGTCTGCGCATACTGAAATACGCCGGCGCACTCATTAATCGTAACGTTTGCGTCAGAGATAAGCGCCCCCTCATCCCATGTCCCGTTTTTATAATTTGCCACAAATCTCTTGGCTGTCTCCTGATAACTGAATCCAAGATTTTCCCAGTCAATGTTTTTCTTTTCCATTTCTTCCAACTCCTTTTTCCTCAAAGTATCCTGTCTGTCCAGTACTTTTGTCTTCTTTTAATATGATACTTTTGCGCGTAAAAGTCAATACGCAACACACCGCCGCCTATAATACCGCGTTCACAATCTCCAGCGCTATATCGTAAGCGTAGTCGCTGACCGCCTTTTCACACAGCCGGAGCATCTTTTGATCCGATTCCGGTCTGTCATATTTCTTAAGCTCCACAATCTTCGCCTTGGCGCTGTCCGCGTCGAAATCATCTAACCGCTCCGCCAGTTCCCGCAATGCCTGCTGCCATTCGTCCTCCGTAATCTGCTGATTCCGGCTATCCTCCCCGGCTTTCTCCTCAACCTCCGTCTTTTCCTCATGATCCAGATAGACTTTCAGGCTGTCGCGCATGGTTCGCATGGTACTGAACAGAATGGGCGAACGGACTTCCACATCCTCCAATTGCCCCGCCTTGCTCATCTTTTCCAGCGTAAAGGCCAAATCCGCCAAGTCGTCCGCACCCACGTTTCTGGCATTTCCTTTTAAGGAATGTACGATAATGGCATAACCGGGCATATCGCCTTTCTGCAGGAAGTCCCGCAGCGCCTCCTCCTTTTCCTTCAGGATCGTGTGAAAATCCCGCAGCACCTTCCCGTAAAGAGCCTTGTCGCCATTCATGTATTTTAATCCGTTGCGGATATTAAAGCCGATCATATACAACTGGCTTTCCTTGATGCTCAGCGCCATTTCGGCGTCCTCTTTCTCATAGTCCCTTCCCATATCCTGATCGCCGGTCAGATAGACGACGTTGCTGGGCAGATACTCGATCAGCATATTCTCAAACCTATCCGCGTCGATGGGCTTCGTAAGATAATCCTGAAAGCCCTCGTTAATATAAAATTCCCTGGCTCCCGCCACCGCATTCGCCGTCAGGGCAATCACCGGAACGTCTCTGGAAGGATTGCCCTCCATTGCCCTGATCGCGTGCAGAGTCTGCACGCCGTCCATCACCGGCATCATATGATCCAGACAGATCAGATGATAGGTCTTGCGCTTAATTAACTCCAGACATTCCTCCCCGCTGCCCGCCACGTCGATTTGCAGCCGGGTCTGTTTCAAAAGTCCCTGCGCCACCGCCAGATTCATGGCGTTATCGTCCACGATCAGAATCCTTCCAAGGGGCGCGATAAATTTCTGCTGATAATTCTCCCGGCTTCTGAGGCTCTCCTTATACTGCTGTTCAAAATCCCCTAAGGGCGCCCGATCCACCACCTGCTGCACCAGCTTAAAGGCGAAGGCGGAGCCCTTTCCATACACGCTCTGCACCTCCAGTTCGCCGCCCATCATCTCTACCAGACGTTTGGTAATAGCCAACCCCAGGCCGGTTCTTCTGCCGGTGCTCTTAACCTTCGAATCCATGCGCTGGAACGCGCCGAACAGCTTCGGCAGATCCTGCTCCTTAATGCCAATGCCCGTATCCTTCACGATTACATCAATCTCTATGGCATCTCCCTCAAGCTGCTTCCAGCCAAGGTGCAGCGTAACCCTTCCCTTGTCCGTGAACTTCACGGCATTGGACAGCAGATTGCTGATTACCTGACGAATATGGATTTCATCGCCCATCAGCTTATACGGGATATCCTTGGCAATGTCCAACGTCAGGTCGAGCTTTTTCTTGCGAAGCTGTATGGAAATACTGTTAATCAAATCGTTGAGCAGGGAACTGATATCGTATATTCCTTCCGTCAGTTGCAGCTGTCCGGCCTCCAGCTTGGAGAAATCCAGAATGTCGCTGACTAACGTCAGCAGGACATTGCCCGCCTGCCTGATATCCAACGCGTATTCCTTGATCGCCTCGTCCTGGCTCTCGCGGATAATCAACTCATTGAGTCCCAGAATCGTGTTAATCGGCGTCCTCAGCTCATGGGACATATTCGCCAGAAAGATATCTCTGGCTCCTTCCGCTTTCTTTGCCGCTTTCACAGCGTCCTTTAACTCCACGTCCTTCTGCACAAGCTGTTCTTTGGCCTGCATAAGCGCGGACGCCCTCTTTTCCTTTTTTTCTGCCGGTGTCTGCTTTGTTTCCAGACTCATTTCACCCTCCTTACCGCTTTCCCCTTTTCCCAAATCCCCGTCATGCAATCCCCCGGCACACGGGAATCTGTCTGTATGAAAAAATGCTTATCGTTTTCGCTCATATTTCACAAATTCATACGCAATATCAAAATAAGTCTGTTCCTCGCTGTCCGCTGTGATCTCCCATTCCTCCAGTTCGTCCAGATTCGGGAAATAGGCGTCCGCCTCGTAAGCATGGTCTATCCTGGTCACATGCGCCACATCACAATAAGGAAGCATCATGCGGTAAACGCTCTCCCCGCCGATGATATATACGTCCTCGCTGCGATACCTGCGCAGTTCCTCCAGCAATTCCTCTTTACTGTGAACCACCAGCGCGTCCTTAACCTGATAATCCGGATTCGTCGAAAGAATAATATTAGTTCTGTTCTTCAAGGGCATCCCCTGGGGAAACGTCTCCAAGGTCTTTCTCCCAAGCACCACCACTTTGCCCGTGGTCTCCTGCCGGAACATTTTATGATCCGCAGGAATACTGACAAGCAGGCTGTTCCTGCAGCCGATGGCCCAGTTACTATCTACCGCTACAATTAAATTCATAGAGCCTTCTTTTCTCCCTTCTGTCAGATGGCGACAGGAATATTTTCTATCTGCGGCCCGGTGATATAGTTTTCCGCCTTTACGTCGTCTCTGGTAAACTGATAGAAATCCCGAATCTCCGGATTGAGCCGGAAAGCAGGAGCCTCGTAGGCCGGTCTTGCAATCAGCTCCCGAACCAGAGGGATATGCCGGTCGTATATATGGGCGTCCGCAATGACGTGCACCAGTTCTCCCACCTCCATATCGCAGACCTGGGCCAGCATATGAAGCAGCACGGAATACTGTACCACGTTCCAGTTGTTAGCAGTCAGCACGTCCTGGGAGCGCTGATTCAAAATACCATTCAGCGTCAGCCTGTCATGCCCCTTCTTCTGAGTCACGTTAAACGTCATACTGTAAGCGCAGGGATACAGATTCATCTCATGCAAATCCTGATGAACATAAATATTGGTCATAATGCGGCGGCTGAACGGGTTGTGCTGCAAATCGTAAATCACCCTGTCCACCTGATCCATCATGCCCTCTTTATAGCGATGCTTCACTCCCATCTGATAACCGTAGGCCTTGCCGATGGAGCCGTCCTCATCTGCCCACTCGTCCCAGATATGACTGTGCAAATCCTTCACGTTATTCGACTTCTTCTGCCAGATCCACAGCAGCTCATCTGTGGCGCTTTTCAAAGCAGTGCGGCGCAGTGTGATCAACGGGAACTCCTGAGACAGATCGTACCGGTTCACCACGCCGAATTTCTTAATCGTATAGGCGGGCGTCCCATCCTCCCAGTGAGGCCTGACCTTCTCTCCCTCCGTGCTGGTTCCGTTTTCCAGAATATCCTTACACATATTGATAAAAATCTGATCTGCCGCGCTCATACTCCATCGTTCCTTTACTGTAATCTACCCTTCCCCGCAAGGCGTCCATAGGCTTCAAGCCGAACATCCCGCTCACACTTCCCACTTATCGCACAGGGAATTAATCTGATCCGCGAATTTCGCCAGATCCTTGTTGGCTCCGCCCTCGTTTTTATGGATAACGGCGATAAGCCTCTGCCCGCTGGCAAGCAGCCTTGCAAAGACGTCCGATACCCCGTGGGCTTTCTTCTTCAGCGCCACCGGCTCGGCTTCATACAGGAAGCTGCCGCTTTGCAAATCAAACCTCGTACCGCTGTAGGGCGCGTAGGCTCTGACGCCATGCTCAATTTTCAGGCATTCGGTAAACAGCTTACAGACGCTGTCCTCGCCGTGCACCACAAACACCCTCTCCGGCTTCTGCCGAAAGCCCTGCAGCCAAGCCAGCAGTCCATTCTTATCCGCATGGCCGCTCATACCCGCAAGCTGCATAACATGGGCGCGAATCTCAATAGGCTCTCCAAACAGCTTAACCTCCTTAGCGCCCTCCAAAATCATGCGCCCCAGAGTGCCCACCGCCTGATATCCCACAAACAGGATCGTACATTCCGGCCTCCACAGGTTATGCTTCAAATGATGCCGGATACGCCCCGCCTCGCACATACCTGACGCGGAAATAATCACCTTGGGCGTATTTTCAAAATTAATCGCCTTGGATTCCTCACTGGTAACGGCCAGCCTAAGCCCCGGAAAGGCGATCGGGTTGATTCCCTGCCTGACCAGCTCCATGGCCTCTTCATCAAAACATTCAAATTCATTTTTCTGGAAAATCCCGGTGGCCTCCACCGCCAGCGGGCTGTCCACATAAACAGGGAAATCCTCGTGCCCCTTCACCAGACGCTCAGCCTTGATCTGCCGCAAAAAATACAACATTTCCTGCGTTCTTCCCACTGCAAAGGAAGGAATGACCACATTGCCGCCCTGGTCAAAGGTGGTTTTCAGAATCTTTGTCAGTTCCCCAATGTAATCCGGCTTTTCTTTACCATGCAGCCTGTCGCCGTAGGTAGATTCCATCACCACATAATCCGCCTCCGCCGTCAGCTTCGGATCCTTGATAAGCGGCTGGTCATAATTGCCGATATCGCCGGAAAAGACGATCTTCTTCGTCACGCCGTCCTCTGTGGCCCAGACCTCGATACTGGAAGAACCCAGCAGATGCCCGATATCCGTAAATCTTATCTTCACACCGTCGCAGACAGTGACTTCGCTGTCATAATCACAGGGAACCAGACGCCGGATTGCCCCGTCCGCGTCCTCCATCGTATAGAGCGGCTCCACCGGCTCGTTGCTGGCGCTGCGCCTGGCCTTGCGGTTTTTCCATTCCGCCTCCTGCATCTGGATATGGGCGCAGTCGCGCAGCATAATATTGCACAAATCACAGGTCGCAGCCGTGGCATATATCTGTCCCCGGAAGCCCCTTGCATACAACAGCGGGAGCAGCCCGGAATGATCTACATGGGCATGGGTCAGAAATACATAATCGATCAGTGCGGGTTCTACCGGCAGCTCGCAGTTCTCAAACGCCCGGCTTCCCTGTTCCATGCCGTAGTCCACCAGCATATTTTTGTCACCCACCCGCAGATAATGACAGCTTCCCGTAACCTCATGGTCAGCCCCAATAAACATAAGCTCCATACGCGACCCTCCTATTTGTTTATCATATCATTTTTTGACTGACGCGTAAATCTTTTCCAGAATATCTTTTGGAAATCTTTTTAGAAACTTTTTCATGCGCAGCCTTTCCCTTTTCCCATACAATAAAGTAAGGCTGTCATAAGGGGAAGCTTTCATGTCCCATCTATTTCCCGCCTTAATGCTCTTTCTGCTTGCGGTCACCCTGGATTCCCTGACCGCCGGATTATCCTATGGCACCCGCAGCGTCCGCGTCAAGGCTTGCTCTTATATCATTCTAATCTGCGTACCGGCACTTTTTGTCACCGCCGCCAATCAAGTCGGCTCGCTGCTTGCCAGCCTGCTGCCCTCCCAGGCGCTTTCCTGGATTTCCTTTACCCTGCTGTCGATCCTGGGTCTCAGCAGGCTGGCGGAAAGCCTGATCCGCCGCCTGGCGGCCAAACGCCCCAGTCTCGCCAGGAACTGGGGCTGCAAAATCAAACAGATCAACATTATCTTTACCATCTATCTGTCGCCCGAAGACGCCAATCAGGAAGATGTGCAGACCCTGAGCGCAAAGGAAGCGCTTCTGCTGAGTTTAGCGCTCTCTCTGGACAGTATTCTGGTAGGCATGGCGTTTACCGCAGATTCTATCCCATGGACGCTCCTGTTTCTCTGCGCCATGCTTTTCAACCTGCTCTTCTTCCTGCTGGGGTATCTGCTGGGGTATTTTCTCCGATGCCTTTTTCACGTCGACCTGTCCTGGCTCAGCGGCCTGTTCCTTCTTCTGCTGGCGCTGCATGTTCTCGCATAGCGGCCCTGTCGGCGGGCTCTCCCTGCCGTTTGCCCCGGATTCGCTGATTGTACCCCGCCGCCACCAGCAGTTCGTGCACAATCAGCGGCGTGGCGGACAACGCGATTAGCTGCAGCCATTCCGTCATACTCAGGCGCACGGTACCAAACAGCCGAATCAACGGCGGAATCTCCGTCACCGCTATCTGAAGCAGAATCCCCGCCCCCAAGGCAAGCAGCATATAAGGATTATTGCGATGGTTCATTTTGAACACCGAGCGGTTCACATCTCTCATTCCTATGGCGTGAAATAACTGACTGATTCCCAGCACCATAAACGCATGGGTCTGCGCCTGCGCCAGCACCGTGGAAATCTGAAGCCCTGCCAGTATATTATGTAAGCTTACAGGCAGCCCCTCCGCCACAATCCTGTCGTAAGGCACCTTTAAAAATGCCGCCAGACTTACGCCGCCGATGACCAGGCCATAGCACACGACGCACAGCAGGCCGCCCTTGGCAAAAAGGGAATCCTCCCTCTTACGGGGCGCTTCCCGCATCAGCGCCTCCGTTTCATTATCGTCCACCCCCAGCGCCAGCGCGGGCAGCGAATCCGTAATCAGATTAATCCACAAAATAAAGCTTGCCTTTAAGGGACTGGGCAGCCCCGCCACAATGGTGAGCAGCATCGTGATGACCTCCCCCAGATTAGAGGAAAGGAGGAAAAGCACCGACTTCCTGATATTCTCATAGATACCCCTTCCCTCCTTAATGGCCAGATGAATAGTCGCGAAATTATCATCCATAAGCACGAAGTCCGCCGCTCCCCGCGCCACGTCCGTACCGTTCTGCCCCATGGCTATGCCGATATCCGCCGCCTGCAAAGAGGGCGCGTCGTTTACCCCGTCGCCGGTCATCGCCACAGTCTTTCCCAGCGTCCGGTATCCCTCCACGATCTTTACCTTATGCTCCGGCGTCACTCTGGCAAACACCTTGAGGGAAGGCAGCTTCTGCAAAAAGCTGTGCTCCTTCAAATGCTCCAGTTCCCGGCCTGTAATACATTCCTCCGCGGAAGAGGCGATGCCCAGCTCCTTCGCGATGGAAAACGCCGTGTCGGGATGATCCCCCGTAATCATGACGGTGGTAACGCCGGCTCTCTTAAAGGCTTCCACCGCCTCCGCCGCCTCCGGCCTGACAGGGTCCTGCATACTGACCAGCCCCAGAAAAACCATGCGCTTCTCCTGCATACTGCCGCCGGGCTCCATGGCCAGCGCCAGAACACGCCTGCCCTCTCCCATCAACTGCTTCTGTACGCGCAAGATTGCTTCCCGTTCAGAGGGAAGAAGATCCGTAATCTGCCCCTGCCGGTACAGACGGTCGCAGCCCTCCAGAATCCTCTCGGCAGCGCCTTTGGAATAGGCGATTGTCTCCGCGCCCACCCGGTGCACTGTGGTCATCATTTTCCGTTCCGAATCAAAGCCCCTCTCCTCCACACGGGGAAAACGGCTCCTGACCTGTTCCACAGCCGCGCCACTGTCCTGCGCCATATAAAGAAGCGCCATCTCCGTAGGATCGCCCAGATTCCTTTCTTCCGTAATCACCCCGTCATTGCACAGGACGCTTCCCCTGAGAAAATGCTGCCGTCCGGGGTCTGTCTCCTGCCCTTGTCCCGACGGCGCAAAGAGCTCCCGAAGCTTCTCCCGCCTGATGAGCCTGCCCTCCAGATAACACTCGGTCACAGTCATTTTATTCTGGGTCAAAGTACCGGTCTTATCCGAGCACACCACCTCCACCGCGCCCAGCGTCTCCACCGACGCCAGCTTACGGACAATGGTTCTGGCGCGCACCATTCGGGATACGCTGAGCGCCAGCACGATCGTCACGATAGCCGGCAGTCCCTCCGGCACCGCCGCCACCGCCAAAGAAACCGACGTGAGCAGCATTTCTCCCACATCACGCTTCTGCAATACGGCTATCAGAAATAAAAATACGCAGATACCCACCGCCAAAGCGCTGAGTACCCTGCCCAGTTCTCCCAGCTTGACCTGCAGCGGCGTCAGCTTCTCCCTGCCGCCATGCAGCATATCGGCAATGTGGCCGATGCGGGTATCCATGCCGGTAGCCACCACCACGCCCCTGCCCCTGCCGCGGGTCACATAGGTGGACATATAGGCCAGGTTCACACAACTGTTCTCCCCTTTTCCTTCCCCCATCTGCTCCGCGTCCTTTTCCACCGGCACAGACTCTCCTGTAAGGGTAGACTCTTCTGTGCAAAGCCCCAGTGTTTCTATCAACCTTAAATCTGCCGGAACCATATTTCCCGCCTCCAGCAGAACAATATCTCCCTGCACCAGATCCTCCGCCGGAACCTGAAGCCGCTCGCCGTCCCGCAGAACCACCGCCTGCGGCGCAGAAATCTTCTTCAGCGCCTCTACCGCCCTTCCCGCTTTGCCCTCCTGTATGATTCCTATGGCGGCGTTCAGCGCTACTACCGTTACAATAATAATCGCGTCTCCCAACTCCCGAAGCATCAGGGAAATGGCCATAGCCACGATTAAAATCAGAATCAGCGGATCGTTCAACTGTTCTAAGAGCATCTGCGCCACGCTCTTCTTTTCCTGATCCTTCAGCTTATTAGCGCCATATCTCGCCTTACGCTCCATTGCCTCTCTACGGCTTAAGCCCAGCTCTCTGTCAGTCCCCAGACTCCGAATCACCTCCGACGCCGTTTTTCTCTCATACATGCGCACCCCTCCTACATCCATCCCAAGCTCACAGCCACGGCAACCTGTCCTGTATTCGGGAAAGCCGTCCCGTAAGCTTGTCATTTTCCAGACAGCGGCCAGCCGCAGGCCAAAGCGCGGAGCCGTTGCTTTCTTTGTAAGATATATGTGGAAAAGCCCTTTAATATTACAAATAATAGATTGTATGAGAACGGCTGCAAAAGACGGCAGCAGCCCTTCCTCAAAAGCTGCGAAGCTTGTCGCTCCCGTCGTCTACCGTATTCTCAATAGATTTAACGACCACATAATAACCTGTGCCGGGGGTAAGCTCCACATACACGCGGTCGTTTACCTTGTGCCCCAGCAGAGCCTTGCCAAGAGGCGACTCCGTGCTGATCAGCCCCTCTAAAGAATTGCCCCGCACCGTAGTCACCAGCTTATATTTCTCCGTCAACTGATCCTCTTCAAAGAAAACCTCCACCGTATTATTCATTCCCACCTCGTCCTCCGCGGACTCGTCGGACACCACCACCGCGGTTTTGATCATTCGCTCCAGATAACGGATACGGCTCTCATTCTGATTCTTGAACTTTTTCGCCGCATAATACTCAAAATTTTCGCTCAAGTCTCCCTGCGCCCTCGCCTCTTTGACGTCTTCCAGCGCGTTCTTACGTACCACCAGCTTACGGTACTCAATTTCCTCTTCCATTTTCTGAATATCCTGTTTCGTCAATTCATTATGCATTGTCTGTTCTCCATTTATAAATATCACCTGAAAAATAAGCCCCACGGCTTATCGTATCCCACAAGCGGGAACGCTCCCAAAAGGGCGTATATCGAAAAACCCCGCTGCAGGCAGCGGAGTTTTCATGTTCCTATCTGATGTACCGCGGCGATTATTTGCCGCTTACCATGTACTCCAGAAGACGGTTCACGTCATCCGGGTCATGGGCTACGATCTCCATTTCCGGAATCGTATTATCTGCAAAAAGCTTCGTAAGGGCTACATATTTGGTCAATTGAGACTTCAGGTTCAATCTGTCTCCCTCCGCCGTTACCAGTTCCACAGTTCCTTTACACTTGTTGATGACCTCAAAAAACTTCTCAGGATCGTCAATGTTCATTACCTTCATGATTATTCCTCCTCATGCTCTTCTTCAATAGATAATCTTCCTGTACACCTATCATATTACACATTTTGGGCGTGTTGTCAAATGATTTCGCGCCGCTTTTTTAGGGCGCTTTTTAGAGTGATACTATTTTCGCATCTATCATTGCTCCGGACAACGCAAAAGAGTGAAAACGTTATCCTGCTAACATTTTCACTCTTTCCAGAAGAGCGCGAGACGGGACTCGAACCCGCGACCCCGACCTTGGCAAGGTCGTGCTCCACCAACTGAGCCACTCGCGCGTATACCTGTCTGAGCGCCTTATCGCTCGGACAAGTACTAATATACTATATGGTTTTTACTTTGTCAACTCCAAAATTTATTTTTTTCGGATAGTTTTTCAGACAGCATAAAAGAAAAACTCCTAGTCCAGCTTCCCGGCGCACTTAATCCGATAGATACGTCTCAGGGATTCGTCAATCCTCTCTTCTGAGATTTCCCCAGCCTGTACTGCCGCCAGCAGCCCTTCATATGCCGCGTCAAAATCCTCCGGCATGAGCAGCATATCCGCCCCCGCCTCAATCGCTTTCACAGCCGCTTCTTCGGAAGTATAGTAATCCGTAATCGCCGTCATATTCAAGGCGTCTGTAATAATAACGCCCTCAAATCCCAGCTCGTCCCGCAGGATATCCGTCATAATGACCTCCGACAGGGAACTGGGCACGCCGTCCTCGTCCACCGCCGATGCCGTAATATGGCTTACCATCACGAAATCAGCGCCCGCTTCAATACCAGCCTGGAAGGGCAGGAAATCCGTCTGCCGCATTTCCTCTAAGGTTTTGGTCGTCTCCACTCTTCCGTCGTGGGTATCCTCAGAAGCGCTGCCGATTCCCGGAAAATGCTTTAAGCACGAACTGACGCCGGTTCCTTCAATGCCCTCTACCATATTGGCGACCATATCGCTTACTGTCTGCGCATCTGACCCGAACGACCGATCCTCTAAGACGCTGCTGCCGTCTTCGGGAACCACATCGGCTACCGGCGCGAAATCCACATTAAAGCCTATTTCCGTCAGATAAGCGCCGATGGTCACCCCTGCCTCATAGGCCTGTGTCATATCGCCCGCAGCCCCAATTTCAGCCATATCGCCTACCTGTATCACATCGATACCGCTGTTGGCAACCCGGCTGACCGAGCCGCCCTCTTCATCTACTGCCAAAAAGATAGGATACTTACTCATGGCGGTGGTATTGGACAACATTTCTGTGATCTGCTCTTTATCCGAAATATTCTGGTCAAAATAAATCAGGCCGCCCACTGCGTATTGGTTCAAAGCCTCCTGCGTGCCGTTCCCGGCCTGTATCGCCGTGGACACGCCGGTAATCGCTTCCGGGGTCACCACAAAAAGACCTGCTACTTTATCTTCTACAGGCATCTCGGAAATCAGGGTATCTACCAGCTTACCCAGATCGTCCTCTTCCTCTTCCTGCTCTCCCGAAATAGTCTCAGGCGTATCAATCACCATCTCCTGAGCCTCCAGCGATTCCTCTTCCGCCTGCTGCAGCGCCAACACTTCCGCCTGTTTCTTTTCCTGCATACTCGCCGATATCTTGACGCCCACTGTCACGCCGCCTGCAACCACCACAGCCAAAAAGACCAGAATCACAAGGTAGGATATCACCTGATTACGGATTCGCCTTCTGCGGCGATAAGCCCGGCGTTCATCCTCCTGCTCAGCCTCGGCATCGTCCTCCTCGTCCTCTTCGTCAGTTTCTTCTATTTCATCCTCTTCGAAGTCTTCTTCCTCGTCTTCCTCTAACAGTTCGTCCTCATACTCTTCCTCATCATATTCTTCATCAGAGTATCCTTTTCTTCTGCCAAATAACTTTCCCATAATAATCTCCATTCCTGCGTACATTTGCAAGTATACTATAACCTATTTTAGCGGAAAAAGCCACCTTAAATTCGCACAAATTCAGACATTTTCATCAAATATTCACATTTTTTGCAACAGCGAAGCGGGTACCAATTCTCTTCAGAATCAATACCCGCTTCTATACTATACTATCCAATGGTCTTACCTCCAATTTTCATCTTCCGTACTCTTTCCACTCTTCTTTCGTATGCATATACTGTAACGTCTTTTTCATTTTCTCTTCTGTGATTCGTTACCTTTTCTTATGTACTCGACTACGTTCTTTGTTTTATCATTGGTTCCTTATTCATTTGTACTTTAATTGGAAGTTTTGTTTATGTTTCCGGTGGACTGTACCTCTCTTTCTTTAGAATATCTATGTGAATTTGTTTGTTTATGTCTTTATTATATCATCTCTTTTTTATTTGTCAACACATTTTTATAATTTTTTTGATATTTTTGCAATTTATTTCTTTTTATTGATTATTTTTACATTTTTAACATTTATTTCCTATTGTTTACAGTTTATTTTGTCAGTTTACTTCCATTCCCTACGTTCCATAAAAAGGCGGAAAACCGAGCAGGAGACGGTGATTAGCCGCCGTCCTCTCACAGTACCGAACATACGGCTCTTATATTCGGCGCTTTCAATAGTTGACGTGCGCCGACAAGCATACGTTGCTCCTGTTGCAAAAGTGATATTGCGAGACATGCAAGCCCTATTCCCAGCATTGCTATTGCCGAGTCTGTTTCAATGTCTTTTATTAAGATAATGAGCCATATTACCACCAAGAACACCAGCGCCATATATTAACAATCTCATGCTCAATTATCCTTTCTGCCAAATTAATAACACAATACCCGCAATAGCCAATCCGCCAATTAAAAAAACAGGAATCATAGGAAAACAGGCTTTAACATGAAACCATTTTTGATGATATTCCTTATCCATATCCTCTGTACCAGGTAGTCTTATTTTCTTTATATTTGCAAACAAAACCCAGTCCAAAAAGAATGTATCAAACGCAAATATAACAAATATGTATCCATATGTCATGAAAAGTGCTTTTAAAAAAGTATCTCCACCAGCAATATGCACCATCCACGCAAATACAGCAGCAAATATTATTAAAGCAATAATTTTTCTAATCATTGCTCCAATTGTCATTTTTTCTTTCTCAAACGCTTTTCCTTGCGTTTGATAGTATCTATCTTGTATTTCAGGTGGATAATCAGAAATCATCGAAACTGGATTTTTTATTATAATACTCATAACAACGGTTCCAAATACAATACACATAATAATACATTCTAAAATATAAATTCCTGCATTCATCTTGCTTTCTCCATAATCTCTTTTATATGATTAAAACCTTCTATATATTAAGAACGTATGTCATCTCATACCACTCCTCATCTCCCCATGTCGAACCAGACAGCCCTCTGTCCATAAAACCCATCTTTTCATAAAATTTTACTTTATTTTTCAAACAAGTCAAAGTAACCATTTTTCTATCTCGGTCGCTTTCTCTGCGCAAATATTGAAAAACAATTTCATGCGCCAATCCTTGTTTTCTGTATTCCGGAAGAACCTCTAATCCCAGCAGCATAATATTTTTACCATTTGGATGATGTAAAGATGCATCCGTAAAAAACTCATCCCTGAACTGATATTCATCTGTTGCAATTCCATTTAAGAAACCGGCAATCCTTCCGTTTTCTTTATCAATTGCCACCAAAAATAAATCAGAGGCTGTCTCAATGCGTTCTATCATGTGTTTTTCTGAACATGCTTCATTCGGCGGAAAGCATACCTGTTCTATATCTGCCGCCTGTTTCGCCTCTGATATATGGATTGTCCGAAATTCAAATTTTTCTAACATTCGCTTGTCAGAAAAGCCATACTGTTCCAGCAGTACCTTCGCCTGATTTCTTCCAGCTTCTGTAAGATACAAATATTTGTCATACCCTCTTTGACTTCTCGGCTGCCACAATAATCCTTCTTCCTCAAGCTTCCCCATAACATCAAAGTCATAGCCCTTCCAGCTCAACTCTCTGTATCTGCAAAATTTGTTATTATCTTGTTTTCTTGTCAGATACATAAGCATAAGAGATAATTCTTTGATTGTATCTTCATTTGATTTTTTATCACACATAAATTTCTCCCTTTTTATCAACTTCCGATTGCTCCGTATATCTTCCCCATAAAAATGGAAGTTGTCACACTCGTTTAACAGGATGCCCGCTTACAAATAAATATATAAGCAACAGGGCTCCGCGTATCCTGCACGCAAAGCCCTGTCCTGTATGCTTTTTCATCTGAACGCCGTTTTCAGCGCCGCCGGCCGCCAAAGCGATTACATACTTAACCGTTCCAGCTTTTCCTTTAAGTCGGCGGAAATCGTACTTACCATATCTGCGGACGCCGCGATTTCCTCGGTAGACGCCGCCAGATTGGTCACTCTGACATTCACGCTGTCAATAATATCGATCAGCTTGCCCGCATCCTGCAAAAGCTCTTCGATAGCGTTCTGAATCTGTTCTTTATTCTGGTCGCTGTCGCTTGCCGTATCCTTGGAATGATCCGCAAGCTTCTTAATATTCTCAGCGATAATGGCAAAGCCCCTCCCGGCCTCGCCTGCCCTGGCGGCCTCGATACTCGCGTTCAGGGACAGTAAATTGGTTTCCTCCGCAACGTCCGTAATCTCGGCATTGTTTTCTTCCAGCCTGCCCAGCAGTCCCTGAATCCTCTCCAGCGCCTTTTTCAAATCATCACAGAAGGATACCACGTCGCTCATGGAAATAGAAATACCGGTGCTCTCCTCCGCGTTGCCGTTATTGCCGGTAGACATCTCCGTAATGGAAGTGTCCAGACTGTCAAAATCAACGGAAACCTCTGAAATCAGTTGTGCGATCATCTCATTCTTGGATTGGATTTCAGCGTTTTTGCCTTCCATCTCCTGAGCCATCTGTCTTGCAATAACGCTTTCCTTCTCCACTTCTCCCTTGATATACTGAATACAGTTGTCTTTATGGTTACAACCGTTATGTATCGCAGCCGCCATGGTCTCGCAGGTATTATATCCGCAGGCGGAGCAGTTAATACTCCGTTCAGACTGCGTATGCTTCTCCATGGAAGCAAAGATAGCGTCCAGCTCCGCAGCATCAGGCCTCTTAATTCCGACGCCCGCGGATTTATCGCTGTAATGTCTGATGAAATCATTGATATCCAAATCCTTAAACTGCTTATTCAGGCAGGCAAGCCTCTGCTTCGGCGTCAGGTTCCGGCTCCAGGTATGCTTCTTTCCGGTTTTCTTACTTGCCTCCTTAATCTTCTGAAGCTCGTAAAGGGTATCGTCCGTTTGGGTTTTCTCCTCCTCTACTCCCGTCCCGTAAATACAGCCCTTTGCGCAGTTTAACGCGTCTACCATAAAGGGCAGCTCTTTCCTGCCAAGCACTCTTTCTTTATAATCCTCTAAAAATTCATAGGCATGCTTCTCTCCCTCGATCTGCCTGATAAAAACATCTTCGCCGCAGAACCAGTACACATTTTCCTTTAAGCCGCCCGGCATAGGGTAAATGGAGCCTAAGCCGTACTCGATCTCGTCCGTCACCTTGGGGCCGGAAATATTATGCTCTCTCACATAATCCATCAAATGGTCAAAGGTTACATTGTAAGAGACATATCCGCCGCAATTCGGATCGTCGATCTCGTTCTTTTTCGCAATACACGGGCTGATAAAGGCCAGCTTATCGGTGATCTTCATATATTTCCTGACGTAAATCGCGCCGCACATCATAGGGGAATGGATCGGCACCAGACTGGGAATCAATTCCGGGATATACTTCTCAATATATCCTACAATCGCGGGGCAGGGCTGGGAAATACCGCCCGTAAAATCATGCTCCGTAATATACTTAATATATCCCCAAGTCGTGATATCCGCGCCAAAGCTGACGCTGATAATGCGGTTAACGCCCAACTGCTTCAGGCCGCCCAGAACCGCCTCATACTGGCCGGGATAATTCGCCAGGAACGCAGGCGCCAGCAAGAGGGAAATCTTCTCCCCCTTCTTCAAATCCTCAAAAAACCGCTCCGTATCGTCCCGATAACTTCTGGCGCCATGGGCGCAGGCATCAAAACACGCGCCGCAGGCGACACACGCCTTACCGTCCACAATAATCTTGTTCCTGCCGTCCTCCTGTACCGCATAATTAGCCGTAAGAACCGGGCAAGCAGAGATACACTTATTACACCCCACACAATTCTCATTGGTATAAACCAATGCGTCCGTTAACTGCTCTGCCATGAATGTTCACCCTCCGTATTTCATTTTTCAGGCAATCACTGCCATCTTTTGCATATACCGCAGAATATTATGACGTTGATGTCAAACGTCCAACACCTTATTATAAAAAGATAACATATTTTTCTCTACTAATAAAGCTTTTTCATGCTTTTTTAACAAATTTCCCCGCTTTCTATCCGATTAAATCTGAGAAAGGACAAAGATATCGTAAATCGCCTTGATCGCCGTCTCGAAATCCGCATTGGCCACACCGATAATAATATTAAGCTCGCTGGAACCCTGGTCGATCATCTTGACATTGACGTTGGCATGGGCTAACGCTGAGAAAATTCTGCCCGCCGTTCCTCTGGTGGACTTCATTCCCCGCCCTACTACCGCAATCAGCGCAAAATCTCCCTCGATATCGATGGAATCCGGGTCGGCAAGCCGATGAATCCCCGATACCACCTGCTGTTCCTTGTGCATAAATTCGTCCTGATGCACAAACACGGTCATGGTGTCGATACCGGACGGCACGTGCTCAAAGGAAATACCGTTTTCCTCAAAGGCCTGCAATACCTTACGGCCAAACCCAATCTCAGAATTCATCATATCCTTCTCGATATTAACCGCGCAAAAGCCTTTCTTACCCGCGATTCCCGTGATTACATACTTGGGCTTCTGGCAGGTACTCTCCACAATCCATGTGCCGTTGTCCTCCGGCGCGTTGGTATTACGGATATTGATGGGGATACCCTCGCTGCGAACCGGGAAAATAGCGTCCTCATGCAGCACGGACGCCCCCATATAGGCCAGTTCCCGCAGCTCCTTATAGGTAATCGTCTCGATACCCTCCGGCTTATAAATGATTCTCGGATCAGCAATCAAAAAGCCCGATACATCCGTCCAGTTCTCATATACATTGGCCTTAATCGCCCTTGCCACAATAGAACCCGTGATATCTGAGCCGCCTCTGGAAAAGGTCTTTACCGTTTTGTCCGCATATGCGCCGTAAAATCCCGGAATAACCGCCGCTTCCACTCCCTCCAGCCGTTGGCGGAGGTTCCTGTTGGTGGTTTCCGCGTCATATTCTCCATCTTCCTTAAAAAGTATGACTTCCGCGGCGTCGATAAATTCATACCCCAAATAGTCCGCCATAATAATACCATTTAAGTATTCGCCGCGGGACGCCGCATAATTGACGCCCGCTTTTTCCCGGAACATTTTCTCAATGGTCTGAAATTCGTTTTCCAGGGAAAGCTTGAGCTCCAGGCCGTCAATAATTTCCTGATACCTGTCCTGAATCGCTTTCAGTTCTTTCTTAAAATCCTTCCCCTGCTCCGCCAGCGCATAACAGCCGTACAGCATGTCCGTCACCTTTGTGTCGTCAGAGGATCTTTTGCCCGGCGCGGAAGGAACCACGAATTTACGCTCCTTGTCCGCGCGGATAATCGCGCCCACCTTCTTAAACTGCTCCGCGCTTGCCAGCGAGCTTCCGCCAAACTTCACAACTTTTCTCATAGATAAATCTCTGCCTTTCCCTCATTTTGTATCAATCTAACCCCATCCCGGAGCGTCGCCAATTATTTTATTTCATCAAACGGATTCTGTTGATACAGCCGCCCGCTTTCCCGATCTTTTCTTCAAACTCTCGCTCGCTCATCTCCTGAGTCATAAAAGCAAATTCCTCTTCAATGCCCACATTGACCTCCGCCAACGCATGGAAAGCATCTATTGCCGCTTCTTTCTGTCCGGCGTTTACCCTGACAAAGAATTTACGCTTTGCGTCCGCTATATCGGCCACCTGCACATTTTCCTCATCCCAGAAGCACATAATGGACTTACCCTGATGTCTGGCGCAGTCTACCACATCCGATACCACCGCGCTCGCCGTAGGCAGCTTTCCCGCGCCCCGTCCATAATACATGGAATCTCCTAACATATTGCCGTGCACATACACCGCGTTAAAGACGTCGCTGACGCTGTAGAGCGGGTGCTCCCTGGAAATCATAAAGGGGGCGACCATAGCGAAAAAGCCCTCCTGCGTGTCCCTGCTCATGGCAAGCAGCTTGATGGACTGATTCATCTGTCTGGCATATTTGAAATCAGCGGAAGAAATTTTCGTGATGCCCTCCGTGTAAATATCCTCGTACCTGACGTTCTTGCCGCACATGAGAGAAGACAGGATTGCGATCTTACGGCAGGCGTCATATCCCTCTACATCGGCTTCCGGGTTGCGCTCCGCATACCCTCTCTCCTGCGCCTCCTTCAATACCTCCGCGAAATCCGCCCCTTCTCTGTCCATCTTGGTCAGAATATAGTTGGTAGTACCGTTTAAAATACCGGTAATTCCGTCAATCCTTTCCGCCGTAAGGGAATAATTTAAGGGACGAATAATGGGAATCCCGCCGCCCACGCTGGCCTCAAACAGATAATTGCAGCAATGCTCCTTCGCGATCTGTATCAGCTCCGGCCCGTGGCTTGCCACCAGCTCCTTGTTGGAGGTGCACACGCTCTTGCCCGCCAAAAGCGCCTGCTTCGTAAAATCATAGGCGGGCTTCAGCCCTCCCATCGTCTCGCAGATCACCGTCACCTCCGGATCGTCCAGAATCCTCTGGTAATCGTGAATGACCTTCTTTTCATAAGGATCTCCCGGAAAATCACGCAAGTCCAGAATATACTTTACGTTCAATTCCTCTCCCGCTTTCTTGTTAATATCCGCCTTGTTTGTCTCAATCACTTCTACGACGCCGCTTCCTACCGTGCCGTATCCTAATACCGCTACCTGAATCATAATTTCCTCCATTCCAAAGCGTTTATGCTGCTTTATCCCTTTCTATGTCTGTACTTATTCTTTGGCTAATATCTTCACGCTATGCACGCCCTGCTGCGCCTCCATCGCCGCAATCATCTTCGACATATCCCCGGTAGTAGGCAGTACCTGCACGCTCAGGCTCAGGGACGCCACCCCGTTAATGGGTATGCTCTGATGAATGGTCAGTATGTTGGCTCCAAATTCCGCGATAATCTTCAGCACATCGGACAACAGGCCTGTCCTGTCATCCATCTGAAACATCAGGGTAATGGTCGTCCCCTGAGAATTATCATGGAATGGGAAAATATCCTCTTTATACTTATAGAAGGAACTCCGGCTGATGCCTACCGCGTCCACTGCTTCCTGTACCGACAATGCCTGTCCCGATTCCACCAGCCGCTTGGCTTCCACGACCTTCAAAAGAACCTCCGGAACCGCCTTCTGCCTTACCACATAATATCCGGTTTTTTCCTGCATATCGCTCCCCACGCCTTACTCTCAGACCACAAACTGCAGCCAGCCCGAAAATCAAACGGTTTGCAGCTGCCGTGTGTCTTTGTGTCAAAGACATTTGTTTTTTGCCGAAAGATATTCTAACATACTTGCTATTTTATGGCAACCCCCAATATTATTTCCCGCAAAAACTCCTCCCGAAAATTCCATTACGGGAGGAGTCTGGGGGAAATAAAGCGGCGTCAATGGCCGCCCTATTTACATCAACCATATACCTATTCCTAAATCAAAGGATATCTGTCTGTTAAAGTCTTGATAATCGCGCGCGCTTTGTCTATTCCGGCCTCTCCCTCCTTAATCACAAGGGAAATCGCCTCCGCTACCTGATCCATATCTTCCGTATTCAGGCCGCGCGAGGTTGCCGCCGGCGTTCCTAGGCGGATACCGCTTGTCACAAAAGGAGATTTCGGATCATTCGGGATCGTATTCTTGTTAGCCGTAATATGCGCTTCGTCCAGCAGCTTTTCCACCGCCTTGCCCGTCAGGTCATAGGTCGTCAGGTCTACCAGCATCAGATGATTATCCGTGCCGCCGGAAACAATCTTAATATCCCTGCTCTGCAAGCCCTTGCAAAGCGCCTGCGCATTGTCAATCACACCCTGCTGGTATTCCTTAAAGGAGGGCGCTAACGCCTCTTTAAAGCAAACAGCCTTAGCGGCGATCACATGCATCAGGGGGCCGCCCTGAATCCCCGGAAAGATAGCCTTGTTAAAATTATATTGATCGGCCACTTCCTGACTGGACATAATCATGCCGCCGCGGGGGCCGCGCAGGGTCTTGTGGGTAGTGGTAGTCGTCACATGGGCGTAAGGAATCGGGCTCGGATGCAGCCCTGTCGCCACAAGCCCCGCAATATGCGCAATGTCCACCATCAGGACAGCGCCCACTTCATCTGCAATCTCTCTGAATTTCTTAAAATCCAGTGTCCTGGCGTAAGCGGAAGCGCCCGCCACAATCAGCTTCGGTTTACATTCCAACGCGATTCGGCGCACATTATCATAATCAAGGAAACCGTCGTCATTGACTCCGTAAGGCACACAGTTAAAATATTTACCGGACATATTGACCGGCGAACCGTGGGAAAGATGCCCGCCATGATCCAAGTTCATTCCCATAAAGGTGTCTCCCGGCTCCATCACCGCAAAAAATACCGCCATATTTGCCTGTGCGCCGGAATGAGGCTGCACATTGACATATTCGCAGCCAAACAATTCTTTGGCTCTGTCCCTCGCCAGATTCTCTACCACGTCGACGCACTCACAGCCGCCGTAATATCTCTTGCCCGGATAACCTTCCGCATATTTATTGGTGAGGGGACTCCCCATAGCCGCCATAACCGCCTTGCTCACCCAGTTCTCAGAGGCGATCAGTTCAATATGGGAATTCTGGCGCTGCTGCTCATCTACGATAGCCTGCGCGATTTCAGGATCTACCGACTTCACTTCGTCTAATGAATACATTCCTTGTTCCTGCCTTTCTTTGATTGTCCTGTAAAAGATCAGTGTAAGTATATCACAAGGGGGAACCGGGGCGCAATACATTATCTGTTTCGCGGCTGTTTCACAGGAAAATTCCTTATACTTATTCAAACGCCTCGATCCTAAATTCTGTCTTT
Organism: Clostridiales bacterium; assembly: GCA_021199255.1. Lineage (GTDB taxonomy): Bacteria > Bacillota > Clostridia > Lachnospirales > Lachnospiraceae > UBA3282. The sequence continues at coordinate 40,295 of JAJQIK010000088.1, read as the reverse complement.
TCTCCCTTCCTCTCACTAACAAGTTCAAAAATGTTATCCTTTGTAGCATACAAATTCCTGGGATCACGGCCGATTAACAGATACTGATTTTTAACGTCCAACGCAATATGCTTTCTCATTTCATCGGTCAGCAGTAAATCAGCATTATCAACAACTATCAGCTTGCCTTCGGCGTCGGCAATCGTATGCGCAATATCCTTCCGCCAATCTAAATAATTAAAACAAAGCAACTGTGGATTCCTGGCCGCATCTTCCTCGAAGAAAGAAAACACCGCAGATTTTCCCTGCCCGGAATCGCCTGTGAGAAAGGTGATGTTATTAATAAAGGTAAAATCCACTACATAGGTTGTATGAACCTTATGATAATGTTCCATAACTACAGGCCTACTCTTCATGACGCCACCACTCCTTTAACTCTTCATAGTCGTCTATTATCCTGCTATTACCCGCCGTATATGCTTCTACAGGACTCAATTCAAACGGGAGCATCGGCGTTTCACTAAACACATTCCCTTTTTCAATCCCCATCAGAACTTCCAACGCATTTTCTCCACAATCAAGTAACCAAAACGCTTTATCAGGATTATAAAGAACATTGAGCACCGTTTTACAGCCAGATGATATCTTGTCGATATTTAAAATATCGTCGCCAAATCTGGTTCTGATTTTGTACTTACTTATGAGTTCCGACGAATCTATTTTTCGTATAATATCTTTTGCTCTTTCATCAAGCATATCGCAAGTGGTTTCATTGAAATATATATCGTTAAGCTGTATATATTCCATATCTTCTGGTATATCATTTCGATTTTTATAAACTCGAATCACACCGCAACCTCCAATCCCGCCTTAAGCAATTCTGCTTTGAGAGACGTTCCATAATAGATAGATTTCATTTTGTCCATAAGGGATAATCTTGAAATATCTAATCCGCATATATCATTTTCCTGCCTGTTTCCCCATTCGCAACAGGATTTCACCCAGCAGTCACCAATTCGGCCCTTTGATACCTCAAAACCCGTATTGCGAGTCAAATCATATAAAAGCTTCGCCGAAAGCTGTTCAACATTTCGTTTTTCAAGACTATCGTCATATTGCGCTATTTCTTCCGCCCATTTATAATTCAAACTGCCACTCGATATGATATTGATCAATGCATTTCTTGCAATGATAGCTTTTTCCCGTTTTTGCCTAAACTCGTCTTCCTCAGCATATATCCAATCAAGCAATTGGTTAAACTCCAGCAGCAAATATTCAAAACATATCAAATCCAGTTTTATAACGTTTTTGCCTACAGCGTACTTATTAAATCTGCGCCGTTCCCGATAAATTTCCGGATTATCAAATGCATTATCCAGCGCAACAATATATTTGTCGGTGTCTGATATATTTTTCACTGCTTTTACCAGTTCACTGCTATTCTTTTTACTTTCAATAAGAATGTCGGGAAACAGTTCTTGCATAAATTTCTTCCAAAAAACAAAACCGGATTTTCCTTCCCTATCTTCAATCCATAAATGGGTTTGCTGTGCCATAAAACATTCAGCCTTTCTTCTCTGTAATCAAATTTAACTTTGCTGCTTAATATTATATGTTTTATCATATAGCAAAGTCAAATTATTAAAAGGATTTTTATATCTACCGATTATTTCCCCAAGTGGATACCATATATAAAAATAACGAAATAGTCTGTTCCATCGCGGAACCTGTCCTACCATAGCGACTCTGGACAAAAAATATGCGCCAAGGAGCTTTTACAGGCATATTTAAAGGGGCTTTGCAAAAAATAATTCCACAGACATGCCGCCAGCGGAAGCGGCAGGCGGCGCCGGTTCAACATTATGGCCAGAATTTCATGAAAAATTGAGAAAAGTTTATGGAAAACGTATTTTGACTTTTGTCCCTAATCTGCTATGATATCTTCTATGAGTATGTAAACAGACATATATTAATATGAGACACAACGTTGTCAGATAAGGACGTGAAATCATGCAAAACTCCTTGCGAAAGAAGATGCAGCCCCTGATACATTTTTATCATTCCTATAAACATGCCATTCCGCTTATAATCTACGGAATCATCTATATGTTATGGTTTGCGCATTTGGAGAAAACCGTCACCAGCCATTATCGGATTATCCATACAGCCTTGGACGACTATATCCCGTTCTGTGAGGTATTCGTTGTGCCCTATCTGCTGTGGTTTGCCTATATGGCTGTGGTCGTATTGTATTTCTTCTTTAAAGATAAAGACGATTATTTCAGAACCTGTACCTTTCTTTTTACCGGCATGACCATCTTCCTTTTGGTGTCTACGCTGTGGCCCAACGGGCATCATTTAAGACCCTATGCCATGCCGCGGGATAATGTGTTTACGCGTTTGCTATCCATCGTTTACCAGTCCGACACCCCCACGAACCTGTGGCCCAGTATCCATGTATATAATTCTCTGGGGTGCCATATCGCTATTATGAAAAGCAAACGTCTGGCAAAGAGAAAAGGAATCCATATTGCTTCCTTCCTCCTCTGTGTCTCGATTATTTTATCGACCATGTTGATCAAACAGCACTCCGTATTCGACGTGACCACCGCCTTCATTATGGCGGCCATTATGTATGTTGTGGTATATGGCTCTGACGCGCTGATCACTTTCTACCACAATCTTGCGAATAAGAACAAAAGGAAACCGGAAACTCTATAAGCAGAGTCTCCGGTTTCAAACTGTAGGCAAAGGAGCAGCGAAATCATCAATCCCTTTGTCATTGATTTTAATTAAATTTAAAAAATCTCTGGCACAGCTTATAGCCTTCTACCGAAATCTTTCTTCCGCCCTTGCCCGGAAGATTCATGGAGCTTCCCAGCACGCCGTACCGCAGCCTTAAGAACAGCGCCTTGTCTTTCTGTTTAATATATTGCCATAGCTGCTGTTTTTTCTCTAAATTTTCCTCCGTATTGGAGCGAATCAGCAGAATGGAAGAAATAACCGTGATAATTTCCAAATAGTTCAGCATATAATTCTTTAATTTCGGCCTGCCAAAAATCCTGGCCTTATTGTCCGCCAGATAATCGATCATAATTTTATTAACCTTTATCTGCTGGTCAATTCTGGATATCATAATCTGTTCATTCACGGATTGTCCGTCCCTGCCTATATAATAGCGATAGAAATTCACATCCAGATAATACATATTCTTCACATAAGGAAGCGGCTCAAATACATAAATATTATCTACATAAAAGGTATGATCCGGCAGCTTTAACCCACACTCTCTCAGCAATTTGGTGCGGAAAATCACGGAATGCATAAGAATATACTGTCCCTTATGGAAATGCTTCACTTCATTCCAGCCGAAAATCTTATTCTCCGGCAGGGCATGACGGTACTTCATTACCTTATTCCTCTTCTCGCCCTCCTTTTCGTAAACAAAGTTGCTGATCAGCATATCCAGCGAGGAACCGCTCGCCATGATATCCCGCAAGGTTTCCAGAATGGTATGGTAAGCGCTTTCCTTAACCCAGTCGTCACTGTCCACCACTTTAAAATACAGACCCGCAGCATGCTCCAGACCTGCGTTAACCGCAGAGCCATGCCCGCCGTTTTCCTTATGAATCGCTTTTACTATGGAGGGATACATGGCCTCATATTCATCTGCGATTGCGGCGGTTCTGTCCGTAGAGCCATCGTCCACAATCAGAATTTCCACATCCTCTCCGCCCGGCAGAAGCGACTCAATGCATTTCTTCATATAAGCTTCCGAATTATAGCTTGGAATTGCTACAGATAATAATTTCATACTATGTGACCGTACCTTTCTTTCCTTCAGATTTTAATCGGCTGGATTCCCAATGCCCCTCTTCATTTCCATATAATCCGCATACACGGCAAAAGCAGAAGGAATCGGATAATCCCTTCTGGTTTCTACAGGATCAATAAAAATAAGCTCCTCTGCGCCGCTCCCATTTTTAGGTTTACATAACTCATCAACTCTTGCCACATATCCCCGCATATGCCACTCTTTATGGGTAAAAATATGCTTGCTGTCCTGCAGCCTGCGAATGCGCAGGGGCTGCAGGCCCAGTTGCTTCAGATACTCTATAACCTCCTTTTCCTCTCGATATCCATCCAGAGAAGGAAATTCATACATTCCCGCGAGCAAGCCTTTATCCGGGCGTTTATGAAGGGCTACCTTATCCGCGTCCTGAATCACCAGGATCGTTTTCTTCTCAATACTTCTTGGCTTCCTGGAAGCTTTCCTGGGAAATTCCAGCACCCGTTCCTGCTTCCTCGCCTGGCAGAGCTGATTCCACGGACATTCTCCGCATTTCGCCATGCCGTTGGGAACACAGACCATAGCCCCAAGCTCCATTAAAGCCTGATTGAAATCTCCCGGCCTGTCCTGCGGCATAATCGGTCGCAGCTCCTGTTCTATGGCTTTGCGCACCCTGGCTTCCTGAATATCCCTTTCGTCTGCCCGCAGTCTGGATAACACCCGAAGCACATTGCCGTCCACCGCAGGCACAGGATTGCCGAAGGCTATCGAGGAAATAGCGCCCGCAGTATAACTGCCGATTCCAGGAAGTTTACATAACGCTTCGTAATCCTCCGGCATTTCGCCGCCATATTGGGACACAATCATCATGGCGGCTTTTTTCAGGTTACGAACCCTGTTGTAATAACCAAGTCCCTCCCACAGCTTTAAAAGCAGTTCTTCATCCGCTTCCGCCAGACTGGGAATATCCGGCAATTCCCTCAAAAATCTGTCATAGTAAGGCTTAACCGCCTGAACTCTGGTCTGCTGCAGCATAATTTCAGACAGCCACACATGATAGGGCGTGGGCTCCTCGCGCCATGGCAGAATCCGCCTGCCCTTATCATACCACGCCAGCAAGGGCTCCACAATCTGATCCATACTATCCACAACCACCGGTACCGGCATATCGATCCGCAGACTGTCCCTGCCCACAATACAATCATAAGCAAGCAGCCTGACTCCCGCGCTCCTTGCCCTTTGAAGCGCTTCGCCGAAAGCCGGCTGCATCTGCCAGTTGGGCTCCACGCGCTCGATTCCTTTCATCTGCACCACAAAAATCAGATACGCCTCATACCCCTGCGCTTTCGCCTCTATCAATTCCTCTACATGCTTTACCGCCCTGTCGGACGGCGCGTCCGGAAACGACGCAATATGATCCGTTTCCAGCGTAACGCCCTTTACTTCTACAAAGGCCTTCCTGCCGGAAATACTTTCCAGATAAAAATCAAAGCGGGATCTGCCAAAAACTGTCTCCGGCCTGATGATACTGACGTCCTGATATAATCCGCCTAAGGACAGCCATTCCATAACCACCTTATTGGGCGCGTTGGAATCCATATTGACCAGCCGCCCTCCCTTATCGACCACCACCAGGTCATAGGCGGTGGTTCTGGCTGGATTGTCACTTTTTTCCAGATAGACCTGCGCCTGCTCCCGCAGTAATTCCCCGCATCTGCCAGTGTTCTTCACATGAACCTTTGTCCTCTGCCCCGCGATCTCCACATAGGCAATAAAACGATTCGGTCTTTCTATGAATTTAGCCGGAATTATTTCTCTATATTTCATATGATATCAACCATTCTCTTCCTCTCCACGCCGTTGTACGCGTCCCCTGCATCACAGGCTGTTCCCCTGCTGAGATTCCTTGTCTCTTCGGCGGTACGGCTTTTCGGGAGGGACGCGTCCCCGGCTCTTAACTGCTGTCCTCTTTTACCGACATGCTCTCCGGCTCTCTGTTCTTATAAGGTACTCTCGCAGCCGGTACGACCTCCGACGCCGGTTTCGTATGTACTGTCTGATCGTCGAAAAAGATATGGGCGCCAAATGCCTGAAGCACATCCTTCTTACAGATCCCTCCCAGAAAAAACACCTCGTCTATCCGGACATTCCATGCCCGAAGCGTGCGGATCACTCTCTCATGCGCCGGCGCGCATCTGGTTGTGACAAGCGCTGTTCTGATAGGAGCCTCTTCTCCCGGAAAATCCTTTTGCAGATTAGATAAGGTTTTGAGGAATTTCGCAAAAGGCCCCGCTTTCAGAGGGTGATTCGCGTTGCGTCTCTCATTTTCCTCGAAGGCCTCCAACCCATGCTCCTGATAAATACGCTCTGATTCATCAGAAAATAATACCGCGTCCCCGTCAAAGGCAATCCTGATCTGACGAATCTGACGATTACAGTCGTAGGTTTGCAGTCCATCCATGCAGATAATTCCCGCCGCAATGTTGGAATCAATCGCTCTCTGCACATCATCCTCATAGGCGGAGAGAAACAAATCTGTCTTAAACGCCGTCAGATAGGGTGCAAGCGACGCTCCGCTGGCAAGCACCGCCCTTGTTATATTCAGCCCGTAATGCTCTATTGCCTTAAATACACGGAGGGAAGAGTCGGGACTGTTTCGGGACATAATAATAACCTCCACGCTTCCCTCCTTGCCCGGCAGATTGTTCAGGTTCAGCAACGCCCTGATCAGCGGGAAGCCGGGTCCCGGCTTCAGCAGCTCGTCTTCATGCTCAAGCTGATATCTGCAATACGCTTCTACGCCTTCCGACTCATAGATTCTGTTCTCATAGGTCAGATCAAATAACGCTCTTGAAGAGACCCCCACTACCAGTTTGTTCTCCAAATCATAAGCCATAGCCATACCTCCTTCTCCATTCTCCGGGAGGTATCGCATCACAGCCTATCTCAGCCTGTTACACTCATACTTCTCAAAGGTCAGCAGACAGCCCTTAAGCTCCTCATACCGCTCTTCCACATCACCTTCCTTGATCTCCAGATCAACAGCAACCGCCATCGTGTTGATCATCTCATCCGTAATCCGGTCATGCAGCGCCGCAAGGATATTAAGTCTCTGTTCATAAGTTTCCGCCTCTAAGAATTCCATCACCAGAGGATCAATATTGGCTTCCTCAGATTCCGTCTCCATCTGGTACGCTTCCTCTTCGCTATCCATATCCTGCAGCAGCTCGAAACGATATTTCTGCGCCGCCTGGGGATACCGTGCGCGATCGACCTCCTCCATGAACATCGCAAGAGGCCTGACATAGATTTCAAACGTATCGTACATCGCCTGATAGACTACCATCATTTCTCCCGTCTCACTATGTCTTGCCAGACAACGGATCTGATATAAATTTCCTTTAAAATGTCTATACATTTCCTGCGGCTTGGGATTATGTCTCATATACTTCTCCTATCTTATAGAATGTCATACTCACTATCCTTTAGTATAATCCCAAATCGGCAAAATGTCATTCGCTTCTCTCAAAGAAACCTGATAAAAATATAACCGCCCAGCCCGCGCCGCGCACAAAATCACAATTCATAGCAAAATTCACAGGCCTCGCTCTCACCGCCAAACTCCAGCGCTTCCAAGGCGCGGAACAATTCCGCCCGCTCCCCCGCGCTAAGCCCCTGAAGCCTGCTGTGATGCAGCAGTACCGTATACTCGCGGCTCCCATCTGCGTAAGTGATTCTGGTCATGGTCACACCGCAGCCGCCATACCCCTGTTCCTCCAACAGTCTTCTGGCTTCCTGTCGGTATTCTTCCTCCAGCACGGCATAATAGCGGTTCTCCCTGGCGCGTTCATTGTTCTCTTTGCTATAAACAGTGCCCTTTACACAAAATACAATCACTAAAACCAGCAAAACTACAGTAACTCCAAAGCCCTTTCTCATCATCAACACCCTTTCTTCCTCTGTATCCGCCGTCAAACGCCCCATCATCATGGCAGCAGCTATCTACAGTCCCAGAATAGCACATGATAAGTCCCATAAAACGGACATCAAAAAAGCATTTGGATTCTGCCCTGCCTTCCAAATGCTTTTACCGTTCTTTATTTGATTACCGTCGAACTAACTGTTCCGCACCGCACTACTCAACCTTACGATATCTCTGAAAAATCTTATCTTTACCGCATACATGTCTGGTGCCGTCGGCGTCCGTAATAATATAATCTCCTTCCCCGATAAAGGTACGCCCTCTGCGGCTCATAATATAAGGACATACAATAGCGCCGTTGTCCTTCTTCACTTTGATAAGCGTATCCGTAACAATCCAGCCCTTGGTTACCACATCGGCCCACAGTTCAAAGCCGTCTTCCAGTCCTTTCCCAACCTCATACGGCTCAACCTCCGACTCCATAGCTACACGAATACATTTCATATGCTTTCCTCCCTTTCCTGCCTCGCCCTCCGGCGGCTCCTCCGGTTTCCTCATATGCTTCCCGGCTGTCAGGTTTCCCGATTATTCTGCAATCGCCTTCCTGATGGCAGCCATTAACTCCTCATAAGTCTCGTAAGCCGGCAGCTCAGGATAATCTTTCTTAATCTGTTCCGTACTTTTAAATAAAAATCCTGCCTTGCTTGCTTGAATCATACCCAGGTCATTATGGCTGTCGCCGCTGGCTATCGTCTCATAACCGATGGACTGCAGCGCTTTCACCGTACTCAGCTTGGAATTTTCAATCCGCATCTTAAAGCCCGTAATCTCGCCGTTCGGCGCTACCTCCAGAGAATTACAGAAAATCGTGGGCCAGCCCAGCTTTTTCATAAGAGGCCCTGCAAACTGCGTAAAGGTATCGCTGATAATAATGACCTGCGTCATGCTTCTTAACTCATCCAGGAACTCCTTCGCGCCCGGAATCGGATCGATCTTTGCAATCGTCTCCTGAATTTCCTTTAATCCTAATCCGTGCTCTTTTAAAACGCCAAGTCTCCACTTCATTAATTTATCATAATCCGGCTCGTCCCTGGTGGTTCTCCTAAGTTCCGGAATATTGCTCGCCTCGGCAAACGCAATCCATATCTCTGGCACCAATACCCCTTCCAAATCCAAACAGACAATATTCATACTCATAGTGAAACTCCGTTCCTTTCCCATGCCGCCGTTTTCCTGCTTTCCAAGTATCCCTTTTCAACGGCGAAGCAGCTTTTTATATTAGTATAGACCATCTTAAGGCTGGTTCGCAACCATATTTTATGCCGCGCAGGACAACGGAAAAGGGACGCCGCGGCCTAAATTTGTCCTCCGCAACGCCCCTGGTCTTATGTGATCTGTTTTATGGCAGGCGAGAAACCGCCTTTGCGGATTTCCCGCCGCCGCTTCGCAACCAAGTTGCTCCGAAATGAAGATTAGCTTAAAAAGCTTACATCTACCCTCACAGGCTTGTGCCCGGTCAGCATCTCCGTCCGCTTATCCGGCTGCCCCGTTCCCACATAAAGTTCATAACGCCTGCTGTCGAAGATATGCTTTCCTTCTTCGTTTACCGCATAAAAAGCGCCGCCGTCTACCCGCAGGGAGAGCTTCTTCGTTTCCCGCGCTTCCAGATGAATTCGGGCAAAAGCGCACAGGCTGTAATTAGGTACCGCATATTGGGATTCCAAATCCTTCACATATACCTGTACCACCTCATCCGTCCCCATACTGCCATGGTTTACTACCTCCGCCTGCAGGAACACTTCTCGTGGACACGCCTCCCTGTCCGCGCTTACTTCCCGGGAAATCAGCTCCGCCCCCCGGACTTCCACATCGCCGTAGGTCAGGCCATAACCGAAAGGATATAGCGCCTCGCCGGTCATATAACGATAGGTTCTTCCCTTCATGGAATAATCCTCGAAAGCAGGAAGCCCCTCCAGCGTCCGATAGAAGGTTACCGGCAGCTTACCTGAGGGAGAACATTCTCCAAATAAAATATCCGCTGCCGCCTTGCCGCCTCTGGCGCCGGGATACCACAACTGCAAAACCGCATCCGCCTTTTCATCTGCAAGGGACAGATCGATTGCGCTTCCCGCCATCAGGCATACGATAACAGGCCGACCCACGGCCAGCACAGCCTCCATCAGATCTCTCTGGGACTTCGGCAGCATCAGATCCGGTTTATCCCCCGACGCGTAACTGTTACCGGTATCTCCCTCTTCTCCCTCCAGCGTTTCATCCAATCCCACGCAGAGTACTACCACATCGCTGTGCCTTGCCACAACAACCGCCTCCGCAATACGGTCGTTCGCCCATGCCAGCGGTTCCACACGATCCTTGAAGAGATGTGCCCCCTCAGAATATAAGATCCTTCCATTATGTCCAACTTTATCCTGTATTCCTTCTAAAATTGTGATATATCTGGAAGATGTGCCATGATAATTACCAATAAGAGCGGCTCTGCTGTCGGCATTGGGGCCGATCACCCCGATGGTTTTGCCGTCGTCAGCCTTAAGCGGCAAAACGCCATTATTTTTCAGAAGCACTGCCGATTCTCTGGTAAGGCGCTCCGCCACGGCAAGATGTTCCTCACATTCCACCTTCTCATATGGAATCTGATCATATCCGCTGCCGTCAAAAAGACCCAACAGATATCTGGTGGTAAAGACCCGTACCGCCGCCTCCGTAATCTCTTCTTCTGTCACAATCCCCTCCTGCAACGCTTTCAAAAGATGCAGATAGGTCACCCCACAGTTAATGTCGCAGCCCGCCTTAAGCGCCATTGCCGCGGATTCCTGAGGATTATGGGTCACCATATGGTGCTCATGAAAATCTTTGATAGCCCAGCAGTCCGATACGAAATGCCCTTGAAATCCCCATTCCCCGCGCAAAATATCCCGTATCAGCGTCCTGCTGCCGCAGCACGGCTCCCCGTTGGTTCTGTTATAAGCGCCCATAACCGCTTCCACCCCAGCCTCCTGCACGCAGGCCTGAAAGGCGGGAAGATAGGTCTCCGCCATATCTTTCTTCGTAGCCGTCGCGTTAAACTCATGGCGCACCGCTTCAGGGCCGGAATGAACCGCGAAATGCTTGGCGCAGGCCGCAGTCTTCAGTTCCTCCCCCTCCCCCTGTAAGCCTTTTACATAGGCCACGCCCATGCGGGAGGTCAGATAAGGGTCTTCGCCAAAGGTCTCATGCCCCCTCCCCCATCTTGGGTCTCTGAATATATTGACGTTAGGCGACCAGAAGGTAAGCCCCTTGTAGATATCCCTGTCGTTTTCCTCTGAAAGCGCGTTATACTTGGCTCTGCCCTCCGTAGCGGACACATCTCCTGCTTTCTCTACCAATTCCGTATCAAAGGTCGCCGCCATACCAATTGCCTGGGGAAAACTTGTCGCTGTGCCCGCCCTGGCCACGCCGTGCAGAGCCTCTCCCCACCAGTTATAGGCCGGAATCCCCAGCCGCTCTATTGCGGGGGCGTCATACCGCAACTGGGACGCCCTCTCTTCTATTGTCATCTGGTTTACCAGTCTCTCCGCTTTCTGCCGCGCCCGCCTTCTTGCCTGTTCTCTCATCCTGCCTCCTCATTTCTAATCGTTTTCTATTGTGTTATCCTTTTACCGCGCCAGCCGTTAAACCGTCTACAATCTGATTACTAAAACAGCAATATACCACAATCGTAGGAACAATTGCAATAATAATCGCCGCAAACATCTGTACATAATTCGTATTGTAAGGTCCCACGAACTTGGAAAGGGAAACCGGCAGCGTTTTCTTCATGTCATCGGAAATGAATACCATTGCCAAAAGCAGCTCGTTCCAGTTCGCCACGAAAGACATCAGCCCGGTGACAAACAGCCCAGTCTTGGAAAGGGGCACCGCAATAGACAGAAAACACCTGTAAATAGAACAGCCGTCGATACATGCCGCTTCAAACAGCTCTCTTGGCATATTTTCAAAAAATCCCGTCATGATAAAAATAGTAATAGGCAGCGAAAAGGTGGTATAGGGAATAATCAATCCCGTCAGACTGTTGTACATCCCGATTCCCGAAAAGGTCTTAAACAGAGGAATCAGCACACAATGTACAGGAATCATCATACCGATCATAAAATAGGTCATCATCAGCCTGGCGAATTTCCAGCGCAGCCTGGCAATCGCAAAAGCTGCCATGGAACCGATTACCATACTGAGGATCAATGTGGTCACACAGACAATCGCGGAATTGAGGGTCGCCCTGCCCAGATATCCCGCCGTCCACGCAAAGGCATAATTCTCCCATTGTATCTGCTGCGGCAGGGCAAAGGGAGACGTAAAAATCTCCGCATTATCCTTTACCGAGACAAACAGCATCCACACCAGCGGCGCAAGATAAATAAAGGCAAGTAATATCAAAAATATGTATATCGCTATTTTAGCTATACTGATTTTCTTCATAGATTCTCAACCTGTCCTTTCTTACATTTCATAGGAATCCACTTTCACAAATTTATTAATAATGAAAGTTACAATCAGGCACAGCACCAGAAGCACAACGCCGATCGCACTGGCATAGCCGTACTTGAAATACTTAAAGCCCTGTGTATATAGATGCGTGGCAAGTACCTCCGTCTGATGGTTCGGACCTCCCTCCGTCATATTAAAAATCAGATCGAAAAATTTCAGGGAACCGATACAGTTTAAGGACATCGCCGTGGCAATCATAGGGCGGATCAACGGCATCGTCACATAAAGAAAGGCTTTCGGCTTAGTGGCGCCGTCTATATAGGCCGCTTCATACAAATTCCTGTCAATTCCCGAAATCTGCGCCATATAGAGCATCATGGACTGTCCTACATACTGCCACAATGCTACAAACGCGATAACCTTCATGGGCAGATTAATATAACCGGATACATCCATCAGCCACAAAGGCCCTTCAATCCCCCATAGCGCAAGAATCTGGTTAATGCCAAGCTTGGGGCTGAAAATGAACATCCACAGAAGTCCTAAGGCAGCCGAGGAAAGCACGCAGGGCAGATAGTACACATTTTTGAAAAAGTTCCTTCCTTTCTCAATATTGGTAAGAAACGCCGCCAGTATCAGCCCCACCACCAGCTGCGACACACAGGAAAAAATCATAAAAAATAAAGAATTTTTCAATGCGATTTTCATGGTTTTATCGTTAAAAAGCAGTTGCTTGTAATTTTCCAATCCAATAAATTCCGGCTTAGTCAGAGCATCATAACTGCACAGCGAATAGTATACTGACTGACAAATCGGAATAAACAGCACAAAGGTAAATAGCAGAAAAGCCGGCGCCACAAAAATAATAATGGCCTTTTTATCCCTCAATAATTTGTCCATGATAACCTCCACAATTTGTGTGAAAAGCCTGACAAGCAGCGCCCAAGCGCCGCCTGCCAGCCTCTGTTAATTTTCAAAAGAAAAAATCCTGTCTGCCCGCAGATCAGTTCCATACATTATTGATGTAGAAATCCTCAATCGTCTGCAATCCCTCTTCTATAGGAGTGCCCAGATAAATGGAAACCATGGCGTCGTCAAAAGTAGAGCCTGCCTCGGTGCTGGCCAGAGACTCATTATAGAAGCCAAAAGTAGATTCCGCGTTGCTGAATACGTCCATGACATAAGCAAGCTGCGCCGGGGCAACCGACTCGTCGTAATCCACCGTGGTTACCGGGATCTTGCCGCCGATTTCAGCCGTGTACTTCTGCGCCGTATCATCTGTAAAATACTTCATAAACGCTATCGCCGCTTCCGGATACTGGGTGGTTGCGCTCATGGCAAGACTGTCGGATTTTGCGATTACCCTTCCGTTGGTACCCGGGAAGGCAAAGACGCCGCATTTATCCTCAAAATCAGGATTTGCCCCGTTAATCTGCGCAATTGCCCAGGAGCCCTGGATCAGCATTGCCGCCTCTTCGTTATAGAAGTTCGCGGTAGCCACATCATTGGTGTCGCCGGCAGCGGTAGCCTGGAAATACTGAGAAATCTCAAGCATCTTGGCAGCGGCCTGCGCTACATTGTCGTCTGTCCAGTGCGCCTCTCCGGCGTCAATGGCAGCCAGATCCACCCCTTCTGCATCACAAAGATAACCAGCCAGCATCGATAAGCACCATGCCGTACCTGCGGAAATTGTCAAAGGCGTATAGCCTGCATCCTGCAGCTTCTGGCAGGCGTCAAGCAGCCCCTCCCAATCTGTAGGCATAGTGTCGATGCCTGCTGCCGCAAACATTTCCGTGTTGTAGAATACACAGGCTGCCGCTATATTAAGCGGCACCGCATAAATCTTACCATCATAGGTCTGCTGTGAGAATGCCCCTTCGCCGCCATTGAAGGTATCCATCCAGCCGTCCTGCTTCAAATAATCTGTCAAATCTGCGGTAATACCCGGTTCTACATATACGTCCAGATTAGGGCCCGGGCTTACGATAAATACATCCGGCGTCTGTCCGGAAGCAACCAGCGCATTCAGCTTCGTATAATACTCCTCCAAATTGGTGGTGACAGGCGTTACATGATAAACGCCGTCATAATCCTCGTTAAATCTGTCAACCACCTCTTTATAGCCTATCGTGATCAGATCCTCCGTCGCGTTTAAGTCATCCCAGAACATCCATGTGATTTCCTGCACCTCGCCGTCGGCGACATTCACAGCAGCCTCCGCCTCATCGGACGCCTCCGTGGCAGCCGTCCCGCCGCTATCGGCAGAAGAACCGCTGTCTGCAGAAGAGCCGCTTCCACAGCCTGCCAATACCGAGGATACCATCGCCGCGCTTAATAAAACCGCCATTGCCTTTCTTCTCATAATCCAATAACCTCCCTTTAAAAGAATCGATAAACACCTGTTACAATTACAGAATAACAAAGCGACGCTTCCTGTTCTTCCCAATAGTTGCTTGATGAGTTCTAAAAATTGCTCTGTTTTTAATTCTTGTTATATGCTTTTTTGTGTTTTTCTCTTATTTTTATTTTTATTTTTTGTGCATTTTGACTTTTAGTCTTCCAAAACGCTTTAAAATATTATCATTTTTCTCTATTTTTTTAATTGTTTTTTCTTGATTTTATGTTATTATGGAACTATTCTTATAGCAATTTTTTTGTTTTATAAATTTATATTTAATTAAAAATAGCAATTTTTGATAATTCAAAAGCAATTTTTATTAATTGGAGGCCGCAAAACGGATCCCACACCATAACAGGAGCGTAGAGATATGATTGAAACCTTAAACGGTATCAAGGAAACTGTCAATTTTAAACAGATCAAAGGATTTATGCTTTATGACAACACAGATTATGAGGCATATCCGGCGCACTGGCATACACCGATCGAAATCCTGATGCCATTAAAGAACTCTTATGAAATCATCTGCAAAAAGGAATCTTATGTCCTGCAGGAGGGCGACCTTCTTCTGATTAATTCCGGCGTTATCCACAGCCTGTCCGCTACAGAGGGAGAACGTCTTATTTTTCAGGCGGATTTTCCAATGCTGCACAATGTAGCGGATATTGAATCCATGCTTTCCAACATTCCCCAGGCGCTTCTTATTACCGAAGAAAACGCGCCGGACATCCACGACAGGCTCCGCCAGCTTATGCTGGATATTTACAGGGAATATTTCAGCGATTCCTTTCTGGCAAGCGCCTCTATCTACGCCAAGCTGATTGAAATGCTTGTCCTGATCGGCAGAAAATACACCGGGGACAGGATCAAATCTGACGTTACCTACACTAAGCAGAAGGAATATACCGCCAAATTTATTTATGTATGCCAGTACATACAGGATCACTGCACCGAAGACCTGTCCTTAGACTACGCCGCCAGCCTGGCCGGCTTCAGCAAGTATCATTTCACCCGGTTATTTAAAAATTTTACAGGGAACTCTTTCTATAAATATCTGAACAAGAAAAGAATAGAACACGCGGAAAAGCTTCTCGTAGATCCCGAAATATCCATCACCGAGGTTGCCCTCCAGTCGGGATTCTCCAGCCTCTCCGCGTTCATCAGAATGTTTAAAATCATCAAAGACTGTACGCCTACCGAATTCCGGAGCATGTACGAAGACTAGCCCAGGATTTCCCCGACAAGCCTATTGACCATGCCGCCGTCCGCGCGCCCCTTGACCTTCGGCATCAATTCCTTCATGACCTTTCCCTTGTCCTTACCGGTAGGATTCTCCAGTCCCAGAGCGGAAATCACGTCCTGAATCGTCTCCCTGATCTCGTCCTCGCTCATCTGGGCCGGCGCAAACTCCTGATACACAGCCAGCCGCTTCCGGCACTGTTCTTTAATATCCGTCCGGTCGTCCGGCGCCGTTTCCATCGTCTCTTTTGTCTGCTTGATCTCCCTGGCAATGACTTCAAACTCCTCAGCCTCCGTCAAATCCTCCCTTTTATCAATAGCCTTGTTCTTCAATGCGGACAACAGCATGGACAGGGAATCCTTGCGCTCCTTATCCTTATTCTTCATTGCCGCTACCATTTCCTGTCTTACTTCATCGATCTTGCTCATTGCTCCTCCATTCTGAAACATCATCGTTTCCAACTGAATTTTATACAAATCTTCCCGCCGGCCAGCCTATAACGGTTCCCTGCAGAAATAACAGCTATATTGGGTTCTGGGAATCATCGGCACCAGATTTTCCGCCGCGCAATAGCCGCAGACCACGCATTTTTTACCCTGCGGGACGGGATCGCCCTCGAACAGCCGCTCGGCTACGGCAAGCCCGCCGGAGGCCGTATGCAGCCGTTTCTGCTCCTCATATTTTTCTCTGGCATGCTCCCTGGCGTCCGCTTCCGCTTTCTCCATCAAATAAGCCGTGGTGGAATTGCCGTCTTCTTTTGCCTCCTGTATGGCGGCCTGGGGCGTTTCCTTATGGGAACGGGACGCGCCCTGCCCTGTGCGCGTCCTCTGGCCGTTCGTTCCCATATCGTATCTCCTGTCCCTGGAGCCAGCGGCCGTTACAGTGGCATCAGGCGTTTTTCCGCCGCCCCCGGCAGCTTCCTGCATATTATTTTTCCTTTTTCTGACGACCCATACGACAATCAAAATAATAACCAATAATTCAAACACTGCTTTTCTCCTCCGTTCCCGCTGTCCGTTCTTCCCGTGAACCCTGCTCTTTTTATAATTTTCATCCGCTGTATTTTATAATCAAAAGCTCCACGCTCATGACATCGTTCATTTTACCGGTCTTGACCGCCTCTTCCGTTTCTACACAGTCCTGAAGCGCCCTCCTGAGATCCGTCTCCTGGAACCTTGCCGCCTGCGCCACATATTTACGGGCAATAAAAGGGGCAAGCCCCGTCTTCTTACCAATCGTATCCGCATCACAGCCCTTCCGTTTCAGCTCTTTTACCTGAAAAAGCAGATTGAATTGTCTGGTAATCAGGTAAAGGATTCTCATAGGCGGTTCCTTTAAGGTCAGAAGATCGTAATACAAATCCATCGCCTTCTTCCGCTGTTTCATCGCCAGCGCGTTAATCATATCGAAAATCTGATTGCTCACCTGCCTGGTACAGACGGACTCGATATCCTGCGCTGAGATTACCTCCCGATCCATACAATAGCACAGAAGCTTTTCCAGCTCGCCGCGAATATTTTCCATGTCCGTTCCGGTCTTTTCCAGAAAAAAGGTCAAATCCCGTTCCGTTATCTTTTTGTTTTCCTTCTTCAGAAAACCTAATATCCACCGTTTTAACACCGCCTCGTCCTGCGCCTTAAATTCTACGGCGCGTCCCTTCGCAGTAACCGCCTTATAAAGCTTACTGCGCTTATCCGCCGTCGGTTCCACAAATACAAAAAAGGCAGTCTCGGCAGGCGCCGCCAGATATTCGGCAAGCCGCTCCCCGCCATGGGCAAAAAGGCCGCTGTTCTCCAGAATAATCACCCGGCGCCGGGCTAAAAAGGGCATCGTCTCCGCCAGGTCAATCACTTCTCCCATCGGCACATCCTTCCCCTCAAAATAATGGCAGTTCATGGAATCGTCGCCGTCCGTCAGCGCGGTTCTGAGCTTATCTCTGTACTGACTGCGCAGATAGGCTTCCTCTCCGTAAAGGAGATAGATCTTCTTCATCTGTCCTGTTTTGATTTCTTCGTTGAGTTTCTGCATATCCGCCCAGCTCTTCCCGCAGCGTTTCCGGTGCAACGCGTTTTCAGTCTTACCACTAATAGTATCTTCGTTTTGGCGGCGGGTGTCAAGTTGTTTGCTGATTTTACTGCCGCCTATGTTTTTCCCGGCTGCCAGCTTACCACCCTGAGATTCTCTCCATTGGTTCTGACCATGACAGCCCCGGCGTCCTTGGTGCAGTAAATCAGCGCGCCCTGCTGACGCAGCCGTTCCAGCGTCTCTGTATGGGGATGCCCGTAGGAATTGTTTTCTCCGGCGGAAATCAGGGCGATACGCGGGCTGACGGCTTCCAGAAACGCGTCGGGCGTGGAATTGCGGGAACCATGATGGGCGACCTTCGTTACGCCTTAGATTTTGATACAATGTAACGATGCACAAGGTCATTGCACATGGTCTTTTAGCATGAGAACTACATAAAATCATATGGAGTCCTGTGTTTTTGTGAGTTAAGAGAAGAAGAAGTTAGTTGTGTCTGCGCATCTTCCTTTGTGGCATAAAGCCTGTTCTCCCTAACTTTTATACCACCGCCGGAATCTGCAAAACGGATGGTGTAAAAGCCACCGCCAGATTTAAGGACAGTGGCTTCCCTGATTATCCGATTAGACTCTATTATAAAAACCGCATCTCCTGCCTTAAACTTTGCCATAGCACACCTCCGCAATTACGTTTACTATACCATATTTCTACAATTTAAAAAAGCGGTCGTTCCTTAAATCGGAGTGACCGCCGTGAATTTTTTATACTTTAATTGTCGTGCCGCCTCTGAATGTGAAGCGGATGTCGTCTTTCGTGTACACCGTGGCATATTCAAGTAAACCGGCCCACAACCTCGCATCAAATTCCGTGCAGAAACCATCAATCGACTCTAGAGTGGCAATGTAATTCTTAAAGAGCTTAGCCTGGGCATCCCTATCAGCTATCGTGGCCAGAAGCTCTTCATACTTTGTCTTCTTCTTATCATACCTACTCGTCAGTTCATTGTATCTTAGGCCGTACTCATTTTGGTCCTTTGCCACTCTTGCATTCTCGCTTATGGCATCCTGTACCATTCCCGCAAGAACCTCCATCTCGGCGGCAAGCTCCTCGGCTTCTTTTTCCTGCGAACTTGTATCGCAGACCGTCTGCATCATAAGCTTCGCGTTTTCAATAAGCTCATCCTTTTCGCCAATCAGAAGGTTCACGGCTTGCATGAACTTTTCCTGTATCTCTACCTCTGTCAGATGCGGAGTGGAGCATTTCTTATCGCCTTTAAACTTATGATTACACTGGTAGATTACCTTGCGATACTTGTCATTGGAGTGCCAAACCTTTGACCCGTACCAGTTACCACACTCGCCACATTTAATCTTTGACGAGTAAATGCTTATGCCGCTGTACTTACTTGATGATTTGTCTCTTCTCAAAATCTCCGCTTGAACCAAATCAAAAGTGACCGGATCGATGATTGCCTCATGGTCGCCTTCTACATAGTACTGTGGGATTTCGCCATTGTTTTTCTTGAGTTTTTTTGACAGAAAATCTGCCACGTAATACTTCTGCAAAAGGGCATCACCTTTGTACTTCTCGTTTTGCAGAATACTTCCGACTGTCTTAGGATACCATTTTTCTTTTCCCATTGGTGTAGGAATTTTCTTTTCTGTCAAAAGCTTTGCAATCTCATATGTGGACAGACCTTCGAGAAACCATTTGTAAATCTGCTTGACCGTTTCTGCCTGTTCAGGATTGACAGCGAAGCCTCCACCCGGAGCACGATCATAGCCGAGGAAACTCGAATATGCTACACTCGCCACGCCATCGGCAAAGCGCTTTCTCTGTCCCCAGGTAGTATTCTCTGAAATACTCCGGCTTTCTTCCTGCGCCAAACTCGACATGATGGTTATGAGCAACTCTCCCTTGGAATCGAGCGTCCAGATGTTCTCTTTCTCAAAATAGCACTCGACACCCTTCTCTTTAAGCTTTCTGATTGTGGTGAGGGAGTCAACTGTGTTCCTTGCAAACCGGCTCACCGACTTTGTGATTATCAGTTCAATTTTTCCTGCAAGCGCATCTTCGATCATCCTGTTGAAGCCATCCCTGCGGGCTGTGCTGGTTGCGGAGATACCTTCATCTGAATACATTCCCACAAACTCCAAATCATCCCGACTCTCGATGTAATCCTTGTAGTAACTCATCTGCGCTTCATAACTTGTTGCCTGCTCATCTCTGTCTGTTGATACTCTTGCATAACCTGCCGTTTTTCGTTTCCGTCGCTCATTGATTGGAGCCTCGGTGAACCGTGAAACCGTAGCAGGTATTTGAATCACTCTCTTTCCCATACCTTCACGCTCCCGTCTTTCAATAGAAAATCCACGCGCTCGTCATACACTACCGCCTTACTGACTTCACAGCAAAACCCCATCTCATAATTTGCTCCGAGAATGGTAAGCGAAGCCCTTTGTAGCTCATCCTCTTTTATCGGTCTTGATGCACAAAGAGCCATGGACTTTCGTTTGTTTTTACACTTAAATCTTTTCAATGCACTTTCTCTTATGAGAGGACTGCCACAAATACCGCACTCCATCTTTTTGCTAAAACACGTTCTCGCCGAGTCTTTACGTGAATACTTTCGCTGCCAAGACTTCTTTTTTCCGTCTTTTAAAAAAAAGTCCAGATGGTCATCAAAAACAGCCACCTTTTCTACCTTGCGCAGAAATTCATTCTCATCAAATGGGTCACAGCCAAGCATCTCCGATGAAGCGCATCTTAATTCATCCTCGCTCAGTGGCCTTAAGTCGCACTTCTGCTTAGTTTCAGACAAATTACAGACCCACCGCTTATTGTACTCTCGCTCAGTCGTTTTGCTGTGCGGAATGCTTCTTCTGCTACAGGAATAGCCACATTTACCGCATTTAATCTTCCCTGAGAAACATGTTAAAACTGCATTTTTATTTGAGGCCGCCTCGCCTCTTTGTTTTTTTTCTTCCTGAACTCTATAAAACAATTCCTTGCTAATGATGGGTTCATGGGCTTCCTCCACTCGATATTGAGGTACCTCGCCGTAGTTGCGCTTTCTTTTTCTGACTGATTCTGAGTAGGTTTTTTGAAACACCAAATTGCCAATGTAAATCTCATTTGAAATCATGCCCTTGAGTGTTGCCCTGCTAAATGGGACGCCAGTCAATCCTTTAATTCCTTTTGATGCAAGAATCTTTGGTATCTGCAAAAGGGATGTGCCCGATTCATATGCTTCGAATACAAAGCGCACAACCTCCGCTTCTTCAGGAACAACTACATACTCCTCACCGTTCCATTCATAACCATAAGTCCGTGCAGGAGAATGAGGCTCTCCCTTTTGATAGCCTTTCTGCACAGCCCACTTAATGTTCTCTGACATGCTCCGGCTTTCTTCCTGTGCAAACGACGCGAGAATCGTCAGCATCAATTCTCCGTCACCACTGAATGAGCTGATGTGCTCACGCTCAAATCGAACCTCAACATCGATGTCTTTTAAATGACGTACCGTCTCCAGTAGGTCTACCGTGTTTCTCGCAAATCGACTGATGGATTTGACCAGAACAATGTCGATTTTGCCGTCCTCGCAGTCTTTCACAAGGTCGTTAAATCCCTTTCTGCCTGCTGTGGATGTTCCAGTGATACCTTCATCAGAATACACTCCGGCATACTCCCACTCAGGATTCTTCTGTATCAGCGAGCTGTAATAACTCACCTGGGCTGAGAGCGAATGCATCAACTGCTCCGATGCAAGCGAGACTCTGGCATATGCGGCGACACGCTTTTTCTTTTGTATGGTAGGAATCTTCCGTTCAATTTTCCTGATTGTTGCCATAGCGCACCTCCTTGTCAGTGTCGTATATTCGCTCTTTCTTCCTATTAAATCAAGCGGATATTCGAGAATAATCTGCCCAAAGATGGTGCGTACTTATTGGTAAAAATTGTATCAATTTCGTGATACTCCTCCTCGGTGATGATACCCTTCACCAGCAGGTCTTTTGCCATATTCATGGTGGCAAGATACATCTTTTCGTTCTTAAGCTGCTCCTCACTCATCCGCGCCACCTCCAAATCTGTCAGCGACATAGCACTCATGCGAACAGTATTTTCTGTTTGAATTCCCATAGGCCGTGAATGTCTTTTTGCAATGAGGACAGATGAACTCGTAGTTTGCCTTGCGGTTCACCTTATCCAGATGGCTGTTCCACCACTTCATCCGGCATGAGTCAGAGCAGAATTTCTTTTCTTTGCGTCCTTTTGTCTGCTCAACAGGACAGCCGCAATACCGGCACAGGTGCTGTCCGGCAGGAGGCTTTGTTCCTGCCAGACCATTTCTGCGGCAGTATGAGCTTACCGTATTCTGTGATAATCCAAGCGTCTGGGCGATACGCACATAGCCCACGCCGTTTTCTCTCAGTGTTTTTATCCGCGATTTCTGGTCTTCAGTCATTAGAAGCACCTCCTTCTAACATCCTTTGGACACGAAATCCAGATTTGAACGAAATAACTTTAGTCATATGGCTGCCTCCATCAACAGGAGAGAGGCACAAACACCTCCTCCTTTTCTGACAGGGGTGTAGCCAAATCTAAGTTTTTCCGATTTTTGCGCAAAAAAAAGAACGACTGCTGCTTTAGCAATCGCTCTTTTCTATCTATATAACACTCTATTTTAATCTTATACGTATATTATTCCTCTAGTTGAAAATCACAAATAGAAGTATCTCCCTGTGAATTCAGTGTAATCAGCGAAAAACTTCCCTGACCAGTTTGTTGTATCACATATAAATTTCCATTATAAACACCAACCTGGAAGAGACTAGAATCGTTATCATAGCCAGTGTATCCATCTAATGTTATTATCTCGGGGTTTTTTAAGTTCACGTCCTCACATATTACTAAACCATTTTTTGTTGTAAAAGATATATTTCCATCTATAATATACCAACATCCTATTCTGTATATACCAGAATAGTTCCAATCATTCGTAAAGTTTGCATAACTTCCCAGCTTCGTACCCTTAAAAGTATACATTTCATAATCAAAGTATGAGCCATTATATACTGGAACAAGAAACCCATTTTTTGCAAAATACAAATCACCGTAAATTTCGCCGCCTGTCGTTATTTCTATACAATTATCTATGTAATTTTCTGATAATTGTGTTTGTTCAAAATAATTATTTATTTTTTCCATATCCAAGGTTATAATCACGACTGATGTGCGATCTTTGCTTGCTCCCATCAGATAAATATTTTCACCATCAGATACCACCTCAACCGAATAATTAGTACCAAGGTTAGTATAATAAAAATAATCGTTTGCATTGAGAATGCTCAAAGAATCTAGTGTCTGCAAATCTATAACTTTTAAATCATAGTATTCGCCCACGATATAAAGATAGTTATCAATGACTACCATGTAAGAAGCCAGTTCATCAGTGTTTAATGTTTCCTGAACCCCTGTATCTATACAATACCTATAAGCATACCACCAACTAGACCAGTAAAGATATCCATCCTTAATATTCATATAAATACTTGAACCAGTTCGGCCATAGAGTTCATCAATGCCTAACCTTTCATAACCTGTTCCATCAAAATGCACACGGGAAATGAGTCTCTCTTCACTAGCATAGCCGTAATAATCATAGAAATATATGTAATCATCATCAAAAGCTATACTTCCATCGCTTTTTACAAGATTGTTAAAGTCGGTTCCTGTATTATCCAACTGTCCAAATTCGAGACTAATTTGTTCTTCTTCACTTGTATCTTCAACCTTTTCCCCTACTTCTACCAAATCAGTGTAATCATCTATAAAATTTGATGAATCTTGTTCTGTTTCACTTGTACCATCAACCGTTTTTCTTGCTTCTCCTGAATCAGTGTTACCATCTGTAGAATTTGACAAATCTTGCGATGCATTGGTTTGGTTCGTTTCAGATGGGACTGTAACACCATATAATACATCAGATGAGCTATTACTATTACAACCTACCAGGCCCAATATCAACAACGCTGTACATCCGACTGCAAGTCCTCTCATTCCAGAGAAATTATCATTTATCATTTTTCCCTCCTATATTCTCTAGACTCTTTTGTCTATATAATCTATTAAATTATATCATGCAAACGGCATCCCTTGGTGAACACGTTTTACACAAAACTTGTTAATTATACGCGCCTTATATTCAGTGCAAAAAAATAGACCCGCAGAGAGTAAATCACTCTCCACGGGGTTCAGCATCAAACCTTTGTAGCGTAGTCCAAACTTATCCATCCTTTTCGTGTACTCTGGTATGCCTTAAGCAAGCCCCAACCTTTCGTGGAACCCTCACCGGCGGATTCCTCCACAATGGTAAATGTCCCCTTGCCAGTCTGCTTGCCGGTCTTAGAATAGTTGGTTCCTGGACCAGTGCGGATGTTCAAATCCGTAATCGTCACCTTAACCATGTACGGCACTTCCGATGCGGAAGATGTCGTGCTGCTGCTCACCGTTGAGCCAATCGTGCAATAGCTCGTGTTCAGGAGATAAATCCACCCAGCACCGCTTTTCAGCTTGCCCCAGCCATTGCTCACCTCGGTAATGGTAAAGGTTCCGATGCCGGTCTGTCCCTTGACCGCGCCGCTCATGGACGGCTGGTCGCGGTAGTTCAAATCGCTGATGATGACTTTCACCAAAAACGGAACTGCAGGAAGGCTCGACTCGGAGATGATGGTGTCGGATGAAGTGCTTGTAACCACATCATACTGAGTAAGATTCCACTTCTCGATGATGCTGCACAGGTTGTCTACATAGGTCAGTGAGGTTGCGTATCCGCCGTCCTTGATGAGCTGTGCAACTTCCTTGTAGTTTGTCATCCCGGCAATGCCATCGTAGCGAAGCTTATTACCGTTCTTCGCTCCGAGCAGGTAAGCTGAGTGGTCGGTAATAGAATCCTCAACACAGCTGTACTTGCGAAAATCCGCTGTAATGGTCGTATAGCTGCCGTCAGAATTCTGTTCCTTCGTCTCCTTGGTATAAATCGACGAACCGTCCCATGCAGAGCCGCTCCACGTGTTTCCAGACAGCGACTTTTTCATGCCAAAGCAGTTGTTTGCGTTCTGCGCAAGCTCGGACTTGCCATAACCGGATTCCAGAATGAACTGTGCCAGGGTGATGGATGCCAGAATGCCGGTAGACTTCATATCCGCCGTGGCAAGCGGACCCACTTTTGCAATCACATCAGCCTCGGACAGGCTCTTAAAGACTGTCGCCTGTGTGCCGCTACTTACCGTTCCCATTGCTGCCTTTACTGCCGCACGGAAGGTGTCCATCGTATAGCTTAAGCCAAGCCCCTTCCAGAGATGTGCCGGGTCCGCGTGGTTTGAAGCCACGCCACGGCTGTACCCTTCCGCATGGGAGATAATGACTCCGTCCGCTGTCGGGTCCAGACTGTATTTCTCGCAGAGATACGCGAACAGTTCAACCGCCGCCTCATAGGTTCTCTTTGCCACAGCCTTTGCCGTTTTTGTATCAGAGCAGGTGAAGTTTGAGCCGGACGAATACGTGATACATCCCGGCTCACACATTTCTACACCGATGTGGGTGTCATTTGCCGATGAGCCTGACGTTCCCTTACCGCAGTGCCAGCCGCGATGGTTCCACGGGAGCGTCTGATAAACGGTTCCGTCATTTCCATCAATAAAAGCGTGGACGCAGGCGGATGAATAGCTTTCCTTGTTCCAACTATTGATAAACGCAGATGCCGAGGGCTGTGCGCATCCAACCGAGTGTAGCATCAGACCCTTGACTGTAATGGTTTTACCTGCTGTATAGCAGGGATTTTTTGTTAAAATGCTTTCTACCAAATTCATAATCAGTTCTCCTCCTCATTATCGTTTTCTGTTTCGTCGGAGCTTTCATCCTCCGAGCGTTCATGCAGCTGCTCTAAGACGAGCTTCAGTCTGTCCGGCACCGGAAGCCCCAGGTGCGCCGCGTTCTCCAGAATGGAGATTCCCTCGTTGGAGAGGTAAAAGAAAATGACTGCCGTCCGCAGCACACTTCCCGTTCCGATGACCTGTGCATCCAGAATGCTGCCAATCCCCACGAGCAGAAAGATTAAGACCTTGCGGCAGATACCTCGAAAGCCTACCTCGCTCGAAAGCTTCTGGTCGTTAATCGCGCACATCACCCCGGTGAGATAATCAATCACCACAAAGGCAATCAGGGCAAAGAGCAGCCCGTCACAACCGCCGAGGAAGTACCCCAGCCAGCCGCCGATTGCGGTAAAGACCATCTGAATCAGGTTCCAAAATTCCTTCATAACACTACCTACCTTTCAATTTTGTATTAAAAAAAGCAGTCTCTCCTGTAGAGAAGCTGCCAGTTTCCAGACCATAATCAGCACAAATCTCCGCGCTGATATTTGTACAATTTATACCTCCGATTGTGCTTGCTTTTATCTGCTTTCAGAGTGATTAATACACTACCAAAAACAACACCGCCAAACAACGGCGAAGCCAAAGGAGGATTTTTCATGAAGACAAAGAACATCAAAGTGCAGTATTCCAACAAGTATCAGGCAAACGGCGGCCTGCTCCCCAAAATCCAGATGGAAGGCAAATGGCTTGAAGCCCTCGGCTTTTCAGTCGGCACCCGCCTCGTGGTCGAGTACGAGGAAGGTTTCATCCGCATCCGAACCCTTTCCGAAGAGGAAGAGAACGCCATCCGCGAGAGGGAGCTTCAGCTGGAGTTCGAAAAGAAGCTCCGTGAAATCGATGAGCTGCGGAGGCAGCGGACACCTGAGTCGCTCCCGATGGTAGCCGAGCCACAGGTCAAATACGGTTCCAACCGCAGATCCCGCAAGAAGTAATCCAGCTGGATATCCCAGCAACCTTTCCCACCAAAGCACACCAAGCGGCAGAGGTTTTAAAGCCCCAGCCGCTTTTGTCATTAATCGCTGTCTGCCTCGGTCAGTGTGTACGTAATTTTCATTGTTTTACTGGAGTCCTTCACCACAGACGAGTCCAGATTATTGATGGTCGCCATGTACGGAGTGAGCAGATACGCTTGTCTGTAGTTCGTGCCAATGGCACAGCCCCAGCCAATAAGAAAATTCTTGTACTGGAACATCTGCGTACACAGAAGTCCAAACTTTGTGCTTCCGACCGTAGCAATAACCGTATCATCCGCTGTCAAGATAAAATCATAACCGATGATTAAATCCTGCACCCGGAGCATATACACACCGCCCGCGCTTCCGGTCTCGCCGACTGACTTCCATGCGGAAGTAAAGCCAAGGTCAATCAGCGTCACATCCGCTGAGTTGGAGATATTGATTTTGTAAATTCCTGCCGCGTCATACGCCATGACATACAGATAACCATCACGGACGCAGGCATACTGATAAAAATACATATAGTTGCTGGCCAGATACCGGTATCCCACGCTCTTAAGAGTGGCATTGGAGAGTGTCCAGGAGCCTTCCGTGTAGGAGTAGTCTGTCTTGCTTATCTTAATCCACGTCATGGAAGCACTGCCACTTGAGTTACCGGAGCCGTTGGCAAAACCGTACCAGTAACCGTCTTGGCCGTCCATGAACGCTCCATACGAATAATAGCTCGTCGTGAATTTAAATGTTGACGGTGTGATTACCGTCTCATCAAGCAGTGTAATCGTGGTATCGTCCAACAATTCAACAAGTCCAATAGACGTGATGGGAATCCGCGCTTTCTTAATCACCACAGAAGAATCCGACCAGTCAAACGAATACAGCACCTCATTTTCAAAATCGATGCTGACTGCTTCAAACAGCATCTGCTGGTCTGAAAAATCCGCTTGCAATCCCATCTGGTTTACCTGCAGGAAAGCCGTAGTATCGCCTACGTCATTGCCATAAGCAAACTGTCCTCCAAGCGACCCGGTAAGCGCTGCCGCTGCAATCGTGCCGTTTCCCTGGCTCGCCGAAAACTCCCAGACAAACTTATAACCGTTGTCAAGAGCCTTACTTTCCGTCTGGTTAAGGCTTCCTCTGGCAAGGTCTGTTGTGCCGTTTACATCGTTGGAAGCATACGCCACCGGCAGGTTATCTGACTGCGGATAGATGTTATCCACGTCCTCATCCAGTGCATTCGGAAAAAGTAGAATGCCTCCTATCATATTTGGACAGATGGGAAGCAGATAATCGTTCCAGGTTAACATTGTATAAGAACTATCAGTTGTGTTGTAAAAAATCCCCAGCGGATTAGCGCCGAGGATGTTATTCACCGCATTGGTGACCATATTCTCTTCCGTATAGGTCTCCACGTCTCCCGTGTCCACATCGGTCAGTTCAATGACCATTGTTCCTTTCAGTTTCATATATGCCTCCTATTCTGTGTCAAACGGAGAAGCAAAAGCACCGATGCTAATCCTTGCCACGCTCTCCGTGTATTCATATTCCTTCTGCTCAATCATCTCGTAGTCCATGCTGTCACTAAAAGACTTCACCGTGATACCACCGCCAATCGTAAACGGTGTATATTCATCCTCAAACTCCAGAGTGCCATCCCACTTGTATGTCGCACCAAGTGCCTGACCAGTGATGACCGCAAGGCAGCCGCCGATTTCCACCGTTCCGGTTCCATTCTCAAGTCTGAGATAAACCTTAAAGGTATTCAGTACATCCGAGGCAATATCAGAAATCGGGTAGTAGAGTGTCAGGATGTGTTTGCCGCTGTGCCAGGTCTCCACCGGATAGAATACAGTTATTTCATCATCGTTCAACTCATAGACCACATAGACAAGTGTCTCGCCGTCCTCCGTCCAGGTGACGGGAAGCGAGACTTCAACCTCCGTCCCGGATGTCTCTGTATCCTCGCTGTCAGAGGATGTGTCTGGAATGGTAATCGTTCCTTCCGCAGTCGCCGTCTTTGTCACTGCGTCCGCCGCAATGTCAATCAGTATCTGCGCAATAAATTCCGCGCTCGTGTCCTGCGAGGCGGCAAACTCAATGCTCACCACCTCAGTTTTTGTCTTTCCGATTGTATAGGCAGAAGCATTCGTATATGTGTGTATCGCAATCTCCGCAGCGTCCACCTGGCTTAGAAGTCCTGAGATGTTTTTGTCATTCTTTGACTTTGCCTGAGAGAGCCTCGGATTTTTGCCCACACACTTTAGTGTCATCTTGCCGCCGATGACGCAGTTAAAGGATGTGATGCATGAAATCTGCTCCTCATCCGCCGAGCCGCCAGAGAACCTGAGAACATCTCCCAAATCCAGTGCCGGATTGCCAATCGTGTCCGAGTCAAACGGTACGTAATTGACTGCCTGCAGGTCAGAAAGAATATTCATGCAGATTTCCTGCCTGGTCGCCTCCAGACCAAACTGCAGCAGAGGATTTGAGCCAAGGTTCATGGTCAGCCCATCATCCGGATCAAGCGAATAATACTCAGCCGTTTCTGTCCGAAGATTTGTGGAGCTTATCGCCGTGTACCTTGTGATGAAGTCAGAGAAGCTGCTTGAAAACCTGTGCCTGCTCTCAATCTCCATCACTGCGTCCGTACCGTACTTGCGAAGCTCCAACTGACCAGTCCTGTTTATAATAAAGAAGCCGCCGAGAATTTGCGCCACATAGTAGAGCACATCCCGGTATGTCTCAATGTCATTCTCTGAGTAGATGGAAAGCGTGATATTTCCGTTTGCCATTGCCTCAATTTCTTCCTGAGTGTGGGCACATTCCACACCGCAGGCCGTGCAGCATAAGGAAATAAAGCCCCATGCCGTACCGGTCGAGTCCGTACTGGAGAAGTCCTTGTCAAAGCGGAGCATATAATCATAGGCTGTGATTTCAAGACAGTTTAGCGTCCTGTTTGCCTCCGCAATCTCAAAGATACCCATCGGAACCGTCTCATATGTTCCATCGGTCAGGAGCAGATGATAGTAAAGCTCCACCACGGCGTCTTCTAACGTGTACCGGTCAACGTCCGAGTAGAGCGTGATTCCCATCTCTGCGGAATACACTGTACCCAGTTCAATCTCGGAGCTGGAGCAGCACTTTGATGTCACATAGCCGCTTCCTTTCACGATGTTCTTATAATCAAAGTCATACACCTTCTCGGCAGTCGTTGTAATCGTTCCTGACCAATAGTAGGTGCGGGTGTTTTCCTGCACCGCTGTCAGAAACTCATCACTTACCGCATACATCAAAGCACCTCCCCTCAGCCTATAATAAAAAGCACCAGCCGTTTCTGACTGATGCCTTTAAAATATGTTATTTCTTATTCTACATTGATGCTGTAAAGCAATTCCTTGATAGTCTCATTTTTCATGGTTTCGTGGATAGCTTTTCTTCCTTCCTCGCCTTCTTCCGAAGAAACACTCACAGAAAATTGAATACGGTCAACCGAGCTTTTCTCTTCCGTACCATAAAAAGAATCCGCACTCTTAAGCCCTAAGTCTTCCACATCAAGCAGAACCACATACTGTGCAATCTCGCTTGCGCAATACAGGTAATGTCCCTTCATCCCATTGACTTCGATAGGATATGGTCCCTCTACATATTCTTCCGGACACCCTTCGATGTTGTCAAGCAGTTCCTGCGCTGTGTCATCTCCCGTCTTGTACCCAATCAGAATCTCGATAGTAGCTGACCCATCCGATGTACGGAAAACGATGTCATTTGGTGAACCGGCATCTGGAAACGCCACAAGCCAGAAATCCTCTGGGATTTTGACCGAAAGCGTCATTGGCGCAAGGTTAGGATAAATCCTGTCATTCTTAATTTTGAACATAGTCTTTGCCTCCTGAATATTATAATTTGCCATAACTGCCGTATGGTGCTCGTATAATGCAACATTTATTCTGAGAATACAAGTTCAAAATATATCACAAAACTCACTTTTTGAGAATAGTGTCAGAACTCTTTTAACGAAAAAGACACATTCCACAGCCCACCATAAGACGAATCCGCTTCCCGTTTCGATTTGTAACCAGAGATGTACATCTCCGCAGAAGCAGTCTCCGCTGTCTCCATATCAAAAAACTCCACCACGATTTTTGCCTGCTGCTTGTATGCCGTCAGTTTTTTAAGCCACTTTGCCGTAACAGTAAAGGACACAGAGATTGTGTGCACGCCAAAGCGCACCACATCCCTCTGTGTCGTTCCTGCCTCCGTTTCTCCGGAGGAGTCCGCCTCCACATCCTCCATTGACACCTCATAAGAATCAGGCTCCGGCAGAGCCTCTCCGTCAAAGGTTAGATATTGAATAAAAGCCAAAGCGTACACCTCCTTATCGTCCACCTGAGCGCAGGTTCTGTCTCTGCTGTGCGTCCACGATTACCTCATCCAAGAGTGAGTTGCCAAGATATACCGGAATGGAAATAATACCGGCATTCTGACCACTCAGTGAATCCACCATCTCACGGATGCCGGAGAGGATACTGGAAACTGAATTGTCCGCTCCGCCATTTCCGTTGCTGCCATAACCGCCGCTAATCTGCGCCGCAGACACCTGCGGATTTATTACCATGTCTGCAGCTACATCCGACATCGCTCCCTGTAAGAGTCCACGGCTCTTTTCAATGCCATCAGCCAGCCCTTCCATGAAGTCCGGCATCCAGTCCTCGTAATCCGTCAACGGTCCTTCGTCCGGCACGGAGAAGTGCAGAAAGGATTTGATGGTTTCCGCGACATCGGATACCGCATCGGTCACTTTGCTGATACAGCTTTTAATGCCATTAACAATACCATTGATGATATCCGCACCCCAGCTGAATGCCGAGGACGCCAGACCCTTAATGAAATCCACCGCCTTGTTAAATCCGTCCTTCACCGTATTATAAATTCCTGATACTGTATTTTTGATGCCATTCCAGATAGCTGTAAAAACCTTCGTGACAGTCGACTTGATGGTATTTACCACCGTGGATACCGTATTTGAGATTGTGTTCCACACTGTAGAAATCGTGGAAGAAATCCCATTCACGATTGTCGATATCACGGAAGAAATCGCGTTCCATATCGTGGTGATGACCGTCTGGATGGCTGTCAGCACCGTGGTGATAATCGTGCAAATCGTATTCCAGGCAGTCGTTATGAATGTCTGGATGGCTGTAACCACCGTCGTAATCACAGTCTGGATTGCATTCCAAATGGTAGTAAATATCGTCTGGATTGTCGTCAACACCGTCTGGATTATCGTCTGGATTGTATTCCATGCTGTCTGAAGAAATGTCTGTATCGCGGTAACCACATTTGAAACCGTGGTGCTTATTGCCTCCCAGACTGTCGCAAAGAACTCCGAAATGGCAGTCCACGCCGTCTGCGCCGCTGTTTTTATGGTTTCCCATGCTTCTGACAGAAACGTGGAGATTGCTTCAACCGCAACAGTGACAGCCTCTTTGATGTTTTCCCAAAGGTCAATCCAGAACTGCCGGAATTCCTCGTTCGTGTTCCAGAGATAAATGAAAGCCGCCACCAGAGCCGCAATCAGCGCAACCACAATCATAATCGGGTTTGCCATCATCACCGCGCTTAAAGCGGAAAAGGCATTCTTTACCATGTTGAAAGCGCTCACCAGTTTCGGAATAACCGTCATGATGGTTCCAACCGCTGAAATGACCTTGCCGACCACAATCAGCACCGGACCGATAGCCGCAGCCACCAGAGCCACAGTCAGGATTATCTGTCTGGTGCTGTCATCCAGACCATTCAGCCAGTCCACGATGTTCTGAATCACACCCACCACATTTTTGATAACCGGCAGAAGCATCTGACCAAAGGAAATGGCAAGCTCCTGTAACTGTGATTTCAAAATAGTTAGCTGGCCTTCGAGGTTATCCTGCATAATCGCAGCCATATCCTCCGCCGTGCCGGAGCACCCTGCCAGACCTTCCTGATATTCCTGAAAGCTGCCCGTTGTCTCACCGAGGACAGTCATTAATTCTGACTGCGCCGTTTTACCTGCTACAACGTAAGCGAGGTTTGCTTTCTCCTCATCCGTCAAATCAGCCCAGATATCCTGCATCCCGGAAAGGATGTTGGAGAGCGAGTTTACATTGCCCTCCGCATCATATACCTCAATGCCATACTCCGCCAGAAGGTCAGTACAGCCGGAGGTATTATTACCGAGTCTCGTCATGATAGAGGAGAGCGCGGTACCGGCCTCGCCGCCTTTGATACCAGCGTCCGCCATAACCATCAAAGCTGCTGTTGTCTCATCCAAACCATAGCCAAGCTGGGTTGATGTTGCCGCACAGTTTTTGTATGCCTCGCCCAACTGCTCCGTGCTGGTGTTGGAATTACTCATGGCATAGGCCATCTTGTCAACAAGCATTTCGGAATCAGCCGCCGTTAAACCAAAGGCTGACAAGTAATCCGTAACAATATCAGATGCCGTTGCCAGATCCATCTCCGAGGCCGCCGCAAGGTTCAGAATACCAGAAAGACCTTCGCACATCTCATCCGCAGACCAGCCCGCAAGACCCATATAAGACATTGCCTCGGCAGCCTCTGTCGCGGAAAACTTCGTGGTCTCACCAGCAGAACGAGCCGCCTCCTCCAGCTTCTCCATATCACCTTCGATATCCGAGGAGCTTGAAGAAATCAGAGCCTCAACGCTGGACATGGCTGTTTCGAAGTTTGCCGCCGTAGTTACAGCCGCAGTTCCGAGTGCCACCACTCCGGCCGTTACCGGCAGGAGTTTCGTGCCAACCGTGGAAATCGAATCACCAACAGACTGCAGCTTCTCACCGGTTGCTGAAATCTTCTGGAGCGCTGTCGCGGACTGCTCCGCCTGCGTCTCCAGCTTTTTTAATTCTTCCTCAGTCTCGATGATTTCACGCTGCAGGGCATCGTACTGCTCCTGACTGATTTCACCGTTTGCCAGAGCCGTGTTTGCCTGTTCCGCAGCGGTTTTTAACGTTTCCAGCTTTTCCTTTGTCTCAGAGACCGCCTCGGTAAGGAGCTTCTGTTTCTGAGAAAGTAGTTCTGTATTCGTGGGGTCAAGCTTTAAAAGCTTTTCCACATCCTTCAGCTGGGACTGCGTTGACTTCATCTCTTTATTTACACTGCTCAGTGCCTTTGATAGACCAGTGGTATCGCCGTCAATCTCGACTGTAATACCCTTAATTCGACTTGCCGCCACAATCCTCACCTCCGTTTTAGGCAAACAAAAAGAGCCGATTTCTCGACTCCAAAGAAAAACGCCTGTCGGCATGACAGACGCTTCATGGTTTTATGTTCTTATCTTTACATCAACTCAATAAACTGTAATGGTTACACAGTGATTTCTATCTGATTTCCTTCAATTCCTACAATACAGCTCTCATAATAACCATCCCCTGTGATGCGCGGGCCACTTATAACTTCATATCCGTCCTGCTTTAAACGATTAGTCAGTTCGTTTACAAGTTCCTTGCTTCCTGTACGAAACGCAAGATGCGCATAACCTGTCCTGCTCAGCGGTTTATCCATATTTTGCATATTGGGCTTATTCATAATCTCTAGCCGAATGCCATCATCAAACGACAAAAAATAAGATCTGAAATCAGTACTCATATTATGATAGCCATCATTTGACTTCGCACCTAAATATTTCTCAAAGAACTGTCTCGTAGCTTCTAAATCATTTACATACATTGCAACGTGATCTATTTCCATCTGACCCTCCCAATTCCTAATTATCAGCCTGTACTCGAACACTGGTTGCTCTAAAGTATATCCGAATACAGCCTTTAAAGCAACCAGAAAATCCGTTCAGAATCGGTCGAAATCCTCCTGAGTTCCGAGACGCGCGTATGAGTAAGAGTCATTTCCACTTTCACAATACATATCGTTCACAAGCCCGATGGTCAGCAAGTCCAAATCCCTTATGCTGATGCCCAACTGCACACAGCGCAAAAGAAAGAGCGGGGTTGTCATTTCCCGCTCACTTTTGCGAAGTTTTTTTTAGACTCTACATCGCTCTGGATGTTCAATCCCCACAGCTTAATAATCTCCGGCAGAACCTGGTAGATGGAAAAGGTATTAAACTCATCCAGCCATTCCTCTGGCGAATCAGGAACCTTATCAGGCTCCGCGTGCTTTGCCATGATGTAGGCGATGTTCTCAAACATCTCCAGAGAGAACAGGTCAAGGTTTGACTGCCCCTCATCGGAGTTGCCCACGGCCTGCTCCAGGTTGCGCAGGTCTTTATAAATATCCCTCTGGAACTTCAGACGATAAATACGGGGGATTGCCGCACTTGCCTTAAACACGACATCCTTCCCGTCAATCTGCACTGTTTTCTTTAATCCCATGATGATTATCTCCCTTCATTCAGGTCAGCGGCACCTTAAGCAGTGCCGCTGTCTTCAGTCGTGGTGGACGGAATATAAACCGCATCATACCAGGCGTCATAGGCCGTGGTATTTGTGGTGTTTCCGGTCTTAGCCTTGACCATGCCATCGGAAAGAGGAGTCGCCTTGATGGACAGCGTTTCCGTCTGTACCTCCTTGGTGTCCTCGTTCGTCTGGCCCTCAATCTTCGGACGGGAAGCGGAGCAGTTATACAGGACGTGCCTGATGTGCTTCTGGTCGCCGTCAAACTCAAAGAGCAGGGCAAACGACTCCAGCTCCACCTCGGAATTCTCCACCAGCACGCCGTTGTCATCCAGCGTCTCCTTTAAGATGTCCGTGCGGAAGGACTCCGGAATCAGCGCAAGCTCCAGGTCTCCCTCATAGCCCATGTTGTTATTGATGACATAGTAGGCAATGCCGTCAGCATAGAAATTCTCCGGCTCACCGTTCGCGTCCAGAGAAAGCGAAACCGCACCAGGCAGCGCCACCGGAGTGCCATAGGTCGCGTTCCCGTCATCATCCAGCGTCAGCTTCGCGTAGTGCGCGTTTTTCAGGTTAAACTTAACCTTGTTATTGTCAGCCATTCTTATACCTCCATTTCGTAGAGTACCTCGTACAGACGCTCACTCTCAATCCATACTTCGCTCTTGTTATAATAAATTCCATACTCCGTGAGTACCGTCTCCACCTGTGCCTCCAAATTCGGCTCCTTCTTATCCGTGTACAGTTCGATATGCAGGACATTCACGCTGAAATACACGATACCGTCCGCTGCAAAGTTGTCATCGTTTGGATAAAGGAAAACCACAAAAGGCGGATCAGGCGACTCACCCTCTGCGAAATGATGGTAGGCGCTCGGAAGACCGATGGACTCCACCATTTCTTTTACTTCTGCGTGTGTCATTAAGATAGTCCTTTCTTCAACTCAGACTCCAGCTTCTCCAGACCTTTCTCCTCTGCAGGAGCGATATGCGGATAAGCTTTTGCCCGTCCGCCGTTTCGGAGTGCGTGGCCGTGCTCCAGGAGATGTGCCAGCTGATACTTCGTTTTAGAATACACCACAACCTCCATCGACTGCGATGTCTCTTTTGTTTTCTTGACAGCCCAGCTTTTCGCGTAGGCTCCGGTATCCTTTGGAGCAGTAGTCTCGATTTCCTTCTTGACCGTCTTCCCGGCTGTCTGTACCGCCTTCTTCATCTCATCGGCAGCAAGGTCGGCATACTCCGTCAGACTCTCCATGACAGCGGAGGCCATCTCGTTAATCGTTACCCTGTCTGAAGCCATCGTCACCGCCTCACTTTCTCGCACCGGACCTTAAGCGATTTTCTCTTAAAATTCATGTGGTCAACCGAAAGAATATTGTAAATCTCATCTCCGAAGATAACCCGATACTCCGTGCTGTTAATCACGGATGCCGCCTTGCAGTAGCGGACAGTAAAGCTTATGCCAGAATGGTCGGTTGTCGTTGCTGCCGTCTCGCCTTCCGTGGATTTCACGCTGTCCTCGCCGCTTACCGTGGCAAAACAGGAGTAATAATCCGTCCATTCATTGGTGTGGTTCCCGATATCATCCGTCACCACCTCATGCTTCTGGAATGTTACCTTCACATTTAAAAGAGCGACCTCCATCAAAATCCCTCCTCCCGCTGTCCAAACAGGAGCGCACGAAGTGTCAGCGTCAGTGCATGATGGTCAGCTTCCTCACGATGCTCATAAAGGTAGGCCACCGTGAACATAACCGCGATTTTGCCGTTTTCCGCTTCAGCCAGAACAGACTCGTCATCCGTGCGGATGATATCCATGCATGTCCGTGTCGCGGAGGAAATCAGAGCCTCAATCAGCGTATCATCGTCATCAAAATCCACCCGCAGGTAATTCTTCATCTCATCAACCGTCAAATCCACAGTGCCACCTCCTCACCATGAAAGCTGGCGGCATTCCCAGCCGCCAGACTTATCATAAAAATCATCACTCGCCAATCTTTAAGACCTGAACCGCCTCCGGCAGCACAAGCTTGCCATCCACGCGCTCCTTTGCCACGTAGCCAATCATGCCGTTGCCCGCGAAGAGTTCACGAAGCTCCGCGAAAGAACGGGTGCCACGGTCGCCGATGTTATAGTACTTATAATCACCAAACGCGATGCCGTCAGCCGGAGCATAAGCGGAAGTGTATACCTTGTAGCCAAGGATACGGTCCGGCTCCCCTGCCTGGTAACTCGGCTGCCAGATGTAGGCTCCGTTGTTGTCCTTCAACTGGCGCACCGCCGCGATGGTGGCATCGTTCATGATGAAGGAAGCGTTCTTGCGGTACGGACGCTTTAAGCCATACACAAGGCTGATCAGGCTGTCGGAATCCACAGCCGCCACAGTGTCAAACACGGTCGCGGAAGTGAACAGACCGGTCGGCTTGCCGGAACCGTCACCGTTAAGGAAAGCATCCTCCTCGGCATTGGCCAGAGCCTTGCCAAACTGGGTGGTGATGTAGCTCTCCAGACCAAAGGCATTGTCGTAGAGCAGCTCCTCGGTAACCTTCACAGCCACATGGAGCTTATACGCATCCAGCGTTACCTGGTCAAAGGTCGCGTCTCCCCAGGTCAGCTCGCCGCCTTCCTCAATCCATGCCGCAGCCGGCTTGTTCGCCGTAAGGTTGATACGGTGCAGACCGCTGGTGGTGATGATGGTGGAGAGGCCACGCATGATGTTCTCCTCATCGAGAGTGTCAATCAGACGCTTATCCCATTCCTCCGGCACCAGATAGCCGCCGTCAGCGTCAACACCCTCGCTGAGGTAATTGCTCACGTTCTTGAAGTTCGAACGCAGAGCCGCAAGCGCCGCCTGACGGTACTCATCGCTTGCCCTGCCAGACTTGGCCTTATCCCTGCCGCCCGGCTGGCCGGTAATCGGGTTGGAAGTCGGCTGGGTGAGCTGCTTCTCAATCTCAGCCGCCCTTTCCAGACGGGAGATTTCCTTGCCCAGGTCATTGATTTCGGTCTCCATCTTATCGTAAGCCGCCGCATCTTCTGCGGAAAGCGTGCCGTTCGCGTTACGATGGGAATCCAGGAATGCCTTTGCGCCATTCCATACATTGTTTCTCTTTTCACGTAATTCCTGAATAGTCATGATAAAAATCCTCCTTAAAAATGATTCTTGATTAGGTTGAGCCGCTCAAGCAGGTCATCCGCTTTGCGGCCAGTGTCAGTAACAGGTTCAACAGCAGGCTTCTCAATCCTGCAGTGCTGCGCCAGCTTCTCCATAAGGGAGTTGGTGACGTTCGCCCTGGAGTACACCATGCTCACCTGCGGAACATCGATGTCCTCCGCGTCAGAGCGTTTCATAATCTCATCGGCAAAGCCCATCTCCACAGCGCTGTTGGCGTCCATCCATGTTTCAGCATCCATGAGGTGGGAAATCTTGGTGCGCGACAGCCCTGTTTTGATTTCATAGGCGTTCATGATGCTTTCCTTCACCTCGTCCAGCATGGCGATAGCCTTCTGCATTTCTGCGGAATTGCCCATCGCAATGGTCGCGGGGTTATGGATCATCATCATTGATACTGGCGACACCAGCACCTTCGTTCCTGCCATCGCAATCACACTGGCAGCGGAAGCGGCAAGGCCGTCAATCTTTACGGTCACGTTGCCCTTGTAATCCATAAGCATGTTGTAAATCTGGGCCGCCGCCACGCAGTCGCCGCCGGGTGAATTAATCCAGACCGTGATGTCGCCTGTGCCGGAGTTTAACTCATCTTTAAAAAGCTGAGGTGTGACATCATCATCAAACCAGCTTTCGTCCGCGATGGTTCCGTTCAGGTAGAGTGTTCTCTCCTGAACCGGAGCTTCCGTCGCCTGACCCGTCACCGTCCGGGTCTTCCAGTTCCAGAACTTCTTCATCGTTCTCGTTCTCCTTTCCAGCCTCTGCCGCAAAAATACCAGCGTCAGCCAGCTTAGTCATATTTCCATTTATCAGATACAAATCGCCGCCGTCCTTTTCAGGAATACGGTCGAGGTTCTCAAGCTCACGGATATCATTGGCGCTCATCCAGCCATTCTGCCTTGCCGTGGCGTAGCCGTTCATCCGGCTCTGGTAATCTCCACGGAGCAGGCCGTCAACATTGAACTTCACGAAGTAATCCTTTCGCTCATTTTCATTTAAGAGCACCCTGTGGATACCCTGCTCCCAGCGGACCAGCCACGGCTGCAGGGAATAGGTTACAAACTCCAGCGACTGCTGCTCGATGTTGGAAAAGGTCGAATGCTCCAGGTCGCCAATCAGGTGAGGCGGCACACGGAAAATCCTCGCAATCTCATCTATCTGAAATTTACGGGTATCCAGAAACTGTGCCTCGTCCGGGTTGATGGAGATAGGCGTGTATTTCATGCCCTCCTCTAAAACAGCGACCTTGTTAGAGTTGCCGCTCCCTCCGAAGCCCTTATTCCACGCCTCGCGCACCTTGTCCGGGTCTTTGACCGTTCCCGGATACTCCAGGATGCCGCCCGGTGTCGCGCCGTTTGCAAAGAACTTCGCGCCGTATTCCTCCGTGGCAATGGTCAGGCCTACCGCGTTCTTTGCCACCGCGATAGGGCTGTAACCCACAAGCCCGTCATAACCAAGGCCAGGGATATGCAACACTTCCGATGGTTTCAGAATCGTTTTCTTTATCTGCGGAGCGTCATCATCGCTGAGTGTATATTCATAATAGAGCCGCCCGTGTTCATCCCGGTCAACCCTCATACGGTTTGGCATAAGCGGATAGAGTGCCACCACTTCGCCCTTGCCATTTCGGATAATCTGCGCGTAGGCATTTCCCCACAGCAGGATGTGCGTCATAAGCGTCTCCCGGAAGACAAAGGAACTCATCTCCGGATTCGGCTCATCATGCAGCAGGAAATACAGCGGATGGTCCGCCGCCTTTTCCTTGCTCCCTTCACCAGTGTATCGGTACAAGTGAAGAGGCAGCTGAGCAACAGCCTCCGCAAGAACTCTTACACAGGCATACACCGCAGCCACCTGCATCGCCGACCGCTCGGACACCAGCTTGTTTGATGAGGAGTTACCGAAGTAAAACCTCCATGCACTTCCTGCCGTGCTGTCCTTTGGCTTATCCCTTGACCTGAATAATCCTGATAAAATACCCATAATCGTCACGCTCC
>JAJQIK010000073.1 GCA_021199255.1 Clostridiales bacterium | reverse complement strand
GCACTTTCCGGGAACCCAAGATGCATCTTTCAGTAGGGGTTCTGAATAATTACAATCTTTCAAACCTATCACATTAAAAACCTATATTTGCAAGTACTCTCTCAAACAAAACAAATCCAACATTTCAGAAATATTTTCCCTTCAGAAAAATCCACCTTCCGAAAACTTGTACTGGCAACAACACGAAACATAACTACCTCCGCAGAATGGATTTGAACTTCTTATAATTCTTTAACAAGAAAGCGAGAATAACTATCGCCATTAAGGAAAAAATCAACAATCTAATAATAAAGTAGTTATACAGCATCCTTATCACAAGCATTAATGCAAAAGAGACAATCGCCATACCATAAAAGAATTTTCTGGTATAATAATCATTCGTGCCAAGGCGCTTACCTCTAATCGAATGTAAGACAAATAGTAAGAAATAGCCAAACAATGTGGTATATGCGGCTGCCTGCCAGCCAAAAAGTTGAATGAACACATAATTTAAGATGAGGTTCGCAACTGCACCAACAATAGTTATGGCTGAAATTGTAAATGTCTTTTTGTAATATATTTCCGTATTAACAAAAAAAGTATATAAGCACCAATAAAAGCATCCGAGCATAATTGGAGGCATGATGCTGGCGCTTTCCGAATATGAAGCACCTCCAAAAATCAGAACAATTTCCGGTCCGATCAGCATAATTGCTACCAAAACAAAAGCTGCACAAAATATGTATACTTTCGACGCCTTTGAAATCGTTTTATGGTTTCCTGCGGCTAGTTGCTCATAAAACCAGGGTGTCCATGCCTGATTAATAGACTGAAACAGCAGCATTACAATCAGTGAGCAGGAATATATTACACTATACAAAGCAGTACTTTCGCTTCCACAAAACTGAGTAATCATTATTCTGTCGGAGGTGCCTAAAATATTCCCAGCCAGGAGATGCGGTATCATTGGTACGGAAATAGCAAGAGCATATCTCCAGTATTCTAATTTAACTGTTCCCTTCCCCAAATAAATATTATAGCCGTATACGATTATACACAGTGCAAACATAACAACTGTATTGCCCAGAACTCTTGCAAGGAAATCATTCTCCATGCAAAAGACAAGAAGCACGGATGTAATAACTGTCGCTATCGTTGAAACAAATGTAATAATCGTGACAGCCTTATACTTCATCAGCTGGCGATGCTTTGTCTGCAGCAGAGTAAAAGAAGGATAAACCAGCATATAAAGAAACATAATATTAATGTAGACACTATCCATTCCAAAAAAGGATTCAAAGAACGAACTAAAGGTATGTACCACAAGAAAACATACCGCCGTTACGATTGTCCCAAGTAATTGAATAGAGCATTTACATCGGTATAGCAGCGAAATGAAATGGCCTCGTTCCTCTTGCTCATGTATGATTTCGGTCAGTTTGATCGGAGAATCTGATAGAACCTCAACATCCACACCAAACTCAGTAATCGCTGTCTTATGTAGTCTAGAAAAAAGAGTTTCCTTATAGCGAACGATTCCTCCTGGAATATGCCATCCTGTGCCGCAGTGAACGTCATCGCGCCAAGCCAATAGGATTCTCCCCTGCTCATCCTCTACCAACAAATCCACATTCACTAACGGCGTGATTGAGGATGCGAAAAGAAACACATCATAATTCAGACCATCTTCTGTTTTGAAATTGTCGTTCTTAATACAGTCAATGACTTGTTCTCTGTCCATACTTCAACAACCACAATATTAATTTAGAAGAAACTCGGCTCAACCCCGGTCCTTACCGTCTCCGCTTCCATCCAGACCTTATTCTTCTGTGCGATCACATCTGTCAGGTCACAGACTTCAATGTAAACCTTCCCGTCTTTCACACCAATCTTCTGGATGGCGTAAACGACAGCAGGATCAATGGCATCCAGCGCAGCAGCACCGCTCTCGCAGCTCTGCTCCGTGCCATCAACATCTAAAATGAACTCGCCTTCGATGCTATTCAAAACTGAATTCAAAATCATATCCATCTTTTTCTCTTTCCGTGTGGTCAATACCACACCCAATATACGAGATAGAGACTGTCACTTACGGACAGCTTCCTTTTTACCTGTAAACGTTTCCCGGAACCGTTTCTCGAACTCATTGACGTAATCATCCGTCACAGCTTCCAGTTCTTCCCCGCTCATTACGTATACCGTCTCATCATTGCCCTTCTTGTCTTTTCGAATTTCAAAGTGCCCGCGGCATTCCAGGCCTGCTTTACACTTCTCCTGTTCAGCGTTCTGCGCTTTCATTAAGCCCTCGCCCCTCATTTGTTCTGTGCCAAATTCGGAATCATGCAGGAATTCGATCTTTGTTCCCTGATCAAACATTGTCCAGTAAAATTCCAATGCCGCCTCCGCACTGTCGGCGGGCAGGTCGGAAACGTGATCGTAGACCAGTTTCTGATGGGGACCTCTTCTTTTTTCCTCCAGCATCTCCTGATATACCATTTCCCGGATATCTGCTCTTCTGAACAGGAATTCCATCATTTCATCATCGTTCACAGTATTTCTGTGTCTGCATTTGTCTTCTCTGATCACTTTTTCGCCCCCAGCTTCTCTGACGTTTCACTGAAAAAAGCGCAATTTAATAGAGGGTAGTGTTTACCCTCTATCATATTCTGCGCGCTGTATTCTGTTGTTTTACGGTGTTCTATAGTCCTACTTCTTCATAACCCTACAGGTTTTCCCACAGAACGAAATCCCATATTCTTCTGTTTTATTAACCTGAAATCCAAAAAAATACTCGTTATAATTCATGTTCTTAATCTGCTGGCATGCTTCTTCGGCTCTGGACTGCAATTTGCTCTCATCGTCTGTATGTTTTACTTCGATGATAATACCGGAATTTCTCAAACGATTGATAATGATGATATCTGCACGTCCCTTTCCGGCTTCTCTGTTGGACTTTACAAGCCAGCCGGGCCGTCCCTGCGCCATGCCGATCAACAGCATATGGTAGCTGGAT
Source organism: Clostridiales bacterium (assembly GCA_021199255.1). Taxonomy (GTDB): domain Bacteria; phylum Bacillota; class Clostridia; order Lachnospirales; family Lachnospiraceae; genus UBA3282. The sequence continues at coordinate 8,822 of JAJQIK010000073.1, read as the reverse complement.
TCTTTCTGTTCTTCGGTGTTGCCGCCATCCATAAAGCTGATTGATTCTTTCAGGCAGGAATTGATACAGCTTTCAATCTTCTCTGCTTTTCCATCATCGAATGCCTTATAAAGTTCCTGCAGGCCACCCTCGATTTCTCTCAGAAACCATTTCTGTACCTGCTCGCGAAATACACGGCGAATTTCGCGGTTGGGAATTGCAAGGCGATATGTCCCATCCCTGTTCATTCCACGCTGTGTCAGATAACCCGTAGTAAACAGAACACTCCAGAGATTTTCTGTCCCACTGTAAATATCTTTGTAAGTCAGTTCGAAGGAGAGCGGTTTATCCACAGTTTTTCCTTCAGAAAGTACTTCCAGATCGTAACGGGCATTGGCGCCGCCCATTTCGATAAATCGGTAGACGGTATCATTCTCGCTCATGTTTGCCCAGTAGTTTTTCGGCTCCCGATCCGATGTAGCAAGCAGCTGCCGGCACCAGTTAATCACATCCCATGGGCAATAGATGTCCGTAGTCCCGATGCGATAGCCGTCATACCAGTCCTTCGTAATGTCATAATACTGGCTCAGGTCGTAATCCTTCAGAAGTCTTTGCACTTCCTCATCTGTAAATCCAAACCATTCGTCACATATTTCATCAACCAGCGTATACATCGTAGAATTGTTTAAATCGGAGAACAGGCTTTCTTTGGAAACCCGCATACAGCCTGTCAGCACGCCGAACTGCAGCGATTCGTTTGATTTTAACGCATATCCGAAAATCTGCCGGATCAAAAGAACCATATCGTCATAATAACCGTTTTGCCAGGCTCTCTGAAGCGGTGCATCATATTCGTCAATCAGGATAATAACCTTTTTGCCATAATGTTTGAAGAGCAGGTACGACAGGTCATTAAGACTGCTGTCTAACAGACTGGCTCCGTTTCGCAGATCCTGAAAATCTTTTTTGTCGTCCTCATCCAGCCTGTCGCTTTCCAGCAGAAAGGAAAAACGCCTTGCTTCCGATTTGATGATTCTCCAAATGTTTGCCTCCGCTTTTTCATATGAACTTCCATTCACCTGCTTCAGCGATATGAAAATCACCGGAAACTGCCCCATGTATTGTTCACAGAGTTCGGTTTCTTTTGAGATAGCAAGTCCATCAAAGAGGCTTCGGTCTGTCCCGATCTCAAAAAAGTTTCGGAGCATACTCATGTTGATACTCTTGCCGAAACGACGGGGTCTGGTGAAAAGATTCACTTCACCCCAGTTGTTTAATAGCTCTTTTATCATTCCGGTCTTATCAATATAGTAAAAGTCATTTGTTCGGATTTTTACGAAATCGTCAATGCCAATCGGCATTCGTTTTTTACTGGTCACACTGCTCACCTCTGCTTTCGAAACAACGGACGGATGCTATCTGTTTATAAGATATGCGGTCCTGACGGCCTTTTGATTTACAATATAGCATATCTCTTCGTTATTCTCAAGCAAATGATGATTTCATGCGCACCTTACGGTTTCTCCCCCACCGGATGGAAGGTCGGCACGATTTTCTCGACCATCTTTACGATATCGGCGTCGTTTTCATAACTTGCGTTTGCCAGCTCTTCGAGCTGTTTTAAAAATTCTTCCACCTCGAAGGGAATCGGCTTGCCGATGTAGATGAGTTCGTTGTCGGTCTTTTTGATGCCCTCCTCTGCCATTAATTTTTCCTCATACAGTTTCTCACCGGGACGGAGGGAGGTATATTCAACCATGATGTCCTCATCAGGCTTGTAACCTGACAGTTTTATGAGGTTTCTGGCGAGGGTGTCGATCTTGACAGGCTCGCCCATGTCTAGGACAAAGATCTCGCCGCCCCAGGCGTAGGTTCCGGCCTGCAGGACGAGGCTGACTGCCTCGGGGATGGTCATGAAATATCTTGTGATGTCCGGATGGGTCACGGTGACCGGCCCGCCCGCTTCGATCTGCTTCTGGAATCGCGGGATGACGGAGCCGTTGCTGCCGAGGACGTTGCCGAAGCGAACCGCGACGAACTGCGTACCGGTGCGCTCTTTGTTCTTGACGCTCTCGATCTTTAATTTTTCATGCGGGGAGCTTGCCGTTCGCGCATTCCTGTTTTCATGTGGAGAACTTTCTGCTCGCGAATTCCCACATTGCTGTTCATCTCTGCTGTCCTGCACACAGTCCTCTTTGCTGTCGCCGCCATACACTGCCATATGGTCCACCGGATCCAGCGCTTTCTGCCCGTCGATCACCTTGTCCTTGTGCGCGTGTACGAAGGGCAGCAGGTCGATGCGTCCGCTCTTGCTGACAGCATCCATGCTCTGGATGACCATCTCGCAGAGGCGCTTTGACGCGCCCATGATGTTGGTCGGGTTGACGGCCTTGTCGGTGCTGATCAGCACGAAACGCTGTGTGCCGTGGGTGAGCGCGGCGTAAGCGGTCTTGTAGGTGCCGATGACGTTGTTCTTGATGGCCTCATTCGGGCTGTATTCCATCAGCGGCACGTGCTTGTGGGCCGCCGCGTGGTAGACGATGTCGGGATGGTAGAGTTCAAACACCTGGTTGATCCTGCGGCTGTCGCGCACGGAGCCGATCAGCACCGTCAGGTCGAGGTCGGGGTATTTCTCCCGCAGCTCCAGCTCGATGGCATAGGTGGTGTTCTCGTAGATGTCGAAGATGATGAGCTTTTTCGGCTGGTGCCCGGCGATCTGACGGCAGAGCTCGCTGCCGATGGAGCCGCCGCCCCCGGTGACGAGGATGGTCTTGCCCTGTATGTACTGGTAGATGCCTTCCATATCGACCTTGATCGGCTCCCGGCCGAGCAGGTCTTCGACTGCCACGGATTTCAGCTTGCTGACGAGCACTTCGTCGTTGGCCAGCTGGTAGATGCCCGGCAGGCTCTTCAGGCGGCAGCCGGTCTCCTTGCAGATATCGAGGATTGCCTTTTTGTCCTTCGCGGTCGCTGTCGGGATACAGAAGTAGATCTGGTTTACGTGGTATTTTTCCGCGTTCTCAAGGATGCTGTCCCTGCCTCCGACTACCGGCACGCCGTCGATGAAGCGGTTCCATTTGTTCGAGTTATCGTCGATGATGCAGCAGGGTGTGCAGTTCATTTTCTCCGAACGGAGCAGTTCCCGCACGACGTTCCTGCCTGCCGCGCCTGCGCCAATGATCATGACCCGCTCGGTGCCTGTGCTGCCCTCCGCCGTTTCTTTTTTGGGGAAGGCCTCGGTGTAAAAGCGGTAGGAGAAGCGGATACCCACGACCAGGATCATCTGCATGACGGCGCCCACGATATAATAAGAAAAGGGCATGCGTCTGAAGATCACCGTGATCAGTATGCTGTGGGCGATGGACGCGATCAGGGAAGCCGCCCCGTACCGCACCAGCTCATGTACCCCGGCGAAGCGCCAGATGCTGCGGTACATCTGCATGTACCAGAAGAAGGCCACCGTCAGAATCAGATACCAGGGAAGGAAGCGGACGAATACCGACATGTATTCCGTTGGGATTCCGGAATACTGGAAGTCAAACCGGAGCCACAGCCCGAAGAAATAAGAAAAAGTGATGGCGGCGATGTCATAAAGCATCAGACATACGGCGATCACTTTCCAATGATGAAATCTCATTTTCATAACCCGTTTTTTACCAGCCGGTGCACTGCTTCCGGCTCTTTCGTTTTCCTTTCTCATATGAAATACCCCCCCTAAGCCGATTTTTTCGGCTCAGGGAGGGTCCTCTCCTTGTAGTTTTCCTGCTGCTGTCTGTATTGCCCCGCTTTGCTGCCCTGCGTTTTTTTCCGCTTGCACAAATGTATGCTTCGCCATACCGCCCATTCCTGTCCTCTTCTCAAATGAAGCAGGAGGAACTGCGCAGAGCCTGTCTTTCTATGTCGTCCGAACGGATCGATGGCGGCGGAGCGTCTCATCTTTCTGTTTCGGAGTCCTGTTTTCCGGATAGCAATATCTGCCAATCCCGCCAGCCTGATTAACAGACTGCGCAATTTTTGCGAAGTCCGGCTCTGCGGCATTTCTTTTTTTGGTAAACGAAGTATACTTCATTTACCATCAAAATAATCTCTCAAAAATTGCTTTTTTTGGGAACAATTCCTGTTCTTTTCATGGCATTCGCATAAAAGAAAAATCCGACGTGTATTTCCTGACGAATCAGAAAATATGCGTCTTTTTTGACCTTAATGCGAGTAAAATGCAATGTAAAATATTGTTCGATTTGTGAATACTGCACAATTTTATTTTTTCAAAAATGCAGTCTTCAACTAAGGCGAAATTATACACCTGCTATAAGGAAAAAGCAAGAGCTTTTTGGTAAATGAAGTATACATCATTTACCAGTCTGTCAAATTGCCGGTCGGCGATACCCTTTTTTTGTCGCCCTGAAGTGTTGATTTACCGGCAGATTTATGTATAATGGGCATAGGTGAGAAACGAAGCAGCCGCTCCGGTTCAGCAAGGCAACCGGATACAGGTGCTGATACAGATTCAGTCGAATCGGTATCTGATATGGGAGGAGTGATTATCTATGGCAGATAATAATTGGAAGAAAAAGCTCCCGATTGGGATTGACGATTTTTGTAAGATCCGGACAGAAGGATTTTATTATGTCGATAAAACGGCAATGATCCGCGATTTACTGAATTCCTGGGGAGAAGTGAATCTTTTTACGCGCCCGCGGCGTTTTGGGAAATCCCTGAATATGAGTATGCTGAAAGCGTTTCTGGAAATTGGATGTGATAAATCCTTATTTGATGGGCTTGAGATTTCCAAAGAGACGCAGCTTTGTGAAAAATACATGGGACAGTTTCCCGTAATTTCCATTAGCTTAAAAACCGTCCATGAAGATAATTATAAGCTTGCAGAAAATGAATTATGTACCATTATTGCAAATGAAGCATTAAGATTTCCTTTTCTTGCTACAAGCGAAAAGCTTACAGATACTGATAGAAAAAGATATGGGCAGCTGACAAAAGTGGATGAATCCTTAAAAAGCGCTTTTGCTATGTCTAAAGCTACAATCACCAGCAGTTTAAAAACGTTATCCCAGCTTCTGGAAAAATACTATGGGCAAAAAGTAATTATTTTGATTGATGAATACGATGTACCGCTGGCAAAAGCAAATGAACGCAATTATTATGGTGAAATGATTAACCTGATCCGAAATATGCTGGATGCAGCATTAAAGTCAAACCAGAGCCTGTATTTTGCGGTCATGACCGGTTGCCTGAGAGTCTCAAAGGAAAGCATTTTTACTGGTTTGAATAATCCGAAGATGTATTCCCTCCTGGATGCTGAATGTGATGAATACTTTGGTTTTACCGATATCGAAGTTCGCCGGATGCTGGAGTATTATGGACTTTCTGAGTATTACGATACTACGAAAGAATGGTATGATGGGTATAGAATTGCCAATGCTTATGTTTATAACCCCTGGGATGTCATCAACTGGTGTAATCAGCTCAATACTAACCCGGATAAAAAGCCGAAGAGTTATTGGAAGAATTCGAGCGGCAATGAAGAAGTGAAAAGATTCATCCGACGGATGGGCAACGGCGTGACGAAAGCGCAGATTGAGCGCCTTGTTTCAGGGGAAACCGTCCAGAAAACAATAGAGGAACAACTGACTTATAACACCATGTATGACAATATTGAAAATATGTGGAGTCTGCTGTTTACAACAGGTTATCTGACTCCGAGCGAAATGCCGGAGGGCAATCTGGCCCGCCTGAAAATCCCGAATAACGAGGTTCGCGATATTTTCAGTGAATTTATTCTGGAATTGTTTGAAGAGAAAGTTGCAGAAGATGGCACTCTGGTGGCGGAATTTTGCAGTGCACTGAAAAATGGCGATACTGCCGATGTCGAACGTGTCTTTATGAAGGGGATGGGAAAGACAATCAGCATCCGCGACACAGCAGTAAGGAAAGAGTTTAAGGAAAGCTTCTATCATGGCCTGATCCTTGGAATCATGTTTTTTAAAAGCGATTGGGGCGTTACCTCAAACAGGGAATCAGGCGATGGATATTATGATATCCAGATTGAAATTGAAGAGGAAGAAATCGGCATTGTTATCGAAGTGAAGTATGCAGAAGGCGGAGATCTTGATGCGGCATGCGCAGAAGCCCTGGATCAGATCAATAAGAACAATTACACTGCTGAATTGAAAGAAGATGATATGCACAAAATCCTCAAATATGGAATTGCCTGCTATAAAAAGCAGTGCAAGGTCGTATTAGAGCGTGAATCATTTTAAAGCAGCCCTGCGCATAAAAAAGACTGCTATCCGAAGATAACAGTCCTTTCTCGTTTTTTTCTCATTTCTCACGTCCGGCTTATTTTCTCAATCCGGAAACCGCCTGAAATAAGGCTTCTGTACTGGCTTACTGCTCGATGTGCCGCATCGTAGGGAACAGCAGCACATCCCGGATGGCCGGTGAATCTGTGAGCAGCATTACCATACGGTCGATACCGAAGCCGATGCCGCCTGTCGGGGGCATACCGAGCTCGAGGGCATACATGAAGTCCTCGTCGGTCGTGTTCGCCTCCTCGTTGCCGAGGGCAAGCAGCTCTTCCTGCGCCTTGAAGCGTTCGCGCTGATCGATCGGATCGTTCAGCTCGGAGTAGGCGTTCGCCATCTCCCAGCCGTTCATGAAGAACTCGAAGCGCTCTACGTAGTCCGGATTCTCCGGCTTTTTCTTGGTGAGCGGTGAGATCTCAATCGGGTGATCCATTACGAAGGTCGGCTGCAGCAGATGCTCTTCGACAAATTCTTCGAAGAAGAGATTCAGGATATCGCCCTTCTTGTGGTGCTTTTCGTAAGCGATGTGGTGTTCATCCGCAGCGGCCCGCGCCTCTTCTACGCTGTGGATCTCGTTGAAGTCTACGCCGGAATATTTCTTTACCGCGTCGACCATGGTGATACGCTCGAACGGCTTCCCGAGGTCCATCTCGATACCGTTGTAGGTGATCGTGGTCGTGCCGAGCACTTCCTGCGCCACATGACGGTACAGGTTCTCCGTCAAATCCATCATGCCGTGATAATCGGTGTAAGCCTGATAGAGCTCCATCAGGGTAAATTCCGGATTGTGGCGGGTGTCCAGGCCTTCGTTGCGGAATACACGGCCGATCTCGTAGACACGCTCCATGCCGCCGACGATCAGACGCTTTAAGTACAGCTCCAGGGAAATGCGGAGCTTGACGTCCTCGTCCAGTGCGTTGTAATGCGTGGAGAATGGACGTGCGGCCGCGCCGCCCGCGTTGGCCACCAGCATCGGTGTCTCTACCTCAAGGAAGCCTTCTCCGTCGAGATAACGGCGGATGGCGCTGATGATCTTTGAACGCTTGACAAAGGTGTCTTTCACATCCTGATTCATGATCAGGTCCACGTAGCGCTGGCGATAGCGCATGTCTGTATTCGTCAGTCCGTGATATTTTTCCGGAAGGATCTGAAGGCTCTTGGAGAGCAGCACGACCTTTGCCGCATGGATCGAGGTCTCGCCGGTCTTCGTGCGGAATACGGTGCCTTCGATGCCGACCAGATCGCCGATGTCCATCTTTTTAAATGCTTTGTATTCTTCCTCGCCGACGGCATCGCGTGCCACATACGCCTGAATGCTGCCCTGGAGATCCTGCACGTTGCAGAATGACGCCTTGCCCATGACCCGTTTTGACATCATGCGGCCGGCCACGCTGACTGTCTTTGATTCGAACTGTTCAAAGTTGTCTTTGATCTCCATGCTGTGGTTCGTCACATCGTATTTCGTGATCAGGAACGGGTCATTCCCGCTCTCGCGCAGCTCCTGCAGTTTGTCCCGGCGCACCTTTAAAAGCTGCTTTGTATCCACCGGCTGCTCGTTCTTCTTATTCTGCTGATTCTGCTTTCCCTGCTGATTCTGCTGTACCTGCTCTTCTGCCAACTCTCTCACTCCTCATCCTGTCATTTTCCTGTCTGCAGTCTTCCTTCGTCGAACATCGGACTGTCGCCTGTCAGTTCTTTTCTGTGACTGTATGTCCTGTTTTGCATCGAGGCGCTTTACACTGTGCGCTCTTTATTCGTCGTTCTTTACGCCGTGCGCTCGATATGGAGAATCTTGTATTCCACCGTACCGGCCTGTGTCTCTACCGAGATCTCATCGCCAACGCTGTGTCCGATCAGAGCCTTGCCGACCGGCGACTCGTTGGAAATCTTCCCGTGAAGACTGTCCGCCTCGGAGGAGCCTACGATGCTGTACTCCACTTCTTCCTCGAACTCTTCATCATAAAGGCGGACCGTGCAGCCGACATTGATCTTTCCTGAGTCGATGTCGTCGTCTACGACGACTTCTGCGTTTTTCAAAAGCTTGCCAATCTCTTCGATCCTCGCCTCGATGTCGCGCTGCTCATCCATCGCCGCGTCGTACTCGGCGTTCTCGGAGATATCGCCCTGCTCTCTGGCCTCCTTGATCTTCTCGGCTACTGCTTTTCTGCGGACTACCTTGAGCTCGTGCAGCTCATCTTCAAGCTTCTGCAGTCCCGCATACGTCATAAGATTCTTTTTTTCTTCCATTTGAATTTCACTCCTGTTCATACCTTATTCATGCTGTCATCGTCTTATCGGTCTGTTTTGCAGCTGTCCAAAATCGTTACAGTTCTCCTGTAGTTCTCTGTAGTTTTCTGCATTTATCTGTACGTTCCCGTAACGGTTCGCAACAGTCATTTTCCTGTTCAGTTCCACTATGACAAGCGCGGGCATTCAAGGAAAATGCCTGCGCTTGACAATTACTGTATTCTAACGGATTGTATGCGGTTTGTCAAGGAAATATAAGGCAGGAAATCTTTCCAT
>JAJQIK010000034.1 GCA_021199255.1 Clostridiales bacterium | reverse complement strand
TTTTATTGTAATAAACCTCATTTACTAAATTTACGACATATTCACTTACACAAATATAATTTTTATAATCTTCTTTTTCGAGTTTTTTATCCCCCATATATACAGTTACGGTCAAATCTCATCCTCCTATTTTTGGTAATAATTCTCCACCTTACTGTCTGAATTTTTGCCATAATAGTAGAATTTTAATCATTTAACCGATTTAGGTAAAAAAAGGATCATTGAGAAATCTCAATGCGCTCCTTATCCATTCAGTAAGGTTTTACGCTTCAATAAGAAACGCATCAAAATTTAATCTCAAAATCCTTTTTTTAAGATTATTTATTTAGTTGTCAATGCGATCGCTATTTATTGTATCGTTTTTATTTTCTTTCATAAGCGAAAGTGCTTTACGCAAGAAATCCGCTTTAGTCATCCCTTCCTTCTCAATATACTGACATAAGTCATCGTATTCTTGCCGAGGCAACATCGTCTGAAAATTTCCGTTTTCAGCCCTGCGCTTTACTCTGTTTTTTTCTTCATACCTGCGGCGGGCTTCCCGCTGTGGTGTGCTTGGTTTTTTAGGGTTCATTTTTGCAATCCTCCTTTTTGCTTTCTTTTATTTTTTCTTTAGCAAACTCATACATATTGGATCTTATAAGATTTTCCATACATTTACTCAAATCTTCTTTTTCTGATCTAATTATCACAGTTTTAAGTTTTGCTAAAGTGAAAGCGGCTACAAGGTTGTTAATTTCTTCTTCTACACTTTCTTTTCCTGATTCAACAGATTTTACCCATATTTCGGCAATTCTATTTTCCTTGTCGATTACTACTTCCATATCAATTAACCCCTTATTATCCTTGCGTTATTGCGCACAAGATTAATCCTATGCCATTCATTATTAAATGCCCTATCAGCATTGCGCCTGCGAATATAAATCCGCCAACCACTATGAGTGTTCCGACTACTTTTCTCAATACTTTCATATCGCTACCTCTTATACATAAACAAGTTCGTTAAGGATTTCCTCTTCAATAAGCTGTTTTATCTCACTTTCTCTGTGGAGGTCTTCCATAAAGTCGCCTGTACGTTTATACCTTTTGTCTTTAGACAGTTTTGCATACATGGTTTCATATATTTCTTCCGCTTGCCTGTCTATCCCGTGCAGGTATTCTGGATAATCCTTGCCGAGTGCGACAACCTTCTCCCACCTGTTTTCTTCAAGATAAATCTTTGCTAAAGTTCCGTACTTGCCGTAAACGTGCTTTACAGGTTTTACATTCTCGCGAAGAAACTTTATTTCTTCCACTGTTAAGCCTTCACCGCGCTCTTCTTTTGCTTTGATTTCTTCCAAGTTCATATGTTACCTCCGTTTTCTCTTTTATCGTATATACACGATAACACATTTTTTCTTGTTTGTCAAGAGTTCTCGTGAAAATTGTTTCATAAATATTTTTGCAACTAAAAAGTGCCACCAACGGCGACACTTTTTCTGTTTTATTTAATTGTCAGTTTCGCCTTCCTTTCTATCCTTATCAGATAGTTGAGTTGAAATATCCCTGCCGCCATACATTATTCGTAATACTTGTACGCTCTGTGTTTGTTCTACAGGCAGATAGAAAACAAGATAATTATCTACTGGAAAATATCGCATACCTTGACTTTTCCAAGGTTCATCGTTATAAACGCTATGTCTATAAGGCAATTCCTCCAAACCTTGGATACCTGACATTATTCTGCCAGCTTGCTTTCTTGCTGTTTCAGGAACAGACAAGTTATTGGATATATACTCTGTTATATTCCTTAAGTCAATTCTCGCTTCAGGTGTATAAATTACTTTAAAACTCATACACCATAATCCTTACGCATTTCTGCAGCTATATCTTCAGCAGAATAGCCTTTACCTTCTTTTACTGACTGCATACTTTTTCCTATTTCCGCATCAAATTGCTCTTTAGTGAGTGAACCATAAGAAAGAGGTATATTAGACGGCAACTTCATTTCAAAAGGAATTCCCCTTTGAATTACCACCTGATTTAAAAACATACTCACCGCATTAGACATAGGAATGCCAAGTTGATTAAGTATTGCCTCCGCCTGTTCTTTTACTTCTGGTTCTACTCTTGCAAATACATTAGATGTCCGTGCCATATCATCACCTCCTGCTTATATTATAAGCTATTAGATTGCGAATTGCAAGCTATCAGCTTATATTTTATCAAAATTTCATAATTATCTACTACGCAATAGAAAAGTAGCACCTAAGTTACCAAAACAGCGATTCCATATGCAAGAAGCGGTGCAGCAACAAGAATTACAGCTATTGCAACCAAGCCTATAAGATAATTTATAACCATCTTGCGAGCTTTCTGTTTATCTTCATTCTTCGTAGCTATAGCAAAGAACACTCCCATTACTATACTCCACACGCCGACCGTTGCAAGTAACAACCACCAAATGTAATCACTGTATAGTTCAAACAAATATTCCACATAGCTTGCAACGTACTCCGCCTGATTACCTAAATCTTCTGTATAACTATCGCCGCAATCATCGCATTGATATGTTCGGATAGTGTCTCCTTCATTGTTTTCTACGTTAGTAATTACATAATTATGTCCCGTAGCAGGTATCTCCACATCGTACTCATAGCCGCAATTATCACAACAATAATGCCGCAATCCCGTTTCCGTACAGGTAGCAGACCTTATTACAGTTATTGTATAACTGTGTTCCGCCGGCAGAGAGATTTCTGACGAATAGGTATCACCGCAGTTCACGCAAGTGTATTCCATATAACCGCCTTCTGTACAGGTAGGCGCAACGTAAACCGACTGATAACTATGAGCTATTGTCTCTGTATAATCGTCATAGTATGTATCACCGCAAATGACACAGTGATAAATAGTATAACCTTGTTCCGTGCATGTGGGATCTACTACTGTTGTTTCATAGGTATGCCCCTTTGCTTCTGTATAATCAGCTTTATATGAATCCCCGCACTTTGTGCAGGTGTAAGTTGTATACCCTTGCTCTGTACAGGTAGCCGCCGTTGAAGTTGTTATGTAGGTATGAGCCGCCTTATCCGTATAATTACCTTTATAGGTATCACCGCATTGAGAACACCTATAAATTGTGTACCCTTGCGAAGTGCAGGTTGGTTCTACCACCTGATACTCTTCATAATAATGATCTATGGTGTAACTATAAGTCTTACTACCCGTTGTAGGGCTTGTTAAAACGATAGTATGCGTACCTTCATCTGTTATCCAAGTACCCGAAGTATAACTTTTACCGTCCAACGTTGCCGTCCATAAGCTGTTTGTCCAATAAAAAAACACTGTATTATTCGTATCCGACTTAACAAATGAGCCGCTTGCCACTGTAGTACTTAATGTTACAACGTATTCGCTGCTCTTATTTCCTGCCGTATCGACAGCATAGAAATAATAGTCATCATCTCCCGCCGTACTGCTTACCGTATAAGAAGTTGAACTTGCCTTTGTAAAGCTACCGCTGCTACCTTTCCTGTAATACAGCGTTGTAGCAGAACCGCTTACATCGCTTGCAGATACCGTAAAATTTGTTCCCGTTGCCGAACCGAATGTTCCGCCCGACACAGACAGCGTAGGCGCAGTATTATCATAATAAACGTAATAAGTAGACGACTGATTCCCTGCGTTATCTATTGCATAGAAACTATACAACCCGTTTGCACTTCCGCTTTGCACTGTTTTAGATGAGCCGCCCACTGAATTAAATGACGAACTGTTAGGCTCTTTCATATAAATGCTTGACACTCCGCTACCGCCGCTATCTGTTGCCGTAACGGTAAAAGCACTGTTCGTATATTTTCCAGTAGTACTTGTTGACGCACCGCTTATCGTAGGTGCTGTCTTGTCTACATAAAACGAAAATGTTGTTGTATCCGTTTCTTTGCTACTGTTTCCAGATAACTTATGTTGTACATAACTGTTTATGGTTAAAGTATAATAGCCTGTACCCATTGAAGGTAAACTATATGTTACCGCTTTAGTAGAACTGCTATTGTTTGAGTAATCTGTAGTATCTGAAAAAGTTGCATCACCCGAAAGCGTAACTCCTTCTATTCCATAATACGAATAGTATCTTGTATTACCAGTTTTAACCCTTATAGTTATCTGTAAATTCGACGGCGAAAAGCCGAATATTACACCATCTGAAACCACTGTTGCCGTAGATGCTGACGAATCACTATACAAATACGCAGTAGATATTCCTGTGCCTGAAATATTCAACCAATACAAATATGACGTACTTGTTACTGTTTCCGCACTAGCACTTAATACGCCACTACTAAATATTCCAAAGAAAGCGGCAACCGCCGCAATAACAGCAAACAAGATAATCACTAAATAATTTCTTTTTGTATTTGTCATCCTTCCTCCTTTTCATATTGTTCTGCCGTCCGTTCATCGAACAAGCTCTTTACATATTTGCCAGCCTTTATGTTTACACAGTTGCGTAATTCAGTACTGCCTATAAAAAATGCTTGTCCCGTAACGGCTGATATAATTCTTCTCTGTTCTTCACCGTTAAAGCTGTCGCCCGCTTGGTAAATATCCAAAAGATCTTTAACGTCAGGCGCGGACAGTTTAAATATAAATGTGTATTGGCTATTCTTTAAGATTGTTGAAGTCTTTGACCGCAATTCCTCGTTTGCGTTCCAGTCCGCTATGTTCTGTGTCGCGGGAATAAACGCGCCGTTGTATTTTCTTATTCGCTTGTTCATCGAATAGAAAAAGTCAAGCGCTATGGGATACTTTGCGTCGATGAATAAATGGGCTTCGTCTACAATAATCATTGTCCTTAAGTTCCTGCCGTGTTTATTAAGCTCTCTTGCGTTTATTACCTCTTGTTCTATGTATCTGAATACAAGCAACATCTGTGCGTTAGCTACAATATTGTTCTTATTGGCGAACAGGCTTTGGAAGTTAAAGTCAATAAGATTAGCGTCGGCGTGTAGTGTAGACGGTGCGTTCCATATATCCGAATACCTGCCGTTTACAAATTTCCGCAAGTACAGTTCTGCCGAACGCATATCCCTTAAAGTCAGGCTGTCCATTTCGCTCTTGTCTTTGCTCTGCAATGTTTCCAACAAATCTGAGAACACAGGGAAATAATCAGCGGAAAAATTTGAACAGTCTGTCTTTTCCGTTATGCCCATTCTCTCATATGTTTCCACGACAAGGTTATTTATAAGCTCTATTACGTCATTGCTTGCGCCGACAAGCACTATCTTGAAAAAGCTCTCCAACATTTTTAAATGTGTATTGAAAGTTACCACGCTATCCGCGGGAGTGCCATCTTCAGAAAGTATCTTATAAATATGGAAAGGATTTATTCTGCCCTCCCTTGCGTTGCCGACATCTATTACATTGCCCGACAAATTATGCGTTAAAGAAACATACTCGCTTTCGGGGTCTAATATAATTACCCTTGTGTCGTTACTCCATTCATTGGCTATGAGCGTTTTCATAAAATACGACTTGCCGCTGCCCGACTTGCCTATAATCATAGCGTTGCTGTTCTGATACAAATTCCCGCGTTTCCATAAATTAAAAATGAACGGGTAGCCGTTATTCTTATTCTCGCCTAGCATAATGCCGCCGTCGTCCATTACAAAAGTCCGCACAAACGGGAACGCCGCCGCAAGTGTGGTACTGTTAATTCCGCGTTGGTAGTTCTTTAATGTACAGGCGGGCGAAATACAAGAGGTTTTAAAGCCTTCTATCTGTAATCCATAGAGTGTGGATACCTTAAAATTGTCCGTCATAATCTGCCGCCTTACTTCCTTTTTGAAGTTAGGTTTATCAAGGTAGTTATAAGCGGTTACAGTTAAGGTTACGTCAATAAGCACTTCGTTTTCCCTTTGCAAACTGTCTAACAATGTTTCCATAGTTTCCCTATGCGTTTCCGCGCTGTTGGCTTCGCTTGCCTTTTCGCTCATAATGCTCTTTGTTTCCATATCCGAGATACACTTGTCTATCCTTTTTATAGCCTTAAACTTGTCTACGGGGTTAAAGTGCATTACAACCTTTGTATTAGGTATATTAAATAGTTCTGCACCCCAAGCGTTCTTGACACGTAATGGGTAATCCGCTACGGCGAACACCGCCGCCGAAACGCCGTCCGCTTTATAACCGTTAGAAGTAAATGCTATTTCTTTAGGCTTTATCCATTCGATTAAATCTTCATCTGCTACTTCCTTTACTTCCCTTTCATCAAAGTTGCGGGAAAAGCTGTACTTTAAAAACACCGCCGTATCTCTCTTTGATAAAAGTTTTGTATCAAGCCCGCACTTGGATATTTCGCTTGCAATATTTACCGCCGCATTTTCAAGCTCGGTTTCGTTTCTGCCATAGACTACTATATAGTAATCCGACAAATACTGCTTACGGATATTGTTGAGTTTGTCTATGCCGTCTATCCTTTCACGCAAAATATTTTGCTTAACATCTCTCTTTTCGTCCTCTTCTTCATTTGCCGTTTCAACCAGTTTTTCAAATAATTGACCCGCATATATGTCCAAATTAACGGGTCTGTCTACCTTGACGAGATCTGCGCTCTGCGTTAAATCCAACTGTTTTAAAGCGTTGGCAAAATAACGAATATCAGTGTCTTGCTGAACTCCGTCCTCTATGCCGAAATTCTTTTGCCCTACCTTTATTACTCTGCCGAAGCTGCCGCCGTTGTAGACTATAAGCCCGTTATCTTTTATATCCTTCAGATTTACTAACGTATTCACATTTTCCTTTGTGGTTCCGTCTTTCGTGTATTTCTTCTTTGCAAACAGGAATTTTACATTCTCAAAAATCATTGTGTAAAGTATTCCGTCCTGCGTGGGCATAAGCATTACTACCGTAATTATTCCAAGCAATATTGCCATTACCCAGTTACCCGAAGTTATGAATATAAAGATAAGAGCAAACAGTACCAAAGCGACTATTATATCCGCCATAGAGTAACACTTCCATACAGTGTTCTTTACTTTTGTCTTTTTTGGTATTATTCTCATTCTGTACCTCCCGTATCTGTGCTTTCCGTACTTTCTGTTGTTTCCGTGCTTTCAGTACTGCCTGCACTGCCGCCGCTTTCGTCGGTATAAGTATTATCATCGCCGCTATCTCCATCACTGCTATCGCCGCCATCCTTCTTTCTATGTACTGCTTTTGAACCAAGATGTACTGCACCCTTTACGCCTTTAAAAGCGAGACCTACTGTTGCGCCTCCTACAATTCTGCCGCCGTAATATGCACTGCGTAAGAAACCTCCGCCGGCGTGCATATCGTCTGCCTGCCCGAATAGTCTTGCAAACATTGTTTGACCTGCGGGTATTACCATTGCACCGCCTATAATTAAAGCTATAAGGAACAATGCGTTACCGAAGTTACCCATTCCGCTTATCTTCATATTGGTTATTATAGGCAGCAATAAAGTAAATACATTTACCGACAACACCGTACCGAACGCAAGTATTATTTTTGATACAAACATCTCGCGCCAGTTTTTAAACCTTGCGCCGTCATCCAAAGGCAAGGTTGACATAGCAACGGGCATTACTAAATAGCAATATACTATTTCAAATAATCTTTTCGCCATATTCACTACGGCTATAATCATTGCAATAGTTAAAGCGACTCCTGCTATTAATGAAGGGAAATAATAGAAAGAACTGGGATTAATCATCCCGTTATTCTTCCACGACTTGGGCCATATACCCAATGTTGTTTTGTAATCGCCGAGTATATCGCTTACAGAAACGCTGTCGACGTCAAAATCTGCCGCAGAAAAACCGTCATTCCATTCGCCAACGCAGGCATTGAATATCGCTGTGGATAGTTTTGTACTTGTATTCAGCTTAAAAATATCCGCAACAAGCTGTAAAAGTTCATTTGCAATTAGTATTCCAAGCACTACAACAAGTAAAACAGCTATTGTACCAAGCAAGGCAAGAAAGAATTTACCTACTATTGCCGATGTATTACGCTTGCTTGTTATCATATTTTGGACAATGGCGACTATCGTAAATATACAGACAAGTCCGACAGATAGCACAAGTATGCACCAAAACACCGATGTAACGGTTGGATCGTTTACCGCCGTTTCCACGATATTGACTTCATTGCCGCCGTAATTTACGGTGCTTACACCAGATATTGCCGAAAACAAGTCTATAACGCCGTCTACAAGCTGTAGCATCCACAGGAATAATTGCATTGATAGTTCTTGTAAAAATATTATCATTTCTTAATTCCTTTTATTTATTTTATTGTTGACATTATACTACTATAGTGGTATAATATTTAAAAGGTGAGGTTAATTACTATGATTTTGTATCACGGAAGCAAAGAGATTGTACAAAACCCAATTTACGGCAAAGGCAAAACGACAAACGACTATGGTTCAGGTTTTTACCTTACTCCTGAATATGAACTCGGTTGCGAATGGTCTGCTTCAAGCGATATGGACGGATATGTAAATGAATACGAATTTAACGCAAACAACTTAACCGTTCTTAATCTTAACGACAAGCAGTATTCAATATTGCATTGGCTTGCTATGCTTGTACAAAACCGCAGCTTTGGTACTACTTCATCTCTTATGCAGGAAGCCAAAGACTACTTGATAAAAAACTTTTCTATTGATAAAGCACCTTATGATTATATCGTGGGCTACCGCGCCGATGACTCTTACTTCTCTTTTGCAAGAGATTTTTTGTCAAGCACAATTTCCCTGCAAAAACTTGCAGAAGCTATGAAACTCGGCAGGCTTGGTATTCAATACGTTCTGATTTCCCCAAAAGCCTTTGACAATATATCTTTTATTAAAGCCGACCAAGTAAACCATACTATTTATTACAGCAAAAGAATGGTACGCGATGAAAAAGCCCGCAAAGACTACATTACGACGCGAAGTAATGCCGCACAGGGCTTGTATATGCTGAATATCTTACAGGAGAACATTTTACCCGATGATAAACGATTATACCTGTAACATTTTAAGACGGTTACTTGCCGAATGTTTTGATTACGCCCTTACTACGCTTGAGCTTGATCCTGAAAAATTTATTGAGATTTTCTGTAAATCTTCAATAACAAAGGAAGTTGAACACAGAAACCCCAAATATTTTTGCGGTATTGCTGGCAGTGAACTTTGTGAAATAATCCTGTCTGAAGCAAGTATATCTCTTACACCAAAGCCTTACGTTTCCATTGACAGGTCAGCTTATTACTGGTGCGGAGATTACCTTGGATATTACCAGTATCAGAAGGAGTTTTCGTTCAAGTACATTTTTTCTTTTGTGTCTGTCTCTACTCTTTTGAATATGTATCCTGTTTACCACGAAATGGATATAACAAATTTTGTAGAAGAATTAGACAGACTTAATAAAAAAGCACCTTCACGGTTAAGCCTTTTAAGGCAACAAGCACATTTAAGCCAGTCTGAACTTGCCATTGCTTCACAAATTTCTATCAGGACGATACAGGCTTACGAGCAAAAATCTAAAGATATAAATAAAGCCGAAGCTGCAACAGTTTTGAAATTAGCCCGTGTTTTAAGTTGCACCGTACCTGACCTTTTAGAGCAATAATTTCATAGTAATTTTTATAATTGGGCGGCACATATGTGCCGCCCAACCACACTTTTTACTTTATTCTTTTGCTATAGAGATTAACCTACCCATGCAGATAAACCTTCTATAAGCAAAGGCGCACCCATAGCCACGACGAAGATAATTATAATGCCGATGATGAGGTTCTTCACCATGTCGCGCGCATTGATTTTCTCTTCATTTTTGTGTGCAATAGCAATTTTTATGCCTATGTATGCACCCCAAATAACTACGACTACAGCCAAAGCCATAACTATGTAGACCCAAAAGCTGTCCATTAAGTCGCTTAATTTTGACACGATAGATGAAAGGCTACCGTCTAAAGTTGTCGTTTCTGCTAATAAATTCATAAATTCTTAATTCCCCCTTTAATTTTTATCGTTTTCTTCTTTGTTTTTCTTGCCCTTTTTGTTAAAAATCACAAGTGCCGTAATACCGCCTGCAAGCACTACAAGGAACACCACAAGCATAACTATGAACGTACCGTTAGAACTTTCTTCTGTATCTTCGTCCCCGGCATTAGTCGTTCCGTTTTCATCTTCGCTATCGGTACTGTCTTGCGTATCGCCAGACTGCTGTTCATCGCCGTCTGTTACAGGTTCGTCCGCTGTAGGTTCATCCGTATCTGGTTCTTCTTCGGCGGGATCTTCTGTAACAGGCTCGTCCGCATCGGGCGTTTCAGGCTCTGTAACTTCCTCCGCTATAGTAAAAGTTGTAAGCACTTCGCTATCTTCGGATACTACCTGTATTGAGTACTCGCCCGTAAGCACTGAAAAATCTACCACCCCGTTTTCATCGGGTACAAGATAAATGGTTGTACCATTGGCGTTTGTGAAAGCTACCTTTAAAGCTGATGTGCCGTCATAATCGCCCTCCGAACACACATATCTTAACGTAAGCGTTTTGCTTTCCGTATCCAAATCCGTGTACAGATAATAAGTATGCGTATGTTCGGCTTCGCCCTGTTCTCCGTCGTCTTCGCTTGGTGTTTCAGGCTCAACTACAGGCTCGTCCGTACTGCCGACGTCCTCTGTTTGGGTATCTTTGGTAATCTCGCCTATAATAAACGCGCTTAAGACGTTTCCGTCATTATCCACCAAATTCGCCGTGTAGTATCCCGTAACTAATGCAGAATAATCTACTGTGCCGTTATCAAAAGTCAGGGCAGTTATCTCGCCGCTCTCGTCCGTAAACAGTAAGGTTAGCTCGTCCGTGCCATCTTCGCCGCAATCGCAGTAATATCTTACAGTAACCAGCTTGTTTGCCCTGTCTACCGAAATACCTTTAAGTGAATAGCTATGACCAGTCGCTTCAGTAATATTGTCAATGTAACTTATACCGCAAGTTTCGCAAACATATTCCGTATAACCGCTCTCTGTACAAGTCGGCTCGGTAACATTTGCCGAATAACTATGCCCTATCGCCTGAACGTAATTACTTATATAACTATCTCCGCAGTTATCACAGACATAAATTGTATAGCCGTCATCTTCACAGGTCGCGGCTATTACATACTCCGTATAACTATGCCCAGTTGCGTTTGTGTAGTCCGAAATGTAACTGTCCCCGCAAATGGTGCAAGTATAAACGGTGTACCCTTGTTCCGTGCAAGTTGGTGCAACCACTTCACCTATGTAGTCGTGGATATAGCCGCTGTCAGAACTTGTAGAAAAGTCCGTAAGATAGATATACCCGCAAGAAGTACAGGTGTGTTTTGTATAACCCATCTCCGTTTCAGTAGGTGCTACCACTTCATCTTTGAAAGTATGTCCCGTAGGTGCGATATAATCTGTTACATACCTGTCGCCGCAATTTTCACAGACGTGTTCCGTGTATCCATATGAAACACAGGTTGGCGCGACTACCGTATCTATGTAGCTATGCCCCGTCGCTTCCACCACGTCGCCTGTATGCGTTTCACCGCAGACATCGCAAGTATAAGTCGTGTAGCCGTCTATGGTACAGGTAGCCTCCGTTACTTCCACCGTGTATGTATGCCCGTTCGCGTCAACATAGTTATCCCTGTAACTATCTCCGCAAGTTAGGCATATGTGTTCCGTGTATCCGACTTCAGTACAGGTTGGATCTACCACTACTTCTGAATAATTGTGCCCCGTCGCATCTACATAGTTATCCGTATATTGGTAGCCGCACACTGTACACACATAGGTCGTAAATCCTTTTGTTGTACACGTAGGTTCTACCGTTACAGATGAAAACGTATGCCCTATTGCTTCAGTAAAGTCATCAGTGTAGCTGTCGCCGCATATAGAGCAGGTATATTCTGTGTACCCGCTCTCCGTACAGGTAGCGTCATGCAACACACTTTCGTACTCGTGTTCGCAATTCTCTTCCGCAGATGCAGAAGCCGCGCCAGTACTAAACACCATTGTTGCCGCCGTTACCGCCAGTAGCAGCAACGGCAAAATTTTAGTTTTTGTCTTTGTTTTCAATTTGTCCTCCCAAATCATAATTGTTTTTCTGTTTGTTTAAATTGACTTTTGTAAGTCTTTCATCTTTGCCATCTTTTCCGAGATAGCGTCTGCCGCCTTTTGAATCTTGCCCGCTGTGGTCATATCGTATTCTTCCATACGTGCATACAGTAGCGTTGCCTTATTCTCAAACCTTGCCGCACGTAATGCCTTTACATCTTTGCCATCTAAAATGCAGATAATATCATTTATTATCTTTTCAATTTCGGCTTTCAAATCATCCCATTGCTCGTCAAGATTAACAAGCCTTTCCGATTCAATTTTCTTCTCGGCTTCAACCTGTTCTCTCTCTGCCTGTTCAAATCTCGCCATTTGCTTGTCCGCTTCGCTTTCGCCAGGTTTCATATGAATATCAAAGACGTAATCTTTTTTCTTGAAAAGCCTTGCTTCCCTTTTACC
>JAJQIK010000011.1 GCA_021199255.1 Clostridiales bacterium | reverse complement strand
GTAGAGCACCTGACTTTTAATCAGGTTGTCGGGGGTTCGAATCCCCCGTGCTTCATTGAAATAATGAGGGAACGTAAATGGGGGATTTGAACCCCTGTTGATATCCCGTGCTTTATTAAAGAGAGAGGAAGTGTTGATTTTATCGACGCTTCTTATTTTATTTGCTGCAAAGGCCTGAAGGAGCGCTGTTACAGAATGGCCGGATACTGACCTTCGTAAAGATTCCTTTGCGAAGGGATTGCAGATAAGCGTATCCATTAGGACTAAAATATGCTATGATAAATAGGCGTGAGAATGTTGATTAATAAACGGAAGATTCTGCCGATATAAGAGATAGCAGTTTCAGAGGAGCTTTGACACGAATTGGATTCGCGTTACGCAGCAATTTGCGTTTTACGATGTATACACCTCATGCAGTAAAGCTTGCAGGCTGTGGAAAGGCATGGTTATAAATATGAAAACGATTAAGACATCTCTGTCGGCGGTGTTTGACCATATCAGCGAATGTATGGCGCCTGTGATCCCCATTCTTTTAGCGGGCGGGATTTTGAAAATGATGGTATTGCTTCTGACTACGATACATCTTCTAACGGGGACAACGGAGACGATTATGTCAGCCATTGCTACCGCGCCGTTCTATTTTTTGCCGGTTATGGTAGCCTATTCCTCGGCAAAGCATTTTGAAACAGATCCGCTGGCTGCGATTATCAGCGTGTGCGTGATGCTGCTTCCGGACTTTGCGACGCTGATGGAGAGCGGTGAAAGGGTTACCTTTATTGGGATTCCGGTGGTGTCCGCGACTTACGCGTACAACGTGATTCCCATTATTTTGTTAATTTACTGTATGTCGCGGATTATGCGCTTTTTCAAAAAAATAATAAAAGAAAGTTTGCAGCCATACTTTTTGGCGGTATGCGTAATTTTGGTTACCTCCCTGTTGGGCATTGTGGTCATTGAGCCGGTGGTAAGCTTGATCAGCAACGCTTTGGCGAACGGATTGAATAGTATGCAGACAGAAGCGCCGATTTTGGCCTGGGGGTTGTTTGGGGCTTTGACGCTGGTGCTGGTATCCACAGGAATGCATTGGATTTTTATGACGTTAGCCATTACGCAGATTGGTTTGACAGGCGTAGATTACGGTATTATGGTAGCCCTGTTTATTTCGAATATTTCCCTTGCGGGCTGTGATTTGGGGGTATTTGTAAAAACCAGCAAGCCGGAACTGAAATCCATGTCATTCAGCGCGATGGTCACGGCGTTGATTCCGGGGATTGCCGAGCCGTCCATCTTTGGCATTTGTTATAAGGAAAAAACGCCTGCGATTGGTAATATACTGGGCTGTATGATCGGGGGTATCGTGCAGGGGATTATTGCGGTACATTGTTATATTTATACTTTTCCAAGTATTCCTTCCATTTTGATGTTTTACAGTGCAGAAGAGCCGTATAATCTGATTAAGGCTATTATAGTGGGTATCGTAGCCTTTGCGGCAAGCTTTATTATTACCGCGGTTTTATATCGGGATAGAGAGGAAAAAACGGCAGTCTCGCATTAGAATATAAAGGCTGAGAAAGGCACAAGGCGCACATATGAAAAGAATCATGTTTTTTGAGGGCGATATAGAGACGCAGGGATATTTTTCCATACAGATCTCCGAGGCGATGAAGGAGATGGGGCATGAAGTATTTGTGTATAATTTAAGTAAGCCCTGGAGCAGCACCGAGAAGTTTTTTCATCACTTCTTCGAAAAAGGGAATACGGTGCTGATTAATTTTAATTTTCATGGGATGAGCGGAGAGGAGTATTTCTTAGACGAGAATGGCAGATCAATGTGGGACGCGCTGAACATTCCCAGTTATAATATTGTAGTAGATCACCCCATGTATTATCACCATTTTTTGGAAAAAGTACCTGAAGGATACCATCATATAAGCATTGACAGAAATCATGTCAAATATATGCGCAGATTTTTTCCTGAGATAGAGAGCGGCCTGTTTCTGCCGCTGGCCGGCACGGAATTGTATCCGAATAAGTCCAGAGTGCCTGTTGAGTGCCGCAAGTATGATGTGACCATGGTGGGGAATTATTGTGTTCCCAAGACCTTTGAAAAGTATATCACAAGAATCGATGATGAGTATACGGCGTTTTATTATGGCATGATCGACGATCTGCTGGCTAATCCATGGAAAACCGTGGAGGAAGTGGCGGAGGCGCATCTTATCGATGAATTGGGAGAGGTGCCGGAGGAAGAACTGAAAAAAACCATGGCGGCGCTTACCTTTATCGATCTGTATGTCCGCTATACGATCAGGGGCAGGGCGGTGCAGGAATTAGTGGAGGCGGATATTCCGGTGCATGTATTTGGCGACGGCTGGGATTTGCTACCCTGTAAGAAGAAGCAGAATTTGATTTTGATGAATAATCTGGATTCCGCAGGCTGCCTTAAAAAGCTGTGTCAGACCAAGCTTTCCCTAAATGTAATGCCCTGGTTTAAGGACGGCGCCCATGACAGAATCTTTAATACGATGCTCAACGGGGCTGTGTGCCTGACAGACAGCAGCGTATATCTGGACGACATTCTGCATGACGGTGTGGACAGCAGCGTTTATTCTTTATCGCAGATGGATAAGCTGCCGGAGATTGCAGCGGGGCTTCTGGAGAATCCGGCGCAAATGCAGGAAATCGCCGACCAGGGATATAGCATGGCGAAAGGAGCGCATACGTGGGCGCATCGGGCTAAGGTACTGCATGATTTGATTGAACAATAATGAGGGATGAACTTGAGCATGGAACAGGGGCGGACGGCGGACAGGAGCTTGTATCAGGCATTGAAGGCGTATGGGGATACGGATTTTTATCCTTATCATATGCCGGGGCATAAGCGCAATCCCCAGGCGGGTGAAATGGCGGAATACTATGGGCTTGATATCACCGAGATTGACGGCTTCGACAATCTGCATCATGCGGAGGGGCTGATTAAAGAGGCGCAGGAAAGAGCCGGGCGGCTGTATGGCGCGGAGGAAACCTATTATCTGGTAAACGGCAGTACCTGCGGGATACTGGCGTCCATTATGGCGGTTACCGGGCAGGGAGACGAAATTCTGATTTCCAGGAACTGCCACAAATCGGTGTACCACGCGGCGATTATGCAGGGACTGGCTTTGCACTATTATTATCCGAAGGTGATAGAGGAATATGATATCTATGACGGAGCAGATGCTGAGGAGATAAAGCGATTCCTGGATCGGTATCCCAACAGCAGGGCGGTAGTCATTACATCGCCGACGTATGAGGGAATCCTGTCGGATGTGGAGGAAATCGCGCAGGCGGTACATGAGAGGAATAAAATCCTGATTGTAGACGAGGCTCATGGCGCGCATTTGAAAAACGCCGCTGTTGCGGCGGGCGCGGATTTGGTGATCCATAGTCTTCATAAAACCCTTCCGGCAATGACGCAGACGGCTTTGCTGCATGTCAATGGAAAGCGTGTTGACCGCGGGAGACTGCGGCGTTATCTGGCAATGCTGCAAACAAGCAGTCCGTCCTATGTCCTGATGGCGAGTATGGATTCCTGTATTCGTTATCTGGAGGAACAGGGGGAAGAACGGTTCGCTTTTTATCAGAGACAATATGATATTTTTATCCGGCGGGTGAGCGCCTGTAACCATATCCGCGTGGGAAAAGCGGAGAACATTTCAGGCGGCGGGTATGCTTTTGCGGGATGGGATATCGGCAAGCTGGTAATTTCCGTTAAGGGAACGTCTATGAGCGGCCGCCAATTATATGATATTCTGCGGGACGAATATCATTTGCAGATGGAAATGGCGGCGAACAGCTATGTGCTCGCCATGATGACAATTATGGACACAGAGGAAGGCTGGAAGAGATTGGCTGACGCAATTCTGCGGATAGATGCTAGGATAAAAGAGAAGGGAAAGGCGGGACGCGAGGCGCGGCGAAATCGAACCGGGTCTGGGAAAACGGATTGGAAAAATACAGCGCCGGAGAAGCGCATGACGCCCGCACAGGCTTTCCATAGTCCGCAGGAGGAGCTGCCCTTCATGGAATCGGCGGGACGTACGGCGGCGGATTTTATTGTCCCGTATCCTCCGGGGATACCGTTGTTGGCGCCCGGAGAAGTAATAAGCGAAGATTTGTTAAAGGAGATACAAGGCAGCATTGAAGCGGGTTTACAGGTGTATGGGATTAGGGAGACGGGCAGTATTCCCGTGACCGTGGAGAAGCCGTTATCAGATTGACGGCAGGCCTGTACAGAAAAATTTGAAATTCCTGTTAAAATATGGCATTATTAAATAGAATATAAATTCGTTCCCGCCCTTTTTCTGCGGAATGTAGGAGACGGAGCCTTATTTGGAAGAGAAAGGCGGCGGGAAGAAGGATTGTCTATGGGTAAGATCGTGTGCCTGATGGGAAAAAGCTCATCGGGAAAAGATACAATCTATAAAAAATTGCTGGAACAAAAGCAGATACCATTAAAGGCTATTGTGCCCTATACCACCAGACCTATCCGGGTCGGAGAGACAGAGGGCGTTGAGTACCATTTTACGGACGAGGAAGGATATCAGAAGCTTTTTAGCCAGGGGAAGATCATAGAAGATAGAGCCTACCATACCTGTTTGGGTATCTGGCGGTATTTTACAGTGGCAGACGAAGCGGTTGCATTGGAGGAAAATTCTTATATTCTGATCGGGACGCTGGAAGCTTATTCCCAGATACAGAAGTTCTACGGTGCGGATAAGGTAGTGCCGGTTATGATTGATCTGGACGACGGCGTGCGTCTCCAGAGGGCGTTTGACCGGGAGAAGGCGCAGGATCACCCGGGGTATGAGGAAATGTGCAGGCGTTTTCTGGCAGATGCCAAGGATTTTGCGGAAGAAAAGATGGAGCTGGCGGGAATCCGGAGGAGCTTTTATAATGATGAGCTGGACAGTTGCCTGAGGGAAATTGTGAGCTATCTACAGGAACAGCTACAGTAATCTGTTCAGATTATCCTGTGGCCTGAAGTGTAGGCTCAGGGAGAGAGGTGGCAGGAGTGGACATCAAAGTAAACCAGACGCAGCAGACAATGCAGGTGGAACAGACCCAGACACCGCAGGAGACGGACAGTAATTTTAAATTTACGCTTGTCAGCAGAATTGCGGAACAGGATTTGCAAAACGCGTTAACCGGTATGCTGGAGGAGATTACCAGACAGGGCGATAAGCTGGCAAAGCATCGTGATATTAAGGACATGAAGCGTTACCGGGCGTTGATTAAGGATTTTATGAATGAAATCGTTAATCGCTCCCATGCCTTTTCCAGAGAGAATTTTCTGGACAGAAAGGGACGGCACAGGGTCTATGGAATTATTCGCCTGGTGGATCAGAATCTGGACGAGCTGGCGCAGGAGCTGGTAAAAGAGGAACAGGACAATATTGCGATTTTGAATAAGATCGGAGAAATCCGGGGGCTGCTTCTGGATATCTTTACTTAACCGATATTGACAGGTTAGGGGCAAAATCGCTTCGGAATGGAGACGAAATGGCTAAATTTTCGGATATTATCGGACAGGAACAATTAAAGGAGCATTTACAGAACGCGATTTCCATGAATAAGGTTTCGCATGCCTATATTATTAACGGCGAGCGAAGCTCCGGCAAAGAGTTTATAGCGCGTATCTTCGCGATGGCGCTGCAATGTGAAAAAGGCGGTATAGAGCCCTGCGGGGAATGTCATTCCTGTAAGCAGGCGCTGAGCGATAATCAGCCGGATGTGATCTATATCAGCCATGAGAAGCCCAATACCATAGGCGTAGAGGATATCCGGAACCAGATTAACAGCGATATCGGTATCAAGCCTTACAACAGCCCGCGCAAGATTTATATTATGAACGAAGGGGAGAAGATGACGGTGCAGGCGCAGAACGCGCTGCTTAAGACGCTGGAGGAGCCGCCGGAATATGCGGTGATTTTGATTCTTACCACTCATGTGGAGGCGCTTCTTCCTACGATTTTGAGCAGATGCGTAGTGCTTCACATGAAGCCGGTGCCGGACGCTCTTGTGAAAAAATATCTGATGGAAGAGTTGGGCGTGCCGGATTACAAGGCAAATATATGCGTGGCTTTTGCCAGAGGCAATATCGGAAAGGCGAAGCTGCTTGCCAGCAGCGAGGAATTTGAGAAGGTTAAAGATGAAGTCATTACGTTAGTAAAATACATTAACGATATGGAAATCAACGAAATCGTCAAGGCGATTAAGAAGATTAACGAGTACAAGTTTGACGTAAACGATTATCTGGATATTCTGTCCGTGTGGTATCGGGACGTACTGCTGTATAAAGCGACCAAGGACGTCAACAGCCTTATTTTCAAGGATGAACTGCAGCAGATCAGGAAAGTGGCGGACAGAAGCACCTATGAAGGAATCGAAATCATTGTGAACGCGCTGCAGCAGGCCAAGAGAAGGCTGGAGGCAAACGTTAATTTTGATCTCACGATGGAGCTGCTGCTTCTGACCATTAAGGAGAATTGAGACAAAGGCCGGACTTTAAGTTCGGGGATTAACAAATGGAGGTTGATAGATTATGACAAAGGTGATAGGCGTGCGGTTTCGTACCGCCGGGAAGATATATTATTTCGCTCCGGGGAAATTAGCGATTAAGAGAAACGATCATGTGATTGTGGAGACTGCCAGGGGCATTGAGTACGGCACTGTGGTATGCGATCCGAAGGAGGTAGAAGATAATAAGGTCATTCAGCCTCTTAAAGCGGTTCTGCGTGTGGCAACGCAGAAGGACGACGAGCAGGAAGCCGCTAATAAACAGAAAGAGAAGGACGCTTATAAAATCTGTTTGGAGAAAATTCAAAAACACGGTTTGCAGATGAAGCTGATCGATGCGGAATATACGTTTGACAATAATAAGGTATTATTTTATTTTACGGCGGACGGCCGAATCGATTTCAGGGAGCTTGTAAAGGATTTGGCGTCT
This sequence comes from Clostridiales bacterium, assembly GCA_021199255.1. Taxonomy (GTDB): domain Bacteria; phylum Bacillota; class Clostridia; order Lachnospirales; family Lachnospiraceae; genus UBA3282. Next base: position 76,107 of record JAJQIK010000011.1, on the reverse strand, counting down.
GTCTTTAAGACCAGAATTGAACTTCGTCAGATCGGGGTAAGGGACGAAACAAAAATTGTGGGCGGTATTGGTATCTGCGGAAGGCCTTTATGCTGCCATACCCATTTATCCGAGTTCGCGCCGGTATCGATTAAGATGGCAAAGGAACAGAACCTGTCCCTTAACCCGACCAAAATATCCGGCGTCTGCGGAAGGCTGATGTGCTGTCTGAAGAACGAGGAGGAAACCTATGAGGAATTAAACAGAAGGCTTCCTAATGTGGGAGATTTCGTCACTACGGAAGACGGCCTGAAGGGAGAGGTGCAGAGCGTCAATGTGCTGCGCCAGATGGTAAAGGTTATTGTAAATGTAAATGACGAGAAGGAAATTCAGGAATATAAGGCGGAGCAGCTTCGCTTTAAGAGAAAACATAATAAGAATCATAAGGTGGACGTCAGCGATATGGAATTAAAGGAATTAGAAAAGCTGGAAAAACAGGATTCCAGTAAATCCAAGCTGGATGATAATTAAAAGACTAGAAGCAAATCGCGGAATAAACTGTATAAAACTGTAAAGATGAAGGACAGGATATGATATCAGAAAACAAGGTCGTGCTGAAAGAGAATGAAAGAATTGACGATTTAGAGCGCAACGGATATCATATTATTCAGGATACCGGACGGTTTTGTTTTGGAATGGACGCGGTGCTCCTGTCCGGGTTCGCGCGGGTCAAAGAGGGAGCGCGCGTGCTGGATCTGGGAACCGGAACCGGTATTATTCCGATTCTGCTGGAGGCTAAGACGCAGGCGGAGCATTTGACCGGGTTAGAGATTCAGGAAGACAGCGCGGATATGGCGAGGCGCAGCGTTCTTATGAATGGGCTTAGCCATAAAATTGATATTGTGACAGGGGATATTAAAGAGGCAGGGAGTCTGTTTGACGCTGCTTCTTTTGACGTTATTACCTGCAATCCGCCTTATATGATCGGACGGCATGGGATTCCCAACGAAGGAGACGCGAAAGCGATTGCGAGACATGAAATCCTCTGTACGTTGGAGGATGTGGTATCGCAGACGGCGAAGCTGCTGAAGCCGGGCGGAAATTTCTTCCTGGTACACAGACCCTTTCGGCTGGCTGAAATTATGACGGTTTTACAGGCATATAAGCTGGAACCGAAACGGATGCAGTTAGTATATCCCTTTGTGGACAAGGAACCTAATATGGTGCTGATTGAGGCGAACCGGGGCGGGAAACCCAGAATGAGGGTGGAAAAACCGCTGATTGTCTATCGGGAACCGGGTGTGTATATGCCGGAAATTTATGAGATATATGGCTATTAACGCCGGAGGCGAATTCCTGCATAGGACAGGATGCGGGCGATAAAAGGAGCGGAAAATGTCGGGAATGTTATATATATGCGCAACGCCTATCGGCAATCTGGGCGATATGACGCCCCGTGTAGTGGAAACGCTGCGCGGCGTGGATTTGATCGCGGCGGAAGATACGCGCAACAGTATCAGGCTGCTGAATCATTTTGAAATAAAGACTTCTATGACCAGCTATCATGAATATAATAAAGTAGAAAAAGCGGACTACCTGGTAGCGCAGATGCAGCAGGGCAAAGATGTGGCGCTGATTACGGACGCCGGGACTCCGGCTGTTTCCGATCCGGGGGAGGTGCTTGTGGCCAAATGTCATGAGGCGGGGATCAGGGTCACCTCTTTGCCGGGCGCAGCCGCGTGCATTACGGCGCTGACCCTGTCCGGGCTCAGTACCCGTCGATTCTGCTTTGAGGCATTTCTGCCGGCGGACAGGAAGGAGAGGGGGCGGATACTGGAAGAACTGAAACAGGAATCCAGAACGATGATTCTTTATGAAGCGCCGCATCATCTGGTAAAAACCCTTGGGGAACTGAACGACGCGCTGGGAAACAGACGGCTGACACTATGCCGGGAGCTGACTAAGAAATTCGAAACGGTACTGCCCACCACCATCGAAGAGGCTTTGCGCATGTATGAAAGAGAAGAACCCCGCGGGGAATATGTACTGGTCATTGAGGGGAAAAGTATACAACAGAAAATGGAAGAGGAAAAGAACGCGTGGCGGAATATGAGCATCGAGCAGCATATGGCGTATTACGAAAAGGAGGGAATGGATGAAAAGAGCGCCATGAAGCAGGTCGCGAAGGATCGGGGGGTATCCAAAAGAGATATTTATCAATATTTATTGTCAAACTGATTGACAAAAACGTAAGAATCCGTAAAATTAAGATTGACAAATAGAGGGTCAGAGAATATACTTTGAATGTCAAACTATTTTTTAATGGCGAAAAGGAGATAAGAAAATGTTAGAGAGAGTTATCGAAATTATTCAGGAACAGTTAAACTTAGATGGAGTAGAGATCACAGAGGAATCTTCTTTCAAGGACGATTTAGGCGCAGACTCCTTAGACTTATTCGAGCTGGTAATGGCTTTCGAGGAAGAATACGGCGTAGAGATCCCTTCTGAAGACTTAGAGCAGATCACAACGGTCGGCGCGGTTATTGAGTATATGAAGAACAAAGGCGTAGAAGCATAAAGGGAAACGTTTGAAGGAAGCAAGGTTATCAATATGAAGACAAAAATAACAGAACTTCTGGGTATCAAGTATCCGGTGATTCAGGGCGGTATGGCATGGGTGGCTGAATACCATTTGGCGGCGGCAGTGTCTGAAGCCGGCGGTTTGGGAATTATCGGAGCAGGCGGAGCACCGGCGTCCTTTGTCAGAGAGCAGATTCAGAAAGCGCAGGAGTTGACAGAGAAGCCTTTTGGTGTGAATGTAATGCTTATGAACCCGGAAGCGGATGAAATTGCCAGGGTGATCGTGGAGCAGGGCGTTCAGGTAGTCACAACAGGAGCAGGCAATCCGGCTAAATACATGGCTATGTGGAAGGAAGCGGGGGTTAAGGTGATTCCTGTCGTGGCCAGCGTGGGACTTGCCAGGATGATGGAGCGTGCCGGCGCTGACGCCGTCGTTGCAGAAGGAACGGAGTCCGGCGGGCATATCGGTTCCGCCACGACCATGACCTTAGTACCGCAGGTAGTGGACGCCGTTACGATTCCGGTTATCGCCGCCGGCGGTATCGCAGATGGCAGGGGATTTGCCGCAGCCATGATGTTGGGCGCTGACGCCGTACAGATGGGAACCCGTTTCCTGGTAGCGAAGGAATGTACGGTACATAATAATTACAAGCAGAAAGTTATTGCCGCGAAGGATATTGATTCCGCGGTTACCGGAATGAGCAACGGCCATCCGATTCGCCAGATTCGCAATAAACTGACGAGAGAATATTTACAGATGGAGAAAGAGGGAGCGTCTCTGGAAGAGATGGAGAAGCTTACGCTCGGTTCTCTGCGCAAAGCGGTTGTGGAAGGTGATGTGGTATCCGGTACGCTTATGGCCGGTCAGATTGCCGGTATGGTCAGTAAGGAACAGACCTGTCAGGAGATGATCGAGGAGATCATGCAGGAAGCAGAGAAGCTTTTGAAGACCTCTCCATAAGGTGAAAGCTTATGCGTATTCGTGCGACGGGAAAGTATGTCGTAAACGACCGCGCTCGGCGTGAGAATACGTCAGGGCGCGTTCTTTATAATTAAATACTTTGAATATCAAACTATTAAAGGGGCAAACGCTTCGAAATGGAGGAAAATTATGGGTAAAACAGCATTTATGTTTCCTGGTCAGGGAGCACAATATGTAGGTATGGGGAAGGATTTTTATGAGCAGATTCCGGTCTGCAGAGAGATGTTTGAGCTGGCTGGCAAAGCAAGCGGATTAGACGTAGCGGCGCTTTGCTTTGAAGAGAATGAACAGATTAATATTACAGAGTATACACAGATCGCTATGCTGGCAACAGAAGTAGCAATGTTAAAGGCAATAGAGGAAAGGGGCTTTAAGCCGGATGTGACAGGGGGCTTAAGCCTGGGAGAATATGGCGCGCTGGTGGCCAGCGGCGTGATGAGTCCTGAAGATGTGTTTCAAGTAGTCCGCAAGCGCGGTATCTATATGCAGGAGGCGGTACCCCAGGGCGGCGCAATGGTAGCGGTGCTTGGACTGGATACGGCGGTAATCGAGCAGATTTGCGAGGAGACGCCGGGAATGGTCACGATCGCTAATTATAACTGTCCGGGACAGATCGTTATTACCGGTGAAGAAGGGGCGGCACAGGCGGCAGTGGAGAAGCTGACGGCAGCAGGCGCTAAGAGATGTGTGTCCTTGAAGGTCAGCGGTCCTTTTCATTCTCCGTTGTTAGTGGGAGCCGGAGAGAAGCTGGCCGCAGAGTTGGAGAAGGTAGAGATTCATGATATTCAGATTCCCTATATCGCTAACGTGACCGCAGATTATGTGAAGGACAAGGCGGAGGTGAAGCCGCTGCTGATACAGCAGGTTTCTTCTTCCGTGAAATGGCAGCAGACTATAGAACGTATGATTGCCGATGGGACAGACACTTTTGTAGAGATTGGGCCGGGTAAAACCTTATCCGGATTTATGCGTAAGATTAACAGGGACATGAAGGTCGCTAATATAGAGAAAATAGAGGATTTAGAGAAGCTTTCGGAGCTGATGGGGAAGAATTGATAAGAGAACAGGAAGAATGGAGGCAAAGATGTTAACAGGGAAAGTAGCATTGGTAACGGGCGCGGGCAGAGGTATCGGCCGCCAGATTGCGTTGACGCTTGCAGAGTATGGCGCAGATGTGATTGTGAATTATAACGGCTCTAAGGAAAAAGCGGAAGAGGTAGCCGCCCAGATAGAGGCGATGGGTCGAAGGGCTGTGGCGGTACAGTGCAGCGTAGCGGATTATGAGGCATGTGGAAAAATGATTACAGAGATGCTTGCCGCTTTTGGCCATATTGATATTTTAGTGAATAATGCGGGAATTACGAGAGATAATCTGGTCATTAAGATGACGGAAGAGGATTTCGACGCGGTGATCGATACGAATCTGAAGGGCGCTTTTAATACCATTAAGCATATGTACCGTCCGTTCTTAAAGCAGAGAGCCGGCAGAATCATCAATCTATCCTCCGTATCCGGGGTACTGGGCAACGCAGGACAGGCCAATTATTCCGCTTCTAAGGCCGGAGTAATCGGACTGACCAAGTCCATGGCAAGAGAGCTGGCAGGCAGAAGCATTACAGTCAATGCCGTGGCTCCGGGCTTTATTGATACCGATATGACGCAGGCGATGACGGAGGCAGCCAAAGAGGCAACTCTGGGGCAGATACCGCTGAAACGGGTGGGGACGCCGAAGGATATCGCGGAGACAGTGGCATTCCTTGCAAGCGACAAAGCCTCTTACATTACAGGGCAGGTAATTTCCGTAGACGGCGGAATGGCAATTTAATATAAAATTATGGAGGAGATACAATGAGCAGACGAGTAGTAGTAACGGGTATGGGAGCGATTACCCCTATCGGTTTAAGCGTAGATGAATTTTGGGCGGGCGTCAAAGAAGGCAGGACAGGCTTTGCGCCGATCACCAGATTTGACACGACAGATTTTAAGTGCAAGCTGGCCGCTGAGGTTAAGGGATTTGACCCCAAAAGCTTCATGGATTTTAAGGCTGCTAAGAGAATGGAGTTATTCTCCCAGTATGCGGTAGCGGCGACAAAGGAAGCTATAGCGGATGCAGGACTTGATATGGAGAAGGAAGATCCTTACCGTGTGGGCGTGGCAGTAGGCTCCGGCACAGGATCCTTACAGGCCATGGAGCGTTCCCACAGTAGATTGCTGGAAAAGGGGCCGGGCAGAATCGAGCCTTTGTTTGTACCGTTGACGATTTCGAATATGGCAGCGGGCAACGTATCTATCCAGTTTGGATTAAAAGGCAAGAGCATCAACGTGGTGACGGCATGCGCCACCGGTACGAACTCCATCGGCGAAGCCTTCCGGACCATTCAGTATGGCGACGCCGAGGTGATGGTTGCGGGCGGTACGGAGGGAAGCGTATGTCCGATAGGAATCGGCGGTTTTTCCGCGCTGACAGCGCTGACGACCTCGGAAGACCCTAAGAGATGTTCCATTCCTTTTGATAAGGAGAGAAGCGGTTTCGTTATGGGCGAGGGCTCCGCTATTGTGGTGCTGGAAGAGCTGGAGCACGCGAAAGCGCGAGGCGCGAGAATTTATGCGGAGGTGGTAGGTTACGGCTGTACCTCCGACGCATTCCATATTACATCTCCCGCCGAAGATGGCGCGGGCGCTGCCAAGGCTATGGAGTATGCGGTGAAGGACGCCGGTATTTCTACAGACGATATTACCTATATTAACGCCCACGGTACAAGCACACACCACAATGATCTTTTCGAGACCAGGGCGATCAAATTAACCTTTGGCGAGCATGCGAAAGATATTAAGATTAATTCTACGAAGTCTATGATAGGCCATTTGCTGGGCGCCGCAGGCGCGATTGAGTTCGTCACCTGTGTGAAGGAGTTACAGGAGGGTTATATCCACCAGACGGTAGGGTATCAGATACCGGATGAAGAGTGCGATTTGAATTACTGTAAGGAGCCTTATACGGAAGAATTTGAGTATGCCTTGTCCAACTCTCTGGGCTTCGGCGGACACAACGCCAGCCTTTTGGTTAAGAAATACACAGCATAACATAAGATGTCAGGAAAATCGCAAGCAGGCGCGGCCTGCGGTAAGGCTGTGCGCAGAGAAGTAGATGACGAAAGAGTGCAGAAGCCGGAAAGAGAGGATATAGATATGTCGCTTATGACAGCAAAGGAAATTATGGAAATCATTCCTCACAGACAGCCCTTTATGCTGATCGATACCGTTGAGGAGTTAGAAGAGGGGAAACGGATAGTCGCTAAAAAGTGCGTTTCCTATAACGAGCCGTTTTTTGCGGGACATTTTCCCAATGAACCGGTTATGCCGGGCGTACTGATTGTGGAGGCGCTGGCGCAGGCGGGCGCGGTTGCGATTTTAAGCCAGCCGGAATTTAAAGGCAAAACGGCTTATTTTGCGGCGCTGAACAATGTGAAGTTTAAGGGAAAGGTGGTGCCGGGCGATGTACTGACTCTGGAAACAGAGATTATTAAAATAAAAGGGCCTATCGGCATGGGAGCAGGAAAAGCCTATGTGGACGGCAAGCTGGTGACACAGGCGGAGCTTACCTTTGCTATTGGGCAGGCATAAATCTATGGCCGGTTTATAAGGAAAATATGCAGAAAGGGTAAAAGGCATAAGCGTATGGTTACGATAAAGCCGTTAAAAATAGGGGAGCTGGTAGCAAAGGTACCCGTTATACAGGGCGGCATGGGAGTCGGCGTGAGTCTTTCCTCTTTAGCCGGAGCGGTAGCGGCGGAGGGAGGAATCGGCGTGATTTCCACGGCGCAGATCGGATACAGGGAACCGGATTTTGATACCGATCCCATTGGCGCTAATTTAAGAGCCATTCAGTCAGAAATCTGCAAAGCGCGCGAATATGCGAAGGGCGGTATTCTGGGAGTCAATATTATGGTGGCTACCAGAAAATATGAGGAGTATGTGAAAGCGGCGGTAGCGGCCGGCATCGATTTGATTATATCCGGCGCGGGACTTCCTATGGATCTGCCTAAATTGGCGGGCGCCGCCAGGACAAAGCTGGCGCCTATTGTATCCAGCGTGAAATCTGCCCAGGTGATTATGCGTTACTGGTGGAAAAAGTATAGCAGGCTGCCGGACGCGGTCGTTATTGAAGGCCCCCTTGCGGGCGGACATCTGGGATTTCACCGGGAACAGTTGGACGATATTGAAGCCCTGCATTATGATGATGAAATCAAAGCGATTATTGAGCATGTCAATACCACGGCGGCGGAGCATGATACGGAGATTCCTGTAATCGTGGCAGGCGGAGTCTATACCAGAGAGGATATGGAGCACTGCTTTGAGATGGGCGCCAGCGGTGTGCAGATGGCAACCCGCTTCGTGACGACCTATGAATGTGACGCGTCGGACGCCTACAAACAGACCTATATCGACGCCAGAAAAGAGGATATTGTGATTGTCAACAGCCCGGTCGGTATGCCGGGGCGCGCCATTTTGAACCCTTTTATGAAGAGGGCGAAGGAAGGGCGGATTCCCCATGGGAAGTGCCATCTTTGCATCAGTACCTGCAAGCAGGCGGAGACTCCCTACTGCATTACGGACGCTTTGGTTAACGCGGTGACCGGCAACGTGGACAACGCTCTTCTTTTCTGTGGGGCCAATGCTTACCGCGCTACCAAGTTAGAGCATGTGAAAGATATTATAGATGAATTTCGGCCGAGTGCAAGCTGATCGGTGAAAAGAAAGGTTATAAATATATGAAAACAAGAATCATAGGAACCGGAAGCTGTCTTCCGGCAAATGTTGTGACAAATGACGATCTGTCCCAAATTATGGATACCTCTGACGAATGGATCAGCTCCAGAACCGGTATCCGCAAGCGTCATTTGGCTAAAGATGAGACAACAGCAAGCATGTCTATCGAAGCGGCAAGACGCGCTATGGAGAATGCGGGCGTGACCGCAGAGGAGATTGATCTGATTATTGTGGGAACGGTATCCGCAGATTATATAACGCCTGCCTGCTCCTGTGAAGTGCAGGCGGCCATCGGTGCGGAACGGGCGGTGGCGTTCGATATCAATGCCGCATGCTCCGGTTTTATGTTTGCGCTGCATATTGCCAATGCATATTTGCAGTGCGGTACTTATCAAACAGCGCTGATTATAGGCGCGGAGACCCTGTCCAAGATTATGGACTGGAGTGACAGAAGCACTTGCGTCCTCTTTGGAGACGGCGCGGGAGCGGCGGTGGTGCGCGCTGATGAAAAGGCGGGCTTTTTGGCGTTCGATTTGGGCTCCGACGGCGTAAAGGGAAGGGTTTTGTCAGGCGTAAACCGTACTAATAACAATCCTTTGATACAGACGCCGAAGGAACTTCAGTATATACATATGGACGGTCAGGAGGTCTATAAGTTTGCGGTGACCATGGTTCCGGCTTCCCTGCACAAAGTGATCGAGGAGGCAGGGCTTGGAGTGGAGGATATCGATTATTTTGCGCTGCATCAGGCCAATATCCGCATTATTCAGTCGGTGGCAAAGCGTCTGAAGGTAGCTGAGGATAAATTTCCCATCAGTCTGGATCATTGCGGAAATATTTCTGCGGCAAGCGTGCCGATTCTGTTAGATGAGATGAACCAGAGGGGATTATTAAAACCGGGAATGAAGATTGCCCTGTCCGGATTCGGGGGCGGGCTGACTTGGGCTTCCGCTGTGCTGGAGTGGTAAAAGCGGGCGATTTTGCTGCGGGCGGTTCTGGAATCACCAGAAGAAACATATATTGACAGAAAGAGACCTGTGGGGATTTTTATGCTGAACTATATCTGGGCATTTATGATTTTGATCGGGGTTGTGTATGGCGCTTTTACCGGCAGAATGGCGGACGTAACTAACGCGGCTCTTGATTCCGCAGGCGACGCGGTGTCCTTGTGTATTACCATGATCGGTATTATGGCGTTGTGGGTCGGCCTGATGGAGATTGCGCAGAAGTCCGGCCTGATCGCAAAAATGACGAGAGGAATACAGCCTTTTATCAGCTTCCTGTTTCCCAGGATTCCCAAGGATCACCCGTCACGGGAGTACATTGCGACCAATCTGATAGCCAATGTGCTGGGACTTGGCTGGGCCTGTACGCCGGCGGGATTAAAGGCAATGGAGGCTCTGGCGCAGCTAGAGCGGGAGAGAGGCAATCCGGAATATGGCATCGGCGACGGCACGGCGGGAAGGAGCTGTTCCGCCAGCAGAGAAATGTGTACGTTCCTGATTCTTAATATTTCTTCGCTGCAATTAATTCCCGTTAATATGATAGCTTATCGCAGCCAGTACGGCAGCGTGAATCCGGCGGGTATTATTGCGCCGGCGATTGTGGCGACCTTTATCAGTACGCTTACGGCGATTCTCTATTGTAAGTTCAAAGAGGTTACGTCCAAGAGTTAAGCGGGGTAAAAGGGAGAGAAGAGTGAAAAACAGCGCAGAGATGAGGGTAAGTATGAAATATGACGTAATTATTATCGGCGCGGGTCCGGGCGGTATTTTTTCGGCCTATGAACTGGCGCAGCAGAATAAGGATTTAAAAATCGCGGTTATGGAAGCCGGACATTCTCTGGAGAAGCGCCACTGTCCTATTGACGGGGATAAGGTCAAAAGCTGCGTTAATTGCAGGAGCTGTTCCATTATGAGCGGCTTTGGCGGCGCGGGAGCCTTTTCCGATGGAAAATATAATATCACCAACGATTTTGGCGGTACGCTGTATGAGCACGTGGGCAAGAAGCGGGCGATAGAGCTGATGAAGTACGTGGACGATATCAATATGAAGTATGGCGGCGCGGGGACGAAGCTGTATTCCACGGCGGGAAGCAATTTTAAGAAGCTGTGCCTGCAGCACAAGCTGAATCTGCTGGACGCATCTGTAAGACATCTGGGAACGGATATTAATTACGTTGTGCTGGAGAATCTGTATGCGGTGTTGAAAGATAAGGCGACATTTTATTTCGATACCCCTGTTCAGGCGGTGGAACGGCTGGAGAAGGGTTACCGCGTGATTTGTGAGAAGGAGTCCTACGATTGTGACAAGTGTGTCATATCTGTAGGACGAAGCGGAAGCAAATGGATGGAGCGTGTCTGTAAGGAACTGGATATCAAGACCAAATCCAATCGGGTGGATATCGGCGTGCGTGTGGAGCTCCCGGCGGTTATTTTTTCCCATCTGACAGATGAACTGTATGAAAGCAAGATTGTTTACCGCACAGAGAAATTTGAGGATAATGTAAGAACCTTCTGTATGAATCCTCACGGCATTGTAGTTAATGAAAATACCAACGGCATCGTGACCGTAAACGGACATAGCTATGAGGGCGCGGATAAGCAGACCAATAATACGAATTTTGCGCTTCTGGTGGCCAAACATTTTTCCGAGCCTTTTAAGGACAGCAACGGATATGGGGAAAGTATTGCACGCCTTTCCAATATGCTGGGCGGCGGCGTTATTGTACAGAGGTTCGGAGATTTGGTAAGGGGGAGAAGAAGCAACGCGAAGCGTATTGAAGAGGGACTGGTGGAGCCTACGCTTTCCGCTACGCCTGGCGACCTGAGCCTGGTGCTTCCGAAGCGCATTATGGACGGCATTATAGAGATGATATATGCGCTGGATCAAATAGCGCCGGGCACGGCAAACGACGATACGCTGCTTTATGGCGTAGAAGTGAAATTCTATAATATGGAAGTGGAGATCGACGAGCATCTTGAGACCAAATACAAGGGTCTTTATATTATCGGCGACGGCAGCGGCGTGACTCATTCTCTGTCTCATGCGTCGGCCAGCGGCGTATATGTGGCAAGGGACATTTGCAGCAGGGGATAACGGGTTATCTCCTGCTGTTGTAATTTTAAGAGAGGTTCGTTATACTAAAAGCAGGATAGGAAGCAGAGCAGATTTTTACTTGGAGGGTATTATGGCGAGAACGGTAGGAATCGGGATACAGAATTTTCAAACAGTGATAGAGAATCAGTGCTTTTATGTAGATAAGACAGAATTTATCCGGGAGTGGTGGGAGAATCAGGACAGCGTGACCCTGATTGCCCGCCCCCGTCGTTTTGGCAAGACTTTGAACATGAGTATGGTGGAGCAGTTTTTTTCTGTAAAGTACGCGGGCAGGGGAGACTTGTTTGAAGGATTGTCAATTTGGCAGTATGAGAAATATCGGGAGATACAGGGGACTTATCCGGTCATCAGTCTGTCGTTTGCATCTGTGAAGGAAACAAATTATATTTCCGCGAAAGAGAGAATCTGTCAGATTATTGCGGAATTGTATGTGCAAAATAATTTTTTGCTGGAAGGGGATTTGCTGGCGGAGCAGGAAAAACAATTTTTTGTCTCAGTAAGGGCAGATATGCCGGAGGTGGTGGCTACTATAGCATTGCACAAGCTTTCTGGCTTTCTGTATCGCTATTATGGCAAAAAGGTAATTATCCTTTTAGATGAGTATGATACGCCGATGCAGGAAGCCTATGTGGAGGGATATTGGGAGGAGCTGGTGTCATTCACCAGAAATATGTTTAATTCCACATTTAAAACAAATCTATGGCTGGAACGCGGAATTATGACGGGGATCACCAGAGTCAGTAAAGAGTCAATTTTTTCGGACTTGAATAATTTAGAGGTGGTAACCACTACCTCCGATAAGTACGCAACTGCTTTCGGTTTTACGGAGGAGGAGGTGTTTGCAGCGCTTGACGAGTGCGGGCTCAGCAGTGAAAGAGATGAAGTAAAACGATGGTATGATGGGTTTATTTTTGGAGAGCATCAGGATATTTATAATCCATGGTCCATTTTGAACTTTATAGATAAAAATAAGTTCAGTACTTATTGGGCTAATACCAGCTCCAATAGTTTAGCAGGAAAGTTGATACGGGAGGGAAGCAGGCGGATTAAGATATCTTTTGAGGGACTTTTGAAGGGAGAACATCTTAGATGTTCTATTGACGAGCAGATCGTATATGACCAGTTGGATAACAGCGAAGCGGCTATTTGGAGCCTGCTACTGGCGAGCGGATATTTAAAGGTAATTAATTATGAGGATATGGGAAAGATTGCCAGTAGACGGGAACCGCTCTATGAGCTTGCCCTGACCAATTATGAAGTGGAACGTATGTTTGACAGTATGGTGCGCGGTTGGTTTTTACCTGCGGAGAATGATTACAATGATTTTGTGAAGGCTTTGCTGCTGGATGATAAAAAAGCCATGAATATTTATATGAATCGCGTGGCGCTTGCTACGTTCAGCTATTTTGATACGGGGAAAAGAGCCTCGGATTATGTGGAGCCGGAGCGGTTCTATCATGGTTTTGTGTTGGGGCTGCTGGTAGATTTATCCGAGCAATATGTGGTGCAGTCCAACCGGGAAAGCGGCTTTGGGCGATATGATGTGATATTAGAGCCTTTAAAGAAAACGGACGACGCCATAATTCTGGAATTTAAAGTGTATGACCCGGACGATGGCGGAACTTTGCGGGATACGGTACGGGCGGCGTTAGAGCAAATTGAAGACAAAAAATATGATGCGTATTTGCTGGAAAAGGGAATTTCAGCGGAACACATTCGTAAATACGGATTTGCCTTTCAGGGTAAAACGGTTTTGATTGGATAGCCCAGATATTCCCGCAGGTATGCAGTCAGCACCTGAGCGGCTTTGGCATGGGAGCGGGGGCCGGGATGGGCATGGCTGCCGACAGTCTCGTCTGTGGTGTCCGGCAGCGGAAGAAATTTGACGTTGCCGTCTCCTGTCCGCGCGGTGTATTGACAGATGGCGTCGGTGATTGCCGGAGACAGAGGGCAGCCTAGCATACCGTAGCACCATACAATGTGCGCCTGGGGATTGTTCTTTCTCAGCATTTGCAGGAAAGCAATGACGGCGTTCTGAAAGCGCCGCAGGCAGGCTTCGTCATAGGTGCCGTCTTCATTCCGGCGTTGTTGAAAGATTTCTCCTGTAATGGGATCATGCCAGGCGGGCTGGTCAAACGCGGAAGCGTCGTTGGTGCCCAGATTCACAATCACCGCGTCGGGCTGTCTGGATGTAAAATCATAAGGCTTGAAGGCGCCCATCTGCCCGTTGATGTCCCCCTGGCAAAGGCCGCAGAGCTTTTCATAGCGGGAGGGAATGTTGGAGTGCGGGTTGTTATCCCAGCCGCACAGAACGCCCCAGCCTCCCTGGGAGATCAGGTAGGCTTCCGCGTCCAGAGCTTCAGATGTCATTTTGGCATAATTGCGGCTGTAACTCATGTACATGGGAATCCAGTCCACATCTTCTTTGGCTCCGTAAGTGCCTTCTCCGGAGGTGATGCTGTCGCCCACAAATTCCAGCACGTATTTCCTGGGCGCAACAGGAGAGAAAGCGCCGTCTGTCTTAATGGCGTTTATCAGAATACAGCAGGAAGGATCCTCGGACATTGCCTGTAGCTCGCGGGTTACCCTGACATTTTTAACCGTAGCGGGATTCATGCCGCGGAACAGGCAGAGGTCGTAGGTTCCGGGCATCAGCATCTGCCGGCTCATCAATTCTTTGTTTATCTCACAAGTAATCCAGGGTTCGTGAATGGTGTAGTCCACTGTAAGGTTAACCCACAATTCTGTGCCGGACACATTTACTTCCACAGCGCTTCCATTAAAGAAGAGAGGAAGCGGCGAAGAGCCGGGAACAGTTCTGCCGTGTACTTTACAGTGTGGGATTTCATGTATAGGGTAGGTTATCAGATTTTGATTTTTCATACTAATCTCCATTTACTTGTGTTGCCGGGCTGCCATACGGCGATTGCGATAATTTATTGTACTACTTTAGGGCGGAGCGTGCAAGGCTGAGGGCGTTTATACTTGCGGCGGCGGGTTTCCCGTGCTATACTTGTTGAGGTTCAAAACAGGACTTTTATATTGAAATAAGGAAGGATAAATTCTGACTGACTTAGCACCATAAAAGCTTAGTTTTTGGTTTAAAAATAAAAGTGTCAGAATTGGACGGATAAGTTGAAAAAGATTGCAAAATTGTTGTTTTATGAATTGATTATAGTAGGACTGTGCGCATTCTTGGGTGTGGCGGCGTTGGCAGTTACCTATCTGATACCTGATAGATGGATACGCGAAAATGTCTGGGAATCTTCCATTATTCTGCATAACGAGGGATTGGGCAGGCATGTGTGGGAGTCCATATCAGAGACAATGTTGGATAATTACACGGACGGTCTGATGCTGAATGTCACATATACGACGACAGACGATGGGCTTCGGGATATCCTGTTGGCGACGAAGACAGAGGTGTTGCGGGATGGTCATGATATCAACCCAATGGAATCGCTTTATGAGGTGATTGCCATGGCCAATAATAATTATCAGATAACGAGTTATGGAAGGTACTGGCATGGTTATCAGATTATTCTAAGACCCCTGCTCTGCTTGTTTGATTATGGGGATATCCGGCAGATTAATATGATTTTTCAGCTCGCGCTGGTATTTGTTTTTATTTATATCCTGGCAAAATCTGAGGATAAGAGACTGTTGATTCCGTTTTGGGCGATGTATATTTTTCTGTCGCCGGTGACCCTATTCACGTCTTTGCAATATTCGCCTTGCTTTTATATGACTATGTTTGCGTTGATTGCGATATTTACTGCAGGGAAAAGAATAGGGGATAGGAAGCGCAATTATATTTTCTTGCTGACAGGTATTCTCACCGCTTACTTTGATTTTTTGACCTATCCTTTTATTACGCTGGCGGTTCCCTTGATTGGATACTTGGCTTCCAGCCGGGAATGTCTTAGCTCTGTTAAGAAGGGGTTCAAGGACGTATGCTTCTACACAGTTTCATGGGGCGTTGGTTATGTGGGAATGTGGGCGTCCAAGTGGGTGATTGCTTCGGTGTTTACGGAAGAAAATGTGATTGCGCAAGCCGTAGATCAATTAAAATTCCGAAGTGGACATTTTAGCGGAAAACAGAGTTTGCTTGAAACGATAAGATACAATTGGGATGTCTGCAATAAAGAGGTTCTGTGGCTTGTGTTGATTTGTTTGGCTGCGTATTTCTTATATGGCATCATGAAAAATATAAGAAAAAAAAATAAGGAATTTCTTTTAGGGGGGGGGGGTACTTGGATGATTCTGCTTGTATCTGCTTACCCGTATCTGTGGTATTATGTCACCATGGAACATTCTAGTAATCATTCCTACTTCACCTGGAGAGAACTGGCGATTACAGTATTTGGCGTAACTGCAGCAGGCGTAATCAATAGCAGAAAATAATATTTTCCCCCATTCCCGCATACCTTTTATAAAGAAGCTTGTGCAGGCGGCGTATCTGCGCGCCGCCTCAAGAGGGCTGTCGGGTATGGTTTCTGTATTATCAAATATTTCCAACATTGTTATTCCCGTAATTATATTTTATATCGTGGCATATGGAATTGCCAATCGCTGCAATGTCTATGAGGACTTTATTAAGGGCGCGAAGGACGGTTTCCATACGGTTATTCAGATTATGCCTACTTTAATCGGCCTGATGGTGGCAGTAGGGGTTTTGAGAGCCTCTGGCTTTTTGGATTTTGTGGGCGGGCTGTTTAGCGGCGTTACGCAGCGGCTTGGGTTTTCTTCGGAGCTGGTGCCGTTAATCCTGATTAAAATGTTTTCCTCTTCCGCCGCCACAGGGCTGGTGCTTGATATTTTTAAGAATCACGGGCCGGATTCCCTGATCGGATTGACCACTTCTATTATGATGAGTTGCACCGAAACAATCTTTTATACCATGTCTGTTTATTTTTTGGCGGCTAAGGTGACGAGGACGAGATATACGCTGAAAGGGGCGCTGCTTTCTACGCTTGCGGGCATTGCGGCCAGTATTCTGCTGGCAGGGCTGATGGCCGCCTGAACATCGGCGGGAAAGGTACCGCATGGAGAGGCTTTGCGCCGCATGGCCGGTGACGACAGGACAGAAAAATATCGCTGCAAAGGAAAATGGCGCTCCTTTTGGGGGCGCCATTTCCTGTGTGTGAGAAGGATAGAAATGTTTACTCAATATATGTCAACAGAACATCCGCTTTGGACGGAGCTGTTATGGTTAGCCGAAGCCGGTCGGCGCCGAATCAGCACCGGCGACTTCTTTTAATATGTAATTAAGTTCGTTGAGGGGTACTTCCTTAATACAGTTATTACTATAAAGGGGAAATGTGAATGAGATGTGTCAAAACTCGAAAGAAAAAAGAAAGAAAATATAAAAAAAATTTAAAAAACGGAAGAGACAAATTATACGGAGATTTTACATAGCGCTGGTAGTTACTTTACATCTGTTCCGATATACTTGGTTTTGTCAAATAGCGGACGCAGATTGGAGTTGGCGAAGCGCATCGCCCGGAGGCGGGGACAGAAAAGAGAAGAAGGAAACACCTTGCGCAGGGTAGAGGCGGCGGGCGCAGGCCGCAAAGTGTTCTTGCCATTGTCAGCAGTTATCAGTATAATGAAAGCAACACGTTAGCCATGCCAAATATGTGCAGGAATCCCTCCCGCGTGGGCGGATATGCGGCGGCATGAGCAGGGCGCCCGATTGGGAGAAGCCGGGCAGAAGGAGACGAAATGGATAAGAATACATTCGCGGTCACGCCGCCCATGGGTTGGAACAGCTATGATTATTATGATACTGCCGTTACGGAAGAGCAGGTCAGAGCCAATGCGGATTATATGGCAAAGTACCTGAAGGAATATGGCTGGGAATATATTGTGGTGGATATTGAATGGTATTCCAATGATGCGGGAACAAGACGGGGAGAGTATCAGTATATTCCCTTTGGGGATAATGAAATGGACGAATACGGCAGGTTCCAGCCATCCCCCAGGCGTTTCCCGTCCTCTGTCGGCGGGCGGGGCTTCAAGCCGTTGGCGGATTATATTCACAGTCTGGGTCTGAAGTTCGGGATTCATATGATGCGCGGTATTCCCCGGCAGGCGGCGCATAACCACTGTAAGGTGGCGGGTGCGGAGGTGACGGCGGACAGGATAGCCGATCCCTCTTCTATCTGCGGCTGGAATCCCGATATGTACGGGGTTCGGCATACGCGGGAGGGACAGGCCTATTATGATTCGATTCTTTCCCTCTATGCGGACTGGGGCGTTGATTTTATCAAGTGTGACGATATCTGCGACAGTTGGCTTTACAGAGGGATTTCACAGATGCCCTTTTCCGGCTGGGAGGAAATCCGGATGCTGCACCGTGCCGTGGAGAAAACCGGCAGAGAGATTGTCCTGAGCTTATCGCCGGGGCCTGCCCATATCGACCGGGCATGGGAGTATTGCAGGTATGCGAATATGTGGCGTATTACAGATGATTTCTGGGATAGCTGGGAACTGATTAAGGAGATGTTCGGGCGTTGCGAGCTCTGGCAGGATCATGTCAGGGAGGGCTGCTTCCCGGACTGCGATATGCTGCCCATAGGAAAAATAGGCAAGGGCTTCGGGCAGGAGCGGGACAGTCGGCTGACCAAAGAGGAACAGAAGACGATGATGACCCTCTGGTGTATGTTCCGTTCTCCGTTGATGGCCGGGGCGGAGCTGACAAAGCTGGACGACTGGACTCTGGGACTGCTGACCAATAGAGAATTGCTTTCCTTGCTGGGAGAGAACCGCAGGGGCGTGCAGCTTGTGCGCGATGCCTCCTGCGCGGTATGGAAAAATACCGACAGCAAAACAGGGGAAACCGCGGTTGCCCTGTTTAACCTGAGCGATGAGACGAGAGAGCTTTCCTTGTCCCTTGCGGAGCTTGACCCTGAAAAAGCGGGAGCCCGCGTTGTCTTGTCTGATATCTGGAATCAGACAAGGACGGAGACTGTCGACGGGCAGATTCAGGCTGCGGTTCCCGCCCATGGCGTTGCGGCATACCATGTAACGTTTCCTGGAGAGTGACAGACATGATAATACTGCTTATTTCATTGACGATTATATTGCTTGCGGCGGTTACAGTGATTCTGTACCGCCGCGTCCATTCCCGCAGAACCAGCCTGATGGATGGGATGGAAGGACATGACTTCGAGCGGTTTTGTGCCGATCTGCTGGAGAGGCAGGGCTTTGTGGAGGTAGAGGTGACCCGCGGCAGCGGCGACTTCGGCATTGATATTCTGGCGGAAAAAGACGGCGTGAGTTATGCTGTCCAGTGTAAACGATATCATGACCCGGTGGGCGTAGAGACGGTCTTGCGCACTTATGGCGGCAGAGATTATTACGACTGTATGGTGGGCGCAGTCATGACAAATCAATATTTTACGGCTCCGGCGGTAGAAGCGGCTAAGAAACTGCGGATTCTTCTATGGGACAGGGGATATCTGGACAGTATGCTGGAAGAATACAGATAAATGCGTTCAAATTGTTTGACGTTCAAACTATTTTTTGATAGAATAAGTTCAAACAGTGCATTGGCCGGAGAACAGATATGGATATTAGTAGTACGTTGAATGAAGTGCTGGTGAAGCTGTTCCGTAATGTGAATACCATAGAAGAAAAGGCGATTCGTACCGAAGAATATCAGGATTTGACGACTAACGATATGCATGTCATAGAAGCCATCGGTCTGGATACGGCCAGAAATATGACCAGTGTTGCCAAAGCACTGGAGGTTACCACGGGAACGCTCACCATTGCAGTAAATAGTTTGGTAAAAAAGGGATATGTAGACAGAGTCCGCAGCGAAGAGGACAGGCGGGTTGTGCTGGTTTCTCTTTCCGAGAAAGGCCAAAGGGCTTTTCTCCGTCACCAGAAGTTCCATGAGGATATGATTGAGGCCGTTGTAGGCGAGCTGACAGAGGAGGAACAGCGGATTCTGGAGAAAGCCCTGATTAAGCTGCACGCTTTTTTCCGGGAGAATTATGAAACGGTCAGTCGCAGGTAAGCCGTAAAGCGAGACTTTCATAATCTGCGGGACCGTTCTCCAGCAGGAAGCGGTGGAAGCGATAAACAAATTCAGAATCATTGCAGGCGGAAGCCGTTTGGTCAGATTCATACCAGACGTTGGCCGCCTGTTTTTTTAGTTCCATAATCTCTAAATATCCCAGATAATATTTCAGGTAGTTAACGGGTTCCTCGGCGATATATTTATAGATAGCGCGGATACTGTCGTCGTCCAGAGAGCCTAAGGAAGCGAAAATTTTCTGCACATCCTCCAGCGAAGCGCCGTCATAATGAATGGCGATATCCAGCAGCGAATAAAGGCAGAGCTGAATCTGGCGGTCCAGCCTGCATACCTGATAATAGGAAGCGGCCTCCGGATGCCTGTCGGAGACAAGCTCGATGGCATAATCATAAGAGGCAAGCTCCACATACATCGCCCAGCCCTCTGTAAATCCCCCATAATATAAGACGCTGCGGAGTGGAGTGACGCCTGTCTGTTCCCAATATAACTGACTGTATACCGTCTGATAGAGATGGCCGGGATACCCTTCGTGCGCCAGTGTGGTAAAAAGCGACAGGTCATCGGAAAGATCCATGGCATTGATATAAATCGTATTTTCATAGACATTATCCACAGGCGGCGTCATATAAAACGCCGGGGCGCTGTAGGGCTCCAGAGAGGAGTCTACATATTTGATAAGACAGGCAATCCGGTCTGCGCCGTCGGCTGTGGGCAGAGCAGGGTAATCTTGCAGCATACGGGTCTGCAGACAGGAGAGAATTTCCTCCGGCGTCCATTCAGGCAGGAAAGCAGGCGTCTGGGTCAGCAGTTCCTGTAAGGATGGGTCGTCTCGCAGCAGTTGAACCAGAGATTCATAGTGAAACTGTAAATCCTGATAAAGTAGTTGCTTGATTTCGCCTATATCCCGTCCGGAACCCGTCTGCAGTCGGACAAGAGCCTGATAGTAGTCCTTACCGCCCTCGTATTGCGCCAGCCCGCCGATGGCTTTGCCGCTTCCCTTCAACAGCGTCATTTCATCTGCGAGATTATCGTAGGCGGGAGCCACGACTGTGGTTAAGAGCCGGTCGTTTTCCCACTGATAAGCCAGAGCGTCGTCCTCGCTCAGCATACCCTGTTCCACCAGAGCCTGTAAGCGCTGCGTAAATGTAATTTGCAGAAAATGCGTGCCCTCCTGCAGCGCTTCGGCATCCATCAGCTTCATGCACTGTTCGATGACCTTATCGGCGCTTTCGTCCGACATGAACAGTCCGGCGGAAGCCTTTTCCTGTTCATAAAGAATCAGACCCTCAAAGTAAGCAGGAATCTGAGACAGAACCGAGAGGTAGAGCTTGATGTCTGCGACGGTGTCGAGGCGGTATTCCGCCAGAAGCACGGGCAGCTCTGAGGCCGTTCCAGAGGAGGGGGACAGCGGTTCTGAGAAATAGAGGTAAGAAGCGGCCTGCGCTGTGGCGGTCAGATAGGAATCCAGAAGCTGGTACAGATATTGATTGGATTCTGTTAACGTCCCGCTGTCTATTGCGCGGAGCCCGGCGGTTACCTGGGATAGTTTGTACACGGTACTGGCTGCCTCTCCCGCCTGATAAACAGGAAGGGCAAGCGTGGCTTCATCGATTCCATAGGGATCCGGGTTTTGTATGGAATAATGAAAATAAATAGGATTCGACTGTAATTCATTGAGCAAAAATTCTTCGGCAAAGGCTTCGAACCGGGAGTCCCCATGGTTCTGTACATAACAGAACAGGGTGGCGGCGGAGAAGCCGAGCAGAAGAACCAGAGCGGCGATCCACTGTTTTAAGGTCAGGGTACGTTTCAAGGGAATACCTTCAAGAATGATTTTTACTAATTATATGAGAGATGACAGAGAATCATGCGGACATTCGGCATAGGGCGGACGGTCTGCAGACGGTTAAGAGGGGCGCGGCCAAAGGGACGGTATCAAAAGACCGGATCAGAACACGATCCGGTCACGCCCGCTTTCCTTGCCGATATATAATTTTTCATCTGCCTGTTTTAACAGGGAGTTCAGGTCGCTGCGGTAATCATATTCCACCAGGCCGAAAGTCATCGATACGGAGAAGGTTTCCGTGCCTCCGTCGAAGACGATGGACTTAATCTTCTGGCGGAGGGTTTCCAGCGCGGAGACGGCTTCGTCGCCGTTTAACTGAGGGAAAATCAGCAAAAACTCTTCCCCGCCCCAACGGGAAATGAAACAGTCCTTGGGCAGCTCCTGCCGGAAGGTCTGGGACAGCGTCTGTAAGACCACGTCTCCCACGTCATGCCCGTAGGTATCGTTTACCTTTTTAAAGAAATCAATATCGCAAAGGCAGATACTGATCTGAGATGTGGCGGAATGGAAAAGCCCATCCAGATATTCCATGGTTCTGCGGCGGTTATACAGGCCGGTCAGCGTATCGGTGTGAGCCTGTTGTTGTAGTTTTTCGTTATACTCGATCAGCTTTCCCTCCAGCGTTTGTGTATCCGTGCTGAAAATATAGGCAATTATGGAAATGGAACCGAAAACCGCCAGCGTATTGACGATCTGAAAAGCGTCGTTGATAATCGGGCTTAAGGTAATTATCGGACTATGGTTCTGGCAGTAATAATATAGAAAGATACGAAGCCAGATTAACAGTATGGAATAACAGACCTTGGCAGGCTCATGCCGGTATCTGGAAAAATAACAGAACAGCAGCAGGGTAATCAAAAAGAGCTGCACGCCGATATTCCAGCCAAAGCAGATAATATTGGCAAAGACCCATGCCAAAATATAAACGTTTAGTATACAATAGGAAACAAACGTACTATATTTATAGGACATAATAAAGATGACTATGAAGAAAACCAAAGACACCAGATAAAAAGCGACGCCGCCACGATGGCCGGACAGCAAACTCAGAATACAGGTAGCCAGAGTGTAAACCAGCATCACAAGCGTTAAGAGCCTTACCACTACAATCAGCTTGGACGATTCATTTTTTCCGCCGGTATCCTTGCAGACTTCCCGGTAGATATTAGATAAATATGATTTAATTTTCACACCAGTCCCCCAGTCGGCGTACAGTCCCGTTTCCGCCAAAGCGGTGCTGTGGAAACGGCGGCGGAACGATATCATAACAAAATACCTTACATACGAAATTCTACACTATATACAAATTTTGTGCAATTAAAACAATGCGGATTTTGTAAATTTGCTGAAGCGCTGCCGAAAAGATAGATTGAAAAATTTGCATTTTGGATATAAATTGGTAAAATGGTCTTAAAGGAAAGATCAAAATGCTGAGAAAACACACACAAAGAGCCGGATTTTCTATTAAAAACAAATTAATCATGCTGATGATGGTGGTGGCGGTTCCCTTTACGGTCATGATCGTCTATCTGATCTATGCGCTTCACAATTACAGCAGCGCATATGACAGGATTGTGAGCAACATGACGGTTGCCAACAGCTATAACCTGAATTTCAAGGAAGAAATGGACGAGAGCCTGTATAAGCTGGTAGTCGGATCGGTGACCTTCGAGACGATTGGAGAGGATAACAGTCTTCAGGACCCTTATCAGTTGATTGCGGAGCTCCGCAGCGAGTTCCGCAACCTGATGAGTATCACTACAGATGGCGAAAGCCGCGCCTGGCTGCAGATTCTGATGCGGGATATTGATACGCTGGAGGACAGGGTAGACGATATCAGGGACAATCTGGAAACAGAGAACAGTTATGACCTGAATATAGAAATGCTGGACAATAATATTTATATTATGACAGAGCTGGTGCAGGACGATATCCAGTATTATATTTATTATCAGACCCAGAGCATGGAACACCTGACAGATCAGCTGAATACCAGAGTGGATACCTTTGCCTTATTCTGCGTCGTTATACTGGCGCTGCTGATGCTGTTAGCCGTCGTTATGACCGTTACTATCGTCACAGGAATTATCCGCCCCATACAGGAGCTGTCACGGGTTACCAGGCAGGTTTCCCAGGGAGATTTTTCCGCGCGGGCGCAGGTGGATTCCGACGACGAGGTGGGGGTACTGGCCAACAGTGTCAACAGTATGACGGAAAGCATTGAGGAGCTGGTGCAGAAGATCAAGGAAGATGAGCGTAAGATGCGCAGAGCCGACCTCAGGCTTTTACAGGAGCAGATTAATCCTCATTTCCTGTATAATACGCTGGATACTATCGTCTGGCTGATAGAGGGGCATGATTCGGACAAGGCGGTGAATATGGTAATGTCCCTGTCGAAATTTTTCAGGCTGGCGCTCAGTAAGGGCAGGGAATATATCACGATACAGGAAGAGGAAATGCATATTAAGAGCTATCTGGAAATCCAGCAGGTTCGCTATCAGGATATTCTGGAATATGAGATTCAGATTGCGCCGGAGCTGTATCAATACAAAATTTTAAAGCTGACCCTGCAGCCGCTGGTAGAAAATTCCCTTTATCATGGAATCAAATATAAACGCGCGAAGGGAACCATTCGCGTGTCGGGGGAACTGATAGACGGCAAGGTGCATTTCAAGGTGCAGGACAACGGCGTCGGTATGGAGCCGGAAGAGCTTGAGAAGCTTCGCGGCGAGATTGTCAAGCCCTGCAAGGATACGGAGAAGGGCTTCGGGCTGGCCAATGTAAACGAGCGCATACGCATGAACTTTGGCGCCGAATACGGAATGTATATTGATTCGGCGGTGGGAGAAGGCACCTGCGTAGAGATCGTCATACCGGCGGTGGTATAAGGAGTCCCTCTTAAAGCATGGGAGAATAGAAATGAAAGCTGTTAAAAGGTATCATATTTCCACAGGGAAAATAGCGATTGGGCTGCTGCTGCTCATCCTCCTTTTGATGATTCTGGGAGGGTGCAGCCTGTTTGCGGGTTATGATGACGAGGCTTACATCAGTGAGAATGAGAATCTGACCGTGGTGGGCGTGTCCCAGTTAGGCAGCGAATCGGGCTGGAGGACGGCCAATACGGAATCCGTGCAGAGCGTGTTTACGAAGCAGAATGGTTTCTTCCTGATTTTTAATAATGCCAGACAGAAGCAGGAGAATCAGATCAAGGCGATCCGAAGCTTTATTTCCCAGCGGGTGGATTATATCGTCTTTGCGCCGGTGGTGGAGAGCGGCTGGGAGACGGTGCTTATCGAGGCCAAAGAAGCGGGGATTCCGGTTATCCTGATGGACAGGGGCGTCAACGTGGCGGACAAGAGTCTCTATATCACCTGCATCGGCAGCGACTTTGTAGAGGAAGGAGAAAAGGCGGGACGCTGGCTGGAGGCTGACCTGGAGGAAAGAGGAACGGCGGACGACGAGATTAATATTGTTATCCTGAAGGGAAATCAGGGGGCTTCGGCGCAGACCGGGAGAAGTATCGGTTTCTCTACCATCGCGGGAACTCATTCTAACTGGAATATTCTGGATCAGGAGTACGGGGATTTTACTTCCGCCAAGGGGAAGGAAGTGATGGAAAGCTTTCTGCAAAAGTATCCGGATATTGACGTGGTGGTTTCCCAGAATGACGATATGACCTTCGGTGCGCTGGAAGCGATCAGAGAGTCGGGAAGAACCGTGGGGATTGACGGCGATATTACGATTATCTCCTTTGACGCCGTACAGGAGGCTCTGCAAATGGTCGCGGAGGGTACGATTAATGTGGATATTGAATGTAATCCCAATCAGGGGGAATATATTTATGAGGCGATTCAGATGCTGGAAAGCGGGGAAGAACCGGAGAAACGATATTATGTGGAAGAGGACGTCTATACGATAGACAATGTGACGGAGGAATTATTAAGCCAAAGGACGTACTGAGAAGCAATTTACAGGGAAAAGGAAAGGCGTGGTTGTCAGAATGTTGAAAGTATTTCTGGTAGAGGATGAAAGTATTGTCAGGGAGGGTCTGCGGGATAATATTCCATGGCAGCAGTATGGTTATAAATTTGTGGGAGAAGCCAGCGATGGGGAGATGGCGCTGCCGTTGATCCAGAAGACCAAACCGGACGTGCTGCTGACGGATATTAAGATGCCTTTCATGGACGGGTTATCCTTAAGCCGTATCGTGCATCAGGAATTTCCGGAGATGAAGATTATTATCATCAGCGGGTATGATGATTTCGAGTATGCGAGACAGGCGATCGCCATAGGAGTGGAGCAGTACCTGGTGAAGCCGGTTACCAGAACCAGCTTACAGAAGGTATTGGCGGAGCTTAAGGCTAAGATTGAGAGCGAGCAGGAGCAGAAGGGGTATCAGGAGAAATTTCAGGAGGAAGCCAAGGAATACGAACAGTTTTCGCGAACGAATTTTTTTGTAAAAATATTCGAGGGGCGGATGCCGGTGCAGGATATCTATGAAGAGGCGGCGAAGCTGTCCTTGAAGCTTAACGCGCCCTGCTATAACCTGTTAATGTTCAGCCTGCAAAACAAGCGCGAAGGGGCGGACGGCGGTTATGAGTCGGAGGATTTTGCCAGAAAAAGAGAGGAGCTGCTGCACTATTTCATGCGCTACCCGGAATATCTGGTTTTCCGCTGGAATATCAATACCTACGGGGTGCTTTTGCAGAGCAGCGAGGAACAGATGAAGGAGCTGACGGCCAGAAGCCTGGACAATGTAGAGAGAATCTGCCAGTCCGCCCAGGATATCTTTGACTGGTACGCGGCGGTGGGAGAACCGGTGGAGAGATTAAGCCTGCTGTCGGAGTGCTACGGTAAGGTCAACCATCTTTTGGCCTACCGTTTTCTGGTGCCGGACAGGCATATTATCACAAAAGAAATCGCCGACAATTATATGCCCCGTCAGGAGGGAGGCAAAATCGGCGATATTGATTTCGCTAAGGTAGATCAGGAATTAATGAAAGATTTTCTGGTAAAGGGAAGCCATGATGAAATCGCGGAATTTGTAGACAGCTATCTTATGAGTATTCAGGAAGCCCTCAAATCCAGATTATTCCAGAATTATCTGGTGTTCCATATCCATTTTGTGGCGATGGCCTATGTGGAAGCCATCGGATATGACAGGAAGGAATTGCTGGAGCTTCTGGGGGAAGAACAGATTCAGGAGGTTCATCGCAGCATAGAAGAATTGTCCCTTTATATTCAGAATATTCTGGAAAAAGCCATGGAGCTTCGGGATCGGGTGTCGGACAATCAGAGTAAAAAGGTGCTGAAAAAGGCGCTGGATTATATAGAAGAAAACTATGCGCAGGAGACGCTGTCCTTAAACTCAGTCGCCGGCGCGGTAAATGTCAGCGCCAATTATTTCAGCGCGATTTTCAGTCAGGCGATGCAGGTGACCTTCATCGAATATGTGACCCAGAAGCGTATGGAAAAGGCGAAAAAGCTGCTGCGCCAGACGGAGAAGCACTCCGGCGATATCGCGCTGGAGGTTGGCTATAAGGATCCCCATTATTTCAGCTTTGTTTTCAAAAAGACGCAGGGCTGTACGCCCAGAGAGTACCGCTCCGGTGCCAGGGCTCAAGTCTGACAGGGCGCGTCGCTCTCTTTGCGGATAAGCTGCCACGGGATTTCCTGAGAAGCGACAGGAATCCCTTTTAATTTGTGAATCATACATTCCGCCGCGCAGTTTCCCATTTCGTGGGGCTTGTGAGTCAGCGCGGTGATACGGACTCTGCTTAAATCGCTGAGGTAGCTGTTGTCAAAGCATACCACGGAGATTTCCTGGGGAACCTGCCTGCCGGCATAGGCCAATTCCTTCATCAGCCAATAGGCAATTTCATCGTTGTAGCATATGACGGCGGTGCAGTCCTGTAGCTGCTCCTGAATAAAGTTTGTGAGGAAACGGGTGTCCTGTCTGGTTTCCAGGGCGTCAACATGACGCGAAGTAAACCAGCCTACATGGGAGTCTTCTAAGAGGATTCCCAGATCTCTCAGGCAGGAGGCCGCGCCGAAATAACGTTCCGGCCCCTGTAGATCGTCCATCTTAAAAAGAGCGGCAATCCGGGTATGCCCCAGTGAAACCAGATGCTCCGCCAGAAGGCAGCCGCCATAGTAGTTATCGTCTTTGATGCAGACGGTATTGGGCAGGGCGGCATAATAATTATGAAGAAAAAGCAGAAAGCATCCGGCCTCGCGTAACCGCGCATAAAGATCCAGATTGGGATTAGGCAGGGCGCTTTTGCAGCCCTCCACGATGATTCCCCTGGGAGGAGAGGACAGCAGGCTTAGAAGCAGCGCCCTTTCCCGTGTCGTATCGTTGAAGGTATCATGGACCTGTAGCTGGTAGCCCTGTTCTGATAGACTGCTTCGGATATCCGTCAACAGATGGGGATAGATGTATTCCTGATGATTGGCGACCAGAATCGGAATCGTATTGCGGGCATTGTCCTCGGACAGTCCCGTGGCATAGGAGCCGCTGCCCTGCCTGCTGACGATTATGCCTTTGGCGTGGAGAAGCGCCAGGGCGGAGCGGATGGTCTGCCTGCTGACCTTGTACTGCCTGCTCAATTCCGCCTCCGTGGGAAGCTTATAAACGCCCTTTTCCAGATTCCGGGCAATGATTTCGGCGAGCTTAGCCGCCACCTCTTCATATTTACTCATTGATAATCCAGCCTTTCCCTGATTGGTACCTTTTTCCTCTATGGTTCCCATAATATTAGAAAATCCTATCCATGTTCACAGTTTGTTCATAATTTGTATAATATTTATTCATAAAAATACAAACTTCCCGGGTAAAAAATTCAATTTTCGAAAATCTTTGTAGTAACAATCACTATAATTTTAAGTTAAAAAATATTCTCAATTGGTTCAAAATCATAAAAAAACACCAAAAATCATGAAATATTTAACCAAAATAGAAAATTTGTATGGAACAAAAGTATTATATCACAAAATTTGTATTGTTTAACTCCCCTAAATCGCAAAAATTGAAGATTTTTACATTGAACAGGGGATTGGAATTTGATAAAGTGGTTGCAGGAACAAGGCGACGGCCTGGTTCCCGAAACAATTTTAATTTCATCATAAAAGGGAGGAAACTAAGAGATGAAGAGAAAATTAGCAGTTTTATTAGCTGGTACTATGGTAATGGCAAGTCTCGTAGGATGCGGCAGCTCTGATACAGCTACTACAGAAACCGCAGCTTCTACAGAAGAGGCTGCAGAAACAGTGGAAGAGACCGCAGAAGAGACGACAGAGGAAGCAGCGGACGATACGGCAGCCTCCGGCGATCTGATCAAAGTTGGCCATGCACAGGTTGGCCATGAGTCTGACTGGCGTGCAGCTAACACACAGAACTTCCAGGACGTATTCAGCGAGGCGAATGGTTATGACCTGGCATTCGTTGATTCTGATAACGACAATGCAGCTCAGATCGAGGCAGTTCGTGGATTCATTCAGCAGGAAGTTGATTACATCTTCCTTGATCCTATCGAGACAGCAGGATGGGATACCGTTCTTCAGGAGGCACAGGACGCAGGAATCCCGGTTATCATCGTTGACCGTTCTGTGGACGCTGACGAGTCCCTTTACACAACGGCAGTTGGTACAGATATGGTTCTGGAAGGTGAGACGGCAGGTAACTGGCTGGCTGAGTACTTAAACGGCGAAGCAGCTAACATCCTTGTTATCGAGGGTACTGTTGGTGCATCTGCAACTCTGGGACGTACAGAAGGCTTTAACAACGTAGCGGCAGAGCACAGCGAGTGGACGATTCTTGATTCCCAGGACGGTGATTTCACACAGGCAGGCGGCCAGGAGGTTATGGAGTCCTTCATTAAGTCTTACAGCGACTTCAACGTAGTAGTATGCCAGAACGATAACGAAGCATACGGCGCAATGGACGCAATGGATGCAGCAGGTATCACATACGGTGTTGACGGCGATGTTATCATCATTTCCTTCGATGCTACACATGATGGTTTACAGTATACCTTAGATGGCAAGATCAACTGTAACGTAGAGTGTAATCCTCTTCAGGCTACTTTCGCAGAAGATGTTCTTAAGCAGCTGGAAGCAGGCGAAGAAGTTGACAAGTTCACACTTGTTACAGATGAAGCTTTCGTAGCGCCTGGTATCACATCTCAGTATGCAACAACCATGACTCAGGAAGTATTAGACGCACGTGCATACTAAGATACAGAAACTGAATGATTGTAAATAGGAATAGAATAGGGAGGGAAATGTTATTTCCCTCCTTTTTCTTTCTCTGAATTTGATGTATAATAAAGAAGTATTGAGATTATTGTCTCAAAATTCACGGAAATGTATTGGAGTGTATGACAGTAACAGCAGGAGGTATTAGTATGGATAGCAATATTGCTTTAACAATGCGCGGTATCTGTATGACATTCCCGGGTGTCAAGGCACTTGACAACGTAGACTTCACCTTGAAAAAGGGTGAGATTCGGGCGCTGATGGGCGAGAACGGCGCGGGAAAATCTACCTTGATCAAATGCTTGACGGGTGTCAACAAATTTGAAGCCGGTGAGATTCATGTAGACGGCATTGAGGGCGCCATAGTCAACAAGGACACAATGGACGCCCAGAAAAAGGGAATCTCGACCGTTTATCAGGAGGTAAACCTCTGCCCCAACCTTTCGGTTGCGGAGAACCTTTTTATCGGCCGTGAGCCGCTGACTAAGCTTGGAACAGTAAACCGCCGGAAGATGAACCAGATGGCGGCGCAGCTAATGAAGGATTTGGATTTAGACATTGAGGTAACTAAGAATCTGGAAGAATATTCACTGGCATTGCAGCAGATGATTGCTATTGCCCGTGCTGTAGATATGAAAAGTAAGGTGCTGATCCTTGACGAGCCTACGTCCTCGCTGGATGACAATGAGGTAGAGAAGCTCTTTGGTATGATGCGGAGGCTGAGAGACCAGGGCGTCGGCATTGTCTTTGTAACCCATTTCTTAGAGCAGGTATATGCCGTATGCGACGGCATTACAGTATTGCGTAACGGTACTCTGGTAGGCGAGTACACGGTGGAAGAACTGCCTAGAGTGAAGCTGGTAGCGGCTATGATGGGTAAGGATTTTGACGACCTTGCTTCTATCAAACCGGAGGAAACCATGGATTTCTCCAATGCGCCTCTTGAGATTGAGGCCAGAGGCCTGAGCCATGCGGGAACCATTAAGCCCTTTGACCTAGATATTCATAAGGGAGAGGTTGTGGGTCTGACAGGACTGCTGGGCAGCGGACGGAGCGAGCTGGCGCGTTCGATTTACGGCGCAGACAGGGCGCAGACCGGAACCCTTAAGGTGAATGGCGAGGAGGTTAAGATCAAGAACCCGATTGACGCCATGAACCTTGGTATGGGACTTCTGCCCGACGACAGAAAAGCGGAAGGTATTATCGGCGATCTGTCCGTACGTGAAAATATTATTCTTGCCATGCAGGCTAAGCTTGGTATGTTTAAGAAGATTCCCATGTCCAAGCAGATTGAGATTGCGGATCAATACATAGAAATGCTGCAGATTAAGACGGCAAGCCGTGAGACGCTGATCAAGAGACTTTCCGGCGGTAATCAGCAGAAGGTTATTCTGGCCAGATGGCTTGCGACGAATCCGGATTTCCTGATTCTGGATGAGCCTACGCGGGGAATCGACATTGGTACTAAGACAGAGATCCAGAAGCTGGTGATTAAGCTGGCGCAGGAAGGGAAGAGCCTGATCTTTATCTCCTCTGAGATTGAAGAGATGCTTCGTACCTGTAACCGTATGGCGGTCTTAAGGGACGGCGCCAAGGTTGGCGAGATCAGCGGCGAGGAAATGACACAGGAAGGCGTAATGCACGCTATCGCAGGAGGAGGTGCGTCACATGAGTAATCTTAAAAAAATAACGAAGATGCAGTTATTCCTGCCGATCTTCAGTATGATTCTGGTTATGCTGGTCAATGTGGTCTATGATATTGCCAGCGGAAATGCGCCCTTTACATTTTTTTCAATCAGCACGCAGGTTACCTCTTCGGGCAACACTGTATTATACGGGCGTTTGATCGATATTTTAAATCGTGGCAGCGAGGTCGCTATTCTGGCGATCGGTATGACGCTGGTAGTATCCGCTTCGGCGGGAACAGATATTTCCGTGGGATCTGTCATGAGTCTGACCGGCGGTATGTGCTGTATGCTGCTTGCAGGCTATGGCGTGACCAATGTATCTGAGTACGCGCATCCCCTTTGGATGGGCATTGGCGCCGGTATTCTGGTAGCGGTTGTCTGCGGCCTGTTTAACGGATTTCTGGTGGCGTATCTGAATATTCAGCCCATGGTTGCGACCCTGATTCTCTGGTCGGCGGGGCGCGCTATCGGCCTTTTGCTGTGTAACAGCGCTATCGTGTATGTGCGGGTGCCTTCCTTCCAGTTCTTCGGCTCTTATATAGGACCGCTGCCCACACCGATTCTGATTGCGGCCATCTGTGTGCTTGTTATGGCGTTGATTCTGAAATTTACGGCGCTGGGTACCTTTGTACAGAGCGTAGGTATTAATAAAAAGGCGGCAAGAATCTCAGGCTTTAACTCCGCTAAAATTATTTTAATGTGTTAT
This sequence comes from Clostridiales bacterium, assembly GCA_021199255.1. Taxonomy (GTDB): domain Bacteria; phylum Bacillota; class Clostridia; order Lachnospirales; family Lachnospiraceae; genus UBA3282. The sequence continues at coordinate 44,133 of JAJQIK010000011.1, read as the reverse complement.
GCAATCTGCGGCCTGTGCGCGGGTATTGCCGGTATTACGGCCACCTCCCGTATCTATTCCGCGGATACCAATAATATTGGCCTGAATATGGAAATGGATGCGATTCTTGCGGTTGCCCTTGGCGGGAACAGCCTTGGCGGCGGTAAGTTCAACTTAGCCGGTTCCATTATCGGCGCTTACACTATCCAGGCCATTACGACTACTTTGTATGCGCTTGGCGTATCTTCCGCACAGGCGCCTGTATTTAAGGCTATTGTCGTTATCCTGATCGTAGTCATTCAGTCAGGTCCTGTCAAAGAGTATTTCAAGAAGCTGTCTGCCAAGAGAGCGGCTGCAAAGGAGGCGTAAGAGAATGAAGAAATTGAAAATCAATAGCAACAGTATCTTATTGATTATTACGATTGTCCTATTTGTAGTGATGTACGGCGCGGGCTGTATTGTATACGCGGATAAAGGATTTACACATTTACAGACATTCCTGAATGTGCTGATTAATAATGCGGGTCTGCTCTGCGTGGCATGCGGAACCACCTGCGTAATGTTGACGGGTGGTATTGATATCTCGGTGGGCTCCTTAGTGGCTATGGACTGTATGTTCCTTGCCGTAGGAATGGAAGAATGGGGACTGAAAAGTCCGGTGCTGATGATTCTGGTATTACTGATCGGCGTTGTATTCGGCGCCGTACAGGGCTTCTGTATCGCTTATCTGGATATCCAGCCCTTTATCGTTACCATGGCGGGTCTGTTCTTTGCCCGAGGTATGACGGCGGTTATTTCTACCAATCAGGTCAGTATTGTAAGTGATGAATTGTTTGTGAAGCTGTCTAATATGAAGCTGAATATTCCCTTTGGGATAGGAGCCTATACAAACAAAAAGGGTATTCTTCAGGTTCCCTATGTGCGAATCAGCGTAATCATAGCGCTGGTGATCGTGGTGCTGATTTACTTAATGCTGAAGTATACGAAATTCGGCAGAAGCATCTATGCGGTGGGCGGCAACAGCCAGTCTGCAACGCTGATGGGCCTGGATGTGCGCAAGACGAAGATGAAAACCTATGTGCTGGCGAGCTTCTTAGCTTCTATCGGCGGAATCTGCTACTGCCTGAATACCATGAGCGGCACCACTTCTCAGGCCACCGGCTTTGAGATGGACGCAATCTCTTCCGCCGTTATCGGCGGTACGCTGCTGACAGGCGGTGTGGGTAATGTAATCGGTACTCTGTTCGGCGTAATGATCAACGGTACGATTTCTACTTTAGTTAAGTCTAATGGTAAGCTGGTCAGCTCCTGGGCTAATATTGTGACGGCGATTCTGCTGTGCTTCTTTATTGTCTTGCAGGCGATCCTTGCCAATATTAAAGAACGTAAAAAAGCATAATGCACTATCGGAATTTTGCAGAGGCGCGCATGGATATGTGCGCCTTTGTTAAGTTTTTAAGTAAACGTGTTGAAAATGATAAAAGGGCTGGGCTTGGGTTTGAAAATATGTTATGATGAACTCAGCTTCTTTTGCTTCTTTCATTTTGCAGAAGACAGGTAATTGCGAAACTTGTTTCTGGCTGTGAATTGTGCAAATTGTATCAACAACGCAGACGCGCTTTCGCTCCGTTTCCGACGTAGCGGTACTAGGCTCGAAAACACCTCGCCAAGTACCGACGTTTCCAAAGGGGCTGCTTATGTTGATACAATTCGCATAATTAATATGGCGCTATGAATAAGCTTCGTAATTACCTGTCTGCAATAAGAATAGTATGAAAATCACACTGATGTGCTGATTTTTCACAATCCTCTGGAAGTGGATTTGGCTATTTGTTTCTGGGCGAAAGCAAATAGCCCTGATGGCAGACGAGAAACCGTCTTCACGGATTTCTCGCCGCCGCTTCGCACAAGCGTCGTACCGACGCTTTTAGCTCAGAAATGGGGATTAGTGTGAAACATTATACTGAATGGAAGAAGCCGGAATGGGCGGCTGACGAGAAGGGAAAAGGAGGGTCTGGGGATGAAAAAGATCGGATACAAATTTGCGGCGTCTATCATGGCGCTCACCTTAATCGCCATTGTGGCATTGGGAATTTTGGCGAATAATCTGACCGTTATTACAACAAGCAGCCAGGAGCTTATGAATAATCAGGTTGAGAAGACCAATATGATATATAGCATCTATGATGATTATCTGGAAATGTATGTGAGTCTTTACGCCCATGTCAATACGAAGCTGTCCAGCATTATGGATAAGCGCGCGGAAGAAATTTACGCGGCGAGAGAAGATATGTGGGAGAAGATGGAGGCTTATCAGGCGGAAATCACCTCCGAGGAAGTGCAGGCCACCTATGATACGGTGGAGAGCAGGCTGATCAGCTTTGATACGTGCGTGGACAGCGTGCTGGAGGCAAGCAGGAAGAATGATAAGGAGAACGCTACGCTCCTGATCACCAATAATCTTAGTATGTTAAACGATACGATTCAGAATAATATGCAGAAGCTGCTGGCTTACTCTGCGGAAGAACTGGAGACAGGCAAGACGGAGCTGCAGCAGACGGCGGATCAGACGAACAGAGTGACTATGATGGTGGTGATTCTTCTGGTGGCGGCGGCCGGTCTGGTGACTGCCATTGCGATTCGCCTGATCGTGGTGCCGATCCGCAGGATCGCGAGAGTGATTAACGGCATGATTGAAGATATTCATAACGGTCAGGGAGATCTGACGGGCAGAGTGCCGGTGACCACGAAGGACGAGATTGCTACGCTCGCCAGAGGCGTAAATCAGTTTCTGGATATTTTACAGGAAATGATAGGGGGCGTTATTTCCTGCGGACAGGAGATAGACAGGCAGCAGCAGAATGTAAACGTGGTGGTGGAGCAGACCAACAGAAATGCGGAAGAGACTTCTGATACGATGGAAGGGCTGGCGGCGAGCATGGAAGAGGTATCCGCTACGGCGGCTTGTGTGAATGAAAGTACCAAGCAGGCGGAGGAGTCTGTACAGCAAATGGTTGAACGGGCGGTTCACGGCACCAAATTCGCAGATGAAATCAGAACCCGCGCGCAGGAACTGCAGAAGCTGGCTCAGGACAGCAAACAATCCGCAGGCAGTATGATCAAAGAGTTTGACGTAACCTTGCAGGCGTCCATTGGGGATAGCCGTAAGATTGAAAATATCGACAGCCTGACGGGTGATATTTTAAGCATTGCCGCTAAAACGAACCTGCTGGCATTAAACGCGTCCATTGAAGCGGCCAGAGCAGGCGAAGCGGGACGGGGTTTCGCGGTAGTCGCAGACGAGATTCGCGTGCTGGCGGACAATTCTAAGGAGACGGCGAATAATATTCAGCAGATTTCCGGCGAAGTTGTCGCCGCGGTTACCACTTTGGCGGACAATGCCCGAAGCCTGGTAGATTTCATCAATGAGAGAATCCTTCCTGATTATGAGATTCTGGAAAATACCGGCGAACAGTATCTTAACGATTCTATTACGGTAGCGCAGATGATGACGGAGATCAGAGACTCCATGGAAAAAGTCGGCGGTATCATGCAGTCGGTGGCGCAGTCCAACGATGATATTGCGAACAATGTACAGGAAAGCGCCCAGAGCGTAACGGGAGTGGTTGCCAATACCACGGCGCTCGCGGACAGTATGCAGGATATTATCGGCGCGCTGGAGCAGGTGTCCGGAGTGATTGGCCATTTATCCCGGCAGACCGCGTGCTTTAAGGTATAATGGAGAGGCTTTGCCCGGAAGAGACGAGGATATTTGCAATTCAGAAGTAGAAAAACAGGGCTGCCTTATTGCGGGGCGGCCCTTTGTGATTTAAAATAGAAGCATACAGGATTTTCGTCTGGGGGAAGTGCGGGCAGCTTATACCTTAGCATCATACAGGCCATTGTAGGCGGCTGCTCTGACATGGAGGAAACAATGGATAAGGCAACACCCAAATATTTAGAGCTGGTGAAGTGGATTAATGGACAGATTCAAGAGAAAAAGCTGGTAGCGGGACAGAAGATGTATTCCGAGAATCAACTGAAGGAAATGTTCGGAGTGAGCCGCCAGACGGTCAGACATGCAATCAGCGTGCTGGAACAGGACGGAATGATCCGCAGGGTACAGGGCAGCGGAACCTATATCAATGATAACCGTCTGGTGAATCTGGCGAAACGGATGAGAGTTTCCGTGGTGACGACCTATGTGGACGGCTATATTTTTCCCAGAACCATTCAGGGAATTGAAAACGTATTGCTGGAAGCCGGATATTCCGTGCAGATTGCATTTACGAATAACCAGAACGGAAGAGAGAGGACGATTCTGGAGGATATTATCAGCAGAGACGAAGTGGCGGGCATTATCGTAGAAACTACGAAGAGCGGGATTCCCAACCCTAATCTTCATCTTTATCAGGAGATTCGGAAGCGTCGGATACCGGTTATTTTTATCAACAGCTATTATCCGCAGCTTAAGATTCCCCATGTATCGATTAACGACCATATGGCGGGCTGGAAAATGACGAAGCATTTGATAGCCATGGGACATCGGGAAATCGGCGGTATCTTTAAACTGGACGACGGACAGGGACGGCTGCGGTATTCAGGATATATGGACGCAATGCTGGACGCCGGACTGGAGGTGGTCGATTCGAGAATCTTCTGGGTAGATACGGAAGATGTGAAGCATTTAGATAAGCTGACGGAGAAAATACTGGATCGCTTTGAGGGATGTACCGGAGTGTTTTGTTATAACGACGAGGTGGCCTTTGGCCTGATTGATATCCTGAGAAAAGCCGGGGTCAGAGTCCCACAGGATCTGTCCATAGCAGGCGTTGACGATTCCGAGCTGGCAGTGCTGGGCGAAGTGGCAATTACATCGGCGCCTCACCCCATGGAAGAACTGGGGAAGAAAGCGGCGGAGAATCTGCTGCATCTGATTAAGGATCCTTTTTTTGACGCTAATTATGAATTTGACGTGGATATTGTGCAGAGGGATTCCGTCAGAAAAGTGTAGGAAGAAAATCAATATGTACAACTTGCAAAATTGTACGTACAAGTGCTATTATTTTTTATAAGAGGAACTAAGGTGATTTGTGCGAAAATATGGCGTTTTTTGAGGAAAAGTTGTATAGAGTACAAGTTGCCCTAATCAAAACTATATAAAACGGAGGGAAAAGAATGAACGCAGTAAAGAATTACAAATTTTGGTTTTGTACCGGTTCACAGGATCTGTACGGTGACGAGTGCCTGAGAAAAGTGGCGGAACATTCCGCTAAGATCGTAGAGGGCTTAAACGCTTCCGGGAATCTTCCTTTTGAGGTGGTCTTAAAGCCTACGCTTATCAGCCAGGCTTCTATCCGCCAGACCTTTAACGATGCCAACAATGACCCCGACTGTGCGGGCGTTATTACCTGGATGCATACCTTTTCACCTGCTAAGATGTGGATTTTGGGCTTAAAGGAGTACAAGAAACCTCTGTGCCATCTGCATACACAGTTTAACGAAGAACTTCCTTATGACACTATCGATATGGATTTTATGAATGAGAACCAGTCCGCCCACGGCGACAGAGAGTATGGCCATATCGTAAGCCGTATGGGAATTGAGAGAAAGATTATCGTAGGACACTGGGCGAATGACAGCGTTCAGAAGCAGCTTGGAAGCTGGATGAGAACCGCCATCGGCGTGATCGAATCCTCCCATATCCGGGTATGCCGTTTCGGCGACAACATGAACAACGTAGCGGTAACGGAAGGAGATAAGGTAGAGGCGCAGATCAAGTTTGGCTGGGAGATCGACCATTATTGTGTGAACGACCTTGTAGAATATGTCGACGCGGTTGCACAGGGCGACGTAGACGCGTTGGTGGAAGAATATTACAGCAAATATAAGATTATCGATGAAGGCAGAGATTTAGACGAATTTAGAAGACATGTGGCCGTACAGGCGCAGCAGGAAATCGGTATCGAGAAATTCTTAGTAGACAATAATTATCATGCAGTTGTAACGCATTTCGGTATGCTGGGCGGATTAAAGCAGCTTCCGGGTCTGGCTATCCAGAGACTGATGGAGAAGGGTTATGGCTTTGGCGCAGAGGGCGACTGGAAGGTAGCCGCCATGGTTCGCACCATGAAGTTAATGACAGCCGGTATGAAGGACGCGAAGGGTACTTCCATGATGGAGGATTATACTTATAATTTAGTACCCGGCAAGGAAGGTATTTTACAGGCGCATATGTTAGAGGTATGTCCTTCCGTAGCGGACGGCGAGATCGGCATTAAGGTCTGCCCGTTGTCCATGGGTAACAGGGAAGATCCTGCCCGTCTGGTATTTACCTCCAAGACAGGCCCGGCGGTAGCGTGCTCCTTGGTTGATCTTGGCACCAGATTCAGACTGCTGGTTAACGCGGTTGATTGTAAGAAAGTCGAAAAGCCTATGCCTAAGCTGCCTGTTGGTACGGCGTTCTGGACGCCTCAGCCGAATATGGAAATTGGCGCTACGGCATGGATTCTTGCGGGCGGCGCACATCATACGGCATTCTCCTACGATTTGACGGTAGATCAGATGGTAGACTGGGCGGCCGCTATGGGTATTGAGAGCGTTGTAATCGACAAGGATACCACAATCCGCGATTTCAAGAATGAATTGAGATGGAACGAGGCGGCATATCGCTGATAGGGAGAACAGTTATTCCCGCAGGCAGCGTTGAGCGCGCTGTAAATAGAGGAAAACGGAGGTAAGTATGGGAGCAAAAGAATGTATTGCAAATGGTAAATCAGTATTGGGCATTGAGTTCGGCTCTACCAGAATCAAAGCGGTTCTGGTAGACGAGAACAATCAGCCTGTCGCGTCCGGCGCGCATGACTGGGAGAACAGACTGGAGAACGGCATCTGGACTTATAGCTTAGACGACATCTGGACAGGGCTGCAGGACTGCTACCGGAAGCTGGCTGATGATGTGCAGGCTCAGTATGGCGAAAAGCTGACGAAAATCGGGGCGATCGGTTTCAGCGCCATGATGCACGGCTATATGGCGTTTAATGAGAAGGACGAGTTAATGGTTCCTTTCCGTACATGGAGAAATACCATTACAGAGGAAGCTTCCGTAAAGCTGACAGAGCTGTTCCAATATCATATTCCCCAGAGATGGACGATTGCGCATCTTTATCAGGCTATTTTAAACGGTGAAGAGCATGTGGCGGATCTGAAGTTTGTGATTACGCTGGCGGGATATGTCCACTGGAAGCTGACCGGAGAGAAGATCGTGGGCGTGGGCGAAGCCTCCGGAATGTTCCCCATTGATATTGCCACGGGACAGTTCCACGAGAAGATGCTCGCGCAGTTTGACGAGCTGGTAGCAGGCAAGTACGATTGGAAGCTGAAAGAAATCCTTCCGGCGGTTTATACTGCGGGGCAGCAGGCCGGCGTATTGACGGCGGAGGGCGCTCGATTATTAGACCCCACCGGAACCTTAGAGGCAGGAGTACCCTTCTGTCCCCCCGAAGGCGATGCCGGAACGGGTATGGCGGCTACTAACAGCGTGGCGCAGAGAACGGGTAATGTATCTGCCGGAACCAGTGTGTTCGGTATGATTGTTATGGAGAAAGAATTATCCAGAGTACATGACGAGATCGATTTGGTAACAACGCCCGACGGCAGTCTGGTAGCGATGGTGCACTGCAATAACTGTACCTCCGACTTAAACGCATGGGTGAATCTGTTTAAGGAATATTCCGAAGTTATGGGGCTCAAAGTTGACATGAACGAGCTGTATGGTAATCTGTACCGCAAGGCGCTGGAAGGAGACGAGGACTGCGGCGGCCTGCTGGCGTACAATTATTTCTCCGGCGAGCATGTAACGGGCTTTAATGAAGGACGGCCGTTGTTTGTCCGTACACCGGACGCTAAATTTAATCTGGCTAATTTCATGAGGGTACATCTCTTTACCGCCCTGGGAGCGCTCAAGACCGGTCTGGATATTCTCCTGAAGGAAGAGGGCGTGGAAGTAGATGAGATCTTCGGACACGGCGGCCTGTTTAAAACCAAAGGCGTAGGCCAGAGTATTCTGGCGGCGGCCATTGACGCGCCGGTAAGCGTGATGGAGACAGCGGGAGAAGGCGGCGCATGGGGAATTGCCCTGCTTGCTTCGTACATGATTCATAAGGGTGAGAAGGAAAGCCTGGCAGCATTTCTGGAGAGCAAGGTATTTGCGGGACAGAAGGGCGAGAAGCTTGCCCCTAAAGCCGAGGATGTAAAGGGCTTTGATGAATTTATGAAGCGTTACAGCGCAGGCCTGGCGATTGAGAGAGCTGCGGTAGAGTCTTTGAAGTAATGAGTGGCGCGCGGCTTTTGGAGACGAAAGCCGCGTGCAGAAAAGAGAGGCAGGAAACGATGTTAGAAGAATTGAAAAAACGTGTCTATGAGGCGAATATGCTTCTTCCCGCATACGGGCTGGTTACCTTTACTTGGGGGAACGTCAGCGAGATTGACCGGGAGAGCGGAATCTTTGCCATTAAGCCAAGCGGCGTGGACTATGAGAAGCTGACGCCGGAGGATATGGTCTTGATGGATTTGAATGGCAATAAGGTGGAAGGACGTTATAATCCCTCTTCCGATACGCCGACGCATCTGGAATTATACAAAGCTTTTCCTGAAATCGGCGGCGTGGTACATACCCATTCTTCTTATGCTACAAGCTGGGCGCAGGCAGGCAGAAGTATTCCCTGCTATGGCACGACCCACGCGGACTATATTTACGGCGAGGTGCCCTGCTTAAGATGTCTGACGGAGGAAGAGATTGCGGACGCTTATGAGAAAAACACCGGGCTTCTGATTGTAGACGCATTTCAGAAGATGGATAAAGAAGTGATGGCGGTTCCGGCGGTGCTTTGCAAGAACCACGGTCCCTTTGCATGGGGCAAAAACGGCCATGATGCGGTACATAACGCGGTGGTTTTGGAGGAAGTAGCCAAGATGGCCTACCGCGCGGAGACAATTAATCCCCGTATCCAGCCTGCGCCTCAGGAGTTGCAGGATAAGCATTACTATAGAAAGCATGGCGCGAACGCTTATTACGGGCAGGGGAAAGAGTGAGAAAGCTTTTTCAAAAGCCTTATGCCTGCGGCAAGTCAGGAAGTGTGAGAAAATATAAAATATATGGAGGTTTGCGATGAACAAATTAGAGTTACAGAAAACAGCTAATGAAGTTCGTAAAGGTATCGTAACCGCGGTGCATGGCGCCAAAGCGGGACATCCGGGCGGATCGTTATCCGCGGCAGATATTTTTACCTATCTTTATTTCGAGGAGATGAATGTCGACCCGAAGGAGCCCAGAAAAGCGGATAGAGACCGTTTCGTCCTGTCTAAAGGGCACACGGCGCCGGGGCTTTATTCTACGCTGGCTAACAGAGGATACTTCCCGGTGGAGGATCTTAAGACCCTGCGCCATTTAGGCTCTTATTTACAGGGACACCCCTGTATGCAGGAAACTCCGGGCGTAGATATGTCCTCCGGTTCTCTTGGGCAGGGCATCTCCGCGGCGGTAGGCATGGCTCTGGCAGCTAAACTGGACAATAAGGATTACAGAACCTATACCCTGTTAGGCGACGGCGAGCTGGAGGAAGGCCAGGTATGGGAGGCCGCTATGTTTGCCGGACACCGCAAGCTGGATAATCTGGTAGTGATCGTAGATAACAACGGGCTTCAGATCGACGGTAAGATTGAAGACGTATGTTCTCCTTATCCCATTGATAAGAAGTTTGAAGCTTTTAATTTCCACGTGATCAATATTGACGGCAATGATTTTGACCAGATCGACGCTGCGTTTAAAGAGGCTAAGACGGTTAAGGGAATGCCCACGGCGATTATTTGCAAGACCGTTAAAGGCAAGGGCGTTTCCTATATGGAGAACAACGCAGGCTGGCATGGCAAAGCGCCTAACGATGAGGAGTACGCTACGGCCATGGCGGATTTGGAGAAGATCGACGCAGAATTAGGAGGTGCGAACTGATGGCAGATGTTAAGAAAATCGCAACAAGAGAAAGCTATGGTAATGCCCTTACTGAGTGCGGCGCAGATTTCCCCAATCTGATCGTACTTGACGCGGATCTTGCAGGCGCTACCAAGACTGGCGTTTTTAAGAAAGCGTTCCCGGATCGTCATATTGACTGCGGTATTGCAGAATGTAATATGACAGGTATTGCAGCGGGTCTTGCCACCTGCGGCAAGATACCCTTTATCAGCTCCTTCGCCATGTTCGCGGCAGGACGTAACTTTGAGCAGGTGCGTAATTCCATTGGTTATCCGCACTTGAATGTTAAAATCGGCGCGACTCATGCGGGTATCACGGTAGGGGAGGACGGCGCTACCCATCAGTGTAACGAAGATGTGGCGCTGATGAGAACTATTCCCGGCATGACAGTAATCGTTCCCTCCGACGACGTAGAGGCGAAAGCGGCTGTCAGGGCGGCGATTGAGATGGAAGGCCCCGTGTATTTGCGCTTTGGACGTGCGGCAGTTCCGGTTATAAACGATACGCCGGATTACAAGTTTGAAATCGGCAAGGGCGTTCTGCTGCAGGAAGGTACGGACGTTACCATCGTGGCAAGCGGTATCACCGTATCCGCCGCATTGGAGGCGGCTCAGATGCTGGCAGCGGACGGTATCAGCGCCGAGGTCATTAATATCCACACCATAAAGCCTCTGGACGAGGAGCTGGTGCTTGCCTCCGCCAAAAAGACGGGCAAGGTGGTAACGGCGGAGGAACACTCCGTAATCGGCGGCCTTGGCAGCGCCGTATGCGACTGCCTTTCAGAAAAGCTGCCTACCCCTGTCCTGAAGATCGGTATGCAGGATCGGTTCGGAGAGTCCGGAACGGCTGCAGCGCTGGTGGAGAAATACGGCCTTGACGGCAAAGGCATCTGCGAGAAAGTGAAAGCCTTTGTGCAATAGATAAGACAGGCTGCAATAATATGAGCAGAGAAAGGCATGGATATGTCTGATAGAAAAAGAATTTTATCGCCCTCTATTCTGGCGGCGGATTTTGCCATATTAGGAGAGCAGATCAAAGAGGCGGACGAGGCCGGTGCAGAATATATCCATATCGATGTGATGGACGGCGTCTTTGTGCCCTCGATCTCCTTTGGAATGCCGGTGATCGAGACGATACGAAAGGTGACAAAGAAGGTATTTGACGTGCACCTTATGATCGTGGAGCCGGAGCGGTATGTAAAGGAATTTGCGTCCTGCGGAGCGGACAGCATTACGTTTCATCTGGAAGCCACAGAGGACGCGGACGAACTCATCGACCAGATACACAGTCTGGGCTGTAAGGCGGGTATGTCTATTAAGCCCAAGACGGAGGTGGAAGCTGTCAGGAAATATATCGGCAAGCTGGATATGCTGCTGGTGATGACGGTAGAACCGGGCTTTGGCGGACAGAAATACATACCGGAATCCACGGAACGCATCAGAAAAATCAGACAGATGGCGGCTGAGCAGGGAAGAGATCTTGATATACAGGTAGACGGCGGTATCACAAGGGACAATGTACATGTGGTATTAGATGCCGGCGCCAATGTGATCGTAGCGGGCTCTGCGGTTTTCAAGGGCGGCATAACTGAAAATGTAAAAGCAATCATGGCACAGTTTTAAACGGTTGTAATTGCGGGATTTTGCGGAGCAAATTACACAATCAGTTTATTTTCGGGTTTCCTGAAGAATAATTTGTGCTTGATATTCTACGGATAATAAACTAGTATTGAAGAAAGGAACTTTTGGTTATTCTTATTTAATAGGAACAATTGTAGAAATGATTAAGGGAGGTTTATTATGACGCATGAAAAATTAACGGATTGCGAACAGTTAGTTATGAAGGTAGTATGGGACGCTGAGGAAGAGCTGAGTCTGATGGAGATTATGGCAAGAGTCAACGATAAGTACCATAAAGAGTGGAAGCCGCAGACTGTGTCGACCTTTCTGGCCCGTCTTGTAAGAAAGGAATATTTGAGACATTACCGTCAGGGACGTGTATTTTTCTATCAGATTCTGGTTCCGTTAGAGGAATACAAGGGACAACTGACGAACGATTATGTAAGCTTTTGGAATCATGACAACGCGGATGAGTTTTTATGCGCGTTAACCAACGAGAGACCTTTACGAAAAGATGAAATCGAAAGGATTAACCAATTAATTAATGGATTGGATGAGTAACCTGTTTATCGCGTTATTGCTGACAGATATTACGGAAACGCTGTTTTTCCTGATCGGCTTGTTGTTCAGGACAAAATGGATGAAACATGACACGAGCTTCCTCAGGTTCATGGTGGTCGCCACATGGTACGCCTATCTGATACCCTTTGTTTATATGGCTTTTTGTATGGGTGCCGCATTGGATGTGGGGAGTAACGTCAATCTGTTTTACAATACGCCCTTTACCAACAGGGCGTTTTCGGCATTGGGGCTGCTCTGGCTGATACTGTGCCTTGCCCTGTTGGGATACCATTTATACAGACGTGGCCGCTGGATGGCGGTATGCAGAGGTAATATCCCCGAAGAGGACGAGAGAATAGCGCATCGCTTCCGGGAAATCTGTGCCAGGCTTGGCATTGCGGGCAAGGTGTCGTTATACCGCAATGACTCGGTGGATATTCCCTGCATTACCTACTGGCATGGCCCGGCGGTGATTCTGCCCCTCGACCGATATACGGAGAAGGAAATCGATGTGATTTTATACCATGAATTATGTCATTATCTGGAAGGCGATCTGCGCCTTAAGTATTGGAGCTTTGCGGTGGTGCTGATTCATGTGTTTAATCCGGCGGCGCATATTCTGTTAAAGCAGATGGATTTGATCTGCGAAGAGTGCTGTGACAGGAGGGCGTGTGAGCAAGGGGCGGAAGCCTTTAGCACGGGAGAATATTTCCGCGTTATTTTTCAATTGCTGTTAACGGAAGGCAAAAGGGAGCGGTATCAGTTGTTCGCGTTAGTGGACAGCCCGTCCAATTATGAGAGGAGAGTAAGGTATATGAGTGAGTATCGTAAGTGCGGCGGCATGAAGAAAGGTATGGCCATGGCATTGGCGTCCTGTTTCCTGCTGGGAAGCAGCATGACCGCGCTGGCCGCAGGCGAAGAACTGTCGGACGCCTATATAGAAACTGTGGAGAATATAAACGAAAAGGAAGCGGAAGCGGCGGCGCTGAGCGAGGATCAGCAGGCGCTGGAGGAGCTGTGCAGAGCCTATGATCTGGATCCGAATAAGGTAATCATGATGGGAGACGACAGTATCGAGACTTGCAGTTCTACCTTTACGCTGGACTGGAATGTGCCTGCAGACAGAACCATTATGAGCTCCGGTTTCACCGAGAGCGTGGGGAATGAGGTTTCCATTACAGTTAGTGCCGATCCGGACGATATGACTTACCAGACCGGTCTCAAGGACCCGGATCAGATTATGCATTATGTGGAGGGCGAAGGGGTGATTTTTCATACCTTTTCCATTGAGATTAAGGGCAGATATTATTTCTTCGTCACCAATCTGAGCGAGACTGAGGAGCTGCATATAGAGGCTTTTGTGGTAAAATAGGGAGCGAGGAGTGAACGCAGCTAAAACAGCCTGCCAAAAGGCAAACCTGAAAAGCAATTGTTCTGTTTGAAAACATATGGGAAATGATATTGGTTACAGAACGAAAAATGCGGACGGCAGGAATGGTCGAGGAGAAAGAAAGCAGGGGTAGAGCGCATAACTGTGTAATACACAATTTGGCAGAAGAACGTCAGTTGCTTATCAATAATGTAATACATAAACTGAGAGCGATAGGTATTTCTTTACAGAGGATACTTACCGCTTTCTTTTAGTTGAGCATCAGAAATTTCAGGAGAGAATATGGCGCCATTTACATGGTATGAGATAGAAACAATTATCAATTTTAATAGTCTAAAACTATTCTGTGCCAAAATTATGTGCTGGTTATTGAAAGCTGAAAAAATCTGGCGGAAGAACAGGAAACGTTTGAGAAAATAAAAAATGCAGATAAGTAGCGGAAAAAAGGATTTGTCGTATTGATTATGCCCATTGTATCAACAGTGGGTATTTTTATGTCTTTGACGGAGAATAGCAGGGTGCGGCGGAAAGGATAATCTATGAAAGTATACGGATACATGAGAGTATCGACAAAGGAGCAGAATGAGGACAGGCAGAGGATAGCGCTGCTTGAAATGGGAGTGCCCGAACAGAATATTTACATGGACAAACAGTCGGGTAAGGATTTTGAGCGACCGCAGTACAAGAAGCTCCTGCAGCAGCTTGGCAGGGATACGGTTCTCTTTGTCAAATCCATTGACAGGTTGGGGCGCAACTATGCCGACCTAAACGAGCAATGGCGCATTATTACGAAAGAAAAGGGCGCAGATATAGTCGTGATTGATATGCCGATACTTGACACAAGGCGGGAAAAAAATCTGTTGGGGACATTCATAGACGATATTGTGCTTGCACTTCTGAGCTACGTGGCGGAGAATGAGCGTGCTAACATACGTCAAAGACAAGCCGAAGGGATTGCTGCCGCAAAAGCAAAGGGCGTGAAGTTTGGCAGACCGCCACTGCCCATACCTGACAATTTCCACAAGGCACATAAGGATTGGAGAAGTGGGAAAATAAGTATGGAAGAAGCGGCAAAGCAGTGTGATATGCTGCCGCAAACTTTTTATGGAAAAGCGAGAAAATTTGAAAAAGCCGATTAAATAGAGAATATCTAAAATTTGTAAAAGTATACATTTTCAATTTTGAAATATGGAACAGAACTACGATAGCTATTATAACAAAAATCTTTGATTTTTCAACATTTTTATATTTTCAAACAATTTCCCAGCAAGCTTAAAAGCCATTTCGAAAATGTATACTTTAATATAATCGGAGAAATGATACAATGTTATTTAATTCGGTTGATTTTTTATTGTTTTTTCCAATCGCACTAATTGTATATTACATTATACCCAAAAGGGTGCGATATATATGGCTATTAGCTTGTTCATATTATTTTTACATGGGTTGGAACCCTGCTTACGCAGTTCTGCTATTTGCCTCTACATTGGTTACATATATATGTGGAAGAATATTGGAGATTATCAAAAATAAGGAATGGGATGAAAGAAAAAGAATTGTCCATAAAAAATTTTGGTTATCGGTAAGCTTAATTATAAACTTAGGAATTCTTGGATATTTTAAATATTCAGGTCTTATTGTCAGAGTGATTTATGCTGTTGCCAGAAGATTCGGGGCAAGCGTGAGTACGCCTGAGGTAAATATATTGCTGCCAGTTGGTATATCTTTTTATATTTTTCAGGCATTAGGTTATACGATTGATGTGTATCGCGCAGAAATATACGCAGAAAAAAATTTTCTTAGATATGCTCTTTTCGTATCGTTTTTTCCGCAATTGGTTGCTGGTCCAATAGAACGTTCAAAGAATTTGCTTGCACAGCTAAATGTTCTTCAAAAATTTAAGCTGGAAAATATTATCAGTGGATTTGTACTCATAATATATGGTCTGTTTTTGAAAATGGTAATAGCGGACAGGGTTGCAATTATTGTTAACACAGTATATGGGGATTGGGAGACATATCCTGGATTTTATATTGTGATTGCGACAGCTTTTTTTGCAATTCAAATATACTGTGACTTTTACGGATATTCAACAATAGCACGCGGCGCAGCGTTGACAATGGGAATTACGCTTGTTGATAATTTCAATGCTCCGTATTATTCAAAAAGTGTGAAAGAATTTTGGAGAAGATGGCATATTTCATTGTCTGGATGGTTTCGGGATTATGTATATATTCCGTTAGGGGGAAATCGTAAGGGACATATCAGGAAAAATTTTAATCTTATTATAACTTTTCTTCTAAGCGGGCTATGGCATGGAGCTGGAATAAGCTATGTTACATGGGGATTTCTAAATGGATTATATCAAGTAATAGCTGATGTTAGAGATACGTTGCTCCAATTGATTATAACAAGACTTGGCATCAAAGAATTTAAGGCTAAGGATACAATTACTAATAGGATATTAAGCCGTTTGATCACATTTTCACTGGTATGTTCAACGTGGCTGTTCTTTAGAGCAAGTGGTGCAAGAGAGGCGTTGCACATGATAAAGAGCGTTTTGTCGAGCCGAAATTGGTGGATTTTCTTTGACGAATCCATCTTTAGCCTTGGCGTGGATCTCCAGTATTTTAGAGTAATGATGGCGGCAATTATTGTATTGTTTATTATTGATTATTACAAATATAAGGGAAAGAATATAATCGAATCATTCTTTTCCCAAAATATTGTGATTCAGGCTGTGGCAGTTGGCTGTCTGATAGCAATAATAATCATGTTTGGATGTTATGGAGAAATGTATGATGCTTCGGAATTTATTTACTTCCAGTTCTAAAGTGAAAAGAGGAATAGCCTTTATTTTGTTGCTGATAGTGGTGTTAGCGCTCATAAATAAGCTATTTATGTATAATTATTATCAAGACGATCAATGGTCCAGAATTTTATGGCATAATTTTTATAAATCAGAAAATATCGACAATCTTTTTCTGGGTTCTTCTCATATATATTGTGATGTGAATCCTAATATAATGGATGAGTTTACGGGTGAAAGTAACTTCAATTTATCGACACCAAAGCAGCAAATTATATCGTCATATTATTTATTGAGAGAAGCTTTGAAAGAGAATGATTTAAAACGCGTATTTTTAGAACTTTACTATGTGCCGTCGACAGGTATTTTGGGCAATTATTCATTGGATGGTAGTATTAAAAATATGTGGAGAACTACAGATTATGCGAAGCTTTCGCTGAATAAAATACAGGCAATCTGGGATGAAAATGGAAAAGAGCACTTAATTGATGCGGTACTTCCTTTTATCAGATATAGAAGATATTTATTTGATTATAGTTATATGATCAGTCGGCATAATGAAAAGAAATCAAATGATTTTTTAACATATAATTACAAAGAAGATGATGAAGGGGGAGTAGTAATCTTTCAAGATAAGGGTTATTATTATACTGATAGGGAAATTACGAATCTAGTATATGGGGCTGAAAGAAGATCAGATGAAATATTTTTGACAGAAGACGCAGAGGAATATTTGAGAAAAATTGTAGAGCTTTGCCAGAAGGAAAATCTTGAAATAACCTTAATTGTTTCTCCGATATATGAATTGCAGATGCTTTCTATAGATACATATGATAATTATCGAGAAAAAATCGTGGAGATAGCAAACGAATATGATATTAATTTTTACGATTTTAATTTGATTAAAGAGGAATATTTGCCGATAGAAAAAACAGAGTTCTTTCGTGATGCGGGGCATCTAAATTGTAAAGGAGTAGAAATGTATACAAATTTTCTTTGCGAACTCGTATATGAAGGGAAGTATGAGGGCGATGATTTATTTTACAGTTCATATGATGAAAAAGTAGACAATATGCCTGAACAGACATGGGGGATCTATACGGAATCATATACGGGTGTGTTTCGCTATCATATAGCATCAACACCACGAGAGGGCTTACAATATAGAATTGTCGTCACGCCTGATGAGGGTGAGCAATATATGGTACAAGATTTTGCCGAGAATGATACCTTTGAAATAAATCAAGAGGGTAGTGGGATCATAACTGTAGTCACTCAATTCTCGGATGGCTCGGTATCAACTATGGAAGTAATATATTCTCCGTAGTAATGAAGCAGACTTCAGGGGTATAACCTTGGCGGATTATAAAGTCGGAACTTTGCAAGACTTGATAGCGGGCTCTATTTACCCCGGCCGACGGAGTTGCGCAGCGCCAGCAGCTCATAATAATCCAGTAACGCTTCCATATTGCGCTGATCCAGTTCCAGCGTCATATTCAGCAGGTCGCTGATACTACAGTCAGCGGCAAGCGGTTTATTGAGAGAACTGATGCTTGCTTTGTAATCTGTTCTTTGCAGTAAATAATCCGTGGATACGTCAAAGAAATCGGCTAACTTAATCAGCGTGTTCAGGTCGGGTGAATGTACGCCCTTCTCATAGTTGGAGATTGTTGCCACGGTCACTTGAAGATAATTAGCCACTTCCCTTTGCAGAAGCCCCTTTTCTTTGCGCAGCTTGGCCAGAAATTCACCAAATTCCATAGTACCGATATGCCTTTCTCTGGAGGTATTGTAAATCGTAATCTTGTGTATCATACTAACGTAGGTTGTCATTAGCTTATATATTGTACTATTTCTATATATAGAAGAATGAAAAGTAAATAATTCGAATAGAAAACGGCGAATCATAAACAGACAGTAAAGAGTTCATTGACTGCGGCTTGTGTTTCTCTTCAATATCCTGTACAATAAGAAGGCGGCAGCGGCTATCCGGCTGCCGTCGTTTCCGTTAAACGGATAGCGTCGACAGGTAAAGCAAGAAGGAATGAGAGAAAATGAAACTGGGAAGAAATGATCATTGCTGGTGTGGCAGCGGCAGAAAATATAAGGTATGCCATATGGCGATGGATGAAAAAATCGAAGGCTATGCCCTGCAAGGGCACATCGTGCCGGATCACGATATCATTAAGACGCCGGAGCAGATTGAAGGTATTCGGGAGAGCAGTAAGCTTAATATAGCGATACTTGATGAAATCGCCAGGCAGATTCATATTGGAATGAGCACGGAAGAGATTGACAGGCTGGTTTACGATATGACTAAGGAAATGGGCGGTATTCCTGCGCCGCTTCACTATGATGGGTTTCCGAAGAGCGTATGCACGTCCATTAACGAGGTGGTATGCCACGGGATTCCCTGTGAAGAGAGGCTGCTGCAGGACGGCGATATCGTGAATGTTGACGTATCGACCATTTATCAGGGATATTTTTCTGATTCCTCCCGCATGTTTATGCTGGGAAATGTGTCGGAGGAAAAACAAAGGCTGGTGCGGGTGGCGAAGGAATGTATCGACGTGGGCTTAGCGCAGGTAAAACCCTGGAACTTCCTCGGCGATATGGCGCAGGCAATCAATGACCACGCCAAAGCCAACGGGTATTCCGTGGTGCGGGAGATCGGCGGACATGGAGTAGGCTTGGAGTTTCATGAGGAGCCCTTTGTCAGCTATGTGACCAGTAAGGGCACTGAGATGCTGATGGTGCCGGGCATGGTATTTACCATTGAGCCCATGGTGAATATGGGAAAAGCGGATATTTATATTGATGAAAACGATGGCTGGACGGTCTATACAGATGACGGTAAACCTTCCGCCCAGTGGGAGGTAACCCTTGCCGTGACAGAAGAGGGTTATGAAATTCTGACCTATTAAAGAGCGGCTTCCTTTTTTCGGGTCGGGATATTTCCTGTAGCAGTTTGCGGACAGGTTTTTAAAAACATTATATATACGGAATCCCGTTTGTAAGCTTTAAAGTCAGAGTACACCGAGGTTGTCGGCGTATTCTGGCTTATTTTTCCGGGAAAAATTGTGCAAATTTCCGATATTGTAATCTGCCAATAGTTTTGATATTGTATGAATACAATCTTTGGATTCATTTTAAAGTATACTTTATTCCGTACTGTTTCACTGACAGATGCGGATCTATGGCGTATCGCCGCTGATTTCCAAATGTTGAACCATAATCAGGAAGAGATTGAGAAGAGGGAGGTATCGTTTTTCATGCGAGAATTTATGACAAGAGTGTCAGATTATCTGGATGAATGGCGCAATAATCCGGAGAAGAGAGAAAGCAGGCTGAGTATTGCCATTATTGGGTCGGTGGCGGCGGTCATTATTGTGCTGCTGATTTTGCTGCTGTGGGGTTATACGGTACAGGAGCAGAAGAAAAGGGAGGCGCAGAATCAGGAGGCGGAATCTCATGAGGAGGCTTCAGGGACATACATGACAGATGATGCCGGGCAGGAAGCGCTGATACAGGAGTATTTGACCAGTATTCAATATTTGGGGGATAAGGTGGAGGAGCTGCTGCAAACCATGACGCGGGTTCAGGAGAATCTGGAACAGACCTTAGAACAGCTTCAGGAGGAGGACGCGGCTTTGCGGGAACAGGTTTCTGCCCTGTATCAGGAGGTCTGCATTATTGTAGAGAATCTGAAGGAAACGCAGGTCAAGCTATATGATTTGACAGACGTGGTGCAGATAATGGATCAGGAGAAGCTGCCGCTGATTCAGCAGCAGATATTGGAGATTCAGCAGGATATGGGGAAGGTGCATGCGGATATCGTGGATATTTATACTCAGCTTGCGGCGTTAAAGGAGGAAGATGAGAAGCTATGGGCAGGAATCGACGCACTGGAAAGCAGCTTAGAGACCGCTATGAATCAGAATATCACGGAAGTAAACAATCAGATGGCTCTGCTGCTTGCGCAGTTGGAGACGGCGGAGAACAGGATATATCAGTTGGCGTCCCGCACATTGCAGTATCATTATGACGCGGTAAGCAATACTTTATATCTGATGCCATATGAGGAGGAAGGCGAATGAAGAACAAGGGAAAATTATGGATTGCGTTATCAATAGGGCTTTTGTTATTCGCGGCAGGGCTGGCGACGGCGTCCGCTGAGGAATCGGGGCGTTTCCGCAGCAAAGGCTCTATCTATTACCAGGATGGAAGCGGGCAGGAAATTCTGTGGGACGCTGAGGATCTCAACATACTTTTTCAATATGCCGCTGAGGGCAAGAGAGGCCTGTCCATGGCGCTTGGCGGCGTGGGAACCAAGCTGATAGCAGATGAAACGGGGTGGCGCGTTACCAGGAATCCGCAGACAGCGGAGCAAACGGAGTTTGTGGAAACAGAAGAACAGATGAAGGAAGTGGATTTTGATTTTTTGCTGCAGGCGCTGGAGGATTCCCAGACCCTGCCGGAAGAGTATACGGAAAGCTATGTGCTGGCCTCCTCGGATAATTTGACGTTAGGCAGGGCGGCATGGGCGGACGGCAGCCTGCTGCGGGGCAACAATCATGATCTGGCGGAAAGCTATATACGGGGCTGGATGGAAGGGAAGGGGTATCAGGAATATGAATCGGTGTATGACGAAGAGGGCGGCTGGATCGGGTATCGTGGGAAGGAAACGTAAGGCGGGGGCGGCGTTACTATTGGCAGTTGGTGTTCTGACAAGCTGCCAGAATAAGTTCCCGGTCTTGGCAGCGGAAAAGGACAACCGGACGGATATGCTTCACAGCAGAGGCAGGATAGCCTGTAAAGAGGTGATTCTGGACGCGGCTGACCTGGAAAATATCTGCGCATATATTACGGAGAAGCGGAGCGCCGTTGTGGACACTTTGCTGCAGTTGGGGACGAAGTTCCGGCAGCAGGGAGCAGAAATCATCATAGACAGAGACCCGGATCATTCCCCAGAGGCTGTTGACAGAGAGGAGCTTGACTGGGAGACGCTGTTTCTGGCGGTGGAGGAGTCTCAGTGCGTGCCCATAGGACTGCCCGTATTGCATCCGGATTATGCTTTGGGCATAGACGGTGTGGGGGAACGAACCGACTGCTATGAGACTGCCTCGGCTGATCATATTTCCTGTGGAAAGGCGGCGTGGGCGGAGGGGATACTCCTGCTTGGAAACGGAGCGGATAATGAGAAAGCGTATGAACAGGGAGTGGAGGACGGCGCACAGGATTTGGTGCCGGATCAGTTGTTTCCCCTCTATACCATGCAGGAGGTAGCGGCGGAAGTCCGTCATGTGCATATCGGGCAGCAGGAAAATAAGGAGGGGACGAACGGCTGCTATTATAATTATTCCACAACCGTAACAGAAACGAAGAAATGCGGAAGAACCCTGGAATACTGTCCGCTTACTCAGGATAGTGACGGGCTCTGGCACGGCGGCAATTATCAGTGCCCCCAATGCCACGCGACCTACGATTCATCGGGAACGTGTACCAAGACCAAGACGGAAACGTCCACCGTGTGGCACCACGATATTGTCTGCGGCTTAACGGACGTGGTCTATGCAGTCATTCGTATCCGGGGAACAGATGCCGATTATTATGACAGGGAATTTCTGTTGGAGGCGGAATTGGAGCCGGGAGAGGGCTATGAACAGTTCGCCTGGCAGGAGGGAGAGGGACTGCTGTGGACGGATGAAGAGGGGACGCTTCTGGGAATTGGCTCAGAGCTTACGGTTCATGGAGCCGGGGGATATCAGTGTTGTATTAATGTGGCGAATACGGATATCGATATACGCTCTGCCGGGGTGCAGGTGGAGGTTGCGGGACTGCTATTGCCGAAATAGGAGGAACAGTCCGCCCAAGGGAGGAAACTGCGGCTTCGGGAATGGACAATCCTATTTCTTTATGATAGGATTAGCGTAATGACTTTGAAGAATTGTCATTATTTTCAATATCAGTACAACGAATAGAAAGACAGCGGCTATTCTGTTGTAAAAGGAAAGCGAAGGGAGCTTATCATGAACAAAGGGAAATATTATATTACTACGGCGATCGCTTATACCTCCGGCACGCCTCATATCGGAAACAGCTACGAGATTGTGCTGGCGGACAGCATAGCCAGATTTAAGAGAAAGGATGGCTATGACGTATTTTTCCAGACGGGAACAGATGAGCATGGCCAGAAAATAGAGTTAAAGGCACAGGACGCGGGAGTGACGCCCAAGGAATTTGTAGATGGTGTGGCGGGAGAGATCAGAAGAATCTGCGATTCCCTCAATACCTCTTATGATAAATTTATCCGAACGACAGATGAGTATCATGAAAAACAGGTACAGAAGATTTTCAGGAAATTATATGAACAGGGAGATATCTATAAGGGCGCCTATGAGGGATTGTATTGTACGCCCTGCGAGTCTTTCTGGACAGAGTCCCAGCTGGTGGACGGCAAGTGCCCGGACTGCGGCAGGGAGGTAAAGCCTGCCAAGGAAGAAGCTTATTTCTTTAAAATGAGTAAATATGCCGATAAATTGATCAAGCATATCAATGCCCACCCTGAGTTTATCCAGCCGGTATCCCGTAAGAATGAGATGATGAACAATTTTCTGCTGCCGGGGCTGCAGGATCTGTGCGTTTCCAGAACCTCATTTAAATGGGGGATTCCGGTAGACTTTGACGATAAGCATGTGGTATATGTATGGCTGGACGCGCTGACTAACTATATTACCGGCATCGGTTATGATGCGGAAGGAGCAAGCAGCGAGCAGTATCGGAAGCTGTGGCCGGCGGATCTGCATCTGATCGGAAAGGATATTATCCGGTTCCATACTATTTACTGGCCTATCTTTCTGATGGCACTGGGTGAACCGCTGCCGAAGCAGGTATTTGGGCATCCGTGGCTGTTGCAGGGTGAGGGCAAAATGAGCAAATCCAGAGGAAATGTAATCTACGCAGATGATCTGATCGATTTCTTCGGCGTAGATGCGGTGCGTTATTTTGTGCTTCATGAGATGCCTTTTGAGAATGACGGCGTGATTACATGGGAATTGATGGTGGAGCGTATGAACTCCGACCTTGCCAATACCATGGGCAATCTGATCAACAGAACGATTTCCATGAGCAATAAGTATTTCAACGGCGTGGTGGAGAATAAGAGAATAGGCGTGGACGCCGGGACAGAAGATGTGGATGCGGATTTGTTTCAGATATTGACAGATACCTATACCAGAGTATCTCAAAAAATGGACGAGCTGCGAGTGGCGGATGCGATTACGGAAATTTTTGTGCTCTTTAAGCGCTGCAATAAATATATTGACGAAACAATGCCCTGGGCTTTAGCGAAAGACGAGTCCAGGCAAGACCGCCTGGCTACGGTGCTTTATAATCTGTTAAACGGTATTCTGGCAGGCGCCTCTTTGTTAGAGCCTTATATGCCGGAAACAGCGCAGAAAATAGCCGACCAGATTAACGCCCCCTTAGTAGATTTCGCTGTTTTGGAGGAGTGCGCCGCAAAGCAGGATATTGCCAAAGCCGCCGCGTTATATCCGTCTGGCGGTAAGGTGACGGAGACGCCGGAAATTCTCTTTGCGCGTCGGGATTTGAAGGAAGTAATGGAGAAAGCGGAGGCGCTGTTTGCAAAGCGCAGAGCGGCAGCAGGCATCGCGGAGGAGGAGACAGACGGTATGGACGAGAAGGTCGTAGATTTAGAAGCGAAGGAAATGATTACGTATGACGATTTTGAAAAATGTCAGTTTCAGGTGGGCCTGGTATTAGAGTGCGAGGAAGTACCGAAATCCAAGAAGCTGCTAAAGTTCAAAGTCCAGATCGGTTCTCAGACGAGACAGATTCTGTCCGGTATTAAGCATTATTATAAGGCGGAGGAAATGGTCGGTAAGAGAGTGATGGTGCTGGTAAATTTGCAGCCAAGAGAGATTGCGGGAATGATGTCGGAGGGCATGATTTTAAGCGCTGCTGATGAAGAAGGAAATCTGGCGGTTATGACGCCGGAGCGAATGATGCCTGCGGGCGCTGAAATCTGCTGATAAACAGCGGGCATACTGATGGTAGAAAATAAGCACAGGGAGGACGGCCGTGTGATTCAGAAAGAAGAATTTTATTTTGACTCCAGAGACGGAGAGCATAAGCTTCATGCTGTTAAATGGGTTCCTGACAGAGAGAAACCGGTTTGTGTCGTGCAGATTGTGCATGGTATGGCGGAGTATATTGACCGTTATGACGAGTTCGCCTTATATCTTGCGAAGAAAGGCATACTGGTAGTGGGGGACGATCATCTGGGACATGGGAAATCAGTCAATCCCGGCGAACCTTATGGGTATTTCTGTAAGGAAGATGCGCCTACCGTTCTGGTTCGCGACGAGCATCGTTTAAAGAAGATGATGCAGGAACAGAACCCGGAGGTTCCTTATATTATCCTGGGACACAGCATGGGCTCCTATATCACCCGCAATTATCTGCTGCGTTATGGCGGCGGCATCGACGGCGCGGTGATTATGGGCACCGGTATGCCGTCCAAGGCGACGCTCACGGCGGGAGCAGCGCTGGCGGCGGTTCAGAAGATATGCTTTGGAGGAAAGCATGTCAGCAGATTGATTGACCGGGCGGCGTTCGGTTCCTGGAATAAGCAGATTCCGGATTCCAGGACAGAGGTTGACTGGCTTTCCGCCAATGAGGAAAATGTACAGAGATATTTGGAAGATCCACTGTGTGGATTTGTATTTACGGTCAATGGTTTTCAGACGATTTTTAAGCTCATTCGCAATCTGTATGATCAGGAGAAGCTGGAGAATATGCCGAAGAATCTGCCGATCTTTCTGGTCGCCGGCGCAGAAGATCCGGTGGGGGATTACGGGAGAGGCGTGAAACGCGTTTTTCAATCTTATCAGGAACTGGGAATGGAAAATGTACAGATGAAGCTATATTCCGGCGACAGACATGAGATTTTGAATGAGGACGACCGGGAAGAGATATATGGAGATCTGTACCGCTGGCTTTTGCAGAGGGTCTGAAAAGAAAATGGGAGGATTAGATTGAACAAGAGGAAAAAGCTGGTACTGCTTTGCCTTGTGTGCGGCGTCTGTATGTGGAGTATGACGGCGTCGGCGTCTTCCGAAAAAGGCGTGGAATCTGTTGTGGGCTGGATACTTGACAGGATTGCCGAGGGAGAAACGGGAATTTCCGATGAAAGCAGCATCAGGGAGGCGATTGAAGAAGGCAAGCAGGAGCTTTCCGTTACGTTGAGCCGGGAAGAGGAAGACCGAATCGTCAGTTTCGTGGAATCTCTGGATACGCTGGAAACGGAGGCCGGGGACTTTGCCGAACAGGCGAAAGAGCTGTATCAGAAATACAGTGTAGAGCTGGTGGAAGAAGCAGACGATGCCATCGGCGAAGCGGTAAGTCAGGCGGTGGAAGGCGCTGTTGCCGGATTTTTCCAGAGCCTGAAACAAACAATATCCGATTTTTTTAAGAATCTGTTTTCCGCGTAAGAAAAGGCATGGTTGGGAGAATGATTTCGGGTCTGCGGATCATACTAATAGAAAATAGAAGTGGAGGCAGCAGAAATGAAAATAGCTTTTTTTAGTACTAAGCCATATGATAAAATATGGTTTGAGCCGATGGGAAAAGAATATGGGTTTGACATCCGTTTTTACGAGGCTCCTTTTCATGAAGAAACCATCACTCTGGCTCGCGGGTTTGACGCGGTTTGCATCTTTGTGAACGATTATGTGAATGAAAGAATGATTGAAGAACTCTATGAAATGAAGGTTAAGGCGATTTTACTGCGCAGCGCCGGGTATAATCATGTGGATGTGAAAGCCGCGGAGGATAAGATTCTGATTCTGCGCGTGCCCAGTTATTCTCCGGAGGCAGTGGCGGAGTTTGCCATGGGAATGTTGCTTACGGTCAATCGTTATACCCATAAGGCATATAATCGAACAAGAGAATTTAATATGAGCCTGAACGGGCTGATGGGAGTGGATCTGTATCATAAGGTGGCGGGGATTGTCGGTACCGGTAAAATCGGTCAGGCAATGATACGGATTTGCAACGGCTTCGGAATGCAGGTATTGGCCTATGATCCTTATCCTAATCCCAGCCTGGAAGTAGAATATGTGTCCCTGGAAGAACTGATGAGCGAGGCCGATATCATTTCCCTGCACTGTCCGCTGACCACAGAGACCAGATATCTTGTCAATAAGGACACAATAGATAAGATGAAACAGGGAGTGTATCTGGTGAATACCTCAAGGGGCGCGCTTATTGATACGGACGCTTTGATTGAAGGTTTGGTGGCAGGTAAGTTCGGCGGGGTCGGACTGGACGTATATGAGGAAGAAGAGGGGATTTTCTATGAAGATAAATCCAATGAGATTATGCGGGATGAGAATCTGGCGAGACTGATGACCTTCCCCAATGTACTGATTACCTCCCATATGGGTTTCTTCACGAAAGAAGCTATGCAGGCAATCGCAACGGTAACCCTTGAAAATGCCTATGCGCTGGAAAATGGCCTGCCGCTGGTTAATAAGGTGGGAGCGGAGGCGACCAAATAAATATGGCGGACGGCTGTATAAAACGGTTGCTCAAATAATTTGTGGAAGACCACAACATGTTGTATAATACTAATAATATGTTACAATAACGGTAGTTGGATAAAGGAGACGCGGAGGGCTTGGAAACGCCATATCAGATCAGAAGTGCATATCGGAGTGAATGGGATGACGCCATGTCGCTGGCGTGGAAAACCTTCCTGCGGTTTGAAGCAGATGTTTATTCGCCGGAAGGAGTCCGGCATTTTCAGGATTTTATTACCGATACCACATTGCACAGAATGTTCATTATGGGGGCATACCAGATGTTTGTGGCATTGTATGAGAATAGAATTGTGGGTATGATTACGCTGCGTAATTCTACACACATCTCTCTGCTGTTTGTGGACGAAAGGTATCATAGAAAAGGAATTGGACGCGCTTTGATAGAGTACCTGAACAATTATCTTCTGACGGAAGTGGGAGCCGCCCATGTGACTGTAAACGCGTCTCCCTATGGAGTCGGATTTTACCATAAGCTTGGTTTTCAGGATCTGCGTCCCGAGGAAGAGAAGGATGGAATTATTTATACGCCGATGAAGTTTATACTTTAGAGCTTTAGAACGGGGGGACTCATGGAATATATTAAAAGTAAGGATATTTTTCTGCTGATACGCGATGTATTGAAGCTGATTCATCCCAGGCTGATGGAGCATGGTTCCAGAGTGGCATATATGGTGTATAAGATGCTGCAGGAAGAAGGGCGGTATGAGGAATTTGAATTGGCGGACATTGTTATGGTGGCGACCTTTCATGATATAGGCGCGTATAAGACGGAGAGAGGAAGAATTAACGATATGCTCCGATATGAGTCGCGGGACAGCATGGCGCACTCGATTTACGGATACCTTTTCCTGAAATATCTGTCCCCGGTTCCCGATCTGGCCAAAGTCATTATGTACCACCACCGGGATTATGAACAGCTTGTAAAGATAGATTATCCGTACAAAAACGTGGCGGCTTATATCAATATTGCTGAGAAGATGGATATTTATTCTTCTTCCATGGGAAGCCAGTTTGATTTACATATGTTTCAGAAGCAGGCGGGAACCAAGCTGTCTTCGGCGGGATTGGAACGGTTTTACCAGTGCGAAAGTAAATACAGTATGTTCGAGAAGCTGCGGAGCGGAGAATATAAGGAAGAGTTGGATCAGATTGCTGACTTTATGATTTTTTCCAATGAGGATAAGAAGAAATTTTTGGAAATGCTGATGTACTGCATGGGCTTTGTCAGCGAGAGCATGGTAGTGGAAACCATCACTGCGGTTTGCATCAGTGAGGAAATAGCCCAGAGAATGATGCTGACAGATCTGGAAAAGGAAATCCTTTACTACGGCACGCTGATTCATGATATTGGCATGCTGGCCATCCCAAGGGAAATTATTGAAGCGCCGCGCAGGCTTGAGGCAGATGAAATCAAATTGGTGCGCACTCATGTGGATGTCGCCGGGAAGGCACTGGCGGACAGAATGAAAGACGAAGTGGCGTCTACCGCGCTGGCTCATCATGAGCGGGGAGATGGAAGCGGTTATCCGCTGCGCCTGAAGGATCATCAGATGAATGTGCGGCAGAGAATCCTGCAGGTATCGGACGTGGTTACCGCTCTGATTAATAAGAGAAGCTACCGCGGCGCTATGCCTAAGGATAAGGTCATAGCGGTTTTGAACGAGGAGGTTTCCAGAAAACGTTTGAAAAAGCAGGTGGTCACTATCTTTGTGACCTCTTATGACACGATTATGAAACGCGTGAAGGAAGAGGCCGCGGAAATCCTCAAAATGTATCAGACTCTGAATTTTCAATATGAGCAGATCAGCAAGAAGTATAAAATCTAGTTCTATTAACTGCGTATAGTTAAATTTTTAATAAAAATTGCAAATTCTATAGCTTTTTTGGGCACTTTTGTAATATAATGGCTTCAAAGAGGGAAAAGCGACTGAGGGGCTGGCATTTTCTGATATTTACAGATGTAAAGGAAGCGATAATATGGGAAGAATATTCGATATGGACAGTCCCTTTATGCGGGTTTTAAACCGTGTGGGCGATCTGCTGATTTTAAACATCCTGATGATTATTTGCTGTATACCGGTTTTTACGATAGGAGCGGCTTATACGGCGATGCACTATGTGTTGTTGAAGATGATCCGGGGCGAAGAAGGATATCTGGTCAGGGGATTCTTTAAATCTTTTCGCCGGAATTTTAAGCAGGCTACCATTCTGTGGCTTTTGATGCTGGTTGTAATAGCGGTATATGTGGGAGATATCCTGATCTTTAATTATTCCGGGATATCGTTTCCGAAGGCCCTGGTGATTGCGGTGGTGGCGGTTGCGGTGTTTTTTGCGATGATTGCCACATATATTTTCCCGCTTCTGGCAAGATTTGATAATTCGGTGAAAAATACGATTAAGAACGCGGTGATTATTGCGTTTGCCAATCTGCCGAAAACGTTGGCAATGGTGGCGATTTATGCTCTGCCGCTTATCATAGGCTATTTTTCTACTTATTCTTATATTTTTATTATTATGTTTGGCATTTCATTGCCGGCCTATGGGGCAGCATGGATCTATAGCGGTATTTTTCGAAAGTTTGAACCCGAAGAGCAGTTGGTCTCGGATTTGGATTTTTCGTTAAAGGATGATGGGGAGAACAAACAAAGCGATGGAGAATCAAAATAAGTCAGTTACATTTCAGTGGTTCGTCACATCGGCTATCCTGATGATAGTCGTGCTTGTCATGTTATTCAATTTTTCAATCAAAAGCAGCGCCGATGCGGAAGAAGAGGTTTATACTGATCTGATTCAATCCACACAGCAGTATGCGGATTCTTTTCTGGCGGAACTGGAGACTGTCAGAATGGTTTCCCAGCCTGTTATAAAGCTGCTGGAGCAGAAAGAGGCGCTGGATGATGAAGAATATTTTGTGGAGTTGATCGAGGCGCTTGCCTCAGAATCGGACGCTTATCAGGTCTGCCTTTGCGATACCGCCGGACAGGGCATTAATCAACTGGGCGAGAGCGTTTCCATTTCCGATACGGATTATTTTCAGGCAATTTTAAATTCAGGCAATATATCCTATCTGTTCACGGAAGAAGCGGATGAGCAGTCCCAGAAGACAATTGTGATAGTAGAACGGGTATCGTCAGATACGGGAAGAGGCTATCTGCTGATGTATTATTCGATGGCTCAGTTTGAAGGGCTCTTATCTAAGACAGATTTAGATGTAAACGCTTTTCTGGTTCTTGTTGACAGTGAGGGCGATATATTAGGTACCAGCGGGGCGGACAACGCTTTGCTGGAGGGCGGCAATCTGCTGGAAACCATTAAGGACGGTAATTCGACGGCGCTCCAGACAATCCGCAGCCGCATGAAGAACGGCGCGCGGGGCAATTCCAGCGTTACGGTCAATGAAGTGTCTTATTTGCTGACCTATATTCCCATGGGGACGAACCAGTGGGAATTGTTTCTGGGGGTCAGCCAGGCGTATATAGACAGGCAGGTGGATCAGAAGTGGGCGGATATCAAGAGTATGCTGACTTCCCTGATTGTCGTGGTGTTTGTCTTTATCTGTGTCGTTATGGTTTTTAATATTATTGCCAGAATCCGCCGAATAGAAAAGGAAAAGCAACTGGAGGATAAGGCGGATACGGATCAGTTGACGGGATTATATAACAAGCTTGCCACTGAGCGCAAGATCAAAGAATATATGCAGCAGCATCCCCAGTCCCAGTGTATGATGTTTATGGTGGATGTGGATAATTTTAAGAAGATTAACGATACGATGGGGCATGCGTTCGGCGATGAAGTGCTTCGTTCCCTGGGGCAGCAGATCGGAGGGATTTTCCGGGCATCCGATATCATTGGACGTGTCGGCGGCGATGAGTTTATGATCTTTTTAAAAGACATTGCAGATGAGGAAACGGTGAGAAAGGAAGCCAGAAAGGTAGAGAATTTCTTTAAGGGATTTCAAGCGGGCGAGTATGTCAAATATGCCGCCACAGCCAGTATCGGCGTGGCAATCTATCCGCAGGAAGGCGGCGATTTTGAAACCTTATATAAAGCGGCGGATCAGGGCGTATACAAGGCTAAGAAGCGCGGCAAGAACCAGTTAGCCTTTTACCGCGACGAGTGGGAAAAGACGGAGTAAAGCCGGCGACGCCATGGCGGCTGTGGAACGGGCAGGCCTGCCGGAATATAAGGAGGACAGATAATGGTTAAAGTGTTGAAGATTGAAGGAATGATGTGCGCGCATTGTCAGGCACGTGTGCAGAAAACACTGGAAGATCTGGAGGGCGTGACGCAGGTATCGGTCAGCTTAGAGGATCATCAGGCCAGAGTAACCACGGAAGGCGGGACAGCCGATCAGGTTTTGATTGACGCGGTGAAGGAAGCGGGGTATCAGGTATTGGCCTGTACGACGGAATAAATAAACCGGGAATGGATTTAGTCAAAATGCATAGGAAAATGATAATTTCTTGGTCAACTTGTCTAAAACCCAAAAAAAGTGAGCAGAAAGTAAGCAATTTCTACAATGAGAAGAGAAATCTTTGTGAAATAATGGCATAGCAAAGGAAAGAAAAGTCCGTTATACTAATCACAGAGTCGATTATCAATGATAATCAGTGAGACAACTAAAAACTATTTAATAACTAGGAGGCAATCATGGCAAGTTTATCTTTAAAAAATGTCTGCAAAGTATATCCTAACGGATTTGAGGCAGTAAAAGATTTCAATCTTGAAATCGCAGATCAGGAGTTTATTATTTTCGTAGGACCTTCAGGTTGTGGTAAGTCTACTACGCTTCGTATGATCGCAGGTCTGGAAGATATTTCTTCCGGCGAATTGAAGATCGGCGACAGGGTTGTTAACGATGTAGAGCCTAAGGACAGAGATATCGCAATGGTATTCCAGAACTACGCTTTGTATCCTCATATGTCCGTATATGATAATATGGCTTTCGGTCTTAAATTAAGAAAAGTACCTAAGGACGAGATCGACAAGATGGTTAAAGAGGCAGCTAAGATCCTTGACTTAACCGCATTACTTGATCGTAAGCCCAAGGCTTTGTCCGGTGGTCAGAGACAGCGTGTTGCTATGGGTCGTGCAATCGTTCGTAATCCTAAGGTATTCCTTATGGATGAGCCGCTTTCCAATTTGGATGCTAAGCTTCGTGTCCAGATGCGTATTGAGATCGCTAAATTACATCAGAGATTAGGCACTACTATTATCTATGTAACACATGACCAGACAGAGGCTATGACGCTTGGTACCAGAATCGTCGTTATGAAGGACGGCGTTATTCAGCAGGTAGATACTCCTCAGAACTTATATGAGAAGCCTCAGAACCTGTTTGTAGCAGGATTCATGGGTTCTCCTCAGATGAACTTCTTAGACGCTGTAGTTGAAGTAAATGGCGATGCAGTTAGCTTAAAGGTAGCTGGCCAGACTATTCCGTTGCCTCCGGCTAAGGCTAAGAAGCTGATTGATGGCGGTTATGCAGGAAAGACTGTAACATTCGGTATTCGTCCTGAAGATGTATATGATTCCGAGATGTTTATTGAGACCGCTAAGTGCTCATTTGAATCTACTATTAAGGTTTATGAATTGCTTGGCGCAGAGGTTTATTTATACTTTGATCTTGCTGAGTTCCCTATTACAGCCAGAGTAGATTCCCGTACAACAGCAAGACCTGGCGATACAGTTAAATTTGCTTTCGATGTTGAGAAGATTCACGTATTCGACAAAGAGACAGAGCAGGTTATTACTAACTAGTTAGAATGATTATGAGGGGATGCTTATGCATCCCCTTTTAGTTTTTGCGCACGGCTGCGCGAAGAAGCGAGGTACTATATGATTTCAAGTCAGGTTATTAAGACCAGTATTGAAGAACTGAAAGCGATCTCCAAGATTGACTTGGGAGTGTGGGACTTAGAGGGAAAAATCGTGGCGGCAACTTTTGAAGATGATGAAGTTTCGCCTGCATTGATTGCGGGATTTGCCGATTCGCCGGCGGATAGCCAGGTAATTGGAACGCATCATCTGATGAAGGTATTGGACGAGGAAGAGGTGCTTTTTATTCTGGATGCCAAGGGTGCCAGTGAAGATACGTATATGATTGGCAAGATTGCGGTGAGCCAGTTGCAGAATCTGATTATTGCCTATAAGGAGCGATATGACCGCAATAATTTCTTCCAGAATTTGCTGTTGGATAATATGCTGTTGGTGGATATTTATAACAGGGCCAAAAAGCTGCATATAGAGGCGACCGTCCCCAGAGCTGTATTTTTAATTGAGACAGAAAATGAAAAAGACAATGAGATGGAGTCTGCCATATCGGAGTTGCTGGGCAGTATGTTTTCTTCCCAGACAGGGGATTACATCACCGCTGTTGATGAGAGTAACGTTATTCTTATCAAAATGCTGGCGCCGGAAGACGACTATACGAGGCTGGATCAGGTGGCGAATACCATCGTAGATATGATGAATATGGAAGCGATGCTCAATGTGCGTGTGGCATACGGGACGATTGTAGGAGAGCTTAAGGAAGTGTCCAAGTCTTATAAAGAGGCCAAGATGGCGTTGGACGTAGGCAAGATTTTCTATGCGGAGAAGAAGGTGACTGCCTATAATACGCTGGGAATCGGCAGGTTGATTTATCAGCTTCCGATTAACTTGTGCCGTATTTTTATAGATGAGATATTCGGTTCCAACATCCCTGACGAGCTGGACGATGAGACATTGACTACCATTAATAAATTCTTTGAGAACAATCTTAATGTTTCAGAGACTTCCAGGCAGCTATTTGTGCATCGAAACACGCTGGTGTATCGTATTGAGAAGCTGGAAAAGACTACAGGGCTGGACATTCGTACCTTTGATGACGCGTTAACCTTTAAAATTGCGCTTATGGTTGTCAATTACATGAGATACTTAGATTCCTTAGATTATTAAATAGCGGAAGCGTTTGGCGATATCCAAAAGCCTGAAAGAAAAATGTCGGATCGTAAAGAACCGGCATTTTTTATTGGGCTTGCGCATATATAGTGATAACGGAACCGCAGAGCCGAATCCAATATTCGGCGAACCGGATTGATTCGCAATAAGGAGGCGTTATGTATCGGAAAGAGATTATATATGTGGGATTACATCAAAACGGGAGCCGACTGGGGACAGCGGGATTTTTAAAAGTGGAAAATGTGGACGCACAGAGTAAATTATTTCTGAAGCTGCAAAATATACCGCATGCCATCAATGGAAGATTCCCGGTTCGAATCTATAATGGAACAGATTGGAAGGAAATAGAAGGGGCGGCTGTGGAAAACGGCTGCGGCCTGTGGGAAGCGCGGATAGACGGCGGGCTTGAAAAGGTACGGCTGCAAATTATTTTGCCGGACGGATATCTGATCGAAGGGCAGAGTAAAGCGGCGGAACAGAATGTGCCGTCATATCGAGAGAGGACGCCGGAAGCCGGGGAAGCGCCGCGTATGGAGAGAATGTCGGAGGCACAAGAAGCGCCACGTATGGAGAGAATACCGGAAGCAGAGAAATTGCCGTACCGGGAGCAGAAGAAAGAGCAAATGACGGCACAGCATCATGAATGGCGACCGGAGCAGAAGTCGGCTTCCCTCGACCGGCAGAGGGCAGAAAGTTGTACTGCGGCAAAGCTCCCCGATAGGAACAGGCTGCAGCCGGCCTGCGTTAAAGAGGACAAGTGGGAGCAGATATTATCCTCTTACGAGCAGATACACCCCTATGGCGACGAACGGGTTTATGTAAAAATAGAGCCCAAAGATTTTATTATTCTGCCGTCCCAATATCAGCATTTGGTCAATAACAGCTTTTTGTTGCATGGATTCTATAACTACCGTTATGTAATTTTGGGAAAAGAAGGAGATTATTATCTGGGCGTACCGGGCGTTTTTTACCAGCGGGAAAAAATGGTGGCGCTAATGTTTGGGTTTGAGGCGTTTGAGTGTGAAGACGGCGTTGCCGAGGAAGGAAAGTTCGGATATTATTTGAGAAAAGTAGAGCTTTAGTGGCGGATGAGAAATCGTCTTTGCGAATTTCTCATCGCCTCTTCGCACAAGCGCCGTACCGACGCTTTTAGCTCAGAAATGGTGATTAATATGGCAGAGCGTTCAGGGCATAGCAAAACCGTGCGCTTTCTGTCGAACTTGACTCATGCACGTTACCTTTACAGTTAACTCCGCCAGGCACCCTCACGGCACATGAAAGCTTCCACTTAGTGCTGCTGTGTTCCCACCCTGACACGGTTCATGGATTTCCATTGCGTAAGACCCAAACTTCAACGCCACTTATAAAGGGCAGCTACATAAGCGTACGCCCTCGATCAAGCATCACCCCCACTAGAGCGGATTGTGGGTACAGGGTACCGCTGACACCCCGGCTGCACGGTTTAATTAGTATACTGTTTTTTCCATGGTTTGTCAACTTGCGAAAACCGCGGGAAGTGATAAGAAAAGCAGGGAAATAAAAAGGCACCGGGGTTATATTCCCGATGCCTTAAACGGAGATGGAGGGATTCGAACCCTCGTGCCCCGGAGGGCTAACGCATTTCGAGTGCGCCCCGTTATGACCACTTCGATACATCTCCATACTTATCTGATTATAATTTGAAATTTTCTGGTTGTCCACTCTTTTTATAAAAAATATGATAAGATATTACTGAGGTTGAAAAATCACACTAACATTCCGGAATGGAGATTAGTATGTCGCAAGATGAGAAATATATGAAAGAAGCCTTGAAGCAGGCTCAAAAGGCGTATGCCCTGGGCGAGGTGCCTATCGGCTGCGTCATTGTATATCAGGATCGAATCATCGGCAGAGGGTATAATCGCCGCAATACGGACAAGAATACGCTGGCGCACGCTGAGATTACCGCGATCAATAAGGCCAGTAAAAAAATGGGGGACTGGAGGCTGGAGGACTGCACTCTTTATGTGACGCTGGAGCCGTGCCAAATGTGCGCGGGCGCGATTGTACAGGCGCGTATTACAAGGGTGGTCATGGGAACCATGAATCCTAAGGCGGGCTGTGGCGGCTCGATTCTCAATATTCTGGAAATGCCGGAGTTTAATCATCAGGTACAGGTAGAGAGAGGCGTTTTGGAGGAAGAGTGTACGCATGTGCTGACGACTTTTTTTAAGGAGCTGCGGGTGCGAAATAAGATAGAGAAGCAGTTGAGAAAAGAAGAGAAATAGGCTATAATAGATTGCGTATATTGGCTTATATTTTATTTGAATCGATATGAGCATCTATGAGAAGACGTCAGCGGAAGGTATAAGGAGGAAGCAAAATGAAACGAATCGGTATGTTGACCAGCGGAGGTGACTGTCAGGCTCTTAATGCGGCTATGCGCGGCGTTGTCAAGTGCCTGTCATGCAGTGGGGAAGATGTAGAAATCTACGGCTTTCTGGACGGCTATAAAGGACTTATTTACGGAGATTTCCGTATGCTGACCGGGTCGGACTTCTCCGGTATTCTAACCAAAGGCGGCACGATATTGGGAAGCTCCAGAACTCCTTTTAAATTAATGAGGGAGCCAGATGAGAATGGCCTTGATAAGGTGGAGGCCATGAAGCAGAATTATTATAAATTAAAACTGGACTGTATGGTGATCTTAGGAGGAAACGGTACCCATAAGACCGCCAACTTACTGCGCGAGGAAGGCTTAAACGTGATTACCCTGCCCAAGACCATCGATAATGACCTGTGGGGAACGGATATGACCTTTGGTTTCCAGAGCGCGGTGAATATTGCCACGGACTGTATCGACTGTATTCATACGACGGCTTCCTCCCACGG
The DNA here is from genome assembly GCA_021199255.1 of Clostridiales bacterium. Classification (GTDB taxonomy): domain Bacteria; phylum Bacillota; class Clostridia; order Lachnospirales; family Lachnospiraceae; genus UBA3282. The sequence goes on along the minus strand of JAJQIK010000011.1, from coordinate 7,310 downwards.
CAGAATTTTTATCGTAGAGGTTATGGGTCATAAAGTGGGCTGGCTGACGCTGAACGCGGGGATTGCCGGCGGAGCCGATATTATTTTGATCCCAGAGATTCCTTATGATATCGACAGCATTATCAAGGCGATTGACGAACGACTGGCAAGGGGCTCCAAATTCACTATCATGGCGGTAGCAGAGGGAGCGATTTCCAAGGAGGACGCGAAGCTTTCCAAAAAGGAATATAAAGAGAAGATGAAGAATTATCCATATCCTTCCGTTTCTTATGAGATTGCGGACAAGATTCAGCAGAAGACCGGTAAGGAGGTGCGCGTTACCGTACCCGGACATACTCAGAGGGGCGGCAGTCCCTGTCCCTATGACCGTGTGTTTGCCACCAGACTTGGCGCGGAAGCAGGCAAGCTGATTCTTCAGGGCGAGTATGGATTTATGGTAGGCTATAAGAACCGAGAGATCGTGCGGGTTCCGCTTGAAGAGGTGGCGGGCAAGCTCAAGATGGTTTCTCCGGAAGCCACGATTGTTGAGGAAGCTAAGCTGGTAGGCATCAGCTTTGGCGATTAGCAGGCAGGAAAGGTAAGGATCAAGCATGTCATATACTGCTCTTTATCGTAAATTCCGTCCCGATTGCTTTGAGGATGTAAAAGGGCAGGAACATATTGTTACTACGTTAAAAAATCAGATTAAGGCGAATCGTATCGGCCACGCGTATTTATTCTGCGGCACCCGCGGAACGGGCAAAACCACCGTCGCCAAGATATTTGCCAGGGCAGTAAACTGCGAAAGCCCGGTAGACGGCGGCCCCTGCGGGGAATGTCAGACGTGCCGGGCTATTGCGGCAGGCGTCAGTATGAATGTGATTGAGATTGACGCGGCCTCCAATAACGGCGTAGATAATATCCGTGAAATCGTAGATGAAGTTTCTTACTCGCCGGCGGAGGGAAAGTACAAGGTTTATATCATCGACGAGGTTCATATGCTTTCCATAGGAGCGTTTAACGCTCTGCTGAAGACATTGGAGGAGCCGCCGTCTTACGTTATTTTTATTTTGGCGACTACGGAGGTGCATAAGATACCGATTACGATTCTCTCTCGCTGCCAACGTTATGATTTCCACAGAATTACGATTGATACGATTACGGCGCGGCTGAAAGAACTGATGGAAATAGAGCAGATTCAGGTGGAGGAGAAGGCGCTTCGTTATGTGGCGAAGACGGCGGACGGTGCTATGAGAGACGCCCTGAGCCTTTTGGATCAGTGTATCGCTTTCTATTTTGGACAGGAGCTGACCTATGATAAGGTCTTAAACGTATTAGGCGCAGTGGATACCGAGGTGTTCAGCAGGCTGCTTCGCCATGTGGTCGGACAAAATGTGGCGGGCTGCATTGCGCTGTTGGAAGAGATTATCATGCAGGGCAGGGAGCTTAGCCAGTTCGTGATAGATTTCACATGGTATCTGCGCAATTTATTGCTGATACAATCCTCAGATGATATTGAAGATGTGATAGACGTCTCTTCTGACAATCTGACTCGCCTCAAGGAAGAGGCGCAAATGCTGGAAAGCGATGCCCTTATGCGTTATATCCGCATTTTTTCCGACCTGTCAGGACAGATTAAATATGCGGCGCAAAAGCGTATTCTCATAGAGATTGCGTTGGTTAAGCTCTGCCGCCCCAGCATGGAACGGGATTACGAGTCGGTTTTGGAGCGTGTCAGGGCAGTGGAAGAAAAGCTGGAAAAGGGCGTGATAGCAATATCTCCGGGGGAATCGGCACATGGCGGAGGGCAGGAAGACGGCTCTGCGCCTGACCGGGAATCGGTTGTGAAGAATGAACGTCCGCTTTTGCCCAAGGCGGTTCCGGAGGACATACAGGCGGTGGCGGGTCAATGGGCTCATATTGTGGCTCAGACGGCCATGCCCATGAAACAATATCTGAAAGATGCAAGGCTGAGTCTGGGCGACGATAGTCGGCTGCTGTTAGTGGTAGAAGACGGACTTGCCTCGGATTATTTCCTGAAGCAGGAGGGTCATAAGGAACTGCTGGAGCAGATTCTGTCAGAAGCTGTAGGGAAAGAAATAAACGTGGCCATACAAACCGTGCGGGGGCAGGAAGAGTTTGGACAAAACTATGTGGATTTGACGCAGGTTATCCATATGGATATTATAGAAGAGGAAGAGTAAAGGAGAAAATTATGGCAAAACGTGGCGGATTTCCGGGCGGTGGGATGCCGGGTAATATGAACAATCTGATGAAACAGGCGCAGAGAATGCAGCGCCAGATGGAAGAAAGCCAGAAAGAACTGGAAGTAAAAGAATTTACGGCTAAAGCGGGAGGCGGCGCCGTAGAGGTGACTGTGACCGGCAAGAAAGAAGTGACTAAGATTAAATTGTCGGAAGAGGTCGTCGACCCTGAGGACATTGAAATGTTGGAGGATTTGATTATGGCGGCCACTAACGAGGCTCTTCGCATGGCGGAGGAGGCGAACGCGGAGGTCATGAATAAAATGACGGGAGGCTTAGGGCTGGGCGGAGGTCTTCCGTTCTGATGGATTTATACAGCGGGCATATCAATAAATTAATAGAAGAGCTTGCCGGGCTTCCCGGAATCGGCTCCAAATCGGCGCAAAGACTGGCGTTCCATCTCATCAATATGCCTAAGGCGCGGGTGGAAAAGCTTGCGCAGGCGATTCTGGACGCCAAAGAGAATGTGAGATACTGTCAGCAGTGCTATACGCTGACGGATCAAGATATTTGTCCTGTGTGCGCGAACCACAGCAGAGATCACAGTACGATTATGGTAGTGGAAAATACAAGAGATTTGGCGGCATATGAAAAGACCGGGAAATATACGGGGGTTTATCATGTGCTGCACGGCGCGATTTCTCCCATGTTGGGCATCGGACCGGGGGATATTAAGCTTAAGGAACTGATGCAGCGTCTGGAGGGCGATGTGAAGGAGGTTATTATTGCGACCAATTCCAGCCTGGAGGGCGAAACCACAGCCATGTATATCAGCAAGCTGATTAAGCCTACGGGGATTAAGGTGACGAGAATAGCCAGCGGCGTACCGGTGGGCGGAGATTTGGAATATATCGATGAAGTCACCCTGCTCCGCGCGTTGGAGGGCAGAGTGGAAATATAAGAAAAGGAAGGTATTACTTATGGGAGTAAGAAAAGAAAAATTCGGGACAATGAAAGACGGCAGGGACGTATATGCCTACATACTGAGCAACGCAAACGGTGTGCAGGCTAAGATCATCAATTACGGCGCTATTTTAGTCAGTCTGCTGGTGCCTGACCGGACCGGCAGGAAAGACGACGTTGTACTTGGCTTTGATCATCTGGAGGGTTATTACGGGAATGGAAGCTTCTTTGGAGCGACGATCGGCCCCAACGCGAACCGGATTGCGGATGCAAGCTTTGAGATTGACGGCAGGACATATCAGTTGGATGTGAACGACGGGGTGAATAACCTGCATAGCCATATAGAAAAGGGATATCATAAGCAGCTTTGGAATGTGGAAGAGGGCGACAACAGTGTGACGCTTACGCTGGAAAGCAAAGATGGCGATATGGGATTCCCGGGCAATAAGAAGGTTATGGTGTCCTATAGCCTGTCGGAGGACAATGCCTTAAAGCTGACCTATCACGTATCCGCTGATGCCAATACTATCGTAAATATGACCAATCACACGTATTTTAATTTGGGAGGCCATCAGTCGGGCAGGATCGAGGATCATCTGCTGCAGCTTCATGCAAGCCGCTATACGCCCGTGGTAGCGGGGGCTATCCCTACGGGAGAGATTGTGCCGGTAGCGGGCACTCCCATGGATTTTACCCGGATGAAACCGATCGGGCAGGATATTAACGCGGATTGTGAGCAGTTGAAGCTGACGCAGGGATACGATCATAACTTTGTTATTGACGGTGCGGACGGCACTTTAAAGGAAATTGCGGAGGTACAGGAGCCTAAGAGCGGCAGAAAGATGAAAGTGTTTACGGATCTTCCCGGCGTACAGTTCTATGCGGGCAACTGCATTGGAGAGGAGACGGGTAAGGACAACGCTTCTTACAGCCCGCGCAAAGGATTTTGCCTGGAAACCCAGTATTATCCGGATCATATTCATCATGCCAATTTCCCGCAGGCGATTTTCGGACCCGGTAAAGATTATGATTCCGTAACGGTATATCAGTTTGAGTAAGCGCTGATCGATTCGGAAAGGATATGTTTGGCTGACATATCCTTTCTTTTTTTGTGCGATTCATTTCCTTTACGGGGAAGCTATCGCAGGTTTTGCCATATTTTTCAGGGGAAATATGCTATAGTAACGCTGTGTTACTGAAGGGCTGCGGGGAAGGAGCGGAACAAGGGCTTCGGAATGGAGTGAATGAAATGAAAACAGAATCGGTTGTCATTCACAAAGGAAGAAAGGACGAAAAATACCAGATTTATGTGGAAGATTATGTGATATCCTATTTGAAATATGAAACAGGGAGCCTGGAGTTATCGGAGATTTTTTTCTATGGCTATGGAGAGAAGAATGAGAAAGAATATACCCTGTACGGAGCGGGAAGGGACAAGCAGCTTGCCGTCTTTAACAAATACGATTTATTAGAAAAAATCACCTGTCGTTTAACCCAGGGAGGCCCCGTATTTATGGTGCGAGAGACGGAAGGGCTGTATGAGGTAAAGGGGTATCACATTTTTTATGATAAAAATGAAGAAATGCAGAATTATCTGATAGAAAGAAAACAGCAGTACCGGACGGCGGATGAAGAGGATAGACGCTGGAAGCAGGACTCCCCCTGCGGCCAGGAGATACCGGAATCCGCGAATCTGCCCGGAAAACATCTGCATAATGCGATGTCCTTGCAGATGGGCGTGATTTTTGTTATTCTTGTGGCTATTGTTATTAACTCCTCCAATAGCTATGATAAAATGGAGCAGTTAAACCAATCTGCGCAGGAGGTTTTCTTTGCCATAGAAAATCAGGAGGCGGAGGAGGAGACTCCTGTCGAGGAGATACCGGAGGAAATTGTGGTGGAAAGAGATTCTTCTGCGGAATATGTGGACGAAACGGTGCAGGAGGAAATTTTACAGCCGCTGCCGGACGCAGACACCACAGAAGAGGAAGGACAGGAGGATGCTGAAGAATCCGGGGAAACAGACAGCATATCCGCTGAGACCGCAAATACCCGGCAGCAGGACACCGAAGCGTTGTCCAGAAACGTGACCAGATATTATGAGATAAAACGGGGAGATACTCTCTATACTATTAGCAAGGATATTTACGGGGATATTTCAAAGGTGCAGGAAATTTGTGAATTGAATCAAATATCAGATCCGGATAATATTCGCTATGGCCAAAAAATAATACTGCCATAAGAAAATGTGTGGTATGATATACATATTGACAATCCAAACCAAAGAATCAACATCTGTTTTGAGATGAGCAGGAATCAAAGAGTTAGAGGAACAACGGATGGTAAACGTTAGAGACTACCTGAAAAATAAAGAGAAAAGAGAGAAGGATATACCCAGAGTAAGCTATAAAGAAAAAATAAAAAGCCATAAGTTTACGATTTTTTACCGTATCGTACTGGCGCTTCTTCTGGCGGCGGCAGTCGGCGCGGCTTTGGCGGTACAATGGGAGAATAAAGTATACACGGAAAGCGTAGTGGTTTCTTCGGCGGAAACTACGATTACACAGGATGCCAGCCTCCTGCCCTTTTCGGGTTGTCTTTTCAGCTATAGCAAGGACGGAGCCTCCTGTATAGATACAAAAGGGAACGCAGTGTGGAACCAAACCTTCGAGATGCAGAATCCATTAGTAGATATCTGCCAGAATGTGGCTGCAATCGGGGATTATAACGGCAGAACGATTTACATTATGAACACGGAAGGGGCGTTAGGCAGTATCACCACCAATAAACCCATTCGGGATCTTTGCGTGGCGTCCAACGGCGTTGTGGCGGTAGTGCTGGATGATACGGACGTTACCTTGATTTATCTTTATGATTCTCAGGGGAATGAATTAGTGCATTTCAGAACCACCATGCAGGAGAGCGGCTATCCGGTCAGCGTATCTATTTCCCCCAGCGGAGAGCTGCTCTGCGTATCCTATTTGTTTGTGGACAGCGGACAGATGAAATCAAGCGTGGCATTTTATAATTTTGGAGCGGTAGGACAGAATAGTACGGATAATTATGTCAGCGGGTACGATTATTTGAATGTGATAGTACCTTTTACGAGATTTATGGATAATCAGACTGTATTTGCGGTATCCGATGACAGAATCATGTTTTATGGCGGCGCCCAGAAGCCGGTCAGCGCAGCGGAAAAGCTGCTTGGCGATGATATCCAGAGCGTTTACTATGGAGATGAATATATCGGGCTGGTATTTAACAGCACGGAAAGCAGTAACAGATATCGGCTGGAGGTATATCATAAATCAGGAGAATTAACGCAGCAGATTGAGTTTGATATGGAATATTTGGATATCCTGTTTCACGATGACCAGATTATTATATATAATGAAACCGAATGCTGCATTTATAACACAAATGGAGTACAGAAATACGCAGGGAATTTTGAAAAATCGGTCCGCATATTGATTCCGCTGGGTTCCGCTTATCATTATATGATAGTGACGCCGGATACGATTGATACCATAGAATTAAAATAATCCGCCGCCCAACAGCGGGCGGAATGAACAGAGGAACGGAAAGCAGTGATTTTGATGACAAAATTCATTTTTGTACTGATTATCTTTTTATTATTTGTATGGAGAATCAAAAAAGGATTCTCCAATGGAATCATGAGAGAAATCCTTAATATCCTGTCGGCGGTAATATCATTGGTTTGTGTCGCGCTTGTCCTCTTTGCGGTCAGCAGCGTAATGGCCGGAGCGATGAATACGCTGACAGTCTGTATCATCGGATTAATTTTGCTGGGAATTGTTTTTAAGATATGTAATCTGATCTTTAAGCCCATTCTTGCTTTGGGAAATATTTCCGTTATCGGTATTTTTAATAAGCTGATGGGCGCGGCCATGGGCGGAGCGGAAGCCTGTGCATTGGCTTATCTGCTCTATCGGGCGCTGGATTACATGGGCATCTACGTCTTTTGAAATGAGTCGAGAAATGTCAGAAAAAAATTGGAAAAAATTTAAAAAACCCGTTGACATCTAATTGACCATCTGATATTATATGAAAGTCGCACGTCGGTACTTTTTAAAAGAGCGATAGCGGCACAGCACCTTGACAACTAAACAGTAATGCAACCCTGAAAATTCAAGAAGAATTATT
>JAJQIK010000012.1 GCA_021199255.1 Clostridiales bacterium | reverse complement strand
GACAAGGATGTTACATTTCCGTGTAACGGACGAGGAATACAACATGATCATGCAGAAGATGCAGCAGAGCAAGATAATAAATTTGAGCGCATATCTGCGTAAAATGGCGATTGATGGGATGGTTATCAACCTTGATATTCCGGAACTGAAAGAGATTTCGCGGTTGCTTGGCTGTAACAGCCGCAACATCAATCAGATAGCGAAACAGCTGAACAGCGGCTCAAAAGGCGTTTATGCCGCCGATATTGAGGAGATTAAGGATAAGCACACAAAGATATTAGAGCTGGTCAAAAAGGTGTATTTGAAGCTGTGTAAGCTGTGAGAGAAAACGACTTGACAAAAACCTGTACCCTGATTTAGGGGAGTGGTTTTGAGTTTTGATAGGGCGGCAACAGCTACTCCAAAGGAAAGGGGGTCGCGAATCGCGACATCCTTTGTCTTTAAGTGAATTGACACGCTTTCTGTTGTAAGCTTTGCCTAAAGTCGTGAAATGCGGCTTTAAAGGGTATAACGATTCGTTATTCCCTTCCATCGTCTTGCCGTAAAACCACCCGCCCTGATTTAGGGCGGGTGCGGCGCAAGGGGGTCACCGATTCGATGACACCTTGGACAATAATACACGGTGTGCGAGGGGGGTCGCTGATTTGGCGACCCCCCTCGGAAAATGGCAGTATAGCTATGTAAACCGCGACGGGGTGGTGATTTACCACCCCATTGGCATAGCATAGCGTTTTTGCTGAAAATACGGCGTATATAGTGTTCTATCAGCTTAGGGATGGGGTAACGAATCGTGACCCCATCTTGCTTTGAGATACGCAGAAAAGCATTGACGGTGAACGATTCGTTCACCGTTTGGGATAGTTCCGCTCTAAAACAGGGCGGAACTTGCATAGAGGGGTGGGCGTTTCGCCCACCCCCTGACGATAGAGCGTGAGGGGGTGTCCAAATCAGACATCCCTTGCCGATAAATCGAGTGGCGGTGTTTAAAACTTGTGGACGATATGCCCCCGAGTTAATAAATGACTGAAAGCTCAGTCCCGAATTAGGATTGAGTTTGGATAAAGGCTCAAAAAAACTCAGTTCTAAATCGGGATTGAGTTTAAATTGATAGCACATTCCCAAAATGAGAACCTGCCTAATGTAGTACAATTATTTTTGTCCGTAAACTATATATTTACGGACAGCAGAAGAATCGCATAACTACGAGGTTTTTCATTGTTGTATATATTAACGGCAACATTATTTACGCTTATGTTACTTCAAAATGATATAATTATTATAGCACAAATAATGCGAAAAATCAAGTATTTATGCGGTGTTTTTACATTTTTATTAACTAAAATTTTCTAATAGGATTATAAGACTAATTTCTATTTTCAGTCAGAAATCTGGTCAAGGAAAGGAAGTGTTGTTATGGCTCGAAGAGGAGAGAATATTTACAAGCGCAAGGACGGCAGATATGAGGGACGGTATATTAAATACTATGATACCAACGGCAAAGCGGTATATGGCTACATATATTCCCGAAGCTATTCCGAGATTAAAGAAAAGCTTGCGAAATGCCGTGTTGGAAAACGGTCGAAAGACTTCGGCTCCGGTATGCGATTGTCTGATTGGTTAAACTCATGGATAAATTCTCAATGCTTTTTAAAACCTACAACCAAGCGCGTTTATATCAGTCACATTAACAATCAAATCATACCCGCTATCGGCAATATCCCGCTTAAAAAGCTATCTGCCGATGTGTTACAGGACTTTGTCAATGAGCTTGAGGTTTCGGCGGCTACTGTGAAAACAATTTTCAGCGTATTAAAATCCGCTCTCACCGCTGCTGAAGATAAGGGTTATATGTCAAATGTCTGGAGTAAGGTAAAATTGCCGAGGAAAGGCAGCAGAGCGGTCAAAGTTTTAACAGAGGGTGAACAACGAGTGCTTGAGAAAGCATTATGTGACGATGCGGATATAGGGATTCTGATTTGCCTGTATACAGGTCTGCGCATAGGTGAGCTGTGCGCTCTTAAATGGAATTGCATTGATTTTGAGACATCGACTTTATCTGTTATCGGCACGCAAACGCGAACGGGTAATGGTATTAGTGAAACATCACCCAAAAGCAGAAGCTCAAGCAGAAAAATTCCGATACCGCCGTTTCTTGCGGAAAAGCTGCGAGTGTTGCCGCATATGGGCGAATATGTTATATCAAGAAGCGGGAAACCGTATGATGTCCGTACATATCGGCGGCATTTTAAGCGAGTATTAAAGCGAGCAAATTTACCGGATATAAAATTTCATTCTTTGCGGCATACCTTTGCTACACGCGCATTGGAGGTCGGAATGGACTATAAAACTCTGTCGGAAATCCTCGGTCATTCATCCACCGCCATAACATTGGATTTGTACGCTCATTCACTTGATGAGCATAAAAAGAACGAGATGAACAAGGTCGGTAAGCTGTATCAAGAGTAATATTCGCCGTCAAAATTTATGGTCAAATTGCCGTGAAAATGCCGTGTTTATGCGGTGTTTTCGCGACTTGTCCGTAAATATATAGTTTACGGACAGTAGAGAAATAAATTAAGGTATTATGCGGTATTTTGATGTTTGTAAGTACCGATTTGACGGCTAATATTAAAAAATTTGCGATGACTGTTTATACTAAAATAATACTACAAAAACATTCACAAGGAGGTAGAGCATGAGAAAAACGGTAGAATTTAGCGATGAAGAAAAAATTCGCTATTTCGATGAAATAGCGGAGCATTTTTACAAAGGGAATTTTAGTAAGATGTCAAAATCGGAAATAGATTTATTGATGTTTCATTTCTACATAGAAAAAATAATGGCTCAAAGTACCGAAAACGGGCAAATAAACTACAATAAATGTTCCGACTACCGAATCAGCAAAGACCTGGGCATTACTCAGCAGCGTATTCGTAATCTGAAAGTGAAAAATCAGCTGACATATCCAAATGAAACCGATTGGAAATCGGATTTTGCCGCGTTAATCGAAAAAGCGAGGTATGATAGCAATACAAAGAAAATCACAGTAAACATTCCCGACCCGAATTTATATATTGAAATCCAAAATTTCATTGAAGAAATGGGCGGATATGTCGATATACAGCTTAATTCAAAATTTCTTTGTTTACGTATCGAATATTTTATCGAATTAGCGGTTGCGGCAGATGATGATGACGAAAGCAGGAAAAAGATTGTTAAAGAACTAAAGAAAAGCTTCAAGGCAGCAAATGCTGATGAAGCTAAATTTGATGAAAAACATATCGGTAAATCACTGTTGGATATGGGTGCAAATGCAAGTGAAATAATAGTAAATTTGCCGACTGTCGCATTGATGGGAAATGCAATTTTAAGCGAATTATGCAAGCTTATATCAAATTTGACGTAGTGATACTGTTGTCGGCTTAAACCGATTAAAAAATTTTATCAATAAAACAAATGGAGGAGTAAAAACATGAAAAAGAAAATTGTAAGCCTACTAACCGCTGCGGCAATGGCGTTCGCTGCATTGCCCGTTGTCGCGGAAAACACCGACGGCGAAACGGAGGAAGTGACGGCAATCGAAGAAACGGTATCGGTTGATGCCGAAACGGAGATTGCCGACGAGGAGGAAAACGATTCTGAAACGGAGGAGGTTATGCCGATTGAGGATGAAACGGCAGACGAGCTTGATGTTGAGGAAGAAGTCGTTGCCGAAACAGAGGAAACTCTGCCGATTGAGGAGGAAGAACAGCCTGTAGATGTGTCTTCTGCTACTCTTGAGGTGCAATCTACAAGCGGTACTTGCGGCGATAATTTGACGTGGACGCTTGACGATGATGGTGTGCTGACGATAAGCGGTACGGGGGATATGGAGGATTATTCATCCGGCGGTGCGCCGTGGTATTCAAGTTGTGAATCAATAACGAATGTTGAAATAGGAGATGAAATCACAAGTATTGGTTCGTATGCATTCTACAACTGTACCGCTTTAATGAGCATCACAATACCTAATAGTGTTATAAGCATTGGTTCTTCTGCGTTTAATGGTTGCTCTGCACTTGAAGAAATAACCTTACCTTTTGTCGGTTCATCAAGAAATGCAAGCAGAACCCCTGGTGCGGTATTTGGATATATATTTGGTGATGTATCATATACAGGTGCAAGTAGTACACAGCAATATTACAGTTTAGGCTCCAAAACCTATTATATACCGAGCAGTTTGACAAAGGTAACCGTGACCGATGCTACACAAATCCCATATGGAGCATTTTATAAATGTAGCAACCTTGTTGATATAACAATAAATGACAGTATATCTAGCATTGATAGTGAGGCTTTTAGAGATTGCTCTGCGCTTGAAGAAATAACATTACCGTTTGTTGGTTCGTCAAGAAGTGCAAATGGAACATATGATGCTGTGTTCGGATATATATTCGGCTACACAGAATCAAATTCTTCGGGCAGTACGAACCAATATTACAATAATGGTCGTTACTATAATTATCATATACCGAGCAGTTTGAAAAAGGTCACTATAACCGACGCAACACAAATTCCATACAACGCTTTTTACAATTGTAGCAATCTTACTTATATAGCAATATCAGAAAGCACGACGAGCATTGACAAAAAAGCGTTTTATTGTTGTTATGGACTTGAAGAAATTATTCTACCATTTATTGGCTCATCCAGAGACGCAAGTGAATCTTCTAATACAATATTCGAATATATATTTAACGGTAATGTACCAAGTAATTTGAAAAAGGTCACTATAACCGATGCAAAGCAAATCCCATACGAAGCGTTCTATAATTGTAGCAAGCTTACCGATATAACAGTATCAGGCAGTGCCACAAACGTTGGTGGATCTGCATTTTATGGTTGCACTAATTTGACGAACATAACATTACCGAATAGTATCACAACCATTGGAGATTATGCATTCTATAAATGTACAAATTTAACAAGTGCCATTATTCCTGATGATGTCACAAACATTGGAGAAAATGTGTTTGAAAACTGTACTAATTTAACAGACTTAACCATAAGCAATAATATTACAAATATTGGTGCCTGTGCATTTAAGGGTTGTACCGGCTTGACTAATGTATACATTTCTGATATAACATCATGGCTTAACATCAGCTTCGGTGATACTTATTCAAATCCGATGTATTATACAACCAACATTTATGTTGACGGTGAACAACCTCGAGATATAACAATACCTAATGGTGTGACAGAAATTCCATCTTATACCTTTTATAACTGGGCATCAGTCACCGATATAACGATGCCAGACAGTGTTAATAGCATCGGCGATTCCGCATTTTACGGCTGTACCGCTTTAGAGAACGTATATGCGCCGAATATAGAATCGTGGATGAATATCACATTTAGCAATGCAACTTCTACACCAATGTATTATGCCGATAATGTGTATATTGACGGCGAGATATTGCGTAGCGTGACAGTGCCGGACAGTATAACAGCAATTTCAGATTATGCGTTTTATAACTGGACAACACTCAGCAGTATAAATATATCGGACAACGTTAAAAGCATTGGCGAAAAGGCGTTCTATAACTGTGTAAGATTGGCAAATATAACATTGGGTAACGGAATTACAAGTATCGGAGCAGACGCATTTTCGGGCTGCAGCGGATTGACAAATGTATATGCGCCGAGCATAGAAGCGTGGCTGAATATTACTTTCAGCAGTGCGGCTTCAACACCGATGCGCAATGCGCAAAATGTGTATATCAACGGTGAAACAATAAGCAGTGTAACCGTACCGAACAGCATAACAGAAATTTCACCGTATGCGTTTTATAATTGGACAACGCTCACAGATATAACAATGTCGAACAGCGTAACAAGCATTGGATATTCCGCATTTTCCGGCTGTATCGCATTGACAAAAGCAATAACATCGGACAGCGTAACGGGTATAGGAGCTTCCGCATTTTCCGGTTGCAGTCAATTAACGGATGTAACCTTAGGCAGCGGACTTACAAGCATAGGCTCTAATGCTTTCCAAAACTGCTCCGCTTTGTCAAACGTATATATACCGAATATAGAAATGTGGTTTAATCTGACATTTGGCAATGACTATTCGAATCCGATGTATTACGCAAAGAATATGTATATTAACGGTGAGCTTGCCACGGATGTGACTATTCCCACAGGGACAACAGAAATTCCGAGCAGTGCCTTTTACAGTTGGAAATGCTTAGAAAGCGTTACAATCCCGGAAAGCGTCACAAGTATTAGTAGTTCCGCTTTCTCCGGCTGTACTGATTTGACAAGTGTAACACTGCCAAATAGCGTTACAAGCATAGGCGATAATGCTTTTAAAGACTGTTCTGCTTTATCAAATGTATATATACCGAATTTGGAGACGTGGTTTAATATCACATTTGACAATGACTATTCAAATCCGATGTATTACGCAGATAATATTTATATTGACGGCGAGCTTGCTTCTGATGTTACAATTCCCGTCGATATAGAAGAGATTCCGAGCCGCGCCTTTTACAGTTGGAGCTGCTTGGAGAACGCTGTAATTTCGGATACGGTCACAAGCATGGGAACCTACGCGTTCAGCAACTGCGGAAATTTGACGAACGTTACTATCGGAAGCGGTCTTACGAGCATCAGCGATTACGCGTTCTATAAGTGCTCCGGTTTAACAAACGTGTCAATGACGCGGAGTATTACCGATGTCGGAACAAATGCCTTTTCCGGAACAAATGTGTTTGTGGTTTATTTTGATGGTGACGAAGCGGATTGGGATTATATTTTATGGGATGACGGAAACAGTGCGATACAAAGCGCAACCATAATATATAACGGCGATGCAGCTTCGGAAACGACCATTAAATCCGGCACCTGCGGCGATAATATAAGTTGGACGCTAAGCAACTTCGGTAACCTTGTTGTAAGCGGCACGGGTGCTATTCCGGATTACACCTCCGGCTCCGCCCCGTGGTACGAATATGCAAATTACATTAAAGCGATAATTGTGGAGGACGGCATAACCGCTATCGGCGATTACGCGTTCTACTATATCGGCACAGCAAAGAGCATAACAATTCCGAGCAGCGTTACGTCAATCGGCTACAGAGCGTTTTATAACTGCAGCGCGGTGAATAATTTGTACATAGACGATATTGCGTTGTGGATGAATATTGATTTTGAGGACGGAACCTCAAACCCGATGAATTACGCTAAAAATGTGTATGTGGACAACGTATTGACAACGGAAATAGAAATTCCGAGCGGCACGGAAGCAATAAAAGCATACGCCTTTTACGGCAACAGCAGCCTTACAAGCGTGTCAATTCCCACAAGCGTTACAAGCATCGCTTCGTCCGCGTTTACCAATTGCGGTGCGCTTAACGGTATTTCATACGAGGGCAGTGAAAGCGAATGGCAGCAAATCAGCGGATACGGCAGTGTTTCATCAGCGACAACAGTATATTACGACGGCACGGAAGTGCCGGATGCACCAACCGTTATCACGATACAAACGCCGACAGTGACGCAAGCCGAAACAGACGATGCGTGGAGCTTTGAGGTAACGCTTGAAACCACATATGCCGACAGCACCGTATTTGCGGCAGCGTATGACGCAAACGGCGCGCTTATCGGCATGAGCGTAACGGATTTACAAACCGACGGAGCGACAACGGTATTGTTGCAAAAATACACAGACGCGGATGTTGTAAAGATATTTGTGTGGAGTGATACGACGCAGCCGATAACGACGGTATGGGAAAGTGAAATTTAAAAGATAACCGACTAACAACAGAACCCCGAAACTGATAATTTTGGGGTTCTGCTTTTAGCGGTGCATAGCAAATTGTAGAATTTACGAAAGGAACAAATCAATGACACATAAAAGAAAAATAGCAGCAGCATTGTCCGCTTTGACGCTTGTGTCGGCAGGTATTATACCCAATGTCACCGCAGCAGACAATGACCTATTGACCCTGTATATCGACAGCTATGCCGCGTACCGCAACGGCGAGATGGAATACATTGACGCGGATAATGTCGATGTTACACCTGTGGTGCGCGATGACAGAACACTCGTTCCCGTGCGTTATATCGGCGAAGCATTTTCATGCGCCGTTTCTTGGGATGATGAAACGCAAACAGCACAGATACAAAGCGGCTCGGATAAAATCGAAATCGGCATAGGCAACGACTATATTAACATAAACGGCACACTGTCGGCTATTGATGTGCCTGTGCAGTTGATAGAGGAAAGAACGATGGTGCCGCTGCGCGCATTGGCTGAAGCACTCGGCAAGTCCGTCGATTACTATAACGATTTGATTATGATAGGCTCTGACGGCGATATTCAGTCACTGAAAAGCGGCGATTTAGACGCATATATAACCGAGCATTTCAAAAACAATATGGCGTTAAACAAAAGCCTTACATCATATGACACGGTATATACCTTCAGACGTGTATGTGAATACGGCGATATGCTTTACACCACGCCTTTCGCGGGAAATGACGGAGCCATTCGTTTCGTTGAGGGAAATGTTGGCGTTACAACGCTGAATGTTGCAAATTATATTGACGAAACAATATACGACTTTACTATATATAACGACAAGGTATATTATCTTGCAGGCAATGCAGGCTCTGATTATTTGCCCGCGAGTATATATTCTTGTGATATAGACGGCAGTAACATCCAATGTATCGTGGATGATACGTGTAATTGGTTCTCGTGTTGGATTGTAAATAATGAGCTTTACTATACAACATTTGATATGGATTGGGAATCGTACAATTTCTTGCCTAACAGTATCAATAAAATCAATTTGTCGACGTTAGAGAAAACCGTACTTGTACAGGAAGATTCCACCGTGGTGTATATGCGCAAGTATTTTGACGGCGTTTTGCTGTATAACCATGCAGATGAGAGTAACAGACCAATCTCGTATCATTGGTATGATTTAACAGACGGCAGCTCGGGCATATACAATTCGGAAATTACATACGGTTGGAGCAACAGCAAGGGTGACGTGGTTTATACGGATGAAAACTATGACATCATCCTGCAAGACGCATACAGCGGTGAAACAACTACGCTCGTTAGTGATGGTTGGGGTACGCAACTTTTGTATGTTACGGATGAGTATGTTTATTATGGAAAATTGGTAAACGAGGGATTTAACAATTATTGCATCACGTATAGGGTAGAAATATAGGGTGTGTAAAAATATAGAGGAGGATAGATATGCATGAATGAAAAAGAGCGGGTGACCGCTCTTTCTCTGTTAATGTATGAAATTGTTTTGTGAAACGACAGCTTATAAAATTTCCCAATAACCGTATCGTTTGCCGCCTTTTCTGATTATCCTTCCGCATTCCGTAAGTGATTTCATAATTCTCTTTACGGTCGCAATAGAGCAATCGGCTAATTTGGATATATCCTCTTGTTTCAATTTGGGATTTTCTTTCAGTAACAATAAAATTTTATTTTCCAAAGTATCATCCAAAGTATCATCGTGATACTTTGGAATTTTGGCGTTTGAACCTTTAGTATCTACTGTATTTTCAATTAACGGTTTTTCCGCCGAAACCCGATAATTCAAATTATAAAGCGTCACTGTAAAATACGAATTACTCGAATAGAAAACAGGCTCTAAATCTTCTGTATAATTCACCGCCGTCCTATAATCGTTTTTGATTTTCTTAAATCCGCTGCCTCTGCGCTCCATGTAATTCATACGGCTGAACACATCGGCAATAACGGGATTTCTTCGGCGTGACGGTATATTATCGGTATCAAGGTTCTGCACAATTGAGCCGTCTGCCATGCCGCCGGGCGAATAAATTTCCAATCTATCATCAAAAATATCAATATGAACCTCGCTGCCCATATCCATATAGTCACGGTGGATAAGCGCATTAACCAGACATTCCAAAACAGCTCTTTCGGGATAATCCGGCATTTCAATTCTTGCATCGGCTGCCTTTCTCCACATTTTCTTTGTGTTGTTCTTTACAAATTCTTCGCCGTTTTGCAAAAGTGTAATTAAGCTGCCCGAAAATTCTTTATCATCCACAGCATCTATAACGCCAGATGCCTTATCCAAACCATTCCACCGAGTACAAAATAATCTGGACTGATATATTGGCGAATCATCCGCAAGCAGAATACCCGCATTGGTTAAATATCCGTTTTCGACAAGTCCAAATGATATGAAATCCGAATCGCTAAGCTCTTTGCCCGTTCTTTTTCTGTAAACAGATTTTAATTTTGTGAACGCGTAATCTTCAAATTTATATTTGCTGAGCAGGCTGTCATATGTCATAGCTTCGCCTTTCAGCACAAGCCTTTTCAACGCCGCCGCATCTGCGGGCACGCTTTGATTGCCGATTCTGACAAACGCAATTCTGTTTCCGTCGCCGATGTAGTAATACGGAGTTTCTTTTCCTGCCGGAATGTTCAAAATTATAAAATCCTTGTCGCTTTCGGAATATATTTCCATACTTATTTGAGGAATTGGGTCAAGCTTGTCTTTTGCTATTTCGCTGATTTTCTCGGACACAAATTTAACATTCTCCAAACCTATTAATTCATCGTTATCATCTACACCGAAAATCAATGCACCGCCAATGGTATTGGCAAACGCACTGACGCTTTTAAGCCAGCTTTTCGGCTTTTTAATTTCAAGCGTTACCTTTTTATCATATGCAGTCGCTTCGCCGATATAATCTGATATCTTCATGCGGACACTCCTCTCGAAAATTATTTGTTGTTGATATTATATCACGTCTGACGCGAAAATTCAATATTTGTAATTTAAAAAGATGTGAAAATATTGAGAATTAAAATTCAGCACATCGGCATGGATGGCAATTTTGAAAAAATGCGTATGCCGCCAAATGCGCGAAGCGCAAAAAGAGCACCGCAGGTGCGCAGCTCGAAGATGAAAATCTGAGTTCTTGGGGTTTGGGGCGTACCACCAACAAGTTGTATTCTGTGGCACAGATACACTGCTTGCCCTAACTGTAAACCCCGCATTTTAACCACTCCGACAGAACCGAATAAATCAATAACATACAGTCGAACGCTGTACGATTTTAGATAATATGGAAATTCCCGTATTGCCGCGAATTGTACGGCGTTTTTTTATTGCCGAAAAAAATAAAAATGTTTTAAAATTATTTTTTCAAATATATAAGAATTTGATATGTTTGTGTGGTATACTGTTGCCGAAAAAAGGAATCGCTCAATTTTCACTCAATTTTCGCTCAATGCGTTTTTGCTCCGATTGTTGTATAATAGATTTCGCAAAGATGATTTGCAAGAAATTGATGACAAATTCGATTGTTTATTAAATAGAGGGCAAATTAAAACAGTCGTGTGCATGGAAATTTAAACTTTTTGTAAACGTTTTCAAAAATACCCGCAAAATACCCTCAAAAACCACCCTTAAACTTCCATTTAGTAGAGGGGCAATTTCTGAATTTAAAAAATTGTCGGAGGAATGAAAATGTAAAAACGGGAGTTGAATCAATGAGCGTTATCACGTCCCAAACAAAACGGCAGGAATGAAAAATTTAAATTTTCTGTAAACGATTGAAAAATACCCTGTGCAAAACGGCTTAAAACTTCCATTTAGTAGAGGGATGATTTTGGAACAACGGTCAATAGTGGCAGGATGTGAAATTGTGAATTTTCTGTAAACCTTACTCAAACAGGGGTAACAAAACGGCTTAAAACTTCCATTTAGTAGAGAGATGATTTTGGAACAATGGTTAATATCAGCAGGAGATGAAATCATGAATTTTTTGTAAACCTTATTCAAATAGGGTTGAAAAACAGGCTCGAAAATCACATTTAGTAGAGGATATTTTTTAAACGTCAAGCATAATCGGAAATTGTGAATTTTCTGTAAATGTTTTCAAAAATACCTTAAAAAAGTGCCCTTGAACTTCCATTTAGTAGAGGGATAAATTTTAGAACTTCAAAAAAAATGAATAAGTCATTCATCAGGTACGTTCCCGATTGAAAGAGCTATGCAGACCGAGCGCGACGATGTTTAACAAATCAAATGAATTTGTTAAACGAGCGATAAATCGGCACTGTAAACTTTGGAATTGCTGTCAAAGCGCGACGATAGCAATCGGGGATAATGATACTTCCGTAACTCGCGGCTCGGTCATAATGAAGACGGAGAGGTAAAGCCTATGGAGCAGCTTAGCTGGCTGCCGCTTGATGAATCCCGGCGGGGTGTTGAGGACAAATACGCAAAAATAATTTATGGGAGGAATAATTGATGAGAGAAATACCAATTTGGGAAAAAAGTAATTTAACATTAGAGGAAACAGCCGCATATTCGGGTATCGGCGTAAATAAATTGCGGAGCATGACCGATAGGAACGATTGCGAATTTGTGCTGTGGGTCGGCACAAAGCGGCTTATCAAGCGGCGTAAGTTCGATGAATATATTGAAAATTCATTTTCGATATAAATTAAGTGATTTGAAAATTTATAAAGTTTAATTGAAAAGGATTGCAAAGCCGATGAATTTGTGATATAATAAATTTCATAAGACATCGGCATCTTTTCAATGCAAATTGAAAGGAGACGATTTATATGACAAAGAATAACGGACGTAGGTTGGACAAGAACAGGATAGTTTTGCGAAAAGGTGAATCGCAGCGCAACGACGGCATCTACTGTTACCGTTGGACAAGCCGCGACGGAAAGCGTCACTACATATATGCAGGAACGCTTGATGAGCTTCGCGAAAAGGAAAAGCAAGTCACGATTGATGAGTACGAGGGCATACGAACGGACAAGCCTAATACAACGGTCAATGACGTATTCGACAGGTGGTGCGAATTAAAGCGCGGCATCAAGCACAATACTTTTCAAAACTACAAGTATATGTACAACACGTTCGTAAGACCGAGCTTCGGCAAGAGCAGATTGTCGGCAGTGAAAAAGTCGGACATCAAGAAATTCTACAACACGTTGGTTGACGAAAGAATGTTGAAAGTTTCGACAATGGACAGCATTCACAACGTCCTCCACCAAGTGTTTGGTCTCGCTGTTGATGATAATTTTATCCGTGCAAATCCGACAGACAATATGCTTAAAGAGCTGAAGCAGTCGCATAATTTCGAGGTGGAAAAACGAAAGGCATTGACCGTACCGGAACAGCAGCTGTTTATTGATTTTCTGAAAAACAGTGAACAGTACAATCACTGGTATCCCGTTTTTGCGGTAATGCTCGGAACGGGTATGCGTGTGGGCGAGACAGTCGGTTTGCGTTGGTGCGACATTGATTTTGGCGAAAATCTGATAAGCGTCAATCATACGCTTGTGTACTACAACAAAGGCGATGGCAACGGCTGCTCGTTCGCGGTGAATACACCGAAATCGAAAGCGGGAGAACGGACAATACCGATGATTGATACCGTTAAGGCAGCATTTTTACAAGAACGAGAGTATCAACAAGAAAATCAACTTTCTTGTAAAGCAACAATCGACGGCTACACAGATTTTGTGTTTGTCAACCGTTTCGGAGATGTGCAGCACCAGGGAACGCTGAATAAGGCACTGAGGCGAATTATCCGCGACTGCAACGACGAGGTTCTGACAAAAGAGCAGGACGAGCCGATATTGCTGCCGCCGTTCAGCTGTC
>JAJQIK010000066.1 GCA_021199255.1 Clostridiales bacterium | reverse complement strand
GGTGTTCCTCCTAATATCTACGCATTTCACCGCTACACTAGGAATTCCACTTACCTCTCCTGCACTCCAGCTATGCAGTTTCCAAAGCAGTCCGCGGGTTGGGCCCGCGCCTTTCACTCCAGACTTGCATTGCCGTCTACGCTCCCTTTACACCCAGTAAATCCGGATAACGCTTGCCCCCTACGTATTACCGCGGCTGCTGGCACGTAGTTAGCCGGGGCTTCTTAGTCAGGTACCGTCATTTTCTTCCCTGCTGATAGAGCTTTACATACCGAAATACTTCTTCACTCACGCGGCGTCGCTGCATCAGGGTTTCCCCCATTGTGCAATATTCCCCACTGCTGCCTCCCGTAGGAGTTTGGGCCGTGTCTCAGTCCCAATGTGGCCGTCCACCCTCTCAGGCCGGCTACTGATCGTCGCCTTGGTGGGCCGTTACCCCGCCAACCAGCTAATCAGACGCGGGTCCATCATATACCGTCTCGGCTTTTCACACCGGGCCATGCGGCCCTGTGCGCTTATGCGGTATTAGCAGCAATTTCTCGCTGTTATCCCCCTGTATATGGCAGGTTACCCACGCGTTACTCACCCGTCCGCCACTTGCTCTGGCGCTTCCGTCCGAAAACTTCCGCCCCAGCGCCCGTTCGACTTGCATGTGTTAAGCACGCCGCCAGCGTTCATCCTGAGCCAGGATCAAACTCTCTTAAGTTGTTCTCTCCCGGATTCAAAATAAGCTTGGCTTCTTTTTATCCGTCTTCCGCTCCGGTCCCCCTATCGGGCTGACCTTTACGGTTCCTTCTTTACTGTCTTGGTTGTATCTGTTCGATACTCTCTGAATAATTCTTCTTGAATTTTCAGGGTTGCATTACTGTTTAGTTGTCAAGGTGCTGGGTTGCCTGAGCGTTTGTTTTTCCTCAGCAACGTATCTGAGTATATCATTACATTTTTTGATTGTCAACACATTTTTTTATATTTTTTACAATATTTTTTACAATATTTTTTTGCTTTTTTCTACGGTCTTTTTCTACATCTTTTTCTATTCTAAAACCAGTTCGGCATTTTTCCCGTTGCCGCGCAAAATGAAATGAATCGTATCGATGGCCGTTCCCTGCGGCACCTCCACGATGCTGACCAGTTCGACAGAATCTCCGGCTGGCAACAGGCCGTCATAGGTCTGCAAATCATTGAGCAGCATTGTGGCCAGCGCCCCCTTGCCGCTCTCTCCATTCACTGCAATGCGGAACCTTGCCCCATAATCAATCATATTGAGGGTAATATCGCTGCCGCCTGTATTAACCGCCATAAATTTTAAGACCAATAATTCGGCGCCCGCAGTGGCATCCATGGCAAAATATAATTCCTCTCCCTCTACGTTGGAAGGATAAGAATCCGTCAGTTCATATCCTGCATATTGGAAAACGACATCCTGAATCCCATAGTAATCCTCTATGGTGACAGGTATCTCTTCTTCCCTGTTCTCATCCTGGCTGACGTCTATCACCTCTGTGTCGTCTAACGGTTCCGTCTCCGGCAGCACCTCTTCCGCCTGTTCCTCCGTCTCCTCCGCCGCCACATCTGTTCCAGCGCTCTCATCATATGCGGAGGTATCCCTCAGCCGACGGCTGCTGCCGGTATCATATTTCAACAAGACGCCTACCGCGTATTCTGAAATTAATTCTGTTTCTTCCTGCGTTAAATCAGGCATCGCGCCGCAGCCTGTCAAAAGAGCTGCGGCCATGATGCCCCACAGCAATGTGCCTGTCCTCTTCACGTCTATTCTCCTATCAAGCTTCCTTCTGTCTTTCAGCAGCTTATTGCTTTTGATAATATATAATATTATAACGTAATATTTGTATTATGACAAACTTTTCTCGATAAATTTACCAGTCAAAAGTTACAGGTCTGCATCATCCGCGTAGCGAAAGCGTTGCCCTGCGGCCGTTAAGCGATATCCAAAACGAACCAAAATTCCACGCCGTTATCATAATTGACCACGCCGTATTCCTGGTTCATGGATTCCATAATCGCTTTCACAATCGAAAGTCCGATACCGCTGCCCCCGTATTCCCTCGTCCGCGCCTTATCTACCTTATAGAATTTCTCCCACAGATGTTCGATGCTTTCCGGCGGAATCTGGCTGCCGGTATTGAAGACGGAAATCCTCGCTTTCTGCCCCTGCTTCTGCACCTTCACGTCTATAATCTTATCCCCCTGCGCATAATTGATGGCATTGGAAAAATAATTCATAAACACTTCCTCTACCTTAAATTCATCTCCCCACACATACACAGAGTCATAGTCCTCCATGCGAACCGATATTTCCTTCTGTTTCAATAGAATATCCGAGGACGCGATATAATTCTTAATCAACGCCACGATGTCAAACCGTTCCATGCTGATAATATCGTTGCCAAACTCCAGTTGATTCAGCGTAAGCAGCTTCTTAACCATGACGTTCATTTTATTGGCTTCGTCCATGATTACATCGCAGTAAAAGTTCCGGCTCTCCTCGTCGGAATTGATTCCCTCCTTAAGCCCCTCCGCATATCCCTGTATCAAGGCGATAGGGGTCTTCAGCTCATGGGACACATTGGACAGAAATTCCTGCCGCATTTCATCTTCTCTGTTTTTTCTTTCGATATCCTTTAACAGTTCATTATTAGCGGTCTTCAACTCCGAAATAGTCGTTTCCAGCGTCTCGGACAATTCGTTGATATTATTGCCAAGCACGGCGATTTCTGTCTGGTCGTGCCCGGTGTATTTGGCCTCGAAATCCAAATGCTTCATCCGCTCTGAAATATTGGCAAGCTCCAGAATGGGCTTGCTGATCCGATTGGAAAGCCACAGGGCCAAAAGCACGCTGACCAGAATCGCAATGCAGCCCACATAGGTCAGGAAACGGTTCGATATCTTTACGCTCTCCTGAATCCCCTCCAGCGCGCTTCTGAGGAAGAAAAGATACCCGCTGTCCAGCACTCCCCACATCTCGATATACTCGGTCTGGGTTCTATAATCCATCACAATGTGCATTTTATAATTATCCGCGTCCAAAAGCAGACGGTCGTCGTCTGTTCCCCGGAAAATATTGTCAAACAACTGCTTAATTGCGATTTCCGGATCATTCATGGAAGCCTTGAGGGTCTCCGACTCTCCATCTGCCACAAGCACGCTGATGTTATATTTTTCACAAATTTTGCGCAGCTCGATATCATACTCATCCGACGTAATATCACCCTCAGTAGACGCCTGGTTAATACTGGTATAAGCCCTGACAAGAGCGCTCTTCTTATTATTAATATAATAGCGCTCCAATAATGTGGAATTGAGAATCAGACAGAGCAGAATCATTCCCGTAACCAGCATGATAAACATCATGGCAAAATGTTTTTTCATGGAATATTTCATAGTAAACGCCTCACCTCTTCGCTAACAGTATCATTTCATCTTTTATCTGTCAATATCAGCTCATTTCATACATAAAAAATATGTAAAAAGCGTGAAAAAGCTGTGAATTTTCATTGAAATTAAAAATAATCCAGGTATAATCTAAAGAAAAGGGGCTTATGATCCAAAAAAGGCAGGGATTTGACATGTATACAGGGCAAAAAGAAGAAACCTTTACTTTATATCAGCAGGTTGTCGCAGAGTTTTCCTCCTGCATGAACGATTATTTGTACGCCTATAATTTTCAGGCGGATACCTATTATATTACCGAGCAGGCAGCCCAGCGCTTCTCCCTTCCGGCTTCCTGTTTCCACGATGTGTTCAATACGCACAGGCAATTCGTCTATCATGAGGATTTCGATATGCTGATCAACGACCTTCAGCAGTTAATCAACGGTACAAAAACGGAGCATAATCTCCGCTATCGCTGGCTGGGGGCAGACGGTTCCCCTATCTGGATCAACTGCCGCGGACGGGTGATTCAGGACGCGGAGGGCAAACCCTTTCTTATGATCGGCTGCATCAATGAAATCGGCAAAAAGCCCAATGCGGACAATATCAGCGGCCTGCTGAAGGAATCCGCCTTTGAAGAACAGATGAAGCAGTTTGCTAATCTATCGGAGGGATTTCTGCTGCGCCTGGGCATCGACGACTTTAAATCCATCAATGAGCGCCTGGGCGTGGAGTACGGCGATTACGTGCTGCACGAGGTGGCGGCCTGTATTCAGCGCTGCCTGTTTTCCAACCAATATATCTACCGCCTGCCCTCCGACGAATTTATGGTAGTGGATCTGTCCGGTTCCACAGCTTCCGATATGCAGGGGCTGTATCACACGATCCGAGCCGCCGTGGACAAGCTGGTAGCCCAGAATCAGTACGAGGCTCTCTATACCATATCGGGCGGCATCGTGGCATGCAACGATATTATCCCGCTGACCTATGAGGAATCCATGAAGCTGTCAGAGTTTGCCTTAAATACCGCGAAGAGTCTGGGGAAAAATCAGGTGTACCTGTTCCGGGAACTGGACTACACCGCTTTCCTGCGCAAGCGCGCGATTCTCAGATGCTTACGTAAGTCCGTTTCCAACGATTTCGAGGGATTTGAGCTTTATTTCCAGCCTATCGTATCCACGATAGACGAGACCCTTTACTGCGCGGAAACGCTGCTCCGGTTTCGGACGCAGGAGGGAGAATTTCTCTCTCCCGTGGAGTTTATCCCGATTCTGGAGGAAAGCGGGCTGATTATTCCCGTAGGTAAGTGGATTATGCGCAACGCCGTTAAAATGTGCAAGGAATGTATCAAGTATTTCCCCAGTTTTAAGGTGTCCATTAACTTATCCTATATCCAACTGCTGAAAAGCCCGTTATTTGAAGACATTATGGCAGCCCTGAACGAATATCAGCTTGCGCCTGAGCATCTGATTATTGAACTGACCGAGAGCGGTCATCTGGAAAACAATCTGACGGTGCACAATATATGGGGACAGCTAAAAAGCGCCGGGATTCAGATCGCAATCGACGACTTTGGAACCGGCTATTCCAATCTGCACAACATCAGCGACTTAAGGCCACACATCGTCAAGGTAGACCGCAGCTTTACGGTCAAGTCGCTCCGCAATGATTACGAACGTCAGCTTATGGCGCATATCGTCCATATGGTGCACAGCATCGGGCTCAGGCTTGTAATCGAAGGGATTGAGACGACAGAGGAATTGTCGCAGATTGTTTCCCTGGACCCTGACTATATCCAGGGCTATTATTACAGTAAGCCCTGTCCGCAGGAAGAATTTTATCAGAAATTTATTGTGGCATAGAGCGGGATTCCTTCCGTATTCTATCATAAGGATTCATGCTCCGGCACGATTTTGTCACTCGAAAACACGCGGCAGCCATATCCGGCTGCCGCGCTTTTTATGTACGTATCTCATTGAATCTGTCCTAATCTGTTTCCCCCGCGGTTATGCCTCCGGCTTTTCTTCTTTCTTTGCCGCTTTCACCGCTTTTCTTGCCATCCTGCGTTCCTTGCGGCTCCTCTTATCGATAATCAGATAGAAGGTAGGCAATAATAACAGAATCAAAACCGTAGACGCCACCAGGCCGCCTATGATTACCAGCGCCATACCCTGCATCATGACGGAACTGTCTCCAATACCAATTGCCATAGGCACCATGGACAGGATCGTGGTCAGGGTTGTCATCAGGATAGGCCTTAAACGTAGCTGGCCGCTCTGAATCAGCGCTTCCTCTAACCCCATCTCTTCCCGCAACTGGTTGACCGTATCCACATACAGGATACCGTTGTTGACAACGATACCCACCAGCATCAGCACACCCATCAGGGACACCATGCTGAGCGTAGCGCCGGTCATATACAACAGCCCAAAGGAGCCGATCAGCGCGAAGGGAATACTCAGCATAACCATAATAGAAAATCTGGGCGACTCAAACTGCATTGCCATCACCAGGAAAATCAGGAAAACGGATATCATAATCGCCTGAATAATCGCGCTAAATTCGTCCATCATCATCTGATTCAGCGTACTGGTAGCCTGCGTTACGCCATCGGGCAGTGTCATCTGCTCCATCGCCTCATCCGCCGCATCCTCCGCCGTATACTTGGCCGCCTCCGTGGTAGTAGCGGTCACGGACGCCTGATAAACGCCGTCCACTCTCACCAGCGTAACGGGGGCATCCGTATAGCGAACCTCCGCCAGTTCAGACAAAGACACCTGCGTGCCATACGCCGTGCTCAACTGCATATTCATCAAATCGTTCATGGTGGCAAACTCGTCCTCAGGATATTCCACCCGCACCGAATACTCCGTACCGCTTCTGGTCAGCGTAGCCGCCTCCGTACCGCTTAAGGCATTATACATTTCCGCCGCCACCTGCGCGGGGGCAAGCCCCACCGACATACTCTTAAGAGGGTCTACCACGACCTCAGCCTGCGTGGAAGCGTCCGCCAGATCGGAGGATACCTGCAGGACGCCCGGAATCTGCCGCAGCATTTCCTGCACCTGCCTGGAGGCTGTCTTAAGATCCTCCAGATCATTTCCCACCAGGTCAATTTCCAGGCCGCCGCTCATCATACTGGTCATACTGGCGCCGCTGGATTCGATACTGATATCCATATTGGTAATGCCGTCCAGGCTCACCGCGTAACTCTCCATGACTTCGGCGGTGGACAGTTCACAGTCGTCCGTCAGATATGCCGTCAAAGTAGCGGTATCGCCCGATACGCTATAGGAATAATGATCGACGTTGGAATCCTCCGCCGCCATCTCCTCCAAAAACCGGGTCTGCTCCTCAATCGTTTCCAGCTTCGTGCCGGAACGGAAGCTCGCCGTAATGGCAAAGGCTCCTTCATCAGTGGAGGGCATCAATTCCATGTGAATCCTGCTGACCAGCAGGAAAGCCCCTGCCAGAAGGACGACCGCTACGCCCAGCACCAGACCTCTTCTGGGCAGCAGCCTGCGCAACAGCTTCTCATAGCCGCTATTGATCTTGCGCAGCAGACGATTGATGGGCAGTTCTTTCTTCTCCTTTGGCCGAAACTTCGTAAACAGCAGGGGAATAATGGTCATCGCCGCAATCAGGGACGCCAGCATAGCCATAATGATCGTCATGCCGAGCTGACTGAACATCTGTCCGGACAAGCCGTCCATGGTGCTGAGGGGTAAATAAACTACTATTGTGGTAATTGTGGAGGCGATAATAGAAGCCGTCACAAATTTCGTGCCCTTTAAGGAAGCCTCCTGATAATCCTCCGTTTCATCTTTCAGCCGGAAACAGCTTTCCAGCACCACAATCGAACTGTCTACCATCATACCGATGGCAATCACCAGCGCGCCCATGGTAACCACATTAAAGCTAAAGCCCAGCATATTCATGCCAATCATCGTCGCAAACAGGGAAATTGGCATGGAGCTGCCCACGATCAGGCTGGCGCGCAGATCTCCAAAGAACACAAACAGCACCAGCATGGATAACAGCACGCCCAGCACCAGTGTGCTGCCCACGGCGGACAGGGAAGAAATAATCATATCGCTGGCGTTATAAACGGTTTCAATTACCACCGTGTCATTGTCTTCCTGTAAGCTTTCCAACAGGTCTTCCACCGAACTGGTCACGTCTACCGTTCCGTAGCTTTTCTTCTTCGTAATGGCGATGGAAACATTTTCCTCCCCATTATAACGGCTGATACTGTCCGCCTCCATCTGGCTTTCGCTGACGTCGGCCACCTCCGACAGGGTAATAATCTGCCCCATAGAGGTCGTAATCGGGATATTCTGAATCTGTACCACTCCCGAAAGATCCGTACTGCTGGACACCGCAATGTCCTGGGAGCCCTGACTTACATTTCCCGCCGGGATCGTGAAGTCCATGGCGGCAATGGTCTGCGCAATCCCGCTCATCGTGACGCCATACTGCTTCATTGCCTGAGAATCCAGACGTACTCGGATATAGTTCTCCCTGCCGCCGGATACAGAAACGTCCGCCACGCCGGACAAAGCTTCCAGTTCCGGCACTACCGTATCGTTGACATAGCTCAGGACGTCGCTGTCCCCTACCGCCGTAACGGAAATATCCATGGTTTCCATCTGATCCATCGACATTTCAATCACAACCGGCTCCTGCACATCGTCAGGCATAGAAGCCTGCGCCGTGTCCAGCGCCGTTTTCAAATCCATATATGCATCGTCCAGATCGGTTCCGTAATCATACTGGAACATGACCATGGACATATTTTCCGCGGACTGGGAGGTATAGGTAGAAACGCCGCTCTGCTCCGAACCGGCCGCCTCCACTTCCTTGGTTACCAACTCCTCCACACTCTCCGGGTCCGCCCCCGGATAAACCGTATAGACTAAAAGCATGGGCATTTCCATATCCGGCGTCAGTTCCAGACGGAAACCAGGTATGGAGAAAAGCCCGAATACCACTAATGCCAAAACAATCAGCGCCATTGACACAGGACGTTTCAAGGCAATCTTTGTCAAATTCATTCTGTCGCCTCCGTCCTACTCTTCGTCCGCTTCTGTCTGCACAGATACCTTAGCGCCTTCGCGCAGGTTCGCCGACCAACTGACAATCACCTGCTCCTCCGCGCCCAGCCCGGACAATACCGTGATGGTCTCCTCGTCAAAGATACCGGTTTCAATATCCCTCCGCTCCGCCATATCGCCAACCGCCACATACACATAGGGCTGGCCGTCGTCATAATACACTGCGTCGTAGGGAATCAGCAGCGCCTGATCCTGACAATAGGTATCCGCAATAATTTTCACGCTGGTGCCTGTCAGCAGGCTCTCGTCCGGCGCGCTGACACAGGCCTTGACTGCAAACAACCCCGTGCTCTGGTCGATCATGCTGCCGATCTCCGTAATCGCCGCGTCATACAGTCTGTCGTTGCGATCCGCCTGAATCTTCTGCCCTACGGAAAGCACGTTGCGGATTCCCTCGCTGACATAGAAGGTAAGCGTCATGGTATCCTTATTGGAAATGACAAAAGCCGGGCTGCTGGGCGAGGCAAAATCATGAGCCTCCACGTTGACAGCCTCGATGACTCCCGAAATAGGGGCGGTCAGCGTGTACATATCCAACTGATACTCCGCGCTGTCTACCGCCACCTGGGCGCTCTCCATGCCCACCTGTGCCGCGTTCACGCTGGCGGCCGCGGAATCCACTCCCAACGCGGCGGTTTTCTTACTGGTATCGGCCACCTTCTGGGTATCGTTATAGACCTGCTCCTCGGTAATATTATAAATCGCCTGCGCCTGTTCCAGGCTCTTATATGTATCCGCCAGCGATTCCTGGAGCTGCTCCTCCCCGTCCTCGATGGACTCGATACCCGCCTTCGCCTGCTCATAGGCGGTGGAAGCCGCGCTTGCCGCCGTCTGCGCCTGCTCCAGTGCGCTTTCGGCGCTTTCCAGTTCTTCCTTAGCTTTCTGAAGCGCGTATTCATAAGCGTCCTTACTAGAATAAGTCGGATTGTCCCCCGAGTATAACTTTTCTACATCAGCATAATCAGTCGGCTCCAACGCCGCCACGGCTGTCACCGCAGCCTGATAGTCCGCCTGCGCCTTAGCGAGATAGGCGTTCGCCTGATCCCTGACTGATTTCAGCTCGTCCTTTTGATCCTCGGCGTCCTCTTTGTCCTCCGCCAGATCAGCCAACTGTTCATAGATATCGTCGATACCGCCCTCTACGGCGTCCACCTGAATCTGCAGCTGGTACATCTGCAGGTTCTTCTGGCCGCCCAACTGCGCGTCTAACTGCGCTACCGTGCCCTCATACTGCGCCTGGGCGATCTCATAGCCCACCTGCGCCGCGTCCACATTGGCCGCCACACTGTCATACTGGGCCTGGGCGCTGGCCAACTGGAGCTGTGCCGCTTCCGCGTCCAGCTCGCACAACACCTGTCCCGCCTCTACGGTATCTCCCACAGAGACGCCCGTTTCCAGCACTTCCGCTGATACCATGGGAATCACATAGACCGATTCCTGGGGGCTGACCGTCCCGATAAACTCATTAGACAGGGTCAGCGTCCCCGCTTCCGGCTGCTGTACCTGTACGGGAAGAACCTCTTCGGCTGCCTCGGAAGCGTCCTCCGACTGCCCGCACCCGGTCAGCAGCGAACCGGCGCATGCCGCCGCCAACACCACTGCCAGCGTCCTGCCGCGTGATTGAACATATTTCCTCTTCATCTTATTTTCTTTCTCCTCTTTCTCCTTTGACAATTTCATGCCACATTTACTTTTCTAAAATACATCTTTTCTTTTTAAAAGAAAACCCAATTTTATGGATTTAAGATTCATTTAAGATTTCTTTTATAAATTCTATTTTTCTTTTATGATTCCCTGCCTTATTTTCCTTCCACATAAAAAAAGTATACCAGCCTGTGAAAAACAAGCCGATATACTCTTCTATAGAAAACGTATCTGTGCCGGAGCCCATCAGGGCTGCTCTTCGAACTTATAGCCCATGCCCCAGATGGTTTTGATTAAATCGCCCTTAGCCCCCATCTTACTGCGCAGCTTCTTGACATGAGTGTCTATCGTCCTGGCATCGCCGAAATAATCGTAGTTCCAGACGCTGTTCAGAATCTTTTCCCTGGAAAGGGCGATGCCTTTATTCTCTACAAAGTACGTTAAAAGTTCAAATTCCTTATAGCTCAATTCCACAGGCTGGCCGTCCACCGTAACGCTGTGAGCCGCTTTATCAATCTGGATACCGCCCGCCTCCAGCAGCTCATCGGCGTTTACCTGATTCGTCCTGCGCAGAATCGCTTCCACTCTGGCCACTAAAATCTTGGGGCTGAAGGGCTTCGAGATATATTCGTCTACTCCCAGCTCAAAGCCCAGCAGCTCGTCCTTCTCGTCTCCTTTGGCTGTAAGCATAATAATCGGCACCTTGGAGTATTCCCTGATTTCCCTGCACACCTGCCAGCCGTCCATCTTCGGCATCATCACATCTAAAATGACCAGCGCGATATCATTTTCCTCAAAAAAAAGATCCAGCGCACGGGCACCGTCCTCGGCCTCCAGCACCTCATAATTGTTCTTTACCAAAAAATCCTTAACCAGCTTGCGCATACGGCTTTCATCATCTACTACCAATATTTTCAGCTTCTCCATATGGATACCATACCTCGCTTTCCGCCGCATTTTTCCTGACAGCATTCCCTCTTCGACGCTGCAGCTTTCTGTTCATACACTTAGTATACGGTACAATTATGTCCAAATTGTGACAAAACAGGGCGTCATGCCATAAACTATGGGGTCATATTGCGCTGCTTCTCCGCTTCCCTCACTGCCTGCTCCCGTTCTGTCAACTGCTGCTCCCACTCCGAATATTCATTCAGGATCGCCGTCCTGTAATTCACAATATTGGGGACGTCGCTTTTCCAGGATACCACAAACATGGCCGCCACCAGAAAAACCAGGATCAGATTAACCAGAACGGAGGTGATAAACCGCCCCTTGTATTCCACCTTGGGCTTCCTGGACGCTATGCTTCTCCTGATCGAGCTGTTATTTTCCGTCTTGTTGCTGAATGTCCCATAGAGCGGAACCGGCTGAATCTTGTCCGCGGGGATTCCCCATTTCACCATATCCGCCTGCATTTTCTGCAAATAGGCAAGTCCCACCGGCGTCCAAAAGACCCTGTTCTCTATGGCTTTATTATAAACAAGCAATACATTCTGAGGTTTCCGGTAATCCAGATTCTTCTCCAGATTCTTTACCTTCTTCTCTTCCATTCTCGCCGTTTCCGCATCAGCAACGGTGGCGAACCGATATCCGGCTACGATAAGCTCCTCGTTCTTTTTATCCATATCCTTCTTACTTTCCTCTGCGCCTGCTTTTTGATTTCCATGTGCTTATGCTCACAGCATAGCATAAAATTCTATTTTTGGCTACCTGAACCCACCGTCTAAAGACAGCGGGCTTGCGGCATCCCCTATTTTCAATAAATAAAATCGCCGCAAAAAGAACAGCCCTTGCCTTAGGCTGTTCTCCTGCTGCGCGTATTATCACCATTATATCTTAAAGATGTTCATATTCTGCTCCAGACTGTTGGCCACCTCTTTTAACTGCGAAGCATTTTCGGAAATATGATATACAATGCCGCTGACCTCTGTTACAGAAGCAGAGGTTTCCTCCGTGCTTGCCGCGTTTTCCTGCGCAATAGCAGTCAGGCTCTGAACTACATCCACTACCCCCACTCTCGCCTCATCCAGCTTTTGGGTCTTCTCGGCAATTCTGTTAACGCCGTCTATAGAACTGTTAATGCCGTCCTTAACCTGTGCAAAGATGGAATCCGTCTTATCTACGCTGCTGATCTGATGATTCATGATCTCTTTCACTTCGTCCATGGTTTCGACAGACTTCTGGGAGTCTTTGATCAAGGAGTCAATAATGCCTTCGATCTGCTTCGCCGACTCGTTAGACTGCTCCGCCAATTTCTGAATCTGTCCCGCCACTACAGCGAATCCTCTTCCCTGTTCGCCGGCTCTCGCCGCCTCAATGCTCGCATTTAAAGACAAAAGATTCGTCTCCTCAGCAATAGAAGTGATAAGGGATGTGGCCTCTCTGATCTTGAGGGCGGATTCATTGGTAGTATTCGTCTGTTCATAAATAATGCCAATGGCCTGTTTAGCCTGGGCATTGATCCTTTCCAGTTCCGTCAAGGTGGAGGATGCTTCGTCGCTGGAGGACTTCATCTCGTTGGCGTTGTTGATCAGCTCATCCACCTCCTGTGCCATTTCTTCTACCATATTCCCCATCAAAATAACATTTTCAGTAGCCTTCTGCGTCTCGTCCGCCTGAGAGGAAGCGCCGTCGGAAATCTCAGACACCGCTTTCTCTACCTGTTCCACGGTAGAAGCGGTCTCAGCGGCGTTGGTATTCAGCGCATCCGACGCACGAAACAGTTGCTGGCTCTGGCCTCTCAGATCCGTAACCACCTGGGCAAGCTGGCTGTGCAGATCTGCCACCGCCCTACTCATCATTCCGGTTTCGTCGGTTCTTGACACCAGCTTCTCTTGTCCTTCATTGGTAGAAAAATCCATATGGGCAAGCTGCCCCACAATATCCGTCACCTCTATAATAGGCTTCACGGTTCTGTTGACTATGTAATAACCGATCAGGGCAAAAATAATGACCAGAATAACGGCACATACCACGCCTATATTAGTAACCGTATTGACCGGCGCCATAATATCATCTTCATCCGCACAGATCACCAGAATACAGTTGCCGCTTTCTGTAATGGAATAGGCCGCATATTTAACAGCTCCTTTAAACACATACTGCACAACCGCCGGTTCCGACACGACTCCCGCCTGAAGCTGTTCCACCACGCCCGTTACCACAGCGTTCTCAACAGGCTGTCCCACCTTCTCCTCTGTAGGATGATAAAGCATCGTACCGTCTGCGGATACCAGATATGCATAGCTGGATTCCAAACCCTCTACGCCCACATCCGCCAGGGTTTCTTCCAAATTCCGATAGGTGGTAGCGGTATTATAACCCGACAGTTCAATCTGCTGCTGCAGCTTGTTGCCATAAGCGACCGCCAGGTCGTATAAATAGTTCTGATTCAGCTCCATCAGATGCTGCCTCACATTGACTATAAAAATAGCCGACAGGCACACCGCCAGCGCCGCCATAGCAATGATCAGACAGACCACAATTTTCGTTCTCACCGAATGAAAAAAACCAACCCTGCCCGTACTGTTCCCCTTCCTGTTTTTCCTTCTCCCCATTCATTCCCTCCTTCGTTTTTCTCCATTATTCTCCCCAAGTGGACCAGACGGGAGTCGAACCCGTGTCCAAAAGCCCATTCCCTGTCCTTCTACTATCATAGTCTGT
>JAJQIK010000007.1 GCA_021199255.1 Clostridiales bacterium | reverse complement strand
TCTTAACTTCCAATAAATTTTGAAACTCAATTAAATAAAAAACTGAAACAGCCCAGAAAATCAACAAAACTCTTGATTTTCTGGGCTATTTTTGTTAAAATTATTGAGTCGGTATACCAACTTATATTATGAGGTGTAAAAGAAAAAATGTACTTCGATTTCCTGGTGAAAATCCCTGATGTTAAAGGAAAAATCTATGAGAAAACCATCAAGGGAGTCACTTATATCAACTATGAATACGATCGGATCTACAAACCTGAAAAGAAATATAACATCCCCAAACGTACAACCATTGGAAAGAAAAGTGATGAAGATCCAGGCATGATGTATCCGAATCCTAACTTCCTGACCTACTTTCCGGATGCAGAGCTTCCGGAGTCTCAAGAACGTGATGGTCGTAGTAGCTGTCTGAGAGTCGGTGCTTATCTTGTCATTCAAAAACTCATCATGGAGACTATGATTGATAAGATAGTGAATGGCATTTATAACGATGACCGGGGTACCGGTCTTTTCCTGGATCTTGCATCCTATTATCTCGTTACAGAGAATAATGCAGGTCAGTATTATCCTGATTATGCCTATAACCACCCTCTATTCACTCCGAATAACAAGATTTACAGTGATTCCACGGTCTCTAAATTCATCAGCGAAATCTCTGTCGAGGATAGTGTAAGCTTCCAGAATGAGTGGAATGCGATCAAGAAGAAAACAGATCGTATTTATATTTCTTATGATTCAACGAATAAGAATTGCCAGGCCGGAGAGATTAATCTTGCCGAGTTCGGACATGCAAAAGATGATAAGGAACTTCCAATCATCAACTATTCCATTGCCTATGATTGTAAGAATCGTGAACCATTATTCTATGAGGACTATCCGGGAAGTATCGTGGATATATCGCAGCTGCAGTGCATGCTTGATAAAGCAAAGGCTTATGGATACAAAAAGGCAGGTTTTATCCTGGACAGAGGCTATTTCAGTCGGGAAAATATCCGATACATGGACAAATGCGGTTACGATTTCGTGATCATGGTCAAAGGAATGCGTCCATTTGTCTGTGAACAGGTAAAAAAAATACGCGGAAGCTTCGAGACCGAATGGACCACCAGTATTACCAGATATAAGGTGAACGGTACCACAGTAAAAACACCGGTATTTTATTCTGACGAAAAGGACCGGTATCTCCACATTTATTACAGTTTTACGAAAGCAGCCTCCGAAAAATCGCTTCTTGAAAGTACCATCCACAAGACCTCTACTTACCTGAAAAAGATGGAGGGGCAGCCGGTAGTCATTGACAAGAAGTATGGAAAATATTTCTCGCTTGAATACTATCATGAAGGCCAGGAAGACCAGTGCTTTGTATGTGGCATACCAAAAAATGACTTCATCAGTCAGGAACTCCAGATGTGTGGTTACTTCTGCATTATTACGTCTGCAGAGATGAGCGCAAAGGAAGCGCTGGAGCTTTACAAGAGCAGAGATGCATCCGAAAAACTGTTTAAGGCGGACAAGAGTTTCCTTGGAAACCGAAGCTTCCGTGTCCATACAGGGGAATCATTGGAAGGAAAGATGCTGATTGCGTTCATTGCCCTTATCATCCGCAACCGTTTCTATACAAAACTCAAGGACGAAGTGGAAAAGATGGATGAGACACCGAACTACATGAACGTTCCGGCTGCTATCCGTGAGCTGGAGAAGATAGAGATGGTGCGTCAGGCAGACGGGGTATATCGTCTTGATCATGCGCTGACAGCAACTCAGAAGACGATCCTAAAAGCATTCGGGATCGATGCGAACTATGTAAAACGTAAGACAAAGGATCTCAGTGATCGGCTGAATCCGAAAAACAAGACTGTTAAGATATAAGGAGCTGGAATCATGGCACATTCAAGGTACACACAATACATACATCGACACTGGGGAAAGCTTTCGAGCCAGAGCAGATGTATGAAAATCCAGACGGAACACCAATCACCTTTGATGTAGATTATAATGGAAATAAACGAGGATTGGCAGTAGTGCTAGGTCCTTGGGCATAGTGCGGGGTGACGGTTCTTGTGGCTTTCATTCCACAAGAATCGTCACCCTGTACGGCGCTTATATTTTGCAGGGGTCACCCCATATGCTTTTTTAAATTCCTTATAAAACTGGGTACTATTTGTAAAGCCCAGATAGGCTTCTACCTCAGAAACGGTATATGAGGATTCTGATAACAGCCGTGCGGCTTCTTTTATGCAATAGGTCATTCCCAAATTGTAGAGCGACAGGCCAGAGTGCTTTTTACAAATATCATTTAAATAAGCTCCGGAATAGTTCAGTTTTTCAGATAACTGGCTACGGCTTATTCGTCCACAGCTTTCTTCCATTACACGTACAATTTCACTGTAGAGATAGTTTTCTACATCACTTCCGATTTTTACGGGGGTGGTGCTGAAATTTTCTGAAGAAGAAATAAAGTCAAATAATTCTACGATAGCATTCTTAATTTTCCTTGAAGAATTGCTATCTGGACTTAGAGTCTCACGAAAGATAATATCGAAGTAATCATGTACAGCATCAAAAACCTGAAAATCAGCGCTTGGAGGGATAAAATCCACATATGCTTTCTCATTGGTATTTTCTTTAAACAGATTTGACTGAAGAAAAAGCATGATATCTCCAGACAATTGTTTCTT
Source organism: Clostridiales bacterium (assembly GCA_021199255.1). Lineage (GTDB taxonomy): Bacteria > Bacillota > Clostridia > Lachnospirales > Lachnospiraceae > UBA3282. The sequence goes on along the minus strand of JAJQIK010000007.1, from coordinate 11,599 downwards.
TTCAACATCAAAAAATGAGAGGCACAAATCTGAATAAATCTGTTTTAAAAAGTCATAGGATATCTGCAAGAACAGTATACGATGCTGACCCTGCCGCTCCTCATAGTGCATAACCTGTCTATTCAAAATACAGCCGCTTCCCTTAGGGTAAAGATGGCGGTGGTTCTCTATACTTACATAAATCTCCCCATCCAAAACAAACATTAATTCAAAAAAATCATGTTTATGAGGCTTCTGCTTAGAAAGTATTGGTAATATGTCCTCAAGCGGGGTACTGGAGTAGATACTGCCAGCAGGTGAAACATAGGTATTGACGTAAGCTGAAGAAGGCGTAAGGTCAGAAAAGGATGACATCATTACGGAAAATGGCGACATTTCCATATAGGTGGTGGCAAAGTTATCTCCATGATATCCTGCATAAGGAAACAGTGTATTAGTTATTTCATTGGCGTCTGTGTTGTCCAGGTTAGTAAAATATATTTGATTATTAATCACCATTCCAATCTCCTATAATCTGCGAAAGTGATAGAAAAATGACAAAAAAACTATCATATGTGACATTTATATATCAGAAACGAATACTTATAATGTGATTATAAACGAAATGGAAAATAATAGTCAACTAATTTGAGAGGAGGACAGCTTGAGAGACATTAATTTTTGTAAAGATTGGTTATTTACAATCAATAATGAGCAGAAAGCTATTACATTGCCACACGATGCACAGTTGTATGACAAGCGTTCCAAGACATCACCTGGTGGTAGTGGACATGGATATTTTGTAGGAAACACCTATTTATATGAAAAGGTCATGAAAGTCCCAGAAGACTGGAGAGGCAAGCATATGCAGATCCTTTTTGAAGGTGTTTACAGAAATGCTACTGTATCACTTAATGGCAAGGTGATTGGAAGCCACAAATATGGCTACACCCAGTTTCTGGTAACTTTGGATGAACATCTGGACTACGGCAGAGACAATATCTTATCCGTGGAGGTGGATAACTCGAAACTGCCAAATTCAAGATGGTATACAGGTGGCGGTATTTACAGACCGGTTCATCTTCTGATATCTGAAAAAGAATATATTGCTTTTCAGGGAATCAAGGTAAGTACAGTTAGCATCAAGCCAACAAAAATCAAAGTGGCAACAGAGGCAAGTTCGGATAATATTGCAATAGAAATTTTTGATGGGGATAAAGTTATTGCCAGAGGAAATGGTAGGGAATGCGAAATCGAAATTCCGGATGCAGTACTATGGTCAGAAAGCAATCCTCATTTATATATTGCCAAGGCTTACTTGAAAAAGGAGGACCGGATTATTGATGAGGACCAGACAAAATTTGGCATAAGAGAGATCAGCTGGAGTAGGAAGGGCTTGTTTGTCAATGGGGAACACACACTGCTTCGTGGCGGTTGTGTGCATCATGATAATGGTGTAGTAGGTGCTGCCAGTTTTCCGGAAAGTGAATGGCGCAGGGTAAGGATATTAAAAGAAAATGGCTTTAATGCTATACGTTCATCCCACAATCCAGCTTCAACAGCCATGCTGGATGCCTGCGATTATTATGGCATGTATGTGATGGATGAAAGCTTTGACATGTGGTATTTGCGTAAGACTAAGTATGACTATGGCATGGACTTCAGGGCAGAATGGAAAAACGATATCAGAGCCATGGTTGATAGGGATTATAATCACCCATCTGTAATCATGTACTCTATTGGAAATGAAGTTTCAGAGCCCGGAAAACAGGAGGGGGTTGAACAAGGAAAAGAAATTATTCGTTTTATTAAGTCTATGGACATTTCCCGCCCTGTTACCGGTGGAATGAATCTAATGATTATGAACCGTTTCGCACAGGGCAAGGGCCAGTATGACAATGTCGATCAGGAACAAAAGGGCCAGAAGGCTGTGGAAAAGGAAGCAAAGAATGGCAGTCTAATATTTAATACAATTGCTTCCTTTATGGGACCAAACATGAATAAGGCAGGTAATTCAGACAAGGTGGACAAGCTAACAAGCCCTATTTTAGATGCTCTTGATATCGCTGGTTACAACTACGCAAACGGAAGATATCCTATGGAGGGAGCTAAACACCCAGACAGAGTAATTGTAGGAAGTGAAACCTTTCCATATGAAATTGCTAAAAACTGGGAAATGGTGAAGAAATATCCATACCTGATTGGTGATTTTATGTGGACCTCATGGGACTATCTGGGCGAGGCAGGACTGGGGGCCTGGAGTTACACTGGCGGCATGCCTTTTAACCGACCATATCCATGGTTGTTGGGAGGCGCAGGGGTTATCGATATACTGGGCAATCCGGATGCAAGCTGTGGATTAGCTAAAGTTGTGTGGGAAGAGACTGACAAGCCGGTAATCGGAGTCAGACCAGTAAATCATCCTGGAGTTAGAGTCAGCAAATCAGTATGGAGAGGTACCAATGCCATTGAAAGCTGGTCATGGAGTGGCTGCGATGGGAACAAAGCGGAGATTGATGTCTTTGCCAAGGCTGATTCAGTTGAGCTTTTTGTGAATGGAAAATCCATAGGAAGGAAAAAGCTTAAGGAATGTCAGACCTTTTTTAAGACTAAATACCAGACTGGAAAAATTCTTGCCATTACATATGATGCAGCAGGCAGAGAAATCGGAAGAAATGACCTTATATCTGCAACAGGAAAAATCAGTGCAACCATAATCCCTGAAAATGATCAGGTGGCATCTAACCAGGTATTTTATGTCAATGTAGCAATGAAGGGAGAGAATGGCATTACAGATTCAAACAGTGACAGCCTGATTAGGATAAAGGTTGAAGGCGGAGAACTGCTGGGATTTGGAAGTGCTAATCCATGTACAGAGGAGGATTTCCTGTCAGGAGAGTATACCACCTATCAGGGGGCAGCCCAGGCGGTCATCAGAGCAGGAGAAACAGGAAGTATAACTATTACTCTTACATCAAAGGATGGAGAGATATCAAAAGAGATAAGTATAGTATAATTGGAGGTATATTATGGGAAAGAAAAACAAAATCAATGAAAAGGGCGTGCCTTATGGTGCACGTCAGAAAATGCCTTTATGGTATGGCATAGCTTGGTCCAGCAGAGGTGTATCTGCAGCCATTAATGTAGTTGTTCTGATGCAGATAACATATTACTGCACAGATATTTTGGGACTTAGTGCTTCTATAATCGGTGGATTATTCCTCGTGTCAAAAATTATTGACGCATTTACAGACTTAGGCTTTGGATTCATTTTGGACAGAACCCGTACCAGATTTGGTAAAGCCAGACCATATGAGATTTTTATAGTATTTGAGTGGCTGTTTACAATTTTTATGTACAATGCGCCAGAGATGGGAAAGACAGGCCAGTATATATGGATTTTTGTCATGTATGTACTCATTAATGCTGTATGTGCTACCGCACTTGGAGGAATTGATTCAGTATATCTGGCTAGAACATTTACAAATTCTAAAAACCAGATTTCAGTTATGTCAATCAATGGCTTTGTAGTAATGTTTTCAACTATCATATTCAATATTTGGTTCCCTAACTGGCTCGCTACATCAGGAACAACACAGGCAGGATGGGCTTCATTAATGCTTCCACTTGGCATAACACTGGCTGTAATTGGAATTCTTAGATTTATAATCTGTAAAGAAGTAGTAGTTGATGATGTAAAGGAAGGAGTTAAAGCGGAAAAGAACGATTTATCATTAAAGGAATCTATAGGACTTTTAAAGAAGAACAAATACCTATTCATCATAGTGGGTCTCATGTTTATGACATTCCTTGTTAACAACATGCAGGCTGCTACTACATATTACTTTAAATATATTGTTGGGGATATTTCTCTGCAGGGTATTGTTGCTATTACATCAATGATAGTTGTTCCTGCACTTGTTGTATTCCCAGTGCTTTCCAGAAAATTAGGCACAACAAAGCTCTTACAGGGCTGCTTGCTGATTGGTATCATAGGCATGCTTATCCGTACAATTGGAGGTCCTAACCTTGCAACACTTATCATTGGTGGATGTTTATTCGGTATAGGTACTCTTCCGATATCAATGATGATTAACACATATCTTATTGACTGTATGGATTACGGTGAGTGGACTACTGGTACAAGAATTGAAGGCCTGGTAGCTTCAATTGCCAATTTTGCCAGCAAGGTAGGAAATGGTGTAGCACTTGGATTAGTAGGCGTGGTAATGGGAATTGCAGGATATGATGGATATGCTGAAGTTCAAAGTGCATCTGCTAATGCTGCAATTATTTTCCTGTATAATATCCTTCCATTAATTTTATTTGTAATTATGCTTATTCTTTCTCTTAACTACAAGGTTGATTCAGTCAGACCACAGATGGAGGCTGATCTTAAGAAAAAACACGAAGAATAGGAGGTAAATTCAAATGAAGGAGAACTATATTTTCCCATTTTTCTGGCTTCATGGCGAAGATGAAGAAAAATTACGTGAGTATATGAATGTAATAAATGATGCAAACTGCTCCGCAGTTTGCATTGAAAGCCGGCCTCATCCGGACTTTTGTGGTGACAGATGGTGGCATGATTTGAATATTATCATTGATGAAGCAAAGAAGCTTGGAATGAAAATATGGATTCTTGATGATAGTCATTTCCCAACAGGATTTGCAAACGGAGCCGCCCTTAAGGCAGATGTTTCATTGCGGAGGCAGAATATTTATACCAAGGTCTATAATGTAAGGTCTGGACAGAAAACCATGACATTTAATCTCAAAAAGGCTATGAAGAAGGCTATTAAAGAGAAGCCGGCAACAATGATGTCAAAGATTGTGTCATCATCTGATAAGGCCTCAAAGGAGGTCTTTGATGATGACCATGCCTTGTCAATCACTGCCTGGGTAGATGGTCAGAAAAAGCCTGTTTTGCTGAAGATTCCATCTGAACTGAATGAAAAAGTCGTAGTTAATCTACCCGAGGGAACAAGGAAGGTGTTTATGACCTTCCTTACAAGGAATTGCGGAATTCATAAAAGCTATATAAATATGCTGGATCATGAATCCTGCAGGCTTTTGATAGATGCGGTGTATGAACCTCATTACGAGCATTATAAAGAGGAATTTGGCAAAACAATTCTTGGATTTTTCTCAGATGAGCCAGAACTTGGAAATGGTATCTACTTTAAAAATGATATAAAAATGGGAACTGACATGGATTTTCCATGGAGCAGGGAACTTGAAAAACTAATGCCAGATATACTGGGACCTGAATGGAGAAGCCTTCTTCCACTGATTTGGGATGATTGTGGAAACAAGGAGTTGGCAGGAGAAATCAGGTTGAAATACATGGATGCTGTCACGAGATTAGTGGAAAACTGCTTCTCAAAACAGATTGGTTCATGGTGCGAAAATCATAATGTGGAATATATAGGGCATGTTATTGAGGACGGAAATGCACATGCCAGGACAGCTAATTCCCTGGGACACTACTTCAGAGGCTTGTCAGGCCAGCATATGGCGGGAATTGACGATATCGGTGGACAGGTTATTCCATTTGAAGAGGATGCTCCTGCAGAGGGAGTGTATAAGATGATAGGCGGCAGAGATGGTGAATTTTATCATTTTATGCTGGGCAAATTAGCGGGTTCAATGGCATATATCCAGCCTGAAAAAAAGGGAAGGGCTATGTGCGAAATATTTGGAAATTACGGCTGGGGAGAAGGCCCACGAATGGAAAAATATTTGGCAGATCACTTTATGGTGCAGGGAATTAATCACTATGTGCCCCATGCTTTCAGTCCAAAACCATACCCGGATAAGGATTGTCCGCCACATTTTTATGCGAGTGGTCACAATCCGCAATATAGGGCTTTTTCCAACCTGATTGCATATATGGACAGGGTCTGCGGGCTCATTTCAGATGGTAGGCCTGTGCTGGAAACCGCAGTTTTATACCATGCTGAGAATGAATGGGCAGGGGAAGCAATGCTTGACCAGAAAATCACAAGAGTACTGATGGAAAATCAGATTGATTTCCATATTGTACCAATGGATGCCTTTTTGGAGCCTGACAGATATAAAACTAGGATTAGCGATGGACAGTTCTATATTAATGGAAACTGCTATAAGACACTTATAATTCCATATGCTCAGTATATTTCAAGCCAGCTGGCAAATCTGCGCAAGGAACTTGAGGACAAGGGAATTGAAGTAATCTATATTGAATCTGAAGATTTGCCTTTGGACTCACTGGCTGATTCTCTTAAAAGAGAGATTGTCTGTAAACCAGTAAACACACGTATCAGAGCTATGCACTACAGAAAGGCTGATAAAGACATATATTATTTTGTAAATGAAGATGACAAAATCTACAGTGGAAAAATTAAAATTCCACTTATAGAAAGTTGTATGGCATATGATGCATGGGAAAATAAGTATTATAAGCAGAGCTTTAAAAATATTGGTCAGACTACAGAGCTAAGCCTAAAGCTAAGACCAAGTGAGAGCAGGATTATCATTGCCCCAGCTGTGGACATAGAGGAAACTCTTAATATTCCACTAATAGAGATTCCAGAGGCAGATAGGAAAGTCATAAGCTTTGAGGAGGACTGGAAATTAAGTGTCTGCAAAGCCATTGACTATCCAGCATTTTCAGAGGCAAAGCGAATCAAAAAATTTGAGGACTATGCAAAGCACGACAAGAAATTTTCGGGTTTCATTGCCTATGAAAATACCTTTGTGCTACCTGAGGCTTCAAGTCAAATTCTACTCACAATAGCTGACGCTGGGGAGGATATTGAGCTTTTTATCAACGGCAAAAGCGCAGGTATTCAGATCCTGCCACCCTTTATCTTTGATGTGTCCAATATGCTGGTGAATGGAAGAAATAAAATACGCATTGAGGTAGCAACAAGCTTGGAAAGGGAGCGTGGAGCAAACAAGAAAAAGCAGGCTAAAATAGGAATACTCTCAAGTGTAAAAATAGAGATGGTCAAATAAAGCAAAAGGAACAGAAAATATGGAACTATACGAATATGAAAAAGAGCATTTAGCAAAAATAAGAGCTGGTTTATCGGAATGTATGGTTTTATTAAAAACTAATGGAAAATTCCCTTTGGATAAACCTGGTAAAATAGCTGCCTATGGAAGCGGTGTGAGAAGGTCCGTGAAGGGTGGCACTGGTTCGGGAGAAGTTAATTCAAGATTTAATATTAATATTGAAGAGGGATTAAAACAGGCTGGCTTCACTATTACAACAGAGGAATGGCTGGAAGAATATGACAAGAAGTTTGAACTGGCAAAGAAGCCATTTTATAAACATCTTAAGAAGGAGGCCAAGGAAGCAGGCATTAATTTCCTTATGTATTCTATGGGAGCAGTAATGCCTGAACCTGAATATGATATAGCCCTTTCAGGAGATGGGGAATCCGCCATTTATGTTCTTTCACGTATGTCAGGGGAGGGAAATGACAGAAAAGCCATAGCAGGAGACTTCTTATTAACAAAAACAGAGATAAGGGATATTCTGGCATTAGACAGGCAATTTGATAAATTTATGCTTGTAATTAATGCAGGAGGTCCGGTTGACCTCTCTCCAGTTAGTCAGGTTGGCAATATTCTGGTCCTATCACAGCTTGGTGTGGAGATGGGAAGTGCCTTGGCGGATGTCCTTTTGGGAAAAACAAATCCATCTGGTAAGCTCACAAGTACTTGGTCAGCCTGGGAAGATTACTGCCCTGATATTGATTTTGGTCACAACGAGGACACCAGATATCAGGAAGGAATATATGTAGGCTATAGATATTTTGATACTGTTGGCAAGGAGGCCCTCTTCCCATTTGGATATGGATTATCATATACAAGTTTTGAGATCGGCTCATCAGACATATCTGTAGAGGAGACAAAGGTAAAAGTTGCCACAAGTGTAAAGAATATTGGAGAACGTTCTGGCAAGGAGGTTGTGCAGGTATACCTTACACCGCCTGAAGTGCAGCTGAAGAAACCATTTCAGGAGCTGGTAGCTTTTGCAAAAACAAGCCTGCTTGAAGCTGGGGAGGAGGAACGACTGGAGCTTGAGTTTGATTTGGCAGACTCTGCAAGCTTTGATGAAGAAAGCTTATCCTACATACTAGAAGCAGGAGAATATATCCTGCGTGTTGGAAACAGCAGTGTAAACACCAGGTCAGTGGCAGTGCTGACACTTGATGAAAAGGTGACTGTAATGACCTGCAGGAGTATTGTTCCCCATATTGATTTTACGGAAAAACAATATGACAGAGTAATCAAAGATGAAGACTTGAGTCATTGTTTCCAGTTTGAAATTAAGGCAGATAGCTTTAAGAATCAAAGGGTTCAGTATGACAAGGAAGCGGAAGTAGCAAAAGAAATTGCTAATCTTTCAGATGAAGAGCTGGCTCTTCTTGGCATAGGAAGCTTTTCCAGAAAGGGAGGCATGGCATCAATTATCGGCAGTGCCGCAGCCCACGTTGCTGGTGCGGCAGGGGAGACAACAGCGGATTTAACAGACAAGGGATTTGATGTACTTGTAATGTCTGATGGACCTGCTGGATTACGTCTTACCCGGCAATATTATGAGGATGAAAAGGGACTCCATGGTTTAGGAATGACAGGAGTGCCTGAAAGCATGCTGGAAAATGCACCTGCTATAAGCAAATTTGTGATGAGCTTTTTTGTAAAAGATGTTAAAGCTCCGACAGGGGCTCAAATTAAGGATCAATACTGTACGGCAATTCCGATCGGAACAGCAATTGCCCAAACATGGAACCTGGAATATGCAAAGACCTGCGGAGATGTAGTAGGTGCAGAGATGGAGCGTTTTGGAATAAATCTCTGGCTGGCTCCAGCGCTTAATATACATAGGTCAGCCCTATGTGGCAGAAACTTTGAGTATTACAGCGAGGATCCGCTAATCAGTGGTCTTTTTGCCGCTGCAATTACTCAGGGAGTACAGCAGCACAAGGGTTGTGGAACCACAATAAAGCATTTTGCAGCTAATAACCAGGAGCGGAACAGATATGCAAACAACAGTATTGTATCCGAGAGAGCTTTGAGAGAAATATATCTGAAGGGCTTTGCTATTTGTGTAAAGAAGGCACAGCCTAAAGCTGTGATGACATCATATAATCTGATTAACGGTATTCATGCAAATGAAATCAGAGGCTTGTCGGAGGACTACTTGAGAGCAGAAAATGCTTTTGGTGGAATCATTATGACAGACTGGATAGTTGCCCAGATGCCGTCCTCTGGTAAATATCGGATTGCAAAATCAAATGAGGTGGCAAAGGCCGGCGGTGATTTATTTATGCCTGGAAGTGCAAAGGATTATGATCTGGTTATGGAATCCCTTAAATCAGGGGATTTGAGCCGACAGCAGCTGGAGGTTAATGCAACGAGAATTTTTAGGATGATAAAAGAACTTGTCAGGAAATAAGTAGGGGGAAAGATGGATTTTTTGATTGGGGCAGCAACTGCAGCCCATCAGGTAGAAGGAAATAATATATTCAGTGATTACTGGGTGCAGGAACATATAAAACATTCTGGATTCGTTGAATCCTCAGGAATGGCAGTAGACCATTATAATCGTTATGAGGAAGACATCAGGATTATGAAGGAGGCTGGTCTCAATGCCTACAGATTTTCAATCGAATGGGCAAGGATAGAGCCAGAGGAAGGGAAATTTTCTGAAAAAGAGATAGCCCATTATAGAAAGGTACTGGAGTGTTGCATTTGTAATGGAATTACCCCTATTGTGACCTTACACCATTTTTCGTCCCCTGCATGGCTGATAAGCAGGGGCGGTTGGACTTCAGAATATGTAATTAATGCCTTTGCCAGGTATGCTCAATATGTTGCAAAGCAGCTGGGAGATTTGTTTAACTATGTCTGTACAATAAATGAGGCAAATATGGGCTTCCAGATAAATAAAGTCGCAGCAGATATGATGAAGGCGAAAAAGAGGAAAGAGGGGGATGTACAGGTTGGTGTAAACTTTGACATCAAAAGTCTTTTCCTCGGAATGTTCGAGCAGGCTATCAAATTTAAATGCAGTCCATTTAAAATAAATACTTTTCTTAACCCAAGGAAACAGGAACAGGAAAAGATAGTGATGAGGGCCCACCAGGCAGCAAGAGCAGCAATAAAAAAGGTAAGGTCAGAATGTAAGGTGGGACTGACCCTGTCCTTATTTGATTATCAGCCAGACCAGACTGGAGTAGATGTGGCAAAACAATTATGGCATGAGGATTTTGGATTTTATTTTCCCTATATTAAGGATGATGATTTCCTCGGTGTCCAGAACTATTCGAGAAAAATTGTTACAGCAGATGGAGCCCTGGAACCCGGACCGGGAAAAGCAGTGACCCAGATGGGATATGAGGATTATCCTGAGTCAATAGGACATGTTGTCAGAATGGTTGCCAGGGACTATAAGGGAGAACTACTGGTCACAGAAAACGGAATAGCTACAGATGATGACTCGAGAAGATGTGAGTTTATCAAGACTGCGGTACAATCTGTTTTAGACTGCAGGAAAGATGGTATTAATGTGACTGGATATATGCACTGGAGCCTTTTGGACAATTTTGAATGGCAAGCAGGCTTTTCAAAGACCTTTGGTCTGATTGCGGTGGACAGGAGTACACAGACCAGATACCCTAAGGAAAGCATAAAAGTATTAGGAAAAATAAATGTTTTGTGATAGAACGAAACAATAAAATAATTAACGCCGGAGACTCACACACAACTGTGAACTCTGGTGGTTATGCTTTGAGTGGTAAAATTTCTGGAAGTTAACATTTTCTGTCCAAGCCTCTTTTTTTATCCAGCGTTTTATTGTAAAATAGTTGATAACCTATGATTTTACGGAAAGGATGTATACCATGAGACTTCGAAATATACCGGGCGCGGATGATGAGATTGAGCAAAGCATCTACTGTATCAAGGAGCCGGAGACACGGAAAGGATGCTGGCGGGATGTATTTGAGACGGCGCAGCCCCTGCACATCGAGATCGGTATGGGAAAGGGACGCTTCATCATGGATTTGGCTGCCGCGAATCCAGACATAAATTATCTAGGAATCGAACGCTACTCGAGCGTACTGCTGCGCGCACTTCAGAAAATGGAGCAACATCCTCTTACGAATCTGCGCTTTATCTGCATGGATGCAGCCGATGTCACGGATGTCTTTGCTCCCGGCGAAGTCAATCGGATCTACCTCAATTTTTCCGACCCCTGGCCGAAGGACCGCCATGCCAAGAGACGTCTCACATCGAGACAGTTTTTTGCGAGATACAACGAGATTCTTTCGCCGAGTGGTCGATTGGAATTCAAGACAGACAATCAGGATTTATTTACCTTCTCTCTTGAGGAAATTCCCGCGGCCGGCTGGCATCTTGATGCCTCCACAAGAGATCTTCACCATGATCCGGTTCTAAACGAGGGAAATATCATGACGGAATATGAGGAGAAATTTTCTTCTCTCGGAAACCCAATCTGCAAGCTGATCGCATCCCGCCCGGACTGCACGGCATAGTCCTTTTCAGAACAGGGTTTCCTATAATATATCATAGGAAAGCCAATTCTTTAGCACTTTACAACAAC
>JAJQIK010000028.1 GCA_021199255.1 Clostridiales bacterium | reverse complement strand
ATGTTAATGAACGGACAAGCAACTATTAGCAATTAAGCCGCTAAATTATCATTTACCGAATAAACCCCTGACGACGGAATCTATGTCATTATATTACTCGGAAAGATAAGTGGCAATCTTTGAAAAAGTTTTTCCCAAACCCTTTCCAGGTAATACGATCAAAGTAGTGTTGATGATCCGCAGAGCGGATTAAATCTAAACAACATTATTATACGAGAAAAGCAATGTTCAAAACTGGCGATATAGTAAAATCAAAACACGACGGCAAAATAGGTGCCATAATCGGGGTTGAAAATATCGGAACTACAGTAAGTTACTCTGTTTTGCTGGATGGGGTTGTATGTAGCCGCTTTGAAGAACAAATTGAAATTTATGAAGTAGCAAATAGGATTCTTACATATTCGGCTGACGAAGTAAACTCTTTAATTACAGCAAAATTGCTTTTGAATCCAAATATTAACTCGCTTTATTCGCACAATTCTGCAAAAATAGACTATATTTCATATCAATTTCGTCCTGTTCTTAAACTTATAAAATCAGAGAGTCCCCGAATACTGATAGCTGATGGCGTTGGTGTAGGTAAAACAATTGAAGCTGGTCTTATATTAAAGGAACTGGAATCTCGTTTTGATATTAAATCTGTTTTAGTAATTTGCCCTCGTCCATTGATAACTGAAAAGAAATGGCAAAACGAAATGAGAGACAAATTCGGAGAGCGGTTTGTTCATATAGACGGAGAAAAACTTCGTTATTGTATTGATGAATGTTGTTTGGATGAAGAATGGCCTTCTGAATATGAGAAGTGCATTATTCCGTATTCTTTGTTTGACGAGGCCGTTGTAAATGGTACTGCGTATGGTGGCGTTAAAAAACTTAGAAGAAAATCGTTGACCGATTTAAACCCTTTTCCTAAATTTGACTTGGTTATAATTGATGAAGCGCATCATATAAAAAATCCTAATACATACGCATATCAGGCTACGCAGATGTTTTGCGAAAATGCCTCAAGTATTGTCATGCTTACAGCTACTCCAATACAACTCGGTGACAGAGATTTATTTATTCTTCTTAATCTTCTTCGTCCGGATTTAGTTTATGATTATGATAGTTTTGTTCATATGTCAGAGCCTAATCCATATATAAACGAGGCGGTAAGGCTTATCCGTGAAAATAAAGAGAACTGGCAAAGTAAGGCATTAGAGGATTTAATAAGTGCAGGGAATACAAGCTGGGGTAAATCTCTTCTCGTTAAAAACCCTGTTTATCAGAATGCCTTGAAAACATTAGCACAAGATACGATTAGCCGTGAAGAGAGGGTGGAACTCATAACTAATATTGAAAATCTGCATACATTTGCTGGTATTATAAACCGTACCAGAAGGCGCGACATAGGTGCTTTTACAGTAAGGAAACCTGAAACTGTTAAAGTTAGATTCAGTGCGGATCAGGCTGCATTGTATAATGAGCTCCTAAGAATACAGGCGGATATATTGCGGCAGCTTCACGGCGATAAGGGTATCCGTTTTATGATGACAACAATAATGAGGCAGGCATCAAGTTGCATACACGGCTTGCGCCCTTTCCTTGAAGGTATTCTTACACGCCGCTTTGACGAATTAGGTTTCTACAATGGGGACATGGGTACAGATGCTCCGGAAAATACAGATATGATGAACTCCGCTCAGATCGTTGAAGCGGTAAAAAGGTTGCTTGAATTTACAAAGAATATGAGCGATGAAGACAGCAAGGTGGAAGAACTCATACGTGCAATAAAGGACAAGCAGACAATGGAAAATAACAAAGTTATGGTTTTCAGTTGCTTCCGCCATACGTTGAGTTATTTGTATAAAAAATTAACAGAGCAAGGTGTTCGTGTGGGTATAATACACGGCGGAGTGAAAGATGAAGACCGTGTTGCTTTGCGTAATAGATTTAAAGCGGATAGAGAGCAAAAGGAATCTTTAGACGTACTTTTATTTTCTGAAGTTGGTTGTGAAGGGTTGGACTATCAGTTTTGCGACTGTATAGTCAATTATGACTTGCCGTGGAATCCGCAAAAAATTGAACAACGGATCGGTCGTATTGACCGTAATGGACAACAGAGCGAAAGTATTTCAATAATCAACATAATAACAGAAGGAACAATAGATTGTGAAATATATGACCGCTGCTTGTCCCGTATAGGCGTGTTTAATTCTTCAATCGGCGATAGTGAAGAAATATTGGGTAAAGTTACACAAGAAATATATGATATAGTAGATATGTATATTTTGGATGCGGAAGAACGAGAGCAAAAAGAATTGCAAATTGCTGACAATGCAATTCGTGAAATGCAGGAACAACAACGCCTTGAAGACGAAAAATACACCTTCTTCAATTTAAGCATTAGTGATGAAATTATGAAGAAGGAACTTAAAGATGCGATCAATATTCATCTCGGAGAGAAGGCAATATCAAATCTTGTAGAAACCTACCTTAAAAGACGGTTGGGTTCAAGCGAACAGTATATCCTTGGTAAAGGGACTGCAAAAACATTAAAAATAAATGAAAGTTGCCGTGGAATATTATTGAAAGATTTTTCTGCTTTGGAAAGGCAGACTAATCCCGTTTATAAGGCATGGTCAAAATATTTAAGTGATAATGCACCGTATGAAAAAATAACCTTTAACGGCGAATATGCAACGGAACATAACGAAGTAATGTTTATTATGCCGACGCATCCTCTTGTCAAACAAGCTGTGAACTATTTTCGTAATGAGCCTGTACAGTGTAACTTGTGCATAAAGACTGATAAACTGCCGCAAGGTTCTTATCCTTTTGTTGTGTATGATTGGAAATACAAGGGTATTAAGCCGACAAATGAAATTATTGTTATAACTCAAGAGCAGATTGATTCAAAACTCATGTTAGAATTGATATTTAATTCCGATGACGTGAAAGATGTTGGTGTTTCGGTTCAGGCAGATAGTTTGGAGGAACTTCATTTTAGTTTATGGAAAAATGCAAGACAAAAATATCTGACAGAGTCAGAACAGATTATTAACTATAGGCTCGAAAATTTGATTGTGAGTCAGCAGGGGCAGATAAAAGCTATTCAGAATGCTTTAAATAAGGCAACAAATGAACGCATTATAAAAATGAAGATGTCGCAACTCGATAATTTACAACATTCTTTTGAAGAAAAGCAGACAAGCCTGAAGACAGAAATTGATAAATGCGATATAGTTGCGTCTAAACTTGTTCTCGGTATTTTGGATGTGGAGAATTAACAAATGACAAAGTATAAAACTTTTGAAGAACTTAAGAAAGATTGTAAAGCGTGGGTAGAAGCCGGTAAAAGACGCGGTGCTCAGGATGGACTGAAAAAGTTGTTAACAGAGTTATATCCCGACAAGGCACATTTTATTTATGAACTTCTTCAGAACGCAGAGGACAAAGAAGCATCAGAAGTCTTTTTTGAATTGTATGATGACAAGCTGGTCTTTACACACAATGGCAAAAAGCGCGATTTTACGCTCGATGATATTGATTCTATAACAAATATTGGACACAGTACAAGCGCCGATGATCCTACGGCAATAGGGCAGTTTGGCGTCGGGTTTAAGGCTGTTTATTCTTATACAGATACACCGGAAATACATTCGGGCAAATACGATTTTAAAATTATAGATATGCTTGTGCCTGAAGACGAGGGTGTAAAACAGATCGCAAAAGAGGGTATAACAAAATTCATTTTTCCTTTTGATAATCCCAAAAAACTGCCTCAAATTGCAGTAAGTGAGATAAAAAAGGGGTTAGAAGAGTTAAATGAAACAGCTATACTATTTCTTACTCATATAAAAAAGATCGGTTATATTTTGCCAAATAAAAAACGGGGAAGCATATCTATTGTTCCTTCTGAAAGTATCAATTTTTTATATAAAATAAAAAGATCCTACGGTGATGATATAAAAACAAATTCATATTGGTGTCGTTTTTCTCAAGCATGTCCCATGTTAGTACCAGATAAGGGAATTACAGAATTTCCTATATCCATTGCCTACCGCATGAAGAAAAGCGATTCATCTTACGAAATGGATGATAGCTTAAAGGGAAAAGTATGCATATTTTTTCCTTCAGAAATTGAAAGTTCGTTGCACTTTCATATAAATGCGCCGTTTGCCTCTACTGTTGCGAGGGATAATATAAGGGATTGCCAGGAAAACAACAAGTTTATTTTAGCATTAGCGGACTTAGCGGTTAAATCACTGTATGATTTAAAGGATAAAAAACTTCTTAATTATTCAGTATATAAAACCTTGCCTGAATTAAGGGACTATTATGATGACTATGCGAGAAGAAACTATGCAAGTATAAAAGATCTTAAACCATATCAAAAAAATAAGTATGCAATTTTTGCTGATAAAACATATAGGGAATTTTTAAAATCCGAATTATTTATTACTGAAGACAATAACTATTGCTCTATGCAGAATGTTTGGAGAGCATCAAAAGATATTAATACAATTTTGCCGATAGAATATGTCAAATTGCTTTACGGTAAAAGCTGGATACCGGCAGTGCAAGTTAATACAAGAGTAGAGTTTTTTATTGCTCAATTTCCCATTAAAGACTACACCGTAGAAGATTTTATTGATTCTCTTGAAAAAGATGATAGCTTTTTTGATGAACTTTTTACAGAGCAAACAGGTAATGCCGACTATTTTAAATCGCTTTATTCTTTTCTCGCATCAGCAAAAGAGCGTGAAAGTAATACAAGCAGTTATAATGGCTACTATAGTCCTAAAAAGAAAACAAGAAACGAGATTTTGCGTAGCGTAAAGTTCTTGTTATGTGAAGATGATGATTTACATGATGCAGGAGATAAGATATATTTAAGAACAAACTATAAACTCAAAAATAAATTAAAAAATTGGCTTTTTCTGAATCTTTTATTAAGAAACACAGAGCAGGACAGAAGGATAAAACATTTCTTATTATCGTTTGGTAATATTAAAGAAATGAGCGAAAGTGAGGAGATGTTTGGTGATGTTTCAGAAAATAGCGTTTCTGCGGCTGATATGATTCAGAAAATGGCCGAAATAGTTGAAAAATATAAAACTGGTTCTATTAATATTCTTGAGTTTAAGGGTAAGCCAATATTTTTAGCCCAAAGAGAGGACCATGAAATTTTTGTAGAAGCAAGTAAATGCGCATGGTCAAAAGATTTAGCTTTTTTCTTTGGCGGTATAGATGTGCTGTCTCGCAACAAATATAAAAAAACATTGAAAAGCGATATGTCCATTTTTAAGCAGATTTTTGAAAAACTTGGTGGCAAAACTAAACTTGTAGTTGTAGAAAGACGATGCCGCCCTGTTGGACAATTTAAATCTGTGGATATGTCTCGGGAACGTGCTGAAACATGTATAAGTGAGGATTATTTTTTTCTGGGTGACAATAATGAAGGCCTTTTGGCTCAAATAAAAACAGGAGACCTTAAATCGGCAAGTCAGCTACTTTGGAAATTTGTTTTGGGGTTTAACAATAAGCGATGCTTTAAGGCAATATATCAGCCCAACAGAAGAGTGAATGAACAATATTTTGAATCTTCCCTTGTTTATTATTTAAAAAGAACTGAATGGGTACTCACAAAAAGCGGTGAATATAAATGCCCTTACCAGTTGACTAAAGACGATTTGTTGGATGATTTTAAATATGATATGCCCTCAGCTTTATTAATTGAAATTTCAAAACCGCCACATGATAAAGCGGAACAATTAAGAAAGAGTGGAATAAGTGACGAAAATGTTCTTAGGTTTGCAGAGTTGGATTCTGAAACACAAGAAGCAGCAATGGCATATGCTCAGCAACTTCAGGCACAAAAACAGCGGAAGGGTAAGTCTTTATCAGAGTTGGCAGAAAGCTCCGATCGTGATCAGATACCTGAAGAGGACGATTACGACAGCTACGGCTATGATAAAAAGCCAAAAAATCTTGATAGTCGTAGGATAAAATTGGAAAAAGAATTTGATGATAGGGAACAGCCGGAAACAAAAATTAAAAATCTTAAGTTTGATAGGATAAAACCTAATTCTGGTGAAAAAATATTCGTCCAACACGAATATTCGTCTCATTGCCAGATTTGCAGTAAAGAGGGAATTTTAACGGCAGGGGGTAAAAGATATTTTGAGGCAATTAACATTTTTAATACAGGCAAACTGGATGAAGGTTCGCAAATTAATTTGCAATTAGGGTGGAACACATTAAGCCTTTGTCCTGATTGTGCTACAAAATTTAAGTATAGCCAGATTACAATAAGCGAGCTTTTGGAACAGGCTGAACAAATCGATGTTAATTCAATTAGCGGTGCTTTTGCAGAAATTTCATTCACGTTAGAAAATAAGCCGACAATAATCCGTTTTACTCCCAAACATCTTCTTGCATTGCAGGTTGCCATAAAAAAGCTGAAACAAATGGAATCGCAAGAGAATTAAATCTAAACAACATTATAAGCATCGGTTGGCGGCCAAAATATGTAATGGCACAGATAAGTTAATGGGAAAGGTAGCGGCAAGTGGCTATAAGGACTATAATATAGAAAAAAGCAGTTGCTTATTATGAAGAGCAGCTGCATCACCCTGTTATTCCGACTTATGGAAAAATGTGGACTGTCAAATATCTGCACCAGATAATTACCGAAGGCGTGTAACGGGATAGAAAAAAATAAAACAAAGATAGGATATACAAATGAAATTTGATTTTACTAAAGAACCAATTGCGCAAGATATGATTTTCTTGCTTATGAAAGAAAAGGGGTTGACCAAAGAAGACGCTGTTTCTTATGCTATTAATATGGAAATAGCAGATTCAATTCTATCAGAAGGTTGGGCATCCATAGCTTTACCTATATGGGGACACGGTAACCCGGATAGAGAATTTAATATACTTGATAATCCTGTTATAGAAGTAGAGTTATCAGAATTACAAAAGAAGTTACTTAAACTTGTGGCTGAACAAGAAAAAGTTACTAAAAAGGAGGCTTTAGAATACTTTATACTTTTTACAATGCGGGAGTTAGGGTATCATATATAAATAATAGATAAGTCTATAAATTTAGAAAATATTGATTACACCATGGCTACTTTCCTGCGATATACTTATTTTTGCGGTGAAGGTAGAAAATAAAATTTAAAACCAACTAAGGATAGTAATTATGAAATGCTTTTCAGTAAAATTGGATATGAGTGAAACATTCGATGAGGAATGTTTTTATAATATTATTGTCAGCTGGCTGAAGGATAGCGGTCCGTGTGCAAATATCGGCAGTTTGCTGGAAAGGACAGAAAATAAATCATCAACAACTATAAATGGAGATCATTGTTCAATAGAAAGTTTTGTTTTTTCGGAACAGGATACAACATATAGTTTATGTCGTTTTACTCATTTATATTATTCACAATTATGGACGACAGATATTATATTGTCAAAGAATGATAAGAATAATATTGTCTATTTGCATGTGGATTGTTCTGGTGACGTAACACGTTTTGAAAAAATCCCCGAAATAAGGAACAAGGTTGTTCTTCACTTTGTGAATAGCGGGAAGCTGAAGGAAAAAGAATTACCTATAACTGATAAACCGTTAGAATGGAATGATAAATGTAAGAAGATTGTAGTTTCTGCTATAAATGGCGAGTATGCGGGAGAAATGCCTGTTATATTTTTATCCCGCATATTTAATAGTGCAGGCTACATAGTTGATCCTGAAGATATTGCAAGACGGCTTGCGGGTATGGCATATGTTATTAAGGAAGGATGGGAAGAAGTAACAGCAGAATTAAAGGAGATTACAAATGCCCGTAATCCGTATAATGGAGTAATAGGCGTTTATTTTTCATCGCCGGGGAGCGGAAGAAAATATAGTGATCCGAATGGTACAAAATGGAACAGTATCACAAAAGACATATTAACGACAGTTACCAATGCGGTTATGGCGCAGGTGGATCGGACAGCCCCTACGTGGAATGATTTATATAATAAAAAAATCGCAGAAGAATCGCAAAAAAACAGAGAATTTATTGATGAAGTCTTTGATATAAATGATACGCTTGAAAATCAATTGCAAACGGCAAAGCAAAAAATATCCAAACTTACTGAAGAGAACAGAAATCTTCGTATCCAGATTGAAAATTTAAAAAGTGTATTGGATAGCAGCGACATACATAATAAACTTCTGACTAAAGCTCCGACAGAAGAAATATTTGACGGGGAACAATATGATTTGGTTGTTACTGCATTGAATAAGGCATTGCGTAGCTATAATGAAGACAGTCGTTCTAAAGAATTGCTGGATGCAATTATTGCGGCTAATCCTTTAATTGGTAACGGAAAAGTAATAGAGGAAAGATTAAGAAATATACTTAACGGAGAAAATCTTACAGAAAGGGATTTTGATGAAATGAAGGAACTTGGCTTTGATGTCGTAAGTGAGAGCAATCATTATAAACTTGTATTTGTAAAAGACAAACGATATTGGTTTTCAGTAAGTAAGACTCCAAGTGATTACCGAGAGAATAAAAATTTATTATCCGATATATTACGGGCATTAAGTATTTATAAATAGAAATATTGATGCTGGTTATAATACGTTGATAATATCCACATCGATGATAAATTAGTAATTTAATAAAGATTACGTGAAGCCGTTGATTTCTAGTCAGCGGCTTTATTATGCCTTTTATAAAAAAAGTTACATCGTAGATGAAATTTTCGGGTGAGTTTAGCGGTAATAAACAGAGGCTTTATCCACAGCGTGCGTATTGGTAAAATTGCACAAAAAAATAAAAAACTTTGTAAAAGTGTGCATAAAATCGGTGTTGCCGTCGCTTTTAATTAGGAGGGGTTGCATCCCTATCTTATAGTGAAAATTTGCAAAAACATGGCAAAAAATGAGAATTATGATTTTAGTCGCTTTTATAACATTGAATAGATATTTTAAGAAAACACCCTTAAATGGCACGTTTTTGAGCAGAAAAAGCTCAAAACCAGCACAAAATACACTGTGGCAAAAACGGCAGTTTTTGATTTCGCTAATCGTCGCTATGGGAGAGTGATAAAAATTATAAAAATATTTTTATAAAAATGGAATATTTCAGGCGTTATATCCGCTTGATATATGTAAGAGAGTAACGCTCATTATTTACCGTAAAACTTAATAGAACAAATACAATGAGCCTGCGGCAATAGCCGCAGGCTTTACTTTGCAAAGGTGGTGATGAATATGATTTGATTTAAGGCGGCGCGGACAAGCCTTTAAACAGTCCGCAATGTAAATATGAAAATTACAATTTAAGGAGGAAAAATGAAAGAAGAACAATTTACATTTTATAAGGTCTACTGGGACGCCATAAAGGACGAAGACAACGAAACGGTAGACGCAATAGTTACGGGCATCTGCGAGTATATGCTCCACGGGACTAAACCAAGTATTGAACTTGACCTTATTGCCGTATGGGATGACCTGTACGAAGTACTTAAAGAAGAACACGCAAGGCAACTTAAAAACCCGTCGGGAAAGACGCACAGACGCAATATGGTTTACTTCACTTTTAAGAAAGGGTATTACAACAAAATGCAGTGTCTGAGCCAAGAAGATAGCGGCGCTTATATACGCGCCATATGCGAGTACATGTTCTATAGCAAAGAGCCGCATGATTTAACGCCCCAAGCGGACAGGTTTTACAGGGTAACAAAGCTACCGTTGGAGTTATCCCGCAAGCGCAAGAAAGCAGGTGCTAAAGGCGGCAAGGCTAACGGCAAGAAAAAGCCGAAGCCCGCGACTAAAACAAAAGCGACGACAGAACAGAAAACAGATACCGAAAGCAAGCAGGACGGTGATACCACCTCTAATACCGAAACTGTACAGGAAATAACCACCGAAAACGAGCAGACTCCCACCACTACTATTGACGGGGACGGACAGCCCACCACGGCAGTAACCGAGCAAGATACAACCGTTGAAACGGAACAGATTACAGTGTTCACGCAGGGGCAGGAAGATAACAGCGATACGGCGCAGGAAGTCGCCGCAGTAGATAGCGACAAAGAGTATACATTAGAGAGCATAGAAGAATTCAATTGTTACGGCAATATCAACCCTAATGACAGTATTCTTAAAGGTATAGATTACAGGGAACTTTATTACTTTGTAAAGGATACCAAAGAAGCGCATAATCTATCCAAATATAAAGCAGTGAAAATGTATAGAAACCAGTGTCAGAGATGAGAAAAAATGTATGTAAGCAAACGCAAAGCAAATAGTGGCAAAATGACCATTTTGGTAAGCGGGTTAAGAAAATGCAGTAAACTGCATTTTCACTGGCGGCGATATGACATTATTATTTTAAATAACAAAATCGGCGGGCAAAAGCTTGGGATACCCAACTCTTTTGCCCGCCTTACTGTCGGAGACTAAAAATAAACGAAAGGAGGATCTAATTTATAGGACAACCAGTAATATTTGAAATAGGCTATTGCCCGTACAAACTAAAAAGTAACGCTACGGCAGAGCAGATAGCCGAACACGAAAGGAACAGACCTTTTTATGATATGTCGGGAGGGAATAATGTATATAAGTACATCACTACGGGACGTAAACTTGCAGGAGAGGAAGCATTAAAATTTACGCTGTTGGAATATATGCAAAAGACTACTGGTGTATTCAACCAAAACGGGATGATTTCCAAAGAAGAAGTTAAAGCAATGAAACAGCGGGCGCAGACGGGTGAGAAAAACATATGGCACGGCTACATTTCTTTTGATAAGGAACACTCACATTTAATAGACCACCCAGACAAATGTATAGAGCTTTTAAAGCAGACATTCGGGGAGTTCTTTAAGGACGCAGGCTTTGATAAAGATAATATGGATTTGATGGCAGCTTTACATGTGGACAGACGACATCATTACCACATACATTATGTCTTCTGGGAGAAAGAACCGAAAGTAAAAAACCAACGTGCGGCAGGCTATAAATACAGAGCCAAAGGCAGGATACCGATGGACGCCATAAATAAAATGGTTGAAAGGGTAAATAACTTTGCCCTTCCGGATGACATTATAAAAAGGCGAAAAGAAGCCCTTGCTCTGCTATCTTTAAACAGGGATTACTTAAAGGCTAAATCAAAGGACGAAACACGTGACCTTATGGAAGAACTTGCAAAGGAATTGCCGAAAGATAAGCCGTGGTATTATGCGGCAAGGTATATGAAACCTTATCGCGAAAAGATAGATAAAATCGTAAAAGTTATGATTGAGTCTGACTGGGAGCTTGAACGAGCGGACAGAAAATTCAGACACGAACTTATGCGTAAAGAAGGAGAATTGCAGGACATAATGAGTAACTTCTATAAGAACAGAGTCAAAAGCGATATGGACGTCATAATAAACGGTGAAAGTTATGAAGAAGATTACCCTATGCCGCGTATCCACACGATAGAGAAACTTGAATGGGATTACAGACGGCGGCTCGGTAATATCGTACTTGGTAAGGTGAAGTACATAAAGGACAACACCTACCATTACAACAAAAAATTAAGGCGTAAAAGCAGCGATGACGTAAAGAAACATCTCAGAATATCCGAGAAAAAAATCACGCGTGAAGTAAACGGATTATTCGATTCGTTTGCGCAGCTTTTTACAATGGAGATAAATTCCCACAGGAACCGTCTGCGTGAGATAGAAGAAGATATTAGAGCAGACCACGAAAGGGAATTAAGGGAAGCCGAACAAGAAGAACAGGAGAGACAAGTCGAACAGGAACAGCACGAAGTAAACAGCAGTCGCTGGGACTGGGGAAAGTAAAAAGTATATGTGAAACTTGTTTCACGGTTGAATTTGCTTGACTTGGTAAAATCGGATCGGTAAACTATTACCATAAGAGAAACCTATGTCAAGCAATAAAATTTACAACTGAATATTGCAATATATTCGTTAAACGAAAATAATAAGGGGAGATTTTGTTTCGGCGGTGTGTGCCGCCGTAGGGAGCGCAAAACCAGCCGAGGGGAAATAAGGAATAACCTCGGAACAAATTTAAATTTTAAGGAGAATTGAAGGAAAATAATTTTAGTTACAAAAAGACATATGGCGGTATAGAATTTACCGTCATAGTAAGACAGGGGGAGAATGCACGGGAAACCGTAGCGAAGAAACTGGAACACGTTTTATTAAAGGACTTGTCCGATGAAGTGCGTTCAAAAGGAGAAGCTGTATGAATGCACAAATATTGGAAACAAATAAAAGAAAATTTAAAGGAGGCGAAAATATAACTGCCCTGTATGGTCGTTTAAGTTGTGATGATGACTTACAGGGCGACAGCAACAGCATTAAAAATCAGAAAGCCATACTTGAAAAATATGCAATGGATCACGGATTTACAAATCTGCAATTCTATATGGACGACGGGTATTCGGGTACGACATTTAATCGCCCTGCGTTTCAGAAAATGTTGCACGACATTGAAGAAGGACAGGTAAGTACTGTAATTGTGAAAGATATGTCGCGTTTCGGAAGGGACTACATAATGGTCGGATATTACACGGAGATATATTTTCAGAATGCAAAAGTAAGGTTTATAGCCGTGAATGATGGGGTAGACACCGCAAATGCGAATATTTCTGAAAATGACCTGACGCCGTTCAAGAATGTATTTAACGAGTGGTATGCAAAGGATACGAGTAAGAAAGTGCGTTCTGTATTGAGGGCAAAAGGTATTTCGGGTAAACATCTCTGCAATTGCCCGCCATATGGATATTTAAAGGATAAGGATAATAAAGACTTATGGTATGTAGAGGAAAAAGCCGCCGCCGTCATAAAAGAAATCTATTCTTTATGTATGAAAGGGTACGGACCTACGCAAATAGCGCGAAAACTGACTGAAGACCATATAGATTCACCTATTCTGTGGAAAATACAGCACGGCGTGAACTATAATTCAGAAAAATTTGAGCATCCTGAAGTTTGGACTACGCATACCGTTACACGGATATTGTCTAATCCTACATATCTCGGTCATACGGTGAATTTTCGTACAAGAAAGAAATCGTACAAGAGCAATGTCGTTGAGTTTTTACCTGAAAGCGATTGGGTGGTGTTTGAAAATACACACGAAGCGATAATAGACCAGGAAACCTATGATACCGTTCAGAGATTGCGTGAATGTAAACGCCGACCTGAAAGGTTGGGTGAAATGAGCGTATTTTCGGGAATGTTATTCTGTGCCGATTGTGGAAATAAGATGTATATCAATCGTTGCAAGAAGTACACGGATTATCAAAAATGTCATTTCGATTGTGCCACTTACCGTAAAGGCGCACCGAAACATAGGGGGTGTACATCGCACGGGATAAACCTTGATACCGTTGAAGAGATAGTGCTCGGTGATTTAAAAAGAGTATTTGCTATGGCGAAGAATAACGAAAAGGAATTTATTTCGTTGCTACAGTCAAATATGGGTAGCGAAATCCGTAAAACATTATCTGCAAAGACAGCGGAATACAATGACGGTGAACGCCGTATAAAGGAACTTGACCGCATAATACAAAGATTATACGAAGATAATGTAAACGGTAAAATTTCAGACGAACGCTTTATGAAGATGTCTCAAAATTATGAAAGTGAGCAAGCGGCTTTAACAGAGCGTGTGAAAGTGCTGAAAAAAGAGTTATCCGCAGTAGCAGAGCAGGACGACAACACCGAAAGATTTTTAAGGCTGGTTAGAAAATACACTGAAATAACCGAAATTACACCTGAAATCGTAAGAACTTTTATAGAGAAAATAATAGTTCACGAGAAGGAAGTGATAGACGGTAAGAAAACGCAGTGTGTGGAAATCATTTATAACTGTGTAGGTGCTATACCCTACATAGAAAAGTAACAAGGGATATATGGGCGGCGGTACGGCATAAAGCTGTACCGCCAACCATAAAAACAAAAAATTCTCCCTATGGTACTTAAAGCAACGTAAAAATCTTTATAGGCAGCGACGATTCCGAAACGAGAAAGGAGTTTTCAGGACTATGCGGGCAGAAGAAGATTAAACATTTTTCCATCAATACCAATGCAGATACACCTGCGAGCAGCAACACGGGCGCAAGCAACCAGCCGCTTATAACGGTTGGAATGTTGGAACGCCTGAACGGTAACGAAAAGGGCGACGCTATTGTTTCAGTCAGAGGCTATGAGCCGTTATGGACAAGGTTTACGCCGTCGTATGAATTGAAGAAGGTATATTTCAAAGAAGGCAAAGCGGATATTGGTAAAAGGGAAGCAAGGCTTTTCAAGAAAAAAGATTACGTCTTTGATATTCATA
>JAJQIK010000071.1 GCA_021199255.1 Clostridiales bacterium | reverse complement strand
ACCAATACTCTTTTCATTTACTTTCTATAAAACTGTCAATTTCTTTACTCCAACCCGCAAATCATGTCCGTCCTTCTATTTCACCTGATAAATATTGACCGCTTCTATCTCCAGCCACATACCGTCGGTTTTATCCACCGCATAGAAGATGACCCTGCAGGACTCCGCCTCATGAGCCGTATAAGTCACGATACCTGTCGCGAACTGATCCGACATGGGGACGCAGGGATACCATGCTGTTTGATCCGTCCTAATTCCCCATTGCCCGCTGCCCTTGACGATATATTCGAACCTGTAGACGGAACCGGTATTCAGAACTTCCGCGCCATCCTCCATCAGCTCGCTAAGCTGCAAATAATACCCCGTCTCCTGCGTGCCCGCCGACTGCCGTTCCAAACGCAAGGCCTTTCCGGAAGAGCTGTTCTCATCCTCGACGAGACTACAGGACATTAGATTCGAATCATCTATTCCATATTCGCCAATGGTATAATTACTCTCCTCCTCATTCAGATCGGCGGCGCTAAAGGAAGCAGCCAGGACGTCCTCCTCTTCTCCCCCGTCATTGATCTGAGTTCCATTCACCAGCGAAATCCCTATTCTGGCATCCGTTTCCCCCCTGATCACTGAGTTGGAAATCACCACATTGGTTCCGGCATAATTGATAAAATGTCCATTCAACGTACAGTCCTCGATCCGCACATCATTGGCGGCTCGGACGATTCCTATGCTTGCCTGTCCGTTGCCGTCAAAGGTTGAATTGGAAATCGTAATGTGCTCACAGGGATTACTATCATAATTGGTTTCGATATCCAAGCCATACTCCGGATCCGTTCCTGCCGCATCCTCGAAGCTGCACCCATCTATCGTCACATAATCCGCGCAGACCACAGACATATTATTCCTCCGATTATCATGTAACCGGCAGTTTTGAATGGATATGACGCCGCAGCCCGCTTCCTGATTGGTATCTGCATCTGTACGGTTTGTACCAAGATAGATACCGTCCCCCCAACATTCCGAGATATCCACATCTGTTATAGTAATGACAGAACTATCATAAACGCCGATACCATGTCCCCACTCCCCGGCTGTTCCCGTATGCTCATAACGCTCTCCTATAATCCGCCCTCCCGAAATGGCAGTCTGGCTGATTTCCTTAACCAGAATGATATCGTAATATCTGCTGGAATTACCCACAGCCTTAATGACCGCGCCGGAGGACATCACCAAATTCATCTTACTCACCAGCTGAATCCCGGTTTCCGCATCGATCTGGTAAGTCCCCGCCGGAACATACAATGTCTCATAGTTGCCGTTAAAAGTCTGAATAGCTCTGTTAAATGCCGCCGTGTCGTCCTCGTCGTCCACGCTTCTGTACTCCTGAGGCGTAACATAATCACCCTCCGGCGCAGAATCGTCCTCCTCCCGGCTCACAATCACCAGACATTTGTCAGAAAAGGCTCCTTCCCCGGCATAAGCCGTAATCACCGCCATTCCTGCCTGCTTCATGGATACAAGGCCGGTGTCGTCCACAGACGCGATATCCGGGTTGCTGCTTTCCCAAAGGACGGTCCTGTCCGTGGCGTCCTCCGGCAAAACCGTGGCGGTCAGTTGATACTCCATACCCTCATATTGAGTGATGCTGGTTTCGCTTAGAACGACCGCGGTCACCCCAATCACAGATACGGTCACCTTACAGGTTGCCTTTTTCCCCGTATCCTGGGAAGCCGCCGTAATAGTCGCCTTTCCCGACTTAAGTCCCGTGACAAGCCCATTCCCGCTGACCGTGGCCACCTTGCTGTTGGAGGTGCTCCAGAGAATCGTCTGGTTCCACGCGTCCTCAGGCTCTACCTGCGCCGTCAGTTGTATGGTATTATTAACGCCCAGGGAAATATCGGTTTCCTCCAGCGTGACCTTCGTAACGCGGGTCGTCAGATACTGCTTCTTGCTGATCTTAAAGGAACAGGTTCGGGTGCCTCCATAAGTCCCGACGCCCCGCAGCGTTACCTTCGCCGTACCTGTCTTGGTATTATTACTGTAACCAACGATCTCATAACAGGTCTCCCCGATCTCGATTCCCTTCTTAGCGTCGCTTTTACTGGCGTACACGTGAATATCCTCCGCAGACAATTCTATTTCCCGCCCGGTATATTCCTGCCCGTCTATCACAATCGTCAGCTTGCTGATATTCGTGCTGTAGATACGATAACTGCCGATTACGGAAGAGCCCTCATAATTATTGATTCCATATACGGTTACGTACACAATGGTTCCCGTCTCCGGCGGCAGGCCTTCCTCCATTCCAGAATAGCTGTAAACCAGATTCTTATCATAATCCGTCCCCGCCTTTAGCTGCTTTCCGTTGATATCCTTAATCGTCACCGACGATTTCCATGCGTTGGCTTTGGTACTGTACTGTTTATCCGCAATCGTGATGGTTCCCTGACTGATATCCGCGGCAACCACTTCTATTTCCGCAACCGTTTGATACCCTTTATAATTTCCCTTTCCGGTAATGGTACAGGTCATAATGCCAAGCTTAGCGTTATTTTTCAGTTGAACCGTATAATCCGTTTTATTCGTTAAAACACAGGCCTCCCCCTCCTCGGTCTTCTCCAGCACATCGAACTGGGGCGACGCGCCTCCTTTCCGGTAAACTGTTACAAGGCTGCCCTCCCCATCCGTATCATACCATTTTACCTCCAGATCCACATTCGCCGTAATCTTATATGTTTTTCTCAGGCTCCCTGTATATCTTCCGGTTCCGGTAAAAGTGACGGTTGCCGTCCCGACCTTTTTATGGTTGCTGTATTTAACGGTATAGTCCACCCCCTCCGTCAACGCGTCCCCCGCGCCGTCCTCACCGGGGTAAACGAGCACGCTCTCCGTATTCTGGAAGAGTCCGCCGCTAGTGTTGACTTGCTGTTGGGAAAATACAATGGTATCCTGCCACCCTTCTCCCAGTGTCACATTCTTAATGCTCCTGTCTCCGACCACCTTGATGCTCAGCGTCTTAAAGCCCCGGTAACCGGCGCTTCTCCCGGCCTCCGACGGATATATTTCAACCGTCCCTGTGCCGACCCCTTCCGCGTACACCTGATAGGTATACAGGCTGGAATCCAGAATGGTATTCCCAAACTTTACAGAGGCAATCCCCACATCGGACGTCGTCAGGGCTTTCCCATGGTATTCATACTGTTTCTGATCCATCGTCACCGTCGCAAAACCCAGGTTCAGGTTCTTATCCCTGACCACCGCCAGCTGCATGGTAAAAGAGCCTGTAAAATTGCCTATTCCATTGACTGTATAGGAATAGACTGTTCCCTCCTCGTAAGAATCTCCCTTGGTATAGGCCGCAGGCAGGCTGCTGTAATCACAGGTAAAATCTTTGTTGGCCGTCAGCTTTTTGCCATTAAAATACAGCGTCGGCGCGGCAAGCTTGATCGTTTTAGCATACTGCACAACCTGCTCGTATCCCATGGAACCATCCTCATCGATCTCCTGCGGCTGAATCGTAAAATACAACGTCCTGCTGCCGGTGTACTGCCCTTTCATGGTAACCGTCACGGAAGGCGCTTTCGCCGCGTTATAGGCGGCGGCGTTTACATTATTTTTATAGGTCAGCACATAGTCGGTTTTCTCTGTCAGAAGCGTTCCCTTATGATAAACGCGCAGATTCTGCGTAAGCTTGCCTCCGGTATAAACCAAATCGTCGCTTTCCTGCTCAAAACCGGCGATCCAGACTTCATCGGAAAGCGCGATGGTATTCCCGTCCTGATCCGTCGGGCTATCGCCGTTCAAATCAGCGTCCGTCCTGACCACCTGGATAGCAGCGCTGGCCGTCCTGCCCCCGCACACCGCCGTAATTTCCGCATCCCCTACCTCCAGGGCCGTAACCGTCCCATCGCTATCCACAGCCGCCGCGCTTTCGTTGGTACTGGACCAGGCGACTTCCTGATTCAGCCCTTCCGGCACAATGACAGCGGACAGCTTTAAGGTATCGCCGGGGTTTAACACCGCGCTGGTCTTATTGAGCGACAGCTTACTGATTGTGACAACCGTTTCCTCAGCGTCTTCTTCCTGAAGCCCCTCTGCGTCCTCCGTATCCTCCACGGAAGCAATCTGGACTTCCAGCGCGGCCTTTGCCGCGTCGTCCCGGCTCTCCTGTTCCAGCGCGGCCTCCGTATCCTCTATAGCCGCTTCTTCCGCTGCCCCGTCCAAATCCGCGTCGTTTTCCTCCGCCGTCTCCTCCTCAGCGTCTCCGGCTGTCAGCACATTTTCCGCCTCTTCTTCCGCCGTCTCCTCATGATAATCCATCACCACCGGTATCGTAACGACCGCCAGATACTCGTTTTCCTCTCCCTGAAAAGCCGCCCGAATATAATAACTGCCACATTCATCTCCGCCCGATGGATTAGTCGTGATCATTACGGTCTGATAAAAGGGGCTGTCCTCATCCTCGTCTTCCCACATGGCAAAATCCGGCGCATCGGATACTGTTTCGAAATCCGTCCAATCGTCCTCTTCATTGGCAAGATTAACAGTTCCCGGCTCCATTCCCGCCTCTCCGCGAAGAATATTCCAGCTAAGCGCACCGGCATAAGGCGCTTCTGCCGTATCCCCTTCACTGCTCCAGCAAACATATAACCGCAGCGCAGACGCCTCCGTCAAAACAACCGGCATATCATAGTCCGTTTCAGCGTCGGCGGCTTCCGGCAGGCTTTCCATATCCGTGGTCTGCCCAATGTGCATCTCGACGGATAGTTCCCCGCAGTCTTCCTCGGATAAGACAGCTTCCCCAACATCCGCCGCCGTACCTGTTTGATCTCCTTCCCCTTCAGAATCGTAAAGAGTACTGTTGTCAGATACGGTTTCTGCGCTCTCCTCGGCCAAAGCCTCTTCCGCCTGTACCAGCAGACTGTTATCCGGCGTCTGCAACAGATTTCCCAGAAAAGACGCAGTCAGGATAATCCCCAACATCCTTTTCCTTATGTACCCTTTCCTATGACCCATAGGCAGTGGCTGCTCCTTCCTCCCCCTCAGGCAGCTTGAAGCAATTGCGAACCCTGTTCCTGATTGCCTGCTCAAGCATCTTAATCGTTACCGCTCTTAATAATAAGTGATTATATCAAATTTACTTCTCCCCAACAACAGCTAAATCCTTCCATGCATTTTTCACAAAATTTTTTCACATTTTTTACCATTTGTATGCGAAAAAGTACAAAGCCCGACTTGACTCTACCGCTGGCAATAACATATAATATTGGTACTGGATAAGCATATCTTTTCGATATGTTCTCTCCGCAGGGCATATCAAAACATATCAACCAAAATTATATCAATAGGAGGCTATTTCAAAATGAGACCAGAATGGAAAGATTTTGTAGGCGGCAAATGGGACAAAGAAGTCAACGTTCGTGACTTTATCCAGCGTAACTATCATCCTTATGATGGCGACGAGTCCTTCCTTGCAGGCCCTACACAGAACACGAAAGACTTATGGGCGATGGTTCTTGACTTACAGAAGCAGGAACGTGAAGCCGGCGGTGTGCTGGATATGGATACAAAGGTTGTTTCCACCATTACATCTCACGGTCCCGGTTACTTAGACAAGAGCAAGGAGACCATCGTTGGTTTCCAGACAGATAAGCCTTTCAAGCGTTCCTTACAGCCTTACGGCGGTATCAGAATGGCTGAGAAAGCCTGCTCCGACAACGGCTACGAGGTAGATCCCGAGATCAGCGAGTTCTTCTCTACACACAGAAAGACACACAACGCAGGTTGTTTCGACGCATACAACCAGGAAATGAGAGCATGCCGTTCCTCCCATATTATCACCGGTCTTCCGGATGCATACGGACGTGGACGTATCATCGGCGACTACAGAAGAGTTGCCCTGTATGGTATCGACAGACTGATCGAGGATAAGCAGGCACAGAAGGATTCCACCGGCCGCGTTATGACAGACGATGTAATCCGTCTTCGTGAAGAGCTCTCCGAGCAGATGGTTGCCCTTAAGATGATGAAGGAAATGGCCGCTTCTTATGGCTGCGACATTTCCAGACCTGCCTCTAACGTACAGGAAGCGATCCAGGCTACCTACTTCGGTTACCTTTGCGCTGTAAAGGAGCAGAACGGCGCCGCTATGTCCCTGGGACGTACTTCTACATTCCTTGACGTTTATGCAGAAAGAGATTTAGCTAACGGCACCTTTACTGAAGAGCAGATTCAGGAATTTGTAGATCACTTTATTATGAAGTTACGCTGCGTGAAATTCGCCCGTACTCCTGAATACAACCAGATTTTCGCAGGCGATCCGGTATGGGTAACAGAATCTCTGGGTGGTGTCGGCGTTGACGGACGTCACATGGTTACTAAGATGAGCTTCCGTTACTTAAATACCTTAACGAACTTAGGCGCTTCTCCTGAGCCGAACTTAACAGTTCTCTGGTCCACCAGACTTCCGGAAGCATGGAAGAAATACTGCGCTAAGATGTCCATTCAGACCTCTTCTATCCAGTATGAGAACGATGACCTGATGAGAGTAACGCATGGTGACGATTATGCAATCGCCTGCTGTGTATCTTCTATGAGAGTCGGCAAGGAAATGCAGTTCTTCGGCGCACGTGCTAATCTGGCTAAGTGCTTGTTGTATGCATTAAACGGCGGTATTGACGAGGTTACCAAGAAGCAGGTTGGACCCAAGTACCGTCCTGTAGTCGGCGATGTGCTTGACTATGACGACGTTATGGACAAATTCCTGGATATGATGGAATGGCAGGCAGACGTATATGTAAATACTCTGAATATTATCCATTATATGCATGACAAATACTGCTATGAGAGAGCAGAGATGGCTCTTCATGACAGAGATGTAAGACGTTACTTCGCAACAGGTGTTGCCGGTCTTTCTATCGTGGCTGACTCCTTATCCGCTATCAAGTACGCTAAGGTTGAGCCTATCAGAGACGAAGACGGAATTATCGTCGACTTTAAGACCACTGGCGACTTCCCGAAATACGGCAATGATGATGACCGCGTAGATGAGATTGCGCAGGATATCGTACACAAATTCATGACTGCAGTAAGAAGACATCACACCTACAGAGACGGCTTCCCGACAACATCTATTCTTACCATTACCTCTAATGTAACCTATGGTAAGGCAACAGGTAACACACCGGACGGACGTCGTAAAGGCCAGCCTTTCGCTCCCGGCGCTAACCCGATGCACGGACGTGATACTCATGGTGCGGTAGCTTCCTTATCTTCCGTATCCAAGCTTCCATTCAATGATGCGCAAGATGGTATTTCCAATACCTTTACCATCATCCCCGGAGCCCTTGGTAAAGAGGATCAGGTATTTGCAGGCGATATCGAAGTGGATTTGAACAAATAATTCATTTGAACAGGCAATACCTTAACAATAATATCCATATTGACAGTTTTCAGTATCGTATAGAAAGGATGACCGTTAGTGGATAACGAAGCAATGATTGAAGATTTCGTGAAAATGTTAGATGCCGACATGGCGCAGGGCGTCGGACACGTAAATGTAGACGTGGACAGCGAAGCGGAACGTTCCAAAAATGTACAGACAATGGGGTGCACGGATTGCTCCCGTACCCCATTGGCGTGCAGCGTTCCCACACTTCACGAAGGGCTTGACGACTATCAGTAACCGATAGCGGTTTGGGATCGTCTGATATCCAATCAATAGCAAAGAAATAATTATAAAAAATAAGGAGGACAATACAATGGCAGTAGCAAATGCTCAGGTAGATAACTTAGTATCTTTATTAGATGGTTATGCAACAAAGGGTGGCCATCACCTTAACGTAAACGTATTGAACAGAGAGACGTTATTAGATGCACAGAAGCATCCGGAGAACTATCCTCAGTTAACGATTCGTGTTTCCGGCTATGCAGTTAACTTTATTAAATTAACTCCCGAACAGCAGGCGGACGTTATTTCCCGTACATTCCACGAGAGCATCTAATATTGTACATTACCGTATGAACAGGCAAAAAGGATTCCGCAGAATGTGGAATCCTTTTTTACCGTTTACGCTATGTCATAATGGCAGTCTTGATAAAAACCTGTTTTCAGGGTAAGCTATCATTATCATATTGTTGCAATCCATGATCTATCTATCAACTATAATAAAACAGGGAGGAAAGTCATGCAAGGTAGAATTCACTCATTAGAAAGCTTCGGCACCGTGGACGGGCCAGGCACCCGATTTGTAGTATTCGTTCAGGGCTGTCCTATGCGCTGCGCTTACTGCCACAATCCGGATACGTGGGAAATGAACGCGGGCACTTTGATGGAGCCGGAATATATCTTTGAACAATATAAACGCAATGAAGCCTTTTACAAGGGCGGCGGCATTACGGTTACCGGAGGAGAACCTCTAATGCAGGTTGATTTTTTAATCGATTTATTTACCATCTGCAAAAAAAACAACGTGCATACCTGCATTGACTCCTCCGGTATCGCTTATAAAAAGGACGCTAACCCGGAATGGCTTGCCAAGCTGGATCATTTAATGACGCTTACCGACCTTGTAATGCTGGACATTAAGCATATTGATCCTGAAAAGCACAAGGAGCTTACTTCCCAGCCAAACGACGGGATTCTCGCTTTCGCGGAATATTTAGACAGAAAACACGTAGATGTATGGATTCGTCATGTAGTCGTTCCCGGCATTACAGACGACGATCATTATCTGTATCAATTGGGTTACTTTATCGGAGGTTTATCCAATCTAAAAGCACTGGACGCGCTGCCCTACCATACCATGGGAAAGGTAAAATACCAGAAATTAGGAATCCCCTATAAATTAGAGGGAGTCGAGCCGATGGACAAAAATAAGCTCCTCGAAAAGAAAGAGGTTATTTTAAACGGAATCCGCAAACGGCGCGAAGAGTCTGGCATACAGCACAAGGAATAAACCATTATAAAACATTTGTGTTTTCCATGTTTTACCCTTGTATAATCAATACTTTTATATTAAAATGGAAATATAGCAGATTGATAAATATATATCAATTAAGTATGCATAGTCTTATATTATAAGGAGGATAATTATTATGGCATATGTAATCAGTGATGCATGCGTAGCATGCGGTGCTTGTGAGGCTCAGTGTCCGGTAGGCGCTATCAGCATGGGGGACGGCAAGTTTGATATTGATGCGACCAAATGCATTGATTGCGGTTCCTGCGCAGGCGTTTGCCCTACAGGCTCTATTTCACAGGGTTAATTCTCTCGGCAAACGAATCCCCTATCACACGATAGGGGATTTTCTTTTACCCTTTCCCAGCTTTTCTTTGGGCTTATGTCTCTGTCGTATCATTTCATCAATCTTACGATAATGCTCTTCTTCCTTCTGCCACCTCTCCTCGTCGCGCTCCTCCTTCATTCTGAATTGATAGTCCAGCTCCTTTAAAATACTTTCCTTTACTTCCTCGCATAATTCCTGATTTGCGGATTTTACCGTTTCCTTGATCATGTGCTGCAGCAAATACTGTAGTCTGGCTGCCTTTTGATTTTTTTCCTCATCCTTCGCGGGATACTCCGACAGCACTTCCGGCTGTGTTTCTACCGTTATGTTATTATCCTTGGACAAGGTGACCATATATTTCTGCGCCTTATTGACGACCATCTCTTTGGCCTGTTCTTCCCCCTGCTCCATATTTTCCGCCGTTTCCGGCAAGATAGTACGAATGGCCTTTAATTGCAGCCCCTGCTCCTTCAGCGCCTTAATCTCCTGAAGCTGCCGGATATCTTGGCTGGTATAATAACGATGCCCCATTTCATTACGCTTAATCGGCAACTGCAGTTCCTCTTCCCAATAGCGCAGGACGTGCGACTCGACCTGCACCATTTTGGCCGCCTCCGATATGTAATAAATCGTATTTTGTTCCATATTGTTCCCCTTTCTTTTCATTCCCTATTACATAATAAAAAGAGACATACCTCCTCAGGCTTGTCTCTTTTGTAAAGGAATCTTTCCTATCCTGTCATGATATACCGCCGCTATGCCATAACATGCGCGGCCGGATTATTTCTGAAGATTCGCAAACTTGGTATAATCCGGCAGCCATACCAGTTCAACCGTACCGATAGGGCCGTTTCTCTGTTTCGCAATAATAATCTCCGCGATACCCTTTTTGTCAGTATCCTTATTATAGTAATCGTCCCGATAAATGAACATTACCACATCTGCATCCTGCTCAATCGCTCCCGACTCGCGCAAATCGGAAAGCATAGGCCTGTGATCCGGTCTCTGCTCCACCGCACGGCTTAGCTGGGACAAGGCGATAACCGGCACGCGCAGTTCCCGCGCCAACGCCTTTAAAGAACGTGAAATCTCCGAAATCTCCTGCTGTCTGGAATCTATAGTCTTGCCGCTTCCTGACATTAGCTGCAAATAGTCAATAATCACCATTTCCAGATTGTGCTCCAGCTTATATTTCCGGCATTTGGAACGCAGCTCCGATATACTGATCCCCGGAGTATCGTCTATAATAAGATTTGACTTGCCAATCACACCCGCGCTTTCAATCAGCTTTTCCCATTCGGCGTCAGACAGATTACCTGTTCTAAGATGCTGGGAATCTACTCTGGATTCCATGGAAAACAGACGGTTGACCAATTGTTCCTTGGACATTTCCAGACTGAATATCGCTACCGTTTGATTCTGTTTGAAAGCCACATACTGGGCAATATTCAGGACAAAAGCCGTCTTGCCCATAGAAGGCCTTGCCGCTATCAGAATCAGATCGGAGGGCTGCATACCCGCCGTCCGGTAATCAAGATCCAGAAAGCCCGTCGCCACGCCCGTTACGTTCCCTTTGTTCCGGGAGGCTCTTTCAATATTATCCATGGCGTTCATGACAATCTGTCTGATGGGCACAAATTCTCCCGTATTCCTTCGCTGAATCAGATCAAATACTCTCTTCTCCGTATCCGCCAGAATGTCTTCTAAATTCTCCTTGCCGACATAACAGGTATTGGCGATCTCCTCATTCAGACGAATCAGCTTCCGTAACGTAGATTTCTCCGCCACAATATTAGCATAGTATTTAATATTAGCAGAGGTCGGTACCGCGGTGATCAGATCCCTGATAAACTCAAGGCTGCTTACCTCCGGCGGCAGATCCTTCTCCTTCAGCCGATCCTGCAGCGTCACCAGATCCACCGGTTTCCCCTCATCATTTAACTCTACCATCGTATCGAAAAGAATTCCATACTGTTTGTTATAAAAGTCATCGCCTAAAACGATTTCCGAAGCGACCACTATCGCTTCCCTGTCCATAATCATAGAACCGATGACCGACTGCTCCGCTTCCATGCTATGGGGCAGTATTCTTTTAATCAACGCTTCCTCCACGCCGCCAACGTCCTTTCCGATGCCAGTACAGTATTTCCCCTAGCTCTCTTCCACTACCTTCACTCTCAGTTTTCCGGTAACCTTCGTATGAAGCTTGACGTTTACCTCATACACTCCCAGCGCTTTAATGGACTCCGGCAGTTGAATCTTCTTCTTGTCCAGCTCCAATGCACACTGTTTTTTAGCGGCAGCCGCGATTTCCTTAGAAGAGATGGAACCGAAGGTTCTGCCGCCCTCGCCGGACTTCATTGAGACCACTACCTCCTTCGTCTCCAGAAGTCTGGCCAGTTCCTGAGCGTCCTCCAACTGCTGCTGGGCTACCTTATCCGCATTTGCTTTCTGTAATTTCAGGTCATTCATATTCGCGGAATTAGCTTCCACGCCGAGCTTCTTAGGCAGTACAAAATTCCTTGCGTACCCATCGCTCACATTCACGATTTCGCCTCTTTTCCCAAGAGATTTCACGTCCTCCAATAAAATTACCTTCATAATCTTTCCTCGCTTTCCCAAGGCTTACAGCGCCTTACAAGGCTATGCAAGCCATTTCTATGCTTCCAGTTCACCCTCTGCTATCATAGCGTCCAGCGTCCTCTTAATCGTTACAATACCTTCCTCTATTGATCCATTCTCTATCTGCGCCCCCGCAATATTCAGGTGGCCGCCGCCGCCCATTCTCTCCATGATGACCTGTACGTTTACCTCGTCAATAGAACGGGCGCTGATATAGATCATTCCATTATACGGAGTCAGAATAAAGCTGGCCCTAATCCCTTTAATATTTAAAAGTTCATTGGCCGCCTGCGCGCCTACTACCGTAGGGCTGGCCACATCCTCGCCGGTACAGACGGAGATCGCATAGTAGTTTCTGTATATCTCAGCCTGACTGACCGCATCGGCCTTGGCCTTATATTCCGCCGCGTCATCTCTAAACAGCTTCCTGACGCGGGTCACGTCGGCGCCGTTCCTTCTTAAAAAGGCTGCCGCCTCAAAAGTCCTAACGCCCGTTTTGGTCATAAAATTATTGGTATCTATCATAATACCGGAATACATACAGTCCGCTTCCTCAGAACGAAGCTTCATCGTATCGCTGATATACTGCAATATTTCAGATACCATCTCACAGGCGGAAGAAGCATATGCCTCCACATAAGACAGGGTGGCATTTTCTATGATTTCGGAGCCCTGCCGGTGATGATCCAATACCACCACGGACTTGCATCGTTTTAACAGATCCGGGCATTCCGTAATACTGGGCTTATTGACGTCCACCACGACCAGCACCGCGTTGTTGCCTACCATCTCCAGCGCCTGAGCATTATTGACGATCATATCCTGAGGATAATCCTCTTTATTCTGGAACATTTCTACCATAGGCTGCATGGAAGAGGTGATATCGTTTAAAACAATATGCGCCCTTTTATCCAGAGACTGGGCAATGCGGAAAATACCCACGGAAGCGCCAAAGCTGTCCACATCTCCTAAACGGTGCCCCATCACATATACCTCATCCTTGACAGATATGATTTCCTTCAGTGCATGCGCCTTGACACGGGCTTTCACACGGGTGCTCTTCTCCACCTGCTGGCTCTTACCCCCATAGTAAGACACGTTCTCAGGCACCTTCACTACCGCCTGGTCGCCGCCCCGCCCCAGTGCAATATCGATAGCGTTGCGGGCAAACTCGTAATTCTGCGCATAGGTCAGACCGTTAAATCCCATGCCGATACTGATGGTAACCGCCATCTCGTTGCCAATATTCACGGTCTTCACATCTTCCAGCAGATCAAACCGGTTCTCCTGAAGCTGGATTGCCGCTTCCTTACGCATAATCACAAGATATTTATCCTTTTCCAGCTTCTTACAGATGCCATCCAGGGCTGCGATATATTTATTCACCTTACGGTCGATCAGCGCAATCAGCAGGGAGCGCCTGACTTCCTCCACGCTTTCCAGCGCCTCGTCATAATTGTCCAGATAAATAAGCCCTACCGCCAGAGACTGGTCGTCCACCTCTTTTAGGGCAATCTTCAGCGCCGTCTCATCAAACAGATACAAGGCGATCAGATAGCCTTCATATCCTTTTGCCTCAATAATGTCGCTGTTCTCCGCCATTTCTTTTAAAGAAATCTTCTTCATCTTGGCGATATAGTTGCCCGACTCATATTCTACGTCAAATTCTACCTCGTCTTCCTCATTCACACCCGGAAGCTTGTCCTTCGTAATCGAAGGGAAAAGAGAAGTCACAGACTTGCGATATCCTTTGTCCTGATGAACCAGCTTCTCAAACGCGATATTGGTCCAGATAATCCTGCCCGAATCGTCCAGAAGCGCATGCGGCAGCTCCAAATCGCGCAGCAATCTCCTTTGAATCTGGCCGTACTGTGTGGCAAAGCTCACCAGTTCATTCATAATGACCGGCTTATTATACAGCATCATAGAAAGAATAATCGCAAAATAGAAAATAATAAATCCGCTCAAAACCAGTCCCGCCCTATAGTCCATCATATAAATCAGGACGTCTACGGCCATCAGCAAAAATCCCAGATATAAAGAAGACTGTAAATAGGATTTTAATCTTCCCTTTAATTTAACACTGTTCTTCATCATATTCATCTGCCATTCTTAGCCTGTCCGCAAGGCCAGATATGTCCTCTCCGCGAACCGGCAAAAAACACCTTTCCATAGTTACGCAACACTCTAAGTATAGCATTTTTGGGCGATTCCCGCTATCCCAATATATAGTTCTTTTTCCCTAAAAATTGACAACATATGGTATCCTTGACGTCTGTGGATATCCTTTTGTCTGGAAGCAAACGCAAAAGCCGACCGTCTTTTCGACGATCGGCTTTATAAAAATCTTATGCAGATTTTTAGTCCTGAACGTAAGGCATCAGCGCAACATGTCTCGCACGTTTGATTGCTACTGTAAGCGCTCTCTGATGCTTAGCGCAGTTACCGGTAATTCTTCTGGGAAGAATCTTACCTCTCTCAGATACATATCTTTTCAGCTTATTGGTATCCTTATAATCGATTACGTTATCTTTGCCGCAGAATACACATACTTTCTTTCTTCTGCGTATTCCAGCCTTTTTCTTAGGGAAATCCGGCTTGTCTGTTTTATTAAATGCCATGGTTTTGCCTCCTTCTAAACCTTGCCTGCGCAAGTCATGATCAGTTGAACGGCAGTTCCTCGTCGATTCCATCGGGGATATTCATGAAACCGTCTCCGGCTGCTGCCGGTTCGGGTCTTCCTGCGGGGGTGTATCCGCCCTCGCTGCTGCCGGAACCATTCTTGCTCTCGACAAATTCATGATCCTCCACTACAACATCCGTCGTATAAACCCTGACGCCGTCTTTATTCGTATAGCTTCCTGTCTGGATACGTCCTGTCACGGCAATCTTCGTTCCCTTATGGAGATATCTCTCGGCAAACTCGCCTGTTCTGCCAAAGGCCACACAGTTGATAAAGTCCGCCGTCTGCTCATCATTATTACGATTAAATCTACGATCTACAGCCAATGTATATCTGGCCACCGCCATAGCGTTCTCACCCTGGGAATACCTGACTTCAGGATCTCTGGTCAAACGCCCTATCAGTATTACTCTGTTCATAAATACCTCTTTCTATTTCTCGTCTTGTCTAACGCACAGGTATCTGATGACATTGTCCATAATGCGGATACGGCTTTCAATTTCAGCCGGGACATTACTTTCCGCTTCGAACTGGATAAAGTAATAGAAAGCTTCTTTCATCTTCTGTACTTCATAAGCTAATCTCTTCTTACCCCAGTCGTCAACATTGGTAATCTTTCCGCCGAATCTTTCTACTAAAGCTTTTGCTTTCTCTAAAGTAGCAGCTCTTTCGTCATCTTCGATCTTAGCGCTGACAACAACGGCTAATTCATATTTGTTCATGCTTCGTTACCTCCTTTTGGTCTCTGGCCCCTTACTATAAGAAGGAGCAAGGATGCTTGGCTTACGCCAATTAGTATATCACGAGTATTTATGATAACATAGCTGTCCGTAAACCGCAAGCGATTTTTTACAATATTTCTCAGGACGAAAACTTTATATTTAAATTGTGCAGCGGGTATGAGCCAACTCCCCCTGCACAGGGCAATCTAAAACATTTTCCAAACGTTTGGAAAAAACACATTAGGAAGGGCAAGGGTACA
>JAJQIK010000064.1 GCA_021199255.1 Clostridiales bacterium | reverse complement strand
AATGAGAGAATCGAAGATTCTCGAATGTGCACGGCGGGGTTCTGGGAGGAGAAAACCTCCTGGGCGAATGTAGGGCGAAGCCCGCGAATAAAAGAAAAGCGAAAGATACCGAAAGAATGGACAGCCGCTATGAAGAGAAAGAAGAAACAAAAGCGTAAGAATCCTAAAGTGTATAAAAGAAAAAAACGGGTCAGCCTGTGCTATGATTTCCTGCGTCCCTTTGCGGTTACCTTCGGCGTGGTTGTGGTAATCGGCGTCTGGCTGATGGTGGCTTATACCTGGATTATCGCACCCACCAGACTGACGGATTACAGCCATTTTCAACTGACCAGGGAAAAGGTGGCATATGAGGATGTGGAGACGCAGGTGGATGAGATTTTAGAGGCCAACGGGGACTATTGGGACATTTTAAATGATCCGGAGTATATGGCGGAGCATAATATTTATGCCAAAGACGCCGCTACGCCGGACCAGGTGACGATTACCTTTGCGGGCGATATCCTTTTCGATGAGAATTACGCCGTTATGAGTACGATGGTTCAAAATGGCGGCGATATTTCCAATGGGATTGCATCTGACCTGATTCAAGAGATGAAGAGCGCGGATATCATGATGATTAATAATGAATTTCCCTACTCGGACAGGGGAACGCCGGTGGAGGGTAAGCAGTTTACATTCCGGGCGGATCCCGCTTCCGTATCTTATCTGGACGATCTGGGCGTGGATTTGGTGGCGCTGGCTAATAACCATGCCTATGATTATGGCGAGGAGGCTTTTGCAGACACGCTTGCCACATTGGAAGAAGCGGGGATTACTTATGTGGGCGCCGGGAATAACCTGGAGGAGGCGCGCAGGCCGGTTTACTATATTATAGATAATATGAAGATCGCGTTTATCGCGGCAACCCAGATCGAAAAGTCTGACAACCCGGACACCAGAGGAGCCACGGAGTCCTCCGCCGGAGTGTTTCGCTGCTGGAACGGGGATAACCTGATAGAAACCGTAAAGGAAGCCAAAGAAAACAGTGATTTTGTCATCGTATATCTGCACTGGGGAACGGAGAACGAGACGGAGATCGACTGGGCGCAGGAGAAACAGGCTCCAGAGGTGGCGGAGGCGGGGGCGGATCTGATTATCGGGGATCATCCCCACTGTTTGCAGAAAATAGATGTTGTAGAGGGCGTGCCTGTGATTTACAGCTTAGGGAATTTCTGGTTTAATTCCAGAACCGTGGATACCGGTATGGTCAAGGTGACGCTGAACCGGGACGGTTTGCAGAGCTTTCGGTTTATTCCCTGTCTGCAGAGCGGCTGCAAGACCACGCTTTTGCAGGGGGAGGAGAAAGAACGGCTGCTTGGCTATATGAGGGAGCTTTCCGGCAGCGTGCAGATTGACGAAGAGGGGTACGTGACCTGGTAACGGGGTCAAATGCTCCGGGAAGTTGCCGCCCGAAGATTCTCTGTAAATTTCCGATAATTTCCCCGAAATATGCTTGACAGTTTCGGTCTCGTATGCTATGGTAACTAAGGTTATCAGACCATGCCGAAGACAGTAGGTGCCGTAATGCCGGCGTAAGAGTCCGCCTACCGAGGAGAGAGAGTTACTGTGCAGATACAATCCTTCCTGTCTTCAGGGAGGATTTTTTGATAGAAGACTCCTTTCGGCGTAAAATCTATAAGGAGGTAAATGTAATGGCAAAGGTTGAACTGAAAAAACCTGTTGTAGAAGAAATTTCCGCTTCTATTAAGGGCGCGCAGTCCGTTGTGCTTGTTGATTATCGTGGATTGACAGTAGAGCAGGACACTGCCCTGCGCAAAGAGCTTCGTGAAGCGGGCATCACCTACAAGGTTTACAAGAACACAATGATGAATTTTGCATTCAAGGGAACAGATTGCGAAGCTCTTCTTCCTTATCTGGAAGGCCCCAGCGCGGTTGCTATTTCCACAGAAGACGCTACGGCTCCCGCAAGAGTATTATGCAAATTCGCTAAGACGGCAGAGGCTCTCGAAGTCAAGGGCGGTATTGTGGAAGGCGTGGCATACGACGCTGCGGGGATTGAGAATATTTCCAAGATTCCTTCCAGAGAAGAACTGCTCTCCAAGCTGCTTGGAAGCATCCAGTCTCCTATTACCAATTTCGCCCGCGTTATGAACCAGTTGGCGGAAAAAGGCGGCGCGTCCGCGTGTGAAGCGCCTGCTGAAGAAGCAGCGCCTGTAGAAGAGGCTGCGGCTGTTGCCGAGGCTCCCGCTGAAGAAGCGCCTGCCGCAGAATAGTTGCAGGGTAAAGGAAAATTTGAATCTGAAATTTAAAAACGAAAATGGAGGTAAATGAAAATGGCAAAATTATCTACTCAGGAATTGATCGACGCGATCAAAGAGTTAACAGTATTAGAGTTAAATGATTTAGTAAAAGCTTGCGAAGAGGAGTTCGGCGTATCCGCAGCAGCAGGCGTTGTAGTTGCAGCGGCAGGCGGCGATGCCGGTGCGGCAGCAGCCGAGGAGAAGACAGAGTTTGACGTTGAGTTAACAGAGGTTGGCCCTAACAAGGTTAAGGTTATCAAGGTTGTCCGCGAGGCAACAGGTCTTGGACTGAAGGAAGCTAAGGATTTGGTTGACGCAGCTCCTAAGATGGTAAAAGAGGGCGCTTCCAAGGAAGAGGCCGACGACATCAAGGCTAAGTTAGAGGCTGAGGGCGCTAAGGTTACCCTGAAATAATTCAAAAGAATTAGCTGAAAACAGATTACAACCGCTTGCGGGATACTCGCGGGCGGTTCTTCTGTTTTTGCATCACAATGGGATT
This sequence comes from Clostridiales bacterium, assembly GCA_021199255.1. GTDB lineage: Bacteria > Bacillota > Clostridia > Lachnospirales > Lachnospiraceae > UBA3282. The sequence goes on along the minus strand of JAJQIK010000064.1, from coordinate 14,665 downwards.
TCCCCGCAATGACAATTTTCATAATCTTCTATCTCATATTGACATATTCTGATATAAAATCAAAGAAAATAGTAATTGACTCTCGAATGGACTTGTAGTATAATGCATAGTGCACTATTGTGGTGTGGTATGCTTATTTGGATTATGCTTTCCGATGATAAGCAGTAAATCATAAAGAACGGGGTGAAATTGTCAATGGAAAAGAACAGGATCCGTAAGACTGCAGCCGGCAGAAATACGCGAATGACCTACGCGCGACAGAAAGAGGTTCTGGAGATGCCGAACCTGATTGAAGTTCAGAAGAACTCCTATCAGTGGTTTTTGGACGAAGGCTTGAAGGAAGTATTCGACGACATCTCTCCCATTTCAGACTATAGCGGGCATTTGAGTCTGGAATTCGTGGATTTCGAGTTATGTGAGGAGGACGTTAAGTATTCTATTGAAAAATGCAAGGAGAGAGACGCGACTTATGCCGCGCCCCTTAAGGTGAAGGTTCGCCTGATCAATAAGGAGAAAGACGAGATTACCGAGCATGAGATTTTTATGGGTGATCTCCCTCTTATGACAGAAACGGGCACTTTTGTCATCAACGGCGCGGAGCGTGTTATTGTCAGCCAGTTGGTACGTTCTCCGGGCATCTATTATGGAATCGGACATGATAAGATCGGTAAGCGCTTGTTTTCGGCTACCGTAATTCCCAACCGCGGCGCATGGTTAGAGTATGAGACGGACTCTAATGATGTGTTTTATGTGCGCGTTGACAGAACCAGAAAGGTTCCGATTACCGTATTGATCCGTGCGCTGGGCGTCGGCTCCAATGACGAGATTCGGGAGCTGTTTGGCGACGAACCGAAGATTGAAGCCAGCTTTGCCAAGGATACTTCCGAGAACTATCAGGAAGGTCTGTTGGAGCTGTATAAGAAGATCCGTCCGGGCGAGCCTCTCAGCGTGGAAAGCGCCGAGAGCTTAATTACGGCTATGTTCTTTGACCCCAGAAGATATGATTTAGCAAAAGTCGGCAGATATAAATTTAACAAGAAGTTAATGTTCAGAAACAGGATCAGGCATCAGATTCTGGCGGAGGACGTAGTAGATACCCTGACCGGAGAGGTGCTGGCCAAGGCGGGAGATAAGGTGACCGCCGAACTGGCGGACGCGATTCAGAACGCGGCGATTCCTTTTGTATGGATTCAGACAGAGGAGAAGAATGTGAAGGTTCTCTCCAATATGATGGTAGATATCACGAATTTTGTAGAATGCAATCCAAGAGAGCTCGGCATTACGGAGCTGGTATATTTCCCGGTGCTTCAGCAGATTCTGGAGGAATACAGCGACGACCCGGAGCTGCTTGCGGAGGCAATCCAGAAGAATGTGCATGAATTGATTCCCAAGCATATTACAAAGGAAGATATTCTGGCTTCCATTAATTATAATATCCATTTGGAATACGGTATCGGCAATGATGATGATATTGACCACTTGGGCAACAGACGTATCCGCGCGGTGGGCGAGCTGCTGCAGAACCAGTATCGGATCGGTTTATCCAGACTGGAGAGAGTTGTTCGTGAGAGAATGACCACTCATGACGCGGAGGAGGTTTCCCCTCAGGTGCTGATCAACATCAAACCGGTACAGGCAGCGGTTAAGGAGTTCTTCGGTTCTTCCCAGTTGTCTCAGTTTATGGATCAGAACAACCCGCTGGGCGAGCTGACCCACAAGAGACGTCTCTCCGCGCTGGGTCCCGGCGGTTTGTCCAGGGATAGAGCCGGTTTTGAAGTCCGTGATGTGCACTATACTCATTATGGAAGAATGTGCCCTATCGAGACGCCTGAAGGACCGAATATCGGTTTGATTAACTCTCTGGCATCTTATGCCAGAATTAATGAATATGGATTTGTGGAAGCTCCTTATCGTAAGATCGACAAGAGCGACCCGCAGAATCCGCGCGTAACGGACGAAGTAGTCTATATGACCGCAGATGAAGAAGACAACTATCATGTGGCGCAGGCTTCCGCGCCGCTGGATGCAGACGGCTATTTTACAAGGAATAGTGTGTCCGGCCGTTACAAAACAGAGACGCAGGAATATCCGAAGACGATGTTTGATTACATGGACGTGTCCCCTAAGATGGTATTTTCCGTGGCGACAGCGTTGATTCCTTTCTTACAGAACGACGACGCCAACCGTGCGCTGATGGGCTCCAACATGCAGAGACAGGCCGTTCCGCTTCTGTTTACGGAGGCGCCTGTAGTCGGAACCGGTATGGAACCGAAAGCGGCGGTAGACTCCGGCGTATGCGTGGTGGCAAGAAAGGCGGGTACGATAGATTACGTATCTTCTGATTTAATTAAAATGACCTATGACGATGGAGAGAAGGACGAGTATCATTTGACCAAATTCTCCAGAAGTAACCAGTCCAACTGCTATAACCAGAAGCCGATTGTGTTCAAGGGCAATCATGTGGCGCAGGGAGAAGTGATTGCGGACGGCCCGTCTACAGACGGCGGCGAGCTGGCGCTGGGCAAGAATCCGCTGATCGGCTTTATGACCTGGGAGGGCTATAACTACGAGGACGCGGTCTTATTGAGCGAGAGACTGGTACAGGAGGACGTTTATACCTCCGTCCATATTGAAGAGTACGAAGCGGAAGCGCGCGATACGAAGCTGGGACCGGAGGAAATCACAAGAGATGTTCCGGGCGTGGGCGACGACGCGCTGAAGGATCTGGACGACAGAGGAATTATTCGTATCGGCGCGGAGGTGCGCGCGGGCGATATATTAGTAGGCAAGGTGACGCCTAAGGGAGAAACGGAGCTGACAGCCGAGGAAAGGCTGCTTCGGGCGATTTTCGGGGAAAAAGCAAGAGAGGTAAGGGATACCTCCCTGAAGGTGCCCCACGGCGAATACGGTATTGTAGTGGACGCCAAGGTGTTTACCAGAGAAAACGGCGACGAGTTATCCCCCGGTGTGAACCAGGCGGTTCGTATCTATATTGCACAGAAGAGAAAGATTTCCGTGGGCGACAAGATGGCAGGCCGTCACGGTAATAAGGGTGTCGTTTCCCGTGTGCTTCCCGTAGAGGATATGCCCTATCTGCCGAACGGACGTCCTCTTGATATTGTTTTGAATCCTCTGGGCGTTCCTTCCCGTATGAATATCGGACAGGTGCTGGAGATTCATTTATCCTTAGCCGCCAAGGCGCTGGGCTTTAATGTGGCTACGCCGGTATTTGACGGCGCGAAGGAAGGCGATATCATGGATACGCTGGATCTGGCCAATGATTATGTCAATCTCGAATGGGAAGAATTTGAGAAGAAGCATAAGGAAGAATTACTGCCGGAGGTAATGGAATATCTGTCTGAGAACAGAGACCACCGCGCGGTATGGAAGGGCGTCCCGATATCCAGAGACGGTAAGGTAAGGCTCCGCGACGGCAGAACAGGAGAATATTTTGATTCGCCGGTTACCATCGGCCATATGCATTACCTGAAGCTGCATCATCTGGTAGACGACAAGATTCACGCCCGTTCCACCGGCCCTTACTCTCTGGTAACCCAGCAGCCTCTGGGCGGTAAGGCACAGTTCGGCGGACAGCGTTTCGGCGAGATGGAGGTTTGGGCGCTGGAGGCTTATGGCGCAGCCTATACCTTGCAGGAAATCTTAACTGTGAAATCTGATGATGTGGTAGGACGTGTTAAGACATACGAGGCGATTATCAAGGGCGATAATATCCCTGAAGCCGGGGTGCCGGAATCCTTCAAGGTATTGTTAAAAGAGCTGCAGTCTCTGGGACTGGATGTGAGAGTGCTCCGTGACGATCAGACGGAGGTAGAGATTATGGAGTCCATTGATTACGGCGAGAGCGAATACCGTTATGAGATCGAGGGAGACTCTGGAAATTATGATTATGAGAAAAAGTCGCTTGGCTCCATGGGCTATCAGAAACAGGAGTTTGATGAAGGCAGCGGAGAACTGGTAAGCAGCGATGAGGAAGAGGATTTAGCTGAGGAAGATTTGGAACTGGAAGCTGATCTCGAAGAGTATGAAAAGGAAGAGTTCTAGAACGGCTCAATGATTCGTGTTACGCAATAATTAATGCTTATGCCCGGAGGCGCGGGCTGGGCAGGAATGGAGATTAAGATGTCAGACATGAAACAAGAAACATATCAACCCATGACGTTTGATGCCATCAAGATCGGTTTGGCGTCACCGGAGAAGATCAGGGAGTGGTCCAGAGGGGAAGTGACGAAGCCGGAGACAATCAATTATAGGACGTTAAAGCCTGAGAAGGAAGGTCTGTTCTGCGAGAAGATTTTCGGCCCCAGCAAGGACTGGGAGTGTCACTGCGGTAAATATAAGAAGATCAGATATAAGGGCGTAGTCTGCGACCGCTGCGGCGTGGAAGTGACGAAGGCGAGCGTGCGCCGGGAACGTATGGGACATATCGAACTGGCGGCTCCCGTATCCCATATCTGGTATTTTAAAGGGATTCCCAGCCGTATGGGACTGATTCTTGACTTATCTCCAAGAGTCTTGGAGAAAGTATTATACTTTGCTTCCTACATTGTGCTGGATGCCGGCGAGAGCGATCTGGATTATAAACAGGTGCTTTCCGAAAAAGAGTATCAGGACGCAAGAGAAAACTGGGGCAATAAGTTCCGCGTGGGTATGGGCGCAGAGGCAATCAAAGAGCTGCTGCAGGCCATCGACCTGGAGACAGAGGCCGCTGAGTTAAAGGACGGCCTGAAAAATTCCACCGGACAGAAACGTGCCCGTATCATTAAGAGACTGGAAGTGGTAGAGGCTTTCAGGGAATCCGGCAACAAACCGGAGTGGATGATTATGGACGCAATCCCGGTTATTCCGCCGGATCTCCGCCCAATGGTACAGTTGGACGGCGGCCGTTTTGCGACCTCGGATTTAAACGATCTGTATAGAAGAATTATCAATCGAAATAACCGTCTTAAGAGACTGTTGGAATTGGGCGCGCCGGATATTATTGTCCGCAATGAGAAGAGAATGTTGCAGGAGGCTGTGGACGCGCTGATTGATAACGGCAGAAGAGGACGTCCGGTAACAGGCCCCGGAAACAGGGCGCTCAAATCGCTTTCCGATATGTTAAAAGGAAAGTCGGGACGTTTCCGTCAGAACCTGTTAGGTAAGCGTGTGGATTATTCAGGACGTTCCGTAATCGTTGTGGGGCCGGAGCTGAAAATCTATCAGTGCGGCCTGCCTAAGGAAATGGCAATTGAGTTATTTAAGCCCTTTGTGATGAAGGAACTGGTATTCCGCGGTATTTCTCAGAATATCAAGAACGCCAAGAAGCTGGTAGAGAGACTGGACGCCCAGGTGTGGGATGTACTGGAGGAAGTGATCAAAGAGCATCCGGTTATGTTAAACCGTGCCCCTACATTGCACAGGCTTGGTATTCAGGCATTCGAGCCGATTCTTGTGGAAGGTAAGGCAATTAAGCTGCATCCCCTTGTATGTACGGCATTTAACGCCGATTTCGACGGCGACCAGATGGCGGTTCATCTTCCGCTGTCCGTGGAAGCCCAGGCGGAATGCAGATTCCTGCTGCTTTCCCCGAATAACCTGCTGAAGCCTTCGGACGGCGGCCCGGTAGCGGTTCCTTCTCAGGATATGGTGCTTGGCATTTATTATCTGACCCAGGAAAGACCCGGCGCAGTAGGCGAGGGTAAGTTCTTTAAGAATGTAAACGAAGCGATTCTTGCATATGAAAATGGCGCTTGTACATTACACACGCGTATCAATGTCAGGGTGACGAAGACAACGGCTGACGGCGAGGTGGTGACAGGCAATGTGGAATCCACACTGGGAAGATTTCTGTTCAATGAGATTCTGCCTCAGGATTTGGGCTATGTAGACAGAAGCGACCCGGAGAACTTCTTAAAGCTGGAGGTAGACTTCCATGTAGGCAAGAAGCAGTTAAAGCAGATTCTGGAAAAAGTAATCAACATTCACGGCGCGGTTAAGACCGCCGAGGTGCTGGATCTGATTAAGGCTACCGGTTATAAGTATTCGACCAGAGCCGCCATGACGGTATCTATTTCCGATATGACGGTGCCGGCGCAGAAGGAAGAAATGTTAGAGGCGGCGCAGGCTACGGTAGATAAGATTTCCGTCAATTTCAGGCGTGGCCTGATTACGGAGGAAGAGCGCTACCGTGCGGTGGTTGAGACTTGGAACGAGACGGATAAAGAGCTGACAGAAGTGCTGCTGTCCGGTTTGGATAAGTACAACAATATTTATATGATGGCCGATTCAGGAGCCCGTGGTTCCAATCAGCAGATCAAACAGTTGGCAGGTATGCGTGGACTGATGGCCGATACGACAGGTAGAACCATCGAGCTGCCGATTAAATCCAATTTCCGTGAAGGCTTGGACGTACTGGAATATTTCATGTCCGCCCATGGCGCCCGTAAGGGCCTGTCCGATACGGCGCTGCGTACAGCCGACTCCGGTTATCTGACCAGGCGTATGGTTGACGTATCGCAGGAGTTGATTATCCGCGAGACGGACTGCTGCGAGGGTAAGGAAGAGATTCCGGGCATGACAGTCAAGGCGTTCATGGACGGCAAGGAAACCATCGAAGGCTTAAAAGACCGAATTACAGGACGTTTCTCCTGCGAGGATATTAAGGATAAAGACGGCAAGATGATCGTCAAGAGAAATCATATGATTACGCCTGCCCGCGCAGCTAAGATTCTCAGCGTTGGCGTGAATGAGAAGGGAGAGCCCATCGAAGAGGTTAAGATCCGTACCATTTTGACCTGCCGTTCCCACGTGGGGATCTGCGCGAAATGCTATGGCGCTAACATGGCGACCGGCGAGGCGGTTCAGGTAGGTGAAGCGGTTGGTATTATCGCGGCTCAGTCCATTGGCGAACCCGGTACCCAGTTGACCATGCGTACCTTCCATACGGGCGGCGTCGCCGGCGACGATATCACGCAGGGTCTTCCCCGTGTAGAGGAGCTCTTTGAGGCGCGTAAGCCGAAGGGACTTGCGATTATCGCAGAATTTGGCGGAGTGGCAACGATTAAGGATACCAAGAAAAAACGGGAGATCGTGATTACCAATGATGAAACCGGCGAATCCAAGACCTATTTGATTCCTTACGGTTCCAGAGTTAAAATCATGGACGGCGCCGTACTGGAAGCCGGCGACGAGCTGACAGAAGGCAGCGTGAACCCTCATGACCTGTTAAAGATTAAAGGAATCCGTGCAGTGCAGGATTACATGCTTCGCGAGGTACAGCGTGTATATCGTCTGCAGGGTGTTGATATTTCCGACAAGCATATTGAAGTTATTGTGCGGCAGATGCTTAAGAAGGTTCGCATTGAGAATAACGGCGATACCGATTTCCTGCCGGGCACGCTGGTAGATGTTCTGGAATATGAGGATATCAATGAAGCGCTGATCAAAGAGGGCAAGGAGCCTGCTGAGGGCAAGCAGATTCTGCTGGGTATCACCAAGGCCGCCCTGGCAACTGATTCCTTCCTGTCTGCAGCTTCCTTCCAAGAGACGACGAAGGTTCTGACGGAGGCCGCTATCAAGGGTAAGGTTGACACGCTGATCGGCCTGAAGGAGAACGTTATTATCGGTAAGCTGATTCCTGCAGGAACCGGTATGAAGCGTTACCGCGACACAAGGCTGAGTACCGATGAAAATCTGTTGAGCCGTCTTTCCATGGAAGATGAACTCAGCTTTGACGACGAGCCGCTTGAGGAGGAGGCGAAAACCTCTGAGGCCGCAGAGATGATAGAAGAGGGCGATGAGGTCGCGGAGGCTGCCGTAGAAGCGGAAACCGTTGGCGTTAGTGAAGAATAGTTGCGCCATCTATGCGTAAATAATTAAAAAAAAGATTGACAATGCATTTACGTCCAAGTATACTGTTAAAGTGTGCACGTAAATGCATTTTCTTTTTGTGTACACAGATATATTTTTATTTTATATTTACAGGAGGTGAAAAGAATGCCAACATTTAACCAGTTAGTTAGAAAGGGACGTCAGACATCTGTTAAGAAGTCTACAGCGCCTGCTTTGTTGAAAGGTTACAATTCCCTTCACAAAACCGCTATTGAGACAGCTTCTCCGCAGAAGAGAGGCGTGTGCACCGCTGTTAAGACAGCAACTCCTAAGAAGCCTAATTCAGCGCTTAGAAAAATCGCCAGAGTTCGTCTTTCTAACGGAATCGAAGTAACAAGCTATATTCCGGGAGAAGGCCACAACCTGCAGGAGCACAGCGTTGTTTTGATCCGCGGCGGCAGGGTAAAGGACTTACCTGGTACAAGATACCATATTATCAGAGGTACTCTTGATACTGCCGGAGTAGCCAACAGAAAACAAGCTCGTTCTAAATACGGCGCTAAGAGACCTAAGGCTTCTAAATAGTAGCAGGACAGGGGCTTCAGGCTGTAAAGGACCACAAACAGAACTAATTTAGTGTTGGGATTCTTGACGATAGAAAACCGCACGGACACATTGAATTAGAGGACACATGTGAGTACCGATGAATTAAAATTATTTTTAAGGAGGGAAGAATCGTGCCACGTAAAGGACATATTGCAAAAAGAGATGTATTGGCAGATCCTTTATACAATAATAAGGTTGTTACAAAGCTTATCAATAACATTATGTTGGACGGTAAGAAGGGCGTAGCGCAGAAGATTGTATACGGAGCATTTGCACGAGTAGAAGAGAAGGCCGGCAAACCGGCTCTTGACGTATTTGAAGAGGCTATGAACAATATCATGCCTGTTCTGGAAGTAAAGGCAAGACGTATCGGCGGCGCTACTTATCAGGTGCCGATCGAGGTTCGCCCGGACAGACGTCAGGCTCTCGGCCTTCGCTGGTTGGTAATGTTTTCTCGTAAGAGAGGCGAAAAGACCATGGAAGAAAGACTCGCAAATGAAATTTTAGACGCTGCAAACAATTCCGGTGCAGCGGTTAAGAGAAAAGAAGATATGCACAAAATGGCAGAGGCAAACAAGGCTTTTGCTCATTATCGTTTCTAGGGTGAAAAGATTAAGTTTTTTACTTTTTTCCAAAAATTCGTAAGGAGGAAAAAACCTTGGCTGGAAGAGAATATCCACTAGAGAGAACCAGAAATATAGGTATTATGGCTCATATTGACGCTGGTAAAACGACGTTGACAGAGCGTATCCTGTATTATACTGGCGTTAACTATAAGATTGGCGATACTCATGAAGGTACTGCGACCATGGACTGGATGGAGCAGGAGCAGGAAAGAGGTATCACCATCACATCAGCCGCTACTACATGCCACTGGACTTTGGAAGAGAACTGCAAGCCGAAGCCGGGCGCATTAGAGCATCGTATCAATATTATTGATACCCCTGGCCACGTTGACTTTACTGTAGAGGTAGAGCGTTCGCTGCGTGTACTTGACGGCGCTGTCGGCGTATTTTGTGCGAAAGGCGGCGTTGAACCGCAGTCGGAAAACGTATGGAGACAGGCTGACACCTACAACGTACCCAGAATGGCGTTTATTAACAAGATGGATATCTTGGGCGCTAACTTCTATGGCGCAGTAGAACAGATCAGAACCAGGCTGGGCAAGAACGCAATCGTTCTTCAACTGCCGATTGGCAAAGAAGATGATTTCAAGGGAATCATTGATTTGCTTGAAATGAAAGCTTATATCTACAATGATGATAAGGGCGACGATATTTCCATTACCGATATCCCTGCCGATATGGTGGATCAGGCTAATGAATACCGCGATGAGTTAATCGAGAAAATCTGTGAGTTAGACGATGACTTAACCTTAATGTATCTGGAAGGGGAAATCCCTCCCGTAGAGCAGTTGAAAGCAGCGCTGCGCAAGGGTACCTGTGAATGTACGGCAGTTCCCGTATGCTGCGGCTCCGCTTACAGGAATAAGGGTGTCCAGAAGCTTCTGGATGCTATTCTGGAATATATGCCTGCTCCGACAGATATCCCTGCTATTAAGGGCGTTGATATGGACGGCAATGAGATTGAGAGACATTCCTCTGACGAGGAGCCCTTCTCCGCTCTCGCCTTCAAGATCATGGCGGATCCCTTTGTAGGTAAGCTGGCGTTCTTCAGAGTATACTCCGGTACCTGCAATTCCGGTTCCTATGTATACAACGCAACCAAAGATAAAAAGGAACGTATCGGACGTATCCTGCAGATGCACGCAAACAAGAGGGCAGAGCTTGATAAAGTTTATTCCGGTGATATTGCCGCTGCCGTTGGATTTAAATTCACAACAACAGGCGATACTATCTGTGATGAACAGCATCCGGTTATTCTGGAGTCCATGGAATTCCCTGAACCGGTTATCGAGCTGGCTATCGAGCCTAAGACGAAGGCAGGACAGGGCAAGATGGGAGAGGCTTTGGCTAAGCTGGCGGAAGAAGATCCTACCTTCCGTGCCCATACAGACCAGGAGACAGGCCAGACAATTATCGCCGGTATGGGCGAGCTGCATTTGGAGATCATTGTTGACCGTCTGCTTCGGGAGTTTAAGGTAGAGGCTAACGTAGGCGCTCCTCAGGTTGCCTATAAGGAGACGTTTACCAAACCTGTTGATCAGGAATACAAATATGCTAAGCAGTCAGGCGGCCGTGGTCAGTACGGTCACTGTAAAGTAAAATTCGAGCCTATGGATCCTAACGGAGAGGAAACCTTCAAGTTCGAATCCACCGTTGTCGGCGGCGCGATTCCGAAGGAATATATCCCGGCTGTTGGAGAGGGTATTGAAGAAGCTGCTAAAGCAGGTACTTTGGGAGGCTTCCCGGTACTTGGCGTATCCGCCAACGTATACGACGGTTCCTACCATGAAGTCGATTCCTCCGAAATGGCGTTCCACATTGCGGGTTCCATGTGCTTCAAGGAGGCCATGAAGAAAGCAGGCCCGGTGCTGCTTGAGCCTATTATGAAGGTAGAAGTAACCATGCCGGAAGAATATATGGGCGATGTAATCGGCGATATTAATTCCCGCCGTGGCCGTATCGAAGGTATGGAGGATATCGGCGGAGGCAAGATGGTAAGAGGTTATGTACCGCTTGCGGAAATGTTCGGTTATTCTACAGACTTACGTTCCAAGACACAGGGACGCGGTAACTACTCGATGTTCTTTGAGAAATATGAGCCGGTACCGAAGAGCGTACAGGAGAAGGTTCTGGCTGCCAAGGCAAAATAAAGAGGAAGAACCGGTAAGGGCTGTAATGATAAAAGCGAAATAATGCTTGAAAAACTTGGCAATCTTTACTATAATCAAAGATAGCTGAGTAAAGGTGAATCATTCATTAACAAAGAAATTATATCAAGGAGGACTTTAGAAATGGCTAAAGCTAAATTTGAAAGAACTAAACCCCATTGTAATATTGGTACCATTGGTCACGTAGATCATGGTAAAACAACTTTAACAGCTGCAATCACAAAAGTACTTGCAGAGAGAGTTGCCGGTAATGAAGCTACAGATTTCGAGAATATCGATAAAGCGCCGGAAGAGAGAGAAAGAGGTATCACAATCTCTACAGCCCATGTTGAGTACGAAACAGAGAAGAGACATTACGCACACGTTGACTGCCCTGGACATGCCGACTATGTAAAGAACATGATTACCGGTGCTGCTCAGATGGACGGTGCTATCCTTGTTGTTGCCGCTACAGACGGCGTTATGGCTCAGACCAAGGAGCATATCTTATTATCCCGTCAGGTAGGCGTGCCTTATATCGTAGTATTTATGAACAAGTGCGATATGGTAGACGATCCTGAATTATTAGAGTTAGTTGAGATGGAAATTACAGAGCAGTTAGAGGAGTACGAGTTCTCTGATTGCCCTATCGTTAAAGGTTCCGCTTTAAAAGCTCTGGAAGATCCCAGCGGCGAGTGGGGCGACAAGATCATGGAGCTCATGGATACTGTTGACGAGTATATTCCTGATCCTCAGCGTGATACAGATAAGCCTTTCCTGATGCCTATTGAAGATGTATTCTCTATCACAGGCCGTGGTACGGTTGCTACAGGTAGAGTAGAGCGTGGTGTTCTTCATATGTCTGATGAAGTTGAAATCATTGGTGTTAAGGAAGAGACACAGAAGTCCGTTGTAACAGGTATCGAGATGTTCCGTAAGTTACTGGATGAGGCACAGGCCGGCGATAACATCGGCGTTCTGCTTCGTGGTATCCAGAGAACAGATATCGAAAGAGGACAGGTTCTGGCTAAGCCCGGCACTGTAACCTGCCATAAGAAATTCACGGCACAGGTTTATGTATTGACCAAGGACGAAGGCGGACGTCATACTCCTTTCTTCAATAACTACAGACCTCAGTTCTATTTCAGAACAACTGATATCACGGGTGTATGTAACTTACCGGAAGGTACAGAAATGTGCATGCCTGGCGATAACGTTGAGATGACTATTGAGTTGATTCACCCTATCGCTATGGAGCAGGGTCTTACCTTCGCTATCCGTGAGGGTGGTAGAACAGTAGGTTCAGGTAGGGTTGCTACAATCATTGAGTAATCAGTAAAATCAAGGCTTTCTGGCATTTTGATTTGAAATTTGCAACAAAATTGCAACAAATTTGCGAAGAATAATGCTGAAGTATGCGTGATAATGCAGTTTTAGCATTGTACTCGACAAGTTCGATTTCATAAAATTTTGTATTTTAGAGGACACTTTCCAAGTGAAAACGAGGAAGGTGTCCTTTTTTGGTGCGCCTTGCGGCGCACGTTTCTAATAGATGAAAGTCCCTAATCCGCCCTAGTAGTGGGAAGGATACAGCCGAGAGCAAGGGTGTCCATCGTGAGGTGGAATCTGAAGGAAGCTGGAGGCAAATCTCTGGTCTGACGTACAGAAATCACATTAGGCAATAGTAAAGGATAAGGTTGCCAAACAAACCAAAGTCCAATAACTACTCGGAATTAGCTATTGTAGATGTGGCGGATATATGGAGAGAAAGAAACGTGTGGTACCAAGGGAGGTCTTGCCAGCAAGCGGAAACAGCGTATGAAGCTTGTAGTAACAACGAATGGCAAGAAGTCAGCAGAGGTCATAGTAAACCGACGGTTGCAAAACGTCGGCGAAGGACTGAACTTTAGGAGATGTGAGTAAATGAATGTAACCAAAGATGGATTTAAGGACAGACAACTTCATATAGAGGACTATCTGCAAATGGTATCTGCGGAACAGAAAGAGCATGCAGAAGTGTCTGCCCATCAGAGGATTGCTGAAAACAACGACATCATCACAGAATTTTGGACGAACAATCTATTGGACTTGATTTTGCGGAATGACAACTTAAATAATGCCTATAAAAGAGTGAAGTCAAACAAAGGGGCAGGCGGAACCGACGGAATGCAGGTGGATGAACTTCTACCCTACCTTAGAGAAAACCAGCAGACTTTAATCCAAGAGATAAGGGATGGCAGATATAAGCCCAACCCAGTTCGCAGGGTAGAAATACCAAAAGAGACAAAAGGCGAGTATAGAAAGCTTGGAGTGCCAACCGTGGTAGACCGCGTAATACAGCAGGCTATCACACAGGAATTAACGCCCATATATGAGGGGCAATTCTCGGAAAACAGCTTTGGCTTTCGACCCAAAAGAGGAGCACACGATGCCCTCAGACAATGCCAAAAGAATGTAAATGACGGATATGTATATGTAGTAGATATGGACTTGGAAAAGTTCTTTGATACGGTATGCCAGTCAAAACTAATTGAGGTATTGTCAAGAACCATCAAAGACGGCAGAGTCATTTCCCTGATACACAAATATCTCAATGCCGGGGCAATGGTAAAGGGAATGTTTGAACGCACAGAGATAGGAATGCCGCAAGGCGGACCGCTAAGCCCTTTATTAAGCAACATCATGCTAAACGAGTTAGACAAGGAACTGGAACGCAGGGGACACAGGTTTGTCCGCTATGCAGATGGTTGTATGATATTCTGCAAGAGCAGAAAGAGCGCAGAAAGAACCTTGGAAAACATCATACCGTTTATCGAGGGGAAACTATTCCTAAAGGTAAACAGGAAGAAAACAGTTGTGGCCCATGTCAGCAAAGTGAAATATCTGGGATACACATTTTACAGATATAAAGGAAAATGCAGATTCAGGGTGCACAAGAAGTCAGTTGACAAGATGAAGAAGAGAATCAGGGAGTTGACGGACAGGAACAACGGCATGAGCAATGCGAAAAGGGAAGAAAAATATCAACAGTTTGTGAGAGGGTGGATAAATTATTTCAAACTCGCAGACATGAGGAATCTTCTAAAAAGTATTGACGAATGGGCAAGGCGAAGGATACGGGCAGTCTACTGGAAACAATGGAAGAAAGTCAGGACAAAGTACAGAATGCTCAGGGCATTAAAGCTGGAGCACTGGAGAGCACTGGAGCTTGCCAACAGCCGTGAGGGGATATGGAGAATGGCGAAAGTGCTGAACCAGATATTCTCGAATAAAATAATAGCCAAGCTGGGATATACGTCCATGCTTGGCTATTATCTAAAAGTTTGTGAAAACTAAAGAACCGCCGTGTACCGAACGGTACGCACGGTGGTGTGAGAGGACGGCTAACCAATTAATGGTTAGCCTCCTGTTATGAAGTGACCCTTGTCAAGAGGTAAATTAAAGAAATTTTCCTTT
>JAJQIK010000059.1 GCA_021199255.1 Clostridiales bacterium | reverse complement strand
TCAAACTTCTTGAAACTTCTCAAAATAATATACCCAATTAATCCATTAAACAGCAGTTTAGTTTATTTTGAGTACTTGTAGAAATATCTTACCATTATTTAATTTTTGTTATCAAAACATATGTTCCTCTATACAATTTCTAATTATTATCTTATAATCAACAGAAGATGTACTAAAGAAAGTGGTGATACACATTAATTTATTAGAAGAATATAAGGAACTTTATTATAAGGAAACAGAACTTAACGATACCCTTAACAATAAAATTACTACTTGCATTACATTTTTAACCATTATTGGAAGTGCTTTAATCATTCTTTGGACACAATTTAAGAATTATACGCTGGGCTGGTATACAATTATCTATTTTATTTTCTGTGTGATAGATACGATAATGTTTATGGTTTGTATAGCTATGTTTATAAATGCATATTCAGGATATAAGCGTCCTACTTTTCCCATAAAAGATATTGCACTCCAAAACACTACCATATTAAATCAAGTTTCTCCTGACAAAAAAGAGGAGGCAATGGAGTTACTAGAAAGCATAATGGCTCAAAGGTTTATAAATGATGCAATCAAAAATAGGAATTTGAATATTATCAAAAGCAAACGACATAACCGAATGATAAAAACAATTACAGTAACATTTGTTATAACATTTATTGCATTTGCAATTAATATATCTATAGATTATTATGAATCAAAATATATAAATAATACTGTACAGCAAATTCATGTGCAAGGAGGTGAAATCAATGTCAACTGAGAATGATGATATTATCAAGATGAATACAAATACCACTTTAACTGATAGCAATGGGAATCCCATTCAAGTAAATGTACCACAACCGGAATACATTACAGAAACATTCAATTTTCATCCTAATAATTCTCAAATACTTACTGGAGACGATAAATAACCGTCTCCACTTTTATGAAAATATATCTGAAATATATTCTGGCTGAATTACCTTTACTTCAATTGGTTTGCCATCTGTGTCCGTTAATAGTATATCTGACTTCATCTTTATCAAATTGGACGTGTTATCATTACTCTTGTTTTTCAAAGGACATCTCCTTAAGTATCTGCATACTTGAATATTAACACTAACCATATATATATAATCACCTTCAATCTTTCTTTGAAAACCCCGTCATCCTCACAAGATTTCACAGTATTACTACTGATATATCTTCGCATCCAGTCAAACAACTCTGTATCTTCTGCATGTTCTATTATCATTTTATAAAAAGAGCAAAAACGAGCTGTTGCAGAAGCGACAGCTCTGTTTTTTTGTGTGGGAAGGTAGCCTGTAGAAAATACCACTTGTATCCCTCTTTCATTTCTATTACAATAATAATGATTATGACTAAGGATGAAAGATGGCATACGGGATAATGGGAGCGGATAGCGTAAGGAAAAATAATGATAAAAAAGTAACGGTGGGCATCCTGATGGGATGCCTGCTTCTGTTTCTTTTCGGCTGCGGCGGGCGGGAGACTGCTCAGGAAGCTCCGGCTGGGACGGACAGCCTTTTCCAGAGTGGGGCAGCGGTGGAATGGTCTGCGCCTGAAAGAGTGGATTTGTCCTATGCGCAGGAATTTACCCTGGACCGCTACAGCAACGGCTGCACCTTGATTACCATATCTGACGGCTCCTGTTATCTGGTAGCGCCGGAGGAGCTGGCGGAGGCGACGGACGAAGACTTGCTGGCGGAAATCATACTGCCGGCGGATATGGGAACAGATGAAGCGGAGAAGCTTATGGTGCTCCGTCAGCCTGTCGAGCGAATCTATCTGGTGGCGTCCGCTGTCATGGATATGTTCCGTGCGCTGGACGGTTTAGACCATATCCGGCTTTCCGGTACCGATACGGACGGCTGGTATATTGAGGAAGCGCGGACGGCCATGGAAGAGGGGGCTATTTTGTATGCCGGTAAATACAGCGCGCCGGATTATGAACTGATTCTTTCGGAGGGATGCGAACTGGCGGTGGAGAATACGATGATTTACCATACCCCTGAGGTGCAGGAGAATCTGATGTCCTTTGATATTCCGGTTCTGGTAGATCATTCCAGCTACGAGAATCACCCGCTGGGGCGGGTGGAATGGATCAGGCTTTACGGCGCTTTGTTGGGAAAGGAAGAGGAAGCTGAGGAAATCTTTGCGGCTCAGGAGCGGATTTTGTCTGAGATAGAGCAGGAGATCGCGGCAGGGCAGGAGGAGGAACGTCCTTCGGTTGCCTTTTTCTATATTACCAATACCGGTGCGGTCAATGTACGCAGGACGTCGGATTATGTGCCGAAAATGATTGAATTGGCCGGGGGAACTTATATTTATCAGGAGCTGGGAGATGAGGAAAGTAATTCCTCCTCCATGACAATGCAGATGGAGGAATTTTACGCCACTGCATTAGACGCGGATTACATGATCTACAACAGCGCCATAGACGGGGAAATCCACAGTCTGGAGGAACTGTATGCCAAGTGCAGCCTGCTGGCGGATTTTAAGGCTGTACAGGAGGAGCATGTCTACTGTACCACGCAGAATCTGTATCAGGAGTCCATGTCCATTGGCGGCCTGATTGGGGATATCCACGAGATGCTAAGCGGCGGGGACGAGGAAGGGCAGATGCAGTATCTGTATCCGGTGAGATGAGCAGGGCGGGGATAGCCGGAGACGGGGAGGAATGAAGATGAAAGAGGAATACGGGAGAAGGAGGGGCAGATATATCGCGGCGTTTGGCCTTTTGGTTATATTGCTTCTGGTTTTACTGGCGTGCAATTTCGGCATCGGCAGTATCCGGATACCGCTTGCGGATATTCTTCGCAGCCTGAGAGGGCTGAAGATAGAAGCGGTCTATGAGAATATCCTCTGGCAGATTCGTATGCCGAGAGCCATTGCGGCGGCTGTTTTGGGAGGAGCCCTGGGGCTGTCGGGATATCTGTTGCAGACTTTTTTCCATAATCCCATCGCGGGGCCTTTTGTGCTGGGGATTTCTTCCGGGGCCAAGCTGGCGGTAGCGCTGGTGATGGTGTTCCTGTTGGGAAACCGGGTCAGCGTAAGTTCAGGAACCATGATTGCGGCGGCATTTGTGGGCGCCTTTGTGTCCATGGGCTTTGTGCTGATTGTGTCGGCTAAGGTAAACAGTATGTCTATGCTGATTGTCAGCGGCGTGATGATCGGCTATATCTGCTCCGCTGTCACGGATCTGGTGGTAACCTTCGCCCAGGACGCGGACATTGTGAATCTTCACAACTGGTCGAAGGGGAGCTTTTCCGGCGTCACATGGAATAATGTGGCTGTTATGGGCGGCGTGGTACTGGCTGCTGTGGTTATGATTCTGTGGCTGGCCAAGCCTATCGGAGCCTATCAGATGGGAGAGGGCTATGCAGTGAGCATGGGGATTCACCTGCCCCTGCTGCGGGTCATGCTGGTTTTGCTATCCAGCCTTTTGGCGGCATGTATTACCGCGTTCGCGGGGCCGGTTTCCTTTGTGGGGATTGCGGTGCCCCATCTGGTCAGGCAATTATTCGGCACGGTCAAACCCCTCATAATGATTCCGGCGTGCTTTCTGGGCGGCGGTGTGTTCTGCCTGTTCTGCGATCTGCTGGCCAGAACTTTATTCGCGCCCACGGAGCTTAGTATCAGCACGGTGACCGCCGTGTTCGGCGCGCCGGTGGTGATTGCCGTCATGCTGCGCAGGAAAAAGGGAGGGGCTGGATAATGTCAGATTATTATTTCCGCATGGAACAGTTTTCTGCGGGCTATCAGGGCAAACCGGTATTGCAGGGGGTGACCGTGGGGGTAAACAGGGGAGAGATTTTGACCCTGATCGGTCCCAACGGCGCGGGAAAATCTACGCTGCTGAAGAGTATTGCAAGGCAGCTTCCCCCCTTAGGCGGGCGCGTTTTTCTGGAAAATCAGGAGCTGGCCGGATTGAGCGGGCGGGAGCTGGCGCAAAGAATGGCGGTGGTATTTACGGATAAGCTGTACACGGAAATGATGCCCTGTGAAGAGGTGGTGGCAAGCGGCAGATATCCCTACACCGGCAGATTTGGCCTTTTGTCCGGCGAGGACTGGGACATCGTGGAAAAGTCCATGGAAATGACATACGTGTCAGAATTAAGGGGCAGGGATTACAACAAAATCAGCGACGGGCAAAAGCAAAGGGTGCTGTTGGCGAGGGCGCTCTGTCAGCAGCCGGAGATTATTCTGCTGGATGAGCCCACTTCCTATCTGGATATCCGATATAAATTAGAATTTCTGGCGACGCTGCAGCGTCTGGCGAAGGAAGAACGGCTGTCTGTGATTATGTCCCTGCATGAGCTGGAGCTGGCGAAGCGGATTTCCGACCGGATTTTGTGTATCGGAAGGGAGGGGGTAGAGCGCTTCGGGACGCCGGAAGAAGTTTTTACCAGAGGATACCTGGCCGGGCTGTTTGGGATTGATCCCGCGCGCCTTGAAAACACCGGGCTTTATCAATGTGTTGCGGAGCTGGAGGAGGAGAAAACAGACGGGGCGTGATAGATTTTCTTTTTCTTTTTTTATAAAATTTCTTTCCGTAATCCATTAGATGTGATATAGTATAGAAGAATAATGTATTTTGGATATATGGAATAAGGAGTCGATGAAAATGGCGGGGAATGATGCTGAACTGGAATCCAGGCGCAGACGTATCCGGCTGTTTAAGAAGCTGATTATCATCGTTCCGCTTTCTACGATACTGCTTCTGTTGATCCTGTGTATCATACTGGGAGCCAGGTTATATTTTGTGACGAAGGAATTGCGTGATTTACGTACTCAGATAGAGGTAATAACGGTGATCGACCAGACTGATGCTCCGGACAATAGCGTTTCCTCAGAGCGTTCGGAAGCGTATACGGCTTCCGCGGTAGAGGAGGCCGGTCAGGATACGGAGGTCTGGCAGAACGATTTATCAGAGGAGGAAGAGACATCTCGTAAGGTTTATTTAACCTTTGACGACGGCCCCAGCAGTAATACGGGCAGGATTTTAGATATACTGGCTGAGTACGATGTGAAGGCGACTTTCTTTGTCGTAGGGAAAGAGGAAGAAGAATATCAGGCGTTATATAATAGGATTGTAGAGGAAGGACATACCTTGGCCATGCATTCCTATAGCCATATATATCATGAGATTTATCAGTCCATTGACAGCTTTTCGGCGGATATGCGTAAGCTGCAGGAGTTTTTGTATGACACTACGGGGGTGTGGTGCAGGTATTACAGGTTTCCGGGCGGCAGCAGCAATACGGTCAGCAGTGTGGATATGCATGACCTGATTGCCTTTTTAGATGAACAGGATATGACGTATTTTGACTGGAATATTTCTTCCGGGGACGCTGCCAGCGATTATATCAGCCCTGCGGATATCGTGCAGAACTGTATGGGGAATCTGGAGAGCTTTGACCATGCAATGATCCTGATGCATGACGCTTCCGACAAGGATTCTACGGTGGAAGCTCTGCCGATGCTGATTGAGGCGATTCAGGCGATGGAAGATACGAAGATCGTTCCGATTACAGATGATACGGAGCCGATTCATCATATAAGCAATGACTAAAGAATGGAGGATATAGAGAATGGGTTTTTTCTCAGATTTGAAGGAAGACTTATCCCAGGCGGTGAACGAGCTGATGCCGGAAGAAGAGCTGAACGCGGCTCTGGCGGGCGACGCGCATATGCCGGAGGGCGCTTTGGCGGATGCCCTGTCGGCGGGAGCCGGAATGGGTGAGGGCGCGGAGGCCGGGAAGGAAATACCGGCGGCGGAGCCGATGGAAGCCTTTGACTTAAGCAGTATGCTGGATAAATTAGATGATATGAAAATAGAGCCGCCGGAGGAGCCGGAGCTGCCGCAGGAGCCGGAATTGCCGCAGGAGCCTCTTATGCCTGCGGATACCGGAAGCCTTGAGGAGCCTGTGGACGAAGAGATTCTGCCGGAGATGGAAGAGATTCCCGTATGGGAGCCGAAGCCCGCGGAGCCGGAACCGGCTGTCGAACCGTCGGCGGATACGACGGCGGAACAGGAATCCGCGATAGCGCCGCAGGAGGTGGAAGCGCCTGAGGAAGATAGAACTACAATCCAAAATGAGGAAAGGGAAGAGAAAAAAATGGATGTACAGACTAATCGAGTAGCAGTGGATGAGACAGCAGTTGTAACGGAAGGTATGACGATAACGGGCGATATTATTTCTGAGGGCTCTATGGAGCTGATCGGTACCGTCAACGGCAATCTGGACATTTTAGGGAAGTTAAATATTACAGGTTCTATTCAGGGTAATTCCAAAGCGGCGGAGATTTACGCGGAGGGCGCCAAGATTACAGGAGAGGTTAACAGCTTGGGAAGCGTCAAGATCGGACAAAGCTCCGTGGTAATCGGCAATATTACGGCTACCAGCGCGGTGGTTGCGGGCGCGGTTAAGGGCGATATCGACGTGCAGGGGCCTGTGATTTTAGATACGACGGCAATCGTTATGGGCAACATTAAATCCAAATCCGTACAGATTAACAACGGCGCGGTAATTGAAGGTATGTGTTCCCAGTGCTATGCAGATGTAAATCCGACCTCCTTCTTCGAGGAATTTAAAAAGAAAAAATAAGATAACGAACGAGTGTCCGAAGGAGTACGGAGCGGATACCGAATAAGCTGCTTTGCAGGAGAAAGGCAAGAGAATGAAAATGCGACGTATACTGTTGAAGTTAAGCGGAGAAGCCTTAGCGGGCGATAAGAAGACCGGATTTGATGAAGAAACCGTGCGCGGTGTGGCTATGCAGGTGAAGCAGCTTGTAGAGGACGGCATACAGGTTGGTATTGTGATCGGCGGCGGCAATTTCTGGCGCGGGCGTTCCAGCGAGAATATTGACAGAACCAAGGCGGATCAGATCGGTATGCTGGCTACGATTATGAATTGTATATATGTCTCCGAGATTTTTCGGTCGGTGGGCATGATGACCAGTATTCTGACGCCCTTTGAATGTGGTTCTTTCACGAAGCTTTTTTCCAAGGACAGAGCCAATAAATATTTTGAGAGAAATATGGTGGTATTCTTTGCGGGCGGAACCGGGCATCCCTATTTTTCCACGGATACGGGGGTTGTGCTTCGAGCCGTCGAGGTGGACGCAGATGTGATTCTGCTGGCCAAGGCGGTGGACGGCGTTTATGATGCCGATCCCAGGACAGACCCGCAGGCCAGAAAATATGATGAGGTGACCATTCAGGAAGTGATAGACAGGAATCTTCAGGTGGTGGATATGACGGCCTCTATTTTGGCAAGGGATAATAAGATGCCCATGTGGGTATTTGGATTAAATGAAGAGAATAGTATTGTGAATACCGTTCGGGGCAATTTTAACGGTACGAAAGTGATCGTATGACGATACAGCCGGCCTGTAAGGGCGCAAATCTCTGTGAAGGATTAAGAAAGATAACGGGAGGACTGTGGAATGGATGCAAGATTAAAACCTTATGAAGAGAAAATGCAGAAGTCTTATGATTTCTTAGAGGCGGATTTGGGAGCGATCCGTGCGGGACGCGCGAACCCTCATGTGCTTGACAAGATTCGGGTGGATTATTACGGGACGCCTACCCCTATTCAGCAGGTGGGCAATATTACAGTGCCGGAACCCCGCGTGATTCAGATCGCGCCATGGGAGAAGAGCCTGATTAAAGAAATCGAGAAAGCAATTATGACGTCTGACGTGGGGATTAATCCAAGCAACGACGGCAGTCTGATCCGTCTGGTATTTCCGGAACTGACAGAAGAACGCCGTAAAGAGCTGGTGAAAGATGTGAAGAAGCGCGGCGAGGAAAATAAGGTTGCCATCCGTAATACGAGACGCGACGGCAACGACGCTTTCAAGAAGCTTGCTAAGACCGACGAAGTTTCTGAGGATCATATTAAGGAATTAGAGGAAGAGTTACAGAAGCTGACAGACCGTTTTATTAAAGAGATTGATAAGCTGGTGGAACAGAAGACCAAAGAGATTCTTACGGTATAGGCGTTTCTGCGGTTTTTCCAAAGAGGTATGGTAACAGACAGCATAAAAAGAGAGGGGCTTACAGAACATTCTGTTTTGTTGTCCCCTTTTTTCTGATATTTGTGTGTCGGCGCGTCGATGTTTCGCTCCATGTTTGGGAGCGTTCAAAGGACGGCGCACCGAAAAGAGAGGGGGAACAATCAGCGATGGAAGAGGAGAATAAAATTCCGAATCATGTGGCGATTATCTTAGACGGCAACGGAAGATGGGCTAAGAGCAAAGGCATGCCGCGCAATTACGGGCATGTACAGGGAGCCAAGACCGTGGAGGTAATTTGCGAGGAGGCCTATCGCATGGGTATCCAGTATTTGACCGTATATGCTTTCAGCACGGAGAATTGGAACAGGCCTAAGGAGGAAGTGGACGCGTTGATGGGGCTTCTTCGCAATTATATGAAGACCTGTCTGAAAACGGCGGCGAAGAATAATATGTGCGTGCGTGTGATAGGGGATAAAACCAGGCTGGACGAGGATATCCGATTGCGCATCGCGCAGTTGGAGGAGGCTACGAAGGAAAATACCGGGCTGCATTTTCAGATTGCGATTAACTATGGCGGCAGAGATGAGATTGTCCGCGCGGTGCGGACAATAGCCGCGTCTGCGGCCGAGGGCGGCGTGAAAGCGGAGGAAATCACGGAACAGATGATCGGCGACGCCTTGGATACCCATGGACTGCCGGAGCCGGATCTGCTGATCCGCACCTGCAACGAGCAGCGGATTTCCAATTTTCTGTTATGGCAGCTTGCCTATACGGAATTTTATTTTACACCGGTGGCGTGGCCTGATTTTTCAAAAGAAGAATTAGAAAAAGCGGTAGAGGCATATAATAAAAGAGACAGACGGTATGGTCTGGTGAAGGAAGTGGAGGATTAAATGTTCCGTACGAGATTGATAAGCGGTATACTTCTGGTGCTCATTGCGCTGGCGACGATTATGTCCGGGGGGATTGTTCTGGCAGCCGTACTGTGCGTGATATCCATGCTTGCCTTTAGAGAACTGACAAAGGCCTGCGGCGTGTGCGCGGAGAATCGGAAATGGAGTGCGCCTGAAATCGGCGGACTTCTTATGACGGCGTTGTATTATGTGTCACTGTTTACAGTATTTTATTTAAAAAAAGGCGAAAAACCGATTAATACGATAGCCTTTATTGTAATGGCGGCGATTGTCCTGACCATGCTGCTTTTGTTATTCCTTTACGTGTTTACGTTCCCGCGCTATCGTGCCAATCAGATTTTTGCGTCTATGTTTGCGTATCTCTATGGGCCGGTGCTGTTGTCCTTTATTTACCTGATCCGCGAGGGATTTACCCAGGGCGTCTATCTGGTATGGTTTGTCTTTCTCTGCTCCTGGGGGAGCGATACCTGCGCCTATGCGGTGGGCGTCCTGATCGGGAAGCATAAGATGACCCCCAGACTCAGCCCCAAGAAATCTGTGGAGGGCGCGGTGGGCGGCGTGGCCGGCGCAGCGCTTTTGTTTGTTTTGTATACTTACTTTGTGATAAACCGCTACACGGACGATACCCTTCCGCTTGCCCTGGCGGCAGTTTTGGGCGCGGTGGGCGCGCTGGTATCCATGGTGGGGGATTTGGCAGCGTCCGCTATTAAAAGAGATCATGGAATTAAGGATTACGGGAAGCTGATTCCGGGGCATGGCGGCATTATGGATCGGTTTGACAGCGTAATCATCGCCTCTCCGTTGATTTTTATTGGCCTGGTACTGATAGGCGGATAGGCGGCGAAAGAGAAGGAAAGCAGGAAAGGGAACAGATTGCAATGAAAAAGATTGGTATACTGGGTTCCACCGGGTCTATCGGAACTCAGACGCTGGATATTGTGAGAAAAGAAAAGGATTTGCAGGTAGTATCTCTGGCGGCGGGCTCTAACGTAGATCTGATGGAGCGGCAGGCCAGGGAATTTCATCCGCGGGTGGCAGCCATGTGGACGGAGGAAGCGGCGGAAGATCTGCGTACGAGGCTGGCGGATTTGCCGGTTAAGGTCGTATGCGGTATGGAAGGTCTGCTGGAGGTATCTACGGCGGAGGAGATGGAAGTGCTGGTGACCGGGATCGTGGGAATGATTGGTATCAGACCGACGATTGCCGCCATTGAACAGGGAAAAGACATTGCCCTTGCCAACAAGGAGACTCTGGTGACGGCAGGGCATATTATTATGCCGCTGGCGGCGGAAAGGGGAGTATCGATCCTGCCGGTGGACAGCGAACACAGCGCAATTTTCCAATCCCTGAACGGAGAGCGGAGAGAGCGCGTCAGCAAAATCCTGCTGACGGCGTCGGGAGGTCCCTTTCGAGGAAAAACCCGCAGGGAATTGGAACAGATTACGCTGGAGGACGCTTTGAAGCATCCGAACTGGTCTATGGGAAAGAAGGTTACCATCGATTCCGCCACGCTGTGTAATAAGGGACTGGAGGTGATGGAAGCCAAATGGCTGTTTGGCGTAGAACTGGAACAAATTCAGGTTTTAATCCATCCCCAGAGCATTATTCACTCCGCGGTAGAGTATGTGGACGGCGGGATTATGGCGCAGTTAGGTGTGCCCGATATGAAGCTGCCGATTCAGTACGCGCTGTTTTATCCGGACAGAAGACCTATGGATAACGGCAGGGTGGATTTCTTTCAGCTAAAACAGTTGACCTTTGAGGAGCCGGACAGGGAGACCTTCCGCGGTTTGACTCTGGCTTATCGGGCGGCGCAGGGGGGCGGTTCCCTGCCCACAGTTTTTAACGCGGCCAATGAGAAAGCGGTGGCTCTGTTTTTACAGAGAAAAATCAGCTTCCTGCAAATTCCGGAAATGATCGAGGCGGCGATGGAAGCGCATACTATTGTGGAGCAGCCCACAGTGGAGCAGATTCTGGAGACTGAGGCGGCGACCTATGAGTATATGAAACAGAAGTTTGGAGCGTAGGCGCGCCCCGCTTCGGCATGGAGGAGTATTTTGATCAGGACGATTATTTTATTTTTAATTATCTTTGGCGTAGTGGTTATTTCCCACGAGTTCGGACATTTCCTGATTGGCAGGAGAAACGGCATCCGGGTCGTCGAATTTTCGGTGGGAATGGGGCCGACTTTGTTTTCCTATGAGAAGGGCGGGACGAAGTATTCTTTAAAGCTTCTTCCCATAGGCGGAGCCTGTATGTTCGATGGAGAGGATGGCATGGAATCCAGAAACGCCGGAGAACAGGCGGGCAGCTTAGGAGATGCTGCGGGCGGCATGGGGAGCTCCGGAACCACCTTTACGGAGGCCGGCGTCTGGGCGCGGATTGCCACAGTGTTTGCGGGTCCCTTCTTTAATTTCATTCTTGCCTTTTTGGTTGCGCTGGTTCTGATTGCCTTTACAGGAGCGGATCTTCCCACGGTAGGCACGGTAACGGAGGATTCGGCCGCTTTGGAGGCGGGGCTGCAGGAGGGCGACGTGATTACCCGTATCGGTCATGAAAGGATTCATTTTTACAGGGAGGTCATGCTGATTTCTTCCCTGAATAACGGGGAAACGTTAGAAATTCACTATGAAAGAGACGGGGAAAAGGGCGTGGCGTATGTGACGCCCAAGTACAGTGAAACGGATCAGCGTTATTATATGGGGATTACCAACGGCGGCGAATACTTGGAGTGTAACCCGCTGCAGGTTTTTCAATATGGATTTTATGAGGTGGAGTATTGGGTTAAGCTAACCTATAAGAGTCTCGGTATGATGCTCCGGGGACAGGTGTCCAGAGACGATGTGTCCGGCCCCATTGGTATCGCCCAGTTTGTGGGAGAGAGCTATGACCAGGCGGAGGAGAATTACGGGACTTCTTCTGCGATTCTTACCATGCTGGAAATTGTGGTTCTGCTGTCTGTCAATCTGGGGATTCTGAATTTACTGCCGTTTCCGGCATTAGATGGAGGCAGGCTGGTCTTTATGCTGATAGAAGTGGTGAGGGGCAAGCCCATTCCGCCGGAAAAAGAAGGAATGGTGCATTTCGTCGGACTGGTGGTGCTCATGTTGTTTATGGTATTTGTGATGTATAACGATATTATGAAGCTGGTACGGTAACGTACCGGCTTTTTGGGGCTTGCCAGGAAGCGCCTGATGCTCTATACTGATCTCATCGGATTCCATTCAGGAATCCGCAGATATCCGCGGGTTTCCCGCAGTATTCCAGATATTGGAAGTATGATTCATAACAATTTTATAAATAACAATCGTTATGTAATATTAAATTCCGTTCGTGGCTGTGAAATTGTACAAATGGCATCACCAACACAGACGCGCTTTCGCTCCGTTTCCAACGTAACGGTACTAGGCTCGAAAAGACCTCGCCAAGTGCCGACGTTTCCAAAGGGTCTGTTTATGGTGATGTCATTTGCACAATGCCGGTAGCGTGATGAACAGGTTTCACTATAATTTCATAATAAATGTTACAGAAAGGGGCGTTTTAAGGGTTATGCATTATCTTACGGCAGTCTATTGGAATCGGGGCAATGCGGCTTCCTGCAATCAGGATTCCCTGTTTGTGCAGCAGGTGATGACCAGACGCGGCAGAGTTCTGATGGCGGCGGTCTGCGACGGTATGGGAGGGTTGGAGCGGGGAGAGATTGCCAGCGGTTATCTGACAGAGAGACTGGTGGAGTGGTTTTATGAATCTCTGCTCCGGGCTTTGCAGAAAAAGAAGCCCTATTGGGTGATCCGCCGATCTCTTGACAGAATGGTCTATTATGTCCAGGAACAGCTACAGCAGTATGGGAGAAGGGAGGGGGTGGAGCTGGGGACTACCATGTCTGCGCTCGTCCTGTGGGAGAATACTTATTTGTTGTGGCATCTGGGGGACAGCAGAATTTATCGGACAGGCAGGAAGAAGAGCCGCCGGAAAGAGAGGGTTCCTTTCCCCTGGAAAGAGCAGAGCAATCTCAGCCGGAAGGAACGGTATGTACAGGGAAGGAAAGGGAAAAGGAGCGGCCATGAGGGGAGAAGGAGCGCTGTGGAATGTATGACCAGAGATCATATCGCGGGGCGCAACAGATTGACGAAGTGTGTGGGAACCTTCGGTTATTACAGGCCGGATTATTCCATGGGAACTGTAAAAGCGCAAGAGGTATTTTTGCTGTGCAGCGACGGATTCTGTCAGGGCATCGGAGAGCGGGAACTGGGGGACGCCCTGGAACCGGGACAGTTAAGGGAAGAGGCTCAGATGGAGCGCAGGCTGCGGGAAATAGGGGAGACTTGCATGAAAAGGGGCGGGAAGGATAATCTTTCTGCAATCTGCATCAAAGCGCTGCCTTAGTATAGTAAGGGAGGATAGTGTGAAAAAGAATATTGGAAAGTATACTTTGCGGAATCTGCTTGGGGAGGGAGGAGAGGGACGCGTGTATCTGGCCTGGGATAAGGCGCTGGGAAGACCGGCGGCTATCAAGCGGGTATGGGGAGAGGGGGAAGCGGCGGGAGAAGAGCTCCTGCGGGAGGCAGGTTTCCTGCAAAAGCTCCGGCATCCGATGCTGCCTGTGGTGTACGATCTGCTGTGGGACGGCGCATGGTATCTGGTCATGGAATATATACCGGGGATAAGCCTGCGCCGTTATCTTCAGAGAAACGGGCTGGTACCGGAAGAACAGGCGGAACGATGGGCGGAACAATTACTGGGGCTTTTACAGTATCTTCATACAAGAAAACCACCTGTTATTTATCAGGATTTGAAGCCGGAAAATATCATGGTGTGTCCCGACGGCAGTCTCAGGCTGGTGGATTTCGGCGCGGCATTTTTCCGAAATTATACAGGGGGCATAGCGGAAAAAGGGGCGTTCAGCCAGGGCTATACCGCGCCGGAGCAGAGGCCGGAGGCGGGAAGGCTGCGGACTGCGGATGAGAGAAGCGATCTGTACGCCTTTGGCAGAGTGATGTATTATGTGCTGACAGGGGCAGATCCCGCCTATCCGCCTTATGCGGGGCTTCCCATAGTAAGCTACGCGCCTCTGGTAAGGGGCGATTGGGAAAAAATACTCCGCAGGTGTATGCAGGAGGAGCCGGAGGAGCGTTATCAGGTGGCGGAGGACGTCATGAGAGACTTAAAGGGGCGCGGAAAACACGGCAAATGGAAGGATATTCGGATCAGACCACGGTTCCTGCGGCATATAGAGAGGAGCGTCTTTTTGACAGAAAAGAAATCCGGGGGACTATGGTAGTTTCAGTGTACTTTTTCATGGATTTCATGTATAATCATTTCATGATAAAATTTTGACAGACAGCGTTCCTGTGCCGACACAGGAATGGAAAGAGGGTTATTATGCATCGTGATCATACCAGAACCGTTGCCATTGGAGAGAAAGTCATCGGCGGGGGAAATCCTATTCTGATCCAGTCTATGACCAATACCAGGACAGAGGACGTGGAGGCCACCGTAGCTCAGATTCTCAGGCTGGAACAGGCGGGCTGTGAGATTATCCGCTGTACGGTTCCCACCCTGGAGGCGGCGCAGGCGATCGGCCAAATTAAGAAGCAGATTCATATTCCGCTGGTGGCGGATATTCATTTTGATTATAAAATGGCCATCGCCGCCATGGAGAACGGAGCCGATAAAATCCGTATTAATCCGGGCAATATCGGAAGCCGTGAAAAGGTGGCGGCAGTGGTAGGCGTTGCCAGAGAGCGGAATATTCCCATCCGCGTGGGCGTCAACAGCGGCTCGCTGGAACGGGAGCTGGTAGAGAAATATCATGGCGTGACCGCGGAAGGCATTGTGGAGAGCGCTTTGGATAAGGTGAAGATGATCGAGGATCTGGGGTACGATCATCTGGTGATCAGCATCAAATCCTCTGATGTGATGATGTGTGTACGCGCCCATCAGTTACTGGCGGAGCAAACAGAGTATCCGCTGCACGTGGGCATCACGGAATCGGGTACGGTGCAGAGCGGCAATATTAAATCCGCCGTAGGCTTGGGGATTATTCTGAATCAGGGCATCGGCGATACGATCCGCGTGTCTTTAACAGGCGATCCGGTGGAAGAGATTAAATCCGCGAAGCTGATTTTGCGCACGCTGGGACTGCGGAAAGGCGGTATCGAGGTGGTATCCTGCCCTACCTGCGGCAGAACTCGCATTGACCTGATCGGCCTTGCCAATCAGGTAGAAGCCATGGTGGCGGATATTCCCTTAGATATCAAGGTGGCCGTGATGGGCTGTGCGGTCAACGGGCCGGGAGAGGCGAAGGAAGCGGATATCGGCATTGCCGGAGGTATGGGAGAAGGATTGTTGATCAAGCGCGGCGAGATTGTGAAGAAGGTACCGGAGGAACAACTGTTAGATACCCTGCGGGAAGAATTATTGCACTGGGGCGAGTGACGGGAGAGCTTGCCTGCCGGAAGCATGAGGCGGGCTGCGGGAAAGGCATGATGATTGATGGGAAAGCGGTTTTTTGATGTGTTTCCAACCTTAAAACTGGATACGGGCCTGAAGGATCTGTTTGAGCAGGTTACGGTGGAGAAGGTGACCGCTACGAAGCGCAAGGATTTTTTGCGGGTTTATCTGGCTTCCGAACGTCTGATTCAAAAGGAAGATATTTACAAGGCGGAGAGGGAAATCAAGCGGCAGTTTTTCCCCAACGCATCTATAACGGTCAAGTTCTATGAGCATTTCACGCTGTCCGCCCAATACAATCCGGAAAAGCTGATGGCGGTCTATCGGGAAAGTATCCTGCTGGAGCTGCGGGAGTATTCGCCGATAGAATATAATCTGTTTAAAAAGGCGGATCTTTCTTTTCAGGGAAACCGGCTGCTGCTGACCTTAGAGGATACGGTGCTTGGCAAAGGAAAGGCTGAAGAACTGATTCGGATTCTGGAGAAGATCTATAGCGAGCGCTGCAATATGCCGGTGGAGATTGTAACGGCTTATAAGGAGCGGGCGGAAGGAAACAGCAGGGAAGAGGACGAACGCAGGCTGGCCATGCAGGCGGCGGAAATTTCCGCAAGGGCGGACAGCGCAGCCGACGGTTCTGAGAGTATCCGTTCCGCATACGCCGCAGGAGAAGCGGACAGCGGGGAAGGCCGGGGGGCTTCCGGCACGGTCAGCAAAGGGACGGGAGGCTTGCATAC
The DNA here is from genome assembly GCA_021199255.1 of Clostridiales bacterium. Taxonomy (GTDB): domain Bacteria; phylum Bacillota; class Clostridia; order Lachnospirales; family Lachnospiraceae; genus UBA3282. The sequence continues at coordinate 77,361 of JAJQIK010000059.1, read as the reverse complement.
CAACAGAACGATATCCGTTCCTGCGCCGGGCAGGAAGGGCGACCGGGGAAGTGGCAGCGACAGGCAGGACAGGCGCGCCTTGAGGCGTTCCGATAATCCTGACGTATTATATGGCAGGGATTTTGAAGAGGAAGCCATGCCCATGGAGGAGATTCTGGGCGAACTGGGAGAAGTGGTGGTGCGCGGCAGAATCCTCAAAATGGATCAGAGAGAGATCAAAAACGAGAGAACGATTCTGATTTATGATGTGACCGATTATACGGATACCATGACCATTAAACTGTTTGTCCACAATGATCAGGTGGCGGAAATAACGGAACATATGAGGCCGGGTGCTTTTGTAAAAATCAAAGGACTGACGATGATGGATAAGTTTGACCATGAGCTGACCATCGGTTCTCTTGTGGGGGTGAAGAAGATTCCTGACTTTACTACCTCCCGTATGGACAACAGCGTCCGCAAACGCGTAGAGCTTCACTGTCATACGAAGATGAGCGATATGGACGGAGTATCTGAGGCGAAGGATATTGTGAAGCGCGCTTATCAATGGGGACATCCCGCTATCGCCATCACGGATCACGGCGTGGTGCAGTCCTTCCCGGACGCAAATCATGTGTGGGAGGATCTCTGGAAGGCGGAAAAGGCCAGACGTAAGGAAGCCGGTGACCCGGAGCCCGATAAGCAGGATTTCTTTAAGGTGATTTACGGCGTAGAGGCTTATCTGGTAGATGATTTACAGGAGATTGCCACTAATGAGCAGGGGCAGGATTTTCAGCAGGACTTTGTGGTGTTTGATCTGGAGACCACGGGCTTTTCTCCGGTGGAAAACCGGATTATAGAGATTGGCGCGGTAAAGGTGTCGGAGGGGAAGATTGCAGACAGGTTTTCCGCCTTTGTGAACCCGGACGTTCCCATACCCTTTGAGATAGAGAAGCTGACGGGCATAACGGACGCAATGGTGGTAGACGCGGATACAATTGAGACCATATTGCCGCAGTTTCTGCGGTTTTGCGATGGTTGTATGCTGGCGGCGCACAACGCTCATTTTGACATGGGCTTTCTGATGGAAAACTGCCGCAGACAGGGGCTTGCATCTGATTTTACCTATATTGACACGCTGGGAATTTCCAGAGTCATGCTGCCCGCCCAGGCGAAGCATACGCTGGACGCTGTGGCGAAAACCCTGGGCGTGTCGCTGGAAAATCATCATCGCGCCGTGGACGACGCGGAGGCGACCGCGGAAATCTTCGTGAAGCTGATCGGAATGATGGAGAAGGACGGCATTACCACGCTAAGGCAGATCAATGAGAAGGGGAAGTCCAGTCCGGCTGTGATTAAGAAGCTGCCCACTTATCACGCTATTATTCTGGCTAAGAATAATGTGGGGCGCATGAATCTGTACCGGCTGGTATCCGCCTCCCACCTGACCTATTTTGCCAGACGACCCCGTATTCCCAAGAGCCTGCTGAACCAGTATCGGGAAGGGCTGATTCTGGGAAGCGCCTGTGAGGCCGGAGAATTATATCGGGCGTTACTGGAACAGAAGGCAGATGAGGAAATTGCCAGACTGGTGCGTTTCTATGATTATCTGGAGATTCAGCCGCTGGGAAACAACCAATTTATGATAGAGTCCGATAAGATTCCGAATATTCAGTCCATGGAAGATATTATGGAGATGAACCGCAGGATCGTAAAGCTGGGAGAGCAATTCCACAAACCGGTGGTGGCTACCTGCGACGTTCATTTCCTCAATCCGGAGGACGAGATTTATAGGCGTATTATCATGGCGGGGCAGGGCTTCCCGGACGCAGATCATCAGGCGCCGCTTTATCTTCGGACTACGGAGGAAATGCTGAAGGAATTTGAATATCTGGGCAGCGATAAGGCGCAGGAGGTGGTGATTACCAACACCAATCTGATTGCGGATATGATAGAATCCATGTCCCCCGTGCGTCCCGATAAGTGTCCTCCGGTGATTGCGGACAGCGACAGGCAGTTGACAGATATTTGCTATAACAGGGCGCATGAGCTTTACGGCGAGAAGCTGCCGCCGATTGTGGAGGAACGTCTGGAACGGGAATTACACTCCATTATATCCAACGGCTTTGCGGTGATGTATATCATCGCGCAGAAGCTGGTGTGGAAGTCTGTGGAAGACGGATATCTGGTAGGCTCAAGAGGATCGGTTGGAAGCTCCTTTGTGGCGAACATGGCGGGAATTACGGAAGTAAATTCCCTGAGCCCCCATTATCTGTGCCCGAACTGTCATTATTATGATTTTGATTCAGAAGAGGTGAAAGCGTACAGCGGCGGCGCCGGCTGCGATATGCCGGACAAAAACTGCCCGGTTTGCGGCGAACCGCTTAGAAAAGAAGGGTTTGATATTCCTTTTGAAACCTTTCTGGGCTTTAAGGGAGATAAGGAGCCGGATATCGACCTGAATTTCTCCGGCGAATACCAGAGTAAAGCCCATAAATATACGGAGGTAATCTTTGGCCACGGGCAGACCTTCCGCGCCGGCACCATTGGAACGCTGGCGGATAAGACCGCTTTCGGTTATGTGAAGAATTATTATGAAGAGCGGGGAGTGCATAAACGAATCTCAGAGATTAACCGTATTGTGGCGGGGTGCACGGGAGTCCGCAGGAGTACGGGGCAGCATCCGGGCGGTATCGTGGTGCTTCCGGTGGGCGAAGACATTAATTCCTTTACCCCGGTGCAGCATCCGGCCAATGATATGACCACGGATACCATTACCACGCACTTTGATTATCATTCCATCGACCACAATCTGCTGAAGCTGGATATTCTGGGACACGATGATCCTACCATGATCCGTATGCTACAGGATATGACGGGCATCGACCCGGTTACGATTCCGCTGGACGATAAGCAGGTGATGAGCCTGTTTCAGTCCACTCAGGCGCTGGGGATTACGCCGGATCAGATCGGGGGCTGTAAGCTGGGCTGCCTTGGGATTCCGGAATTTGGTACGGATTTTGCCATGCAGATGGTGATAGACGCCAAACCGAAATGCTTTACGGATTTGGTGCGTATCGCAGGGCTGGCTCATGGAACCGACGTGTGGCTGGGCAATGCCCAGACCCTGATCGAAGAGGGCAAGGCGACCATTTCCACCGCCATCTGCTGCCGAGATGATATTATGATCTATCTGATTCAGATGGGCGTTGATCCGGCGCTTTCCTTTACCATCATGGAAAGCGTGCGGAAGGGAAAGGGCTTGAAGCCGGAATGGGAGGAAACCATGCTGGGAGCGGGGGTTCCGGAATGGTATATCTGGTCCTGCAAGAAGATCAAGTATATGTTCCCGAAAGCGCATGCGGCGGCCTATGTTATGATGGCATGGCGCATTGCCTACTGCAAGGTAAATTATCCGCTTGCCTATTATGCCGCGTTTTTCAGTATCCGGGCTTCCGGCTTTTCCTATGAACTGATGTGCCAGGGGCAGAGACATCTGGAAAACGTAATGGCGGATTATAAGCGCAGAAGCGATACCCTGTCTAAGAAAGAGCAGGATTCCTATCGGGATATGAAGCTGGTGCAGGAAATGTATGCCAGAGGCTTTGAATTTGTACCGATCGATATCTTTACAGCGCAGTCCAGGCTGTTTCAGGTGGTGGACGGCAAACTGATGCCCTCCCTGAACAGTATTGACGGATTGGGTGAAAAGGCGGCGGACGCCATTGTGGAGGCCGCTAAGGACGGGCCTTTCTTAAGCAAAGACGACTTCAGGCAGCGGACAAAGGCGTCCAAAACCATTGTAGACCTGATGAGCGATTTAGGGCTGCTTGGCAATCTGCCCGAATCCAATCAGATCAGCCTGTTTGACTTTGTGGGCGTCTAAATGACACAGTAAATTGCTCAGAAATGGAGATTATTATGAGGAAAATCATTACAATCGGACGGGAGTTCGGCGCCGGTGGCGGCGAGGTAGGAAGAAGAGTTGCAAAAGAGCTGGGACTGGAATATTACGATAAGGATATTATTTTAAAGACCGCTGTGGCAAGTAAGAATCTGGAACCGGAACAGGTGCGCAAATGGGACGAGAGAGTGCCGAAGAATTTCGGTTTCGCCCAGAGCCTTTTTGATTTCTATAACAGACCCCTGGAGGAAGAAATCTGGCAGGCGCAAAGAGATGCGATCCGGGAGCTGGCCAACCGGGAAAGCTGCGTGATCGTGGGGCGCAATGGAGATTATATTTTGCGGGAGTTTGACCATTGCCTGAGAGTCTTTATCCATGCGGGTTTTGAATGGCGGGTGAAGCGTATGACCGCCATGATGGATCAGGTGCCTGCGGATCAGGTGGCGGGAGACGTGCGTGCCGTGGATAAGGCGCGTAAGAAATATTGCGAGTATTATACCGGGCAGGTCTATGGAGACGCCAGAAATTATGATCTTACTCTAAATACGGAGACGCTGGGAATCGATCAGGCGGTAGAACTGATCCTGCGTACTGCAGGGACATTGTAAGAGGAATTGGCGGCGGTTGCTGCGTTTTAATGTGAACATGTATACAAAGATACAATTTATCTTGACAAGACCTGTAAAAATATCTATACTAACATAAGAAGCATCAAAGACGGTGTAACGGACGACAGATACACCGTCTTTTGTGTTAATAGGGCTAAGGCCCGGAAAGAGGAGAGGATTTATTATGAAAAAATTATTAGCAATGTCCCTCATCGGCTGTATGGCGTTTTCCATGGTTGCCTGCGGTTCCGATACAGCGGAAACAACAACGACGCAGGAGGCGGCAGAAACCGTAGAGGAAGAAGCTGCAGAGGAGGAAGCTGCAGAGGAAACAGAGACGGCGGAGGCAGAGGATACCGCTTCTACAGACGACAAGGTGTGGATTATCGCAACGGATACGGTTTTCCGTCCTTTCGAGTTTACAGATGAAAACGGCGATTTCGTGGGTATCGACGTGGACGTGCTGGCAGCTATCGCTGAGGATCAGGGATTTGCCTATGAGTTGCAGAGCCTCGGCTGGGATGCGGCAGTAGCGGCAGTTCAGGCAGGCCAGGCGGACGGCTTGATTGCAGGCGCTACGATTAAGCAGGAGAGAATTGATTCCGGCTGGATCTTTTCTGACGGTTATTACGACGCAACACAGACCTTTGTCCTTCCGGAAGGAAGCGATATCACAGGTTATGCCGATCTGGAAGGCAAAAACGTAGCGGTTAAGAACGGTACGGCAGGCGCTGACTTTGCCAACAGCTTAAAAGATGAATACGGCTTTACCGTAACTGTTTTCGAGGATTCACCGACTATGTATCAGGATGTTATTCTTGGCAACTCCGCAGCCTGTGTAGAGGATACGCCGATTATGGCTGATTCCATTAAAACAGGCGGCCTTGCCCTTGTGATTCCTGAGGGAATGGAAAGTGAAGGCGCTCCTTATGGCTTCGCTATTATGAACGAGAGCAACCAGGAGCTTCTGGATATGTTCAACGCAGGTCTTGCCAATATCAAAGCAAACGGCAAGTATGATGAGATTCTTGCCACCTATTTAGGCAACTAAGAAACAGTCCGGGCAGCGGCATCTTAGCGCGTTGTGCAATTCTGGCGCGCAGGAACCGCTGCCCTGGATTCTCAGAGCGGATAAACGGATCGCGCGGAATATTAATATTCCGGCGGTTCGGTCATCAGTTAGGAATTGGAGACAGTATTATGGTAATGATCATTCAGACATATGGAACGATGCTTCTAAGAGCCCTCGGCCAGACGCTTTTATTGACCTTGCTTTCCCTGGTGTTTGCGATGGTGATCGGTATGGTATTCGGCTTAATGAACGTGGGTCACAACAGGGCGCTTAATTGTATCGGTACCGTTTATGTAGACGCGGTGCGGGGCGTGCCTCTGATCGTATTGGCATATTTTATTTATTTCGGTGTACCGGCAGGGATTCAGGGAATCGGGTTTACCGGTTTCAGGCTGAACGCGCTGCAGGCGGGTACCATCGCCTTATCCATGAACTGCGGCGCATATATGGCTGAGATTATCAGGGCGGGTATTCAGAGCGTGGACAGGGGACAGATGGAAGCGGGCAGAAGCCTGGGGCTTTCTTATGGCGCGTCCATGCGGCTGGTGGTGATTCCCCAGGCAATCCGTACCATGATTCCTTCTATTATCAATCAGTTTATCATTACCCTGAAGGATACCTCTATTCTTTCCGTCATCGGGTTCCCGGAGCTGACCAATGTGGGTAAGACGATTATGGGCAACACCTTTAAAAATTTGCAGACCTGGGCAATTATCGGCGTGATGTATATGATTGTCATTATTACCCTGAGCAAAGTGTCCAAGAAGCTTGAGAGGAGGATTAATCGTGGCAGATAATAAGATTTCCGTTCGCAATCTAAAGAAAAATTTCGGTTCTCTGGAAGTATTAAAGGATATCAGTCTGGACGTCTCAGAGGGCGAGGTGGTAGTATTGCTGGGTCCCTCCGGAAGCGGCAAGTCTACCCTGCTTCGATGCCTGAATCAACTGGAGACGGCTACCTCCGGCCATATTGTGATCGAGGGAAAAGATGTTACGGATAAGCATACGGATATTAATAAGGTACGGGAAAATATCGGTATGGTTTTCCAGCACTTTAATCTGTTTAACCACCTGACCGTATTGAAAAATATGACCCTGGCGCCGGTGCACCTTAAGCTGTTGTCCAAGGCGGAAGCGAAGGATAATGCGATGAAGCTGCTGGAACGCGTAGGATTAGCCGATAAGGCGGAAGCATATCCGAGCCAGTTGTCCGGCGGACAGAAGCAGCGTGTGGCAATCGCCAGAGCCCTTGAAATGAATCCGAATATTTTGCTGTTCGACGAACCCACAAGCGCCTTGGATCCTGAGATGGTGGGGGAAGTTCTGGCAGTTATGAAGGAACTGGCAAGGGAAGGTATGACCATGATCGTGGTAACTCATGAGATTGGATTTGCCAGAGAAGTGGCAAGCCGCGTTATCTTTATGGAAGGCGGTTATATTGTGGAGGAAGGCACGCCGGACGAGGTTATCAATCACCCCAAGGAAGCCAGAACCATTGATTTTTTGAGCAAGGTGCTGTAGCGCATGCGGGAAAAGCGGTTTTTCTTTCCGTTTTCGCGTTTTGATGGTCTTTGTAAAAACTTTGCATAAATGCAAAAATTTTTGTAAAAAACACTTGCATTCTTTCTTGAAATATAATAAGATAAGCAAGTGCCAAACAGATGGCTTGTTGGTCAAGCGGTTAAGACGCCGCCCTCTCACGGCGGAAACAGGGGTTCGATTCCCCTACAAGCTGTTGACTGTTATAAGACAGCCCAACCCTGAAAGTATTGAAGACGTTGCGTTTTCAATACTTTTTTTCTGCCTGCGGGCAAACAGAATCTCTTAAAACCTCAGGGAAAGTGATGGAGAACCGATATTTGGTAAAAGGGGCTTGCAAATGCCTGTAAAGAGTGCTAATATAAATATGTAATACAGATAGTTACTGAGATAAAGAGTGGACTTGCGAGTCCACTCTTTTCTGTGAAAGAAAGAGGACGGAGGCGGAAATGTCAAAAAAGGAGACTTACGAAGCCAGAACGGAGAGCCTGCTGCAGCCTATCGCGGCGCAGTTCGGAGTAGAAATTTATGATGTGGAATATGTCAAAGAGGGAAGCGACTGGTATCTGCGGGCTTATATTGACAAGCCGGAGGGCGTGAATATTGTGGACTGCGAGAATGTCAGCCGCGCTTTGTCAGATGCGCTGGATGCGGAGGATTATATTGCGGACGCCTACATTCTGGAGGTAAGCAGTCCGGGACTGGGCAGGGCGCTGAAAAAGGACAGACATCTGGAGAAAAGTCTGGGGGCGGAAGTGGAAATCAGAACCTATAAGCCCATTGAGAAGCAGAAGGAATTTTCCGGTATTCTGAAAGCGTATGACAAGAGTACCGTTACCATAGAGGCCGATTCGGGGGAGCGGGTATTGTCCAGGACGGATATCGCGCTGATCAGGCTTGCGTTGGATTTTTAATAAATTTTCAGATAAATTAAGGTAAACATAGGAGGATAACGGAAAATGAATAAGGAATTAATGGAGGCGCTGGATATCTTAGAGAAAGAGAAGGAGATCAGCAAGGATACTCTTTTCGAGGCTATTGAGAACTCTTTGATTACAGCCTGCAAGAATCATTTCGGGAAAGCCGACAATGTGAAGGTGGAGATTGACAGAGATACCTGTGATTTCCTGTGCTACGCGGAGAAGGAAGTGGTAGAAGAGGTAGAAGACGATGTGCTTCAGATCTCCCTGGAGGACGCCCGGCAGATTTCCGCAAAAGCACAACTGGGAGATATGCTCCATGTAGAGATCAAGTCCAGGGAATTTGGGCGTATTGCCACGCAGAACGCCAAGAATGTGATTTTACAGAAGATTCGTGAGGAAGAGAGAAGCGTTATTTACAATCAGTACTTTGAGAAGGAAAAAGATGTGGTAACGGGTATCGTGCAAAGATATGTGGGCAGAAATATTTCCATAAATCTGGGCAAGGCGGACGCGCTCTTAAATGAGAGCGAGCAGGTAAAGGGCGAGAATTTTAAGCCCACGGAGAGAATCAAGGTATATATCCTTGAGGTCAGGAATACGCCTAAGGGACCCAGGATTCTGGTCAGCCGTACCCATCCCGAACTGGTAAAGAGACTGTTCGAGGCCGAGGTAACGGAGATCAAGGACGGTACGGTAGAGATTATGAGTATTGCCAGGGAAGCGGGCAGCAGAACCAAGATTGCGGTTCGTTCCAACAATCCCAACGTGGACGCGGTGGGAGCCTGCGTAGGTATTAACGGCGCCAGAGTCAATTCTATTGTGGATGAGCTCTGCGGCGAAAAGATCGATATTGTCAACTGGGACGAAAATCCCGGCAACCTGATTCAGAACGCCCTGTCTCCCGCTAAGATCGTGGCGGTATTTGCGGATCCTGACGAGAAAACGGCGAAGGTGGTCGTGCCGGATTACCAGTTGTCGCTTGCCATCGGCAAGGAGGGGCAGAATGCCAGACTGGCGGCCAGGCTGACAGGATATAAGATTGATATTAAGAGCGAGACGCAGGCCAAGGACGCTCCCGGCTTCCGTTATGAAGATTATATCTATGACGACGAGGAGTACGAAGAAGGGTACGAGTACGAGGAAGGAAGCTATGACGAGGAATACCCGGAGGAACTGCCGGAAGGAAGCGGCGGCGAGGAGTACGTGGAAGAGGAGTACATGGAAGAGAAGTACGAGGAAGATACGGACGAGAACGTAGAGGCTTCACAGGAGCAGGCATAGGCGATAGCCGGGCGCTTCGGAATGGAGGAACGATTTGGCAAAGAAAATATCCATGCGCCAATGCGTTGGCTGCGGTGAAATGAAGAATAAAAAGGATATGATGCGCGTATTAAAGAGCGCGGAGGGATTTATCGCCTTAGATATGACCGGTAAGAAGAATGGCAGAGGGGCTTATCTTTGCATGCATAAGGAATGTCTGGCCAGGGCAAGGAAAAACAAAGGACTGGAGCGTTCCTTTAAGATGAGTATTCCCGATGAAGTATATGAGAATCTGGAAAGGGAGTTCGAGGAGGGCGGGTATGAATAACAGTAAAGATAAGGTATTATCCATGCTGGGGCTTGCCACCCGTTCCCGAAATGTTGTCAGCGGCGGATTTGCGACACAACAGGCTGTTAAGAGCGGCAAAGCATATCTGGTTATCATAGCGGAGGACGCTTCGGATAACACCAGAAAGAAATATAGTAATATGTGTGAATTCTATCAGGTACCCTGCGCCTGCTACGGTACGAAGGAAGTGCTGGGGCACGCCATGGGAAAAGAAGAGAGAACCACTCTTGCGGTGACAGACGGGGGATTCGCAGATTCGATACAGAAGCATTTATTAGATTCGAAATAGTTGGAGGTAGTGAGCATGGTGAAAATGAAGGTACATGAGCTGGCAAAAGAGTTAGAGAAGCAAAGCAAGGAACTGATTGCTTTTTTGCAGGATAAAGGATATGAGGTAAAAGCGGCCCAGAGCTCCATCGGTGAGGAAGAGATCGAACTGGTGCGCCGGGAGTTTGGCGGGAGCGCCGTTAAAGAAAAAGAGCCGAAAGCTGAGGAAATTAAGACAGAAGTGAAAGAAGAGACGAAAAAGACTGAGACAATCAGACAGGAAAGCACCAAAGAAGAGGCGCCCAGGCAGGAAAGCGCTAGAAGAGACAGCGCCAAAGGAGACAGCGCCAGAGAGGAGACGCCGAAGAAGAAAAAGATTATTTTCGTCAGCAATCCCCATAATTCCAAAATGTCCGGGCAGCGCTCCAATCAGGGCAGCGGCGTCAATGCAAACCGGGGCAATAACGGAAGGCCGTCGGGCGGCGGACGTCCGGTGCAGTCACAGAATGTACCCCATAAGATTATCCGCCCCACACAGAAGCCGATTCCGGTAACCGCGGAGCCCTATGAGGTGCGCCAGAAACAGCAGCAGGAGCGGAGGCTGGAGCAGCAGAGAAGAGAAAAGGAAGCGGCCGCAGCACAGAATCATAAACAGACGTCGGGACAGGAGAGGACAGTCAGTGCAGGAGATAATCGCAGACATGAGAGCCAGGGGAAACCGGCTTATAATAATAATCAGGGGCTGCGTAAGGGCGGCAGCAGCGCTGCGCCTGGCAGTCGCAGCGGTGGAAATAATGAACGCGCTCAGAGAGGAAATGGCGGGCAGGAAAATCGATTCCGCAAAAATAACGCTCCCAGGGACTTTGCGCCTGAAACGCCCAGAACGGAGATGGAGAAGCATCGAGATGATGAAAAGCGCAGGGCAAATCAGGAGAGAGACAAACGCTCCAAGAAAGATCTGATCTATGAAGACGACGAGATGGCGATGAAGAACCGTAACAAGGCGGGCAGATTTATCAAACCGGAGAAGAAGGCGGAAGAGGCTGCGGAAGAGCAGATTAAGGTCATTACCATTCCGGAAACCCTGACCATCAAGGAACTGGCAGATCAAATGAAGATTCAGCCCTCGGCGATTATTAAGAAATTATTCCTGCAGGGTAAGATTGTGACCTTAAATTCAGAGATTACCTTTGAGGACGCGGAGAATATTGCTATTGAATATGAAATTATCTGTGAGAAAGCGGTTAAGGTAGACGTTATCGAAGAACTCCTGAAGGAGGAAGAAGAAGACGCGGCCGTTATGGTTGCAAGACCTCCTGTTATCTGCGTCATGGGGCATGTAGACCATGGCAAAACCTCTCTGTTAGACGCTATCCGTAAGACCAATGTGACGGATAAGGAAGCGGGCGGCATCACGCAGGCCATCGGCGCATACACTGTAACGGCCAGGGAACAGAGCATTACTTTCTTAGATACGCCGGGACACGAGGCGTTTACGGCAATGCGTATGCGCGGCGCCAATTCTACGGATATCGCGGTATTGGTAGTGGCGGCGGACGACGGCGTAATGCCCCAGACGATAGAAGCGATTAACCATGCCAAGGCAGCAGGCATTGAGATTATTGTAGCGGTCAACAAAATAGATAAACCCAATGCCAATATCGACCGTGTAAAGCAGGAGATGACAGAGTATGAGCTGATTCCGGTAGACTGGGGCGGTTCTACAGAGTTCGTTCCGGTATCCGCCAAGACAGGGGAGGGAATCGACACACTGTTGGAAACGATTCTCTTAACGGCGGAGATTATGGAGCTTAAGGCGAATCCTGACAGAAATGCGCGGGGTCTGGTGATCGAGGCACAGTTAGACAAGGGACGCGGCCCTGTGGCTACGGTCCTGGTACAGAAGGGTACGCTGCATGTGGGCGATTTTATCTCCGCAGGGGCAAGCCACGGCAAGGTAAGAGCCATGATAGACGATAAGGGCAGGCGGGTGAAGGAAGCGAAGCCCTCCACGCCGGTAGAAATTCTGGGACTTTCCGACGTGCCCAGCGCGGGAGAAGTGTTTATTGTCCATGAGAACGATAAGAGCGCGAAATCTTACGCGGACACTTATCTGGCGCAGCATAAAGAAGAGATGCTGGCGGATACTAAGACAAGAATGTCTCTGGACGATCTGTTCAGCCAGATTCAGGAAGGCAACCTTAAGGAACTGAATCTGATTGTGAAGGCGGACGTACAGGGCAGCGTGGAAGCCGTCAAGCAGAGCCTGATGAAGCTTTCCAATGAGGAAGTGGTTGTGAAATGTATTCACGGCGGCGTGGGAGCCATTAATGAATCCGATGTATCTCTTGCTTCCGCTTCCTCCGCCATTATTATCGGCTTTAACGTCAGGCCGGACGCAACGGCCAAGGCCATCGCGGAGCGCGAGGGCGTGGACGTGAGACTGTACAAGGTGATCTATCAGGCAATCGAGGATATCGAGGCCGCTATGAAGGGTATGCTGGATCCGATTTTTGAGGAAAAAGTTATCGGCCATGCGGAAGTACGCCAGATCTTTAAGGCCTCCGCCATCGGTAACATTGCCGGGGCTTATGTGACGGACGGCGAATTCCGCAGAGACTGCAAGATTCGTATCAGCAGGGACGGAGAGCAGATTTACGAGGGCGAGCTGGCTTCCTTAAAGAGATTTAAAGACGACGTCAAAGAGGTTAAGGCGGGCTATGAATGTGGTCTTGTCTTTGAGGGCTTTGATAAGATGCAGGAGCTGGATATTGTGGAAGCCTATATTATGGTAGAGGTGCCAAGGACATGATAGGCCGGAGTATCTAAGGAAATAAGAAGAAGGATTATAGGTTATGAGAAAAAACAGCGTAAAAAATACCCGGATCAATGGCGAGGTACAGAAGGTGCTGGCGGAGGTGATCCGGGGAGAGATTAAGGATCCGAGAATCGCCCCCATGACTTCTGTAGTGGCGGTAGAGGTTGCTCCTGATTTAAAGACCTGTAAAGCGTGGATCAGCGTGCTGGGCGACGAAACGGCGCAGGCCGATACGCTGGCAGGCCTTAAGAGCGCGGAGGGCTATATCCGCAGCCGGCTGGCGCGGACGATTAATCTGCGCAATACGCCGGAAATCACTTTTATTATGGATCAATCGATTGCCTATGGCGTGAATATGTCCAGATTGATAGAGGAAGTCAATAAGAATGAAAAGCCCTCGGAGGAGGGAGAGCAGAAATGAGAATCATTGATGAAGTAAGGGATGCAAAGACGATAGCGATCAGCGGCCATGTAAGACCCGACGGAGACTGCGTTGGGTCTGTGATGGGATTATACCTTTATCTGCAGAAAGAATTACCCCAGGCCCGGATTGATATTTATCTGGAAAAGCCAGCCCCTGTTTTTGACTGTATCAGCCATATTGAAGACATTCAATCGGATTTTCAAACCGATATGGTATACGACGCGTATTTTGCGCTGGACAGTAATGATGAACGATTAGGAGGCGCGCTGCCGATTTATGAGAGGGCGCGTAAAAAGATCAACATTGACCATCATATCAGTAATACCGGCTGCGGGGACATCAATGTGATTGAACCCCAGAGAAGCTCCACGGCGGAACTGCTCTATGAGCTGCTGGATCCTGCCCGGATTGACAGGGAGATAGCCATGGCGGTCTATATCGGCCTGATTCACGACACCGGCGTATTTAAATATTCCAATACGTCGCCCCGCACTTTGCAGATAGCGGCGGAGCTGATTTCCTATGGCTTTGATTTTTCGGAGCTGATTGAGAAGACCTTTTATGAAAAGACCTATGTGCAGACCCAGATTATGGGCAGGGCGGTCTTGGAAAGCATGCGCTTTTTGGACGACAGATGCATTGTCAGCGTGGTCAGCCGCCGTATGATGGCTTTTTATCAGGTAGAGCCAGGGGATTTAGACGGCATTGTAAACCAGCTTTTAAGCGTAAACGGTGTGGAATGTGCGCTTTTTATGTATGAAACGGGAACGCTGGAATATAAAGTCAGTATGCGTTCCAAGGGAAAGGTAGATGTGGCTGCGGTGGCCGTGAAATTCGGCGGCGGCGGGCATGTGAGAGCGGCAGGCTGTACGATGAACGGCACCTACCACGACAATATCAATAATCTGTCCCTGGAGGTCGAAGAGCAACTGAAGCTGCAGAAGGACGAAGGATAAAGAGACGCGAATCCCGGTTCCCTGCGGCGTCAGGATATGGGAAACAAAGATGCGCAGAGACAGGAACAACAGGAGCGGCTTATGTATCACGGAATGATTAATGTATATAAGGAAGCGGGCTATACCTCCCATGACGTGGTAGCCAGGCTTCGGGGAATCTGTAAACAGAAGAAAATCGGACATACAGGAACGCTTGATCCGGATGCGGTGGGAGTGCTTCCTGTATGTTTGGGTTCGGGCACTAAATTATGCGATATGCTGGCGGATTGGGATAAGGAATATATTGCCTGTCTGCGGTTGGGCGTGGTCACAGATACCCAGGATTTATCAGGACAGGTGTTATCGCAGGCTTCCCCGGAACAGCTTGCCGCGTTGACGAAGGAGCAGGTGAGCAGGGCTGTGATGGATTTTGTGGGAGCCTATGGGCAGATTCCTCCTATGTACTCAGCCTTAAAGGTGAACGGCAGGAAGCTTTATGAGCTTGCCAGAGAGGGAAAAGAAGTGGAGCGTAAGCCAAGACCCGTAGAAATCCGGGAAATCGAGATTCTGCGGCTGGAATTGCCCGTGGTGGAGTTTCGCGTCGTATGCTCTAAGGGCACTTATATCAGAACCTTGTGCCATGATATCGGCGGTAAGCTCTCCTGCGGCGGCGCCATGCAGTCCCTTGTCCGCAGCAGGGTCGGACGCTTCCGGGTAGAGGAAGCTCTGACGCTGGAAGAATTGGAGCGATTGGCGCATGAGGATAAAATAGCAAGTGTTATTATACCGCCCGACGCCGCGTTCCCGCATATGCAGGGGGTAACGGTGGCTGAGAGCGGGGTAAAGCTGGTCAGAAACGGAAACTGCTTCGGCTTAAAGCAGCTTGCGGGAGAAAGACAGGAAGCCCATCAGGGCGGCGCGGAGATATACGGGGACGGCGGACAGGTTCGGGTGTATGACCAGGACGGAAGGTTTTATGGTATTTACAGCTATTGCGGGCGGGAAAACCGGTTTAAGCCGGTGAAAATATTTCCCCAATACCAATGATTGCAGAATTTTGCAGGCGAAGAAGGGCAGTTTATGTATCTGATAGAAAATACAACGGAATTTCGGCTGGAAAGCGCCAGCGCGGTTGCCATCGGCAAATTTGACGGGATTCATCTGGGACATCAGAAGCTGATTCACAAGATTATCCAGCAGAAAGCGGAAGGGCGGCTGGCCACGGTTTTTACCTTTGACGGGTCGGCGTCCGCCTTTTTCGGCGGGGAAGAGAAGGAGCTGACCACCCGGAGGGAGAAACGGGAAATCTTTGAGCAGATGGGGGTCGATGTGTTAATTGAGTTTCCGCTCAATCGGGACACGGCGGCCACGGAACCGGTGGATTTCGTGGAACGGTATCTGGCAGAACAGATGCGGACGGCTTATATTTGCGCGGGAAGCGACCTGTCCTTCGGACGGCGGGGCATGGGCAATTACCGTCTGCTGCAGCAATACGCGGACACTTACCATTATCAGGTCGAGCTGATTGATAAGGTCAAAATGGACGGCCGGGAGGTAAGCTCCACCAGAATCAGGGAAGCGGTTCGGGCAGGCAGAATGGAAGCGGCCGCTAAGATGCTGGGCACACCCTACAGTATCAGCGGCAGAGTGGAGCACGGCAGGGAGCTGGGGCGCAGGATGGGAATGCCCACGGCGAATCTGCTGCCGGATCAGGATAAGCTTCTGCCGCCCAGAGGCGTCTACTATTCGCAGGTACTGCTGGGAGAGCGGGTATACCGCGGCATTACGAATATAGGCTGTAAACCCACTGTGAGCGACCGGCGTCTTGTGGGAGCGGAAACCTATCTGTACGATTTTGAGGGAGATCTATACGGCAGGGAGATTACCCTGCGGCTGCTGGCGTTCCGCAGGCCGGAGATGAAATTTGACGGGCTGGAGGCTTTGCAGGCGCAGATGCGGGAGGATCTTGACGCCGGAAGAACCTTTACGAATCTTGACGAATTTTTCAGATAAGGGCTTGTAAGTACAAATTATTTACATTAGAATAGACTTGTGTGGTGTTTTTGAGGGAATAAGTACAAAGGAAGGAAATAAGGCTAAGATGAATCTATCAATCATTCTTTCCATGGCCGGCGGCCTGGGACTGTTCCTGTATGGCATGCGCATCATGAGCGACAGTATTGAGAAGGTTGCCGGCGCGAAGCTGAGAGGAATCCTGGAACGGTTGACAACCAATCGTTTTACGGGTATTTTGGTAGGAATATTTTTCACGGCTGCAATTCAGTCTTCCTCGGCATGCACCGTTATGGTAGTCAGCTTTGTCAATTCCGGGCTGATGAACCTGACCCAGGCGGCGGGCGTTATCTTCGGCGCGAATATAGGAACTACGGTAACGGCGCTCCTCGTTTCCTTTAAGCTGGAAAAGGCGGCTCCGGTTATTCTGCTGGTGGGCGTGCTGTTGGTGATGTTTTGTAAAAAGCAGATGGTTGCCCGGATCGGAGAGGTTATTATAGGCTTCGGCGTATTATTTATGGGTCTGAGCACCATGTCCAGCGCCATGTCGGGCATGAAGGATTCCGCTGCGGTGTTACATATGTTCGCTTCCCTGCAATCGCCGGTTCTGGCGGTACTTCTGGGCACTGTGCTGACGGCGGTGATACAGAGTTCTTCCGTTACGGTCAGTATCATGGTGCTGCTGGCCAATCAGAATCTGATGGGCATGGATATCTGTATGTTCATTATTTTAGGCTGTAATATCGGCGCCTGTACCTCGGCGGTACTGGCTTCCCTGAATGGGAAAAAGGACGCCAAGAGGGCGGCGGCGATTCATTTGATTTTTAACGTAATCGGTACGGTGATTGTATATCTGATCTTTTTGGTTGGGGTGGATCAGGTTGTGGCGGCGCTTACCGCCATAGCCGGCAACAATCCGGGACGCGTTGTGGCTTATGCGCATATGTCCATTAAGATTTTCCAGGTCATTATCATGATGCCCTTTATTAAGGGAATCGTTAAGCTGACCTATCTGGTGGTACCCGGCGATGATAAGAAGGTGGGCTACCGGGACAGCTATCAGTTGAAATATATCGGCGACAAGGTGGTGCTCAATCCGGCCACAGCGGTAGTGGAAGTAATCAAGGAATTAGACCGTATGGCGCAGCTTGCCTATGAGAACTTAAACCGCGCCCTGAATGCGTTGATTACGCTGGACAAGGAGGAAATCGACGATGTCTATGAGGTAGAGAAGAATATCGACTTCCTGAGCCATGCGATTACCAATTATCTGGTGAAAATCAATCAGACGAATCTGCCTATCGAGGATTTGAAGAGCATCGGCGCCCTGTTCCATGTGGTGAACGATATTGAACGAATCGGCGACCATGCGGAGAATATCGCGGATTCGGCTGTCCGGAGAATTGAGACCGGGGTTGGCTTTTCCAAAGAAGCCCAGAGAGAGCTGGGGGAGATGTCGGATATGGTCAATACCATTCTGCGGTTTTCCTTTGAAATGTTCGTGAAAAGCACGGAGGATCACATGGAGGATATCAGGCATTTGGAGGAAGCCATCGACGAGAAGGAGAAGGAGCTGCAGCAGAAGCACATAGAAAGACTTGCCCGCAACGAATGTTCCCCGGAGGCAGGCGCTCTGTTCTCCGAGATCGTATCCGGCCTGGAACGAGTGGGGGATCACGCTACAAATATAGCGTTTGCCAATACCTATGGCGAACAGGATTAATATCATGTGTTATTAAAAAGAGATATCGGCGGATATCTCTTTTTTTAAGGCATTTGCAAAGCAGCTTCCGTCTTTTGTCAGATTTGTGGTAATGATAGGAAAAAAGCGGATTGGATTGACAGGGCGGAGGGAACTTGTTATAATGTCCTTCGTAAATGTTACGGAAATATTACAAACTTGTAAAGAAAACTACAAGAGAGGAATAGAAATCATGAAGAGACGGGAAATCTTGTGTTTATTGGCGGGATGTCTGCTGCTTACGGCAGCCTTTACGGTAAAGGCCGCGCCGCTGTCAAATCTGGCTGCGGCAGTGGAGCAGACGGCGGATAGTAGTCCGGCAAATAACACGGAAATCACGGAAACGTCATCTTCGGACGATGACGGGGAGGAAGCGCAGGCTGTTTCGGAAAATACGCTGCAGACACTGTTAGACGAGATGTCTGCGGGCTCCGCCCTGATCGGGAATGGGGGCGCAGAGGAATCGGGCGGCGATACGCTTAGCGATATTCTAAGCAGCGCGGCTGTCGGTTCCGGTGAAATCCTGGAATGTACGAAGACTGAACAGGAATACGCGGAAGCTTATGAAAAGGCTAAAAACGCCAACTGGGGATACACCAACCTGGGAATCGCCAATGTGGAGAGCGGTAATCTCAA
Organism: Clostridiales bacterium; assembly: GCA_021199255.1. Lineage (GTDB taxonomy): Bacteria > Bacillota > Clostridia > Lachnospirales > Lachnospiraceae > UBA3282. Next base: position 58,893 of record JAJQIK010000059.1, on the reverse strand, counting down.
TGTCCGCGCTGTGGCGGCGGAGGATGGGAAACTGGTTGGCAAGCTTCCCAAGAACGCGGCCTGCGAGGTCATTGATTCAGATGAATTTTGGGCACATATCCAATCCGGCGAAGTAGAAGGCTATGTGAGCCGGGAATATCTGTTGACCGGTATTCAGGCAAAACGCCGGGCTCAGGAGCTGGCAGCTACTATGGCGGTGGTTACCACGGACAGCCTGAAGGTCAGGGCGGAAGCCAATACGGATTCGGAAGTCATTACCATGGTTCCCAACGGAGAGGAACTGGAGGTGATAGAAGTAGAGGGGGACTGGGTCAAGGTCGGCCTGGACGACGAGGAAGTATATGTTTCTGCGGAATATGTGGAGATAAGCTCCAAGCTGGGCACGGCGATTACCATGACGGAGCTGCTGTATGGGCAGGGCGTATCCGATGTGCGCGTAGATTTGTGTCAGTATGCGAAGGAATTTCTGGGCAATCCCTATGTCTGGGGCGGTACCAGCCTGACCAACGGAGCCGACTGTTCCGGATTCGTTATGAGTATTTTTAAGAAATACGGCGTCAGCCTGCCCCATTCTTCCAGGGCGCAGGCGAACAGCGGTACTGTCATTACGGTATCGGAAGCCCAGCCGGGAGATCTGATCTTTTATGGCAATGGAAAAACCATTAACCATGTGGCGATTTATATCGGCGGCGGACAGGTGATCCACGCCAGCAGCCCTAAGACCGGCATCCGCATTTCCAATGTGTCCTACAGAACGCCGGTCAAGGCGGTCAGGGTGCTTTATGATTAATGGGAGGAATCGTCCAGGAAGCCTTTGTCCCTGACAAGCTGCAGGATCAGCTTTGCGGCGTAATCCTCCCCTAGTGCGCCGGTATTGATGGATAGGTCGTATTCCGCCGGATCAAGCCATTTCCTTCCGGTATAGTATTTGTAGTAATCGCTCCGGTATTTATTCATTTTTTTGATCATATCTTTCGCGGAAGCTTCGTCCTTCTGCAGTCTGTCCATAATGTTGAATACGCAGTGCTCCATAGGTGCCTGAATATTGACTTTGACAACATTTTTCAGGCTGCGCAGGACATAGTTGGCGGCCTTTCCCACAATAATGCAGGAGGTACTGCCGTCCATCGCAAGATTCTTGATAACGGCGGCCTGATAATTAAATAAATTTTCATCGGATAAGAATTCCTTATCATCTACGTGATAGAGCGTACCGTTATAGACACCCTTGGAGGAATTAATAGTGATGGCGCCCTTATGAATCCTTTCGTTGGCTTCATAAAAAAAGCGTTCGTTGATGCCGCTTAAATCGGCGGCCATCTGAAGAATTTCCTCGTCATAGCAGGGAATATTCAAGTCCTTCGACAGCCTCTTGGCAATGTGGCTGCCGCCGCTGCCGTATCCTCTGGCGATTGTGATAACATAGTTTTTCATAACGATCACGTCTCCTTTCCTACTCTGGCCATTTCAGTCATTGCGCAACCTGTTTCCGGCTCTGGGCTGGCGTCGCCAACGCAGACACGCCGCTAAAACAGTATTCTTATCTGTAATATATCCGTAAAAAAAGCGCTTTGTCAATCATATCCGCTAAAAAAATGATTTTGCGGAAGGATTGAAAATATTTGCCGCATAAATCCCTATAAATGCTTGAAAAAGAACTTCCCATATGATAGAATGTCAGAGTATGAGTTTTAGCCGATACCCAGAGCAGGGAGGTCTCCAACCCGTTCCTGGTATCCGGCGGTTTCAGGGCGGCAATCAGGAAGGCTGTCCGCAGAGAAAGGAGAAGACAATGATTTCTAAGGAAAAGAAAACGGCAATTATCAACGAATATGCAAGAACACCCGGTGATACCGGTTCACCTGAGGTGCAGGTGGCAGTCCTGACGGCAAGAATCCAGGAGCTCACCGAGCATTTGAAGAACAACCCTAAGGATCATCATTCCAGAAGAGGCCTTCTGAAAATGGTTGGTCAGCGGCGTGGTCTGCTTGCATATCTGAAGGATAAGGATATCGAGAGATATCGTGCATTAATCGAGAGATTAGGATTAAGAAAATAGGTTCAAAACCATTGGCGGACGTAAGGCTGGGCTGTATTAACCTTACCCGCCTTTTTTCGCGGTCATGCTTTGGCTGGGAAAATCTCCGTCTGTTTGGGCGGAGTTCCGGGTCTGCATGGACGCCGCGAAAATCGTAAAACAGGTTGTGACAGGTAGAAGAGGCATCCGAGACCACAAATATGGATACAGCCGGACTGTGTATATATTTGTAGTTTCGGCGTCTTCTGCCTTCAACACATCATAATAAATTATGATGCCATAAATAATGTTTTCCTTTTGTTCTGTCACAGACAGCAGAAGGAAACGGAAGGAAAAGGAGAGAAGATTATGTACAAGACTTACACAATGGAGCTGGCCGGACGTACCCTTCGCGTGGACATCGGCAGAGTAGGCAAACAGGCTAACGGCTGTGCGTTTATGCAATATGGTGAAACTACCGTATTGTCTACGGCTACAGCGTCTGACAAGCCCAGGGACGGGATTGATTTCTTCCCCTGCAGCGTAGAGTATGAAGAAAAATTATATTCGGTAGGAAAGATTCCGGGCGGCTTTAACAAGAGAGAGGGCAAGGCGTCTGAAAATGCGGTGCTTACAAGCCGTGTGATTGATAGGCCTATGAGACCATTGTTCCCCAAGGATTACCGCAATGACGTGACCTTAAATAATATGGTTATGAGCGTAGATCCGGCGTGCCGTCCCGAGCTGGTAGCCATGCTGGGCACGGCGATTGCAACCTGTATTTCCGATATTCCCTTTGACGGTCCCTGCGCTATGACCCAGATGGGTATGATCGACGGTGAGTTGATCGTGAATCCGTCCCAGGAACAGTGGGATAAGGGAGATCTGAAAATGACGGTCGCTTCCACAGCCCAGAAGGTTATCATGATTGAGGCGGGCGCTAATGAAGTGCCGGAGCCTAAAGTGATTGAAGCGATTTACAAGGCGCATGAAATAAACCAGACGATTATAGAGTTCATCAACCAGATCGTGGCTGAAGTCGGCAAACCGAAGCATACCTATGAGAGCTGCGCGATACCGGCGCAGATGTTCGAGGATATGAAGAAGATCGTAACGCCTGAGGAGATGGAGACGGCGGTCTTTACAGATGAGAAGCAGGTGCGGGAGGAGAATATCAAAAATATAACCGCTAAGCTGGAAGGAGCGTTCGCTGACAGGGAAGAGTATCTGGCGGTGCTGGGCGAGGCTGTTTATCAGTATCAGAAGAAGACGGTGCGCAAGATGATCTTAAAGGATCATAAGCGTCCGGACGGCCGCGCACTGGATCAGATCAGACCGCTGGCCGCAGAGGTTGACATTATTCCCAGAGTACATGGTTCCGCGATGTTTACCAGAGGACAGACACAGATCTGTAATGTATGTACCCTTGCGCCTTTATCCGAGTCTCAGAGAGTAGACGGATTAGATGAGAATATTACCAGCAAGAGATATATGCATCATTATAATTTCCCTTCCTACTCTGTAGGAGAGACGAAGGTCAGCCGTGGACCGGGACGAAGAGAGATCGGACACGGCGCGCTGGCTGAGAGGGCGCTCCTTCCGGTACTGCCCAGCGAGGAAGAGTTTCCTTATGCGATCCGTACCGTATCGGAGACCTTTGAATCCAACGGTTCTACTTCTATGGCGTCTACCTGCGCTTCCTGTATGTCCCTGATGGCGGCTGGCGTGCCGATCAAAAAAATGGTGGCAGGTATTTCCTGCGGCCTGGTAACCGGAGATACAGATGAGGATTTCGTATTGCTGACAGATATTCAGGGCTTGGAAGATTTCTTTGGCGATATGGATTTTAAGGTGACGGGAACCCATGACGGTATTACCGCCATTCAGATGGATATTAAGATTCATGGCCTGACAAGACCGATTGTGGAAGGCGCGATCGCAAGATGCCGCGAGGCAAGGGAATATATTATGGCTAACTGTATGGTACCCGCCATCGCAGCGCCCCGTAAAGAGGTAGGCAAGTATGCGCCTAAGATTATTTCCCTGCAAATTGACCCGGAGAAGATCGGCGATGTGGTAGGACAGAGAGGCAAGACCATCAATGAGATTATTGCACGGACGGGCGTGAAAATTGATATTACGGACGACGGACAGGTATCTGTGTGCGGTACGGACAGAGAGATGATGGACAAGGCGGTGGAAATGGTGAAAACCATCGTCACAGACTTTGAGGAGGGCCAGATCTTCCAGGGTACTGTGGTCAGCATCAAGGAGTTCGGCGCTTTCATTGAGTTTGCGCCGGGCAAAGAGGGCATGGTTCATATCTCCAAGATTGCGAAAGAGAGAATTAATCGCGTAGAAGATGTTCTGACGCTGGGCGACAAAGTAACGGTAGTCTGCCTGGGGAAAGATAAGATGGGAAGAATCAGCTTTTCCATGAAGGATGTTGCGCAGGTGTAAGCTCCCTGCCAACAAAATCCGCCTCAGATAGCGGAGCAAAGAAAAGAAAGGATCGCGGGAAATATCCCGCGGTCCTTTTTCTCTGTGCGGATGCGCACTGGCATTTCTCTGAGGGTACGCTTAAGCGGCGCGCCTGATCAGGCGTTATACGCTTTCGTGGAAGGTACGGCTGATAACGTCCGCCTGCTGTTCTGGCGTCAGTTTAATAAAGTTTACGGCGTAGCCGGATACACGGATTGTCAACTGAGGATAATTCTCAGGATGCTTCTGGGCGTCTAAGAGCGTATCTCTGTTTAAAACATTGACGTTTAAGTGGTGCCCGCCCTTGGCTGCATAGCCGTCTAAAAGATTTACTAAGTTGTTTACCTGTGCGTTTTGTGTCATAAGAACACCTCCTATATTTTGTTTATTTAATAATAGTAATCATTACTGTTATAATTATTATAACATTCCATCATGAAATGTCCAGTGTTTTTCGCAATATTATTGTATTTATTTTGAAACAAAATATTTACAGGAGGAAAGCGTCGGCTTTTTATGATATGATTGCAGGGTATCCTGTCATGGCAGCAGCCTAATCTGTCGGATTGACGGTGGACTGGCAAGTAGAGTATAATGTGGAGGAAAAAAGTATCCGAAAAATGGAGATTATTATGGCAGCAGGCAGAACTGTCGTCAACAGCGTTACGATTAAAAAGAAAGGTGAGAGAATCGTACTGTTTGCCAATTAGTATGAGATGCCGTGATAATAGTGCAGAATGAGGGAAAACATGAAAAAACCGACAATATTAATAGTAGATGATGTAGATATTAACCGGGAGATCTTATGTGAGATGTTCCGGGAATGTAATACGCTCCAGGCGGCGGACGGCAGAGAAGCGGTCAGTATCATCGCCGCGAAGCAGGACGAAATATCAGTGGTGCTTTTGGATGTGGTAATGCCGGTTATGGACGGTATGGCGGTGCTGGAAGAGATGAAGAAGCAGAAATGGCTCAACAGTATTCCGGTTCTGCTGATTACCGGCGAGGCCACAACCCAGATGGAACGAAAAGCCTACCAGATGGGAGTCAGCGATATTATCCGCAAGCCTTTTGACGCTTTTATAGTGAAGCAGCGTACCAGGAATGTAATCGAACTTTACTATAATAAGCGCCATCTGGAAGAGATGGTAGAATTGCAGACGAAGGTGCTGCGCAAGCAGGCGGAAGAATTACAGAACATGAATGACCGCATCATCGATACGATGAGCAACGTGGTGGAGTTCCGCAACCTGGAATCCGGCGACCATGTAAAACGCGTTAAGACCTTTACGAATATTATAGCGAAACATGTGGCAAGGACTTATCCGGAATATCATTTGGACGATCACGCCATCAGTGTGATCACCTCCGCGTCAGCGCTGCATGATGTGGGTAAGATCGCCATCTCCGACGCTATTCTTTTAAAGCCGGGACGATTGACGGAAGAGGAATTTGAAATCATGAAGTCCCATACGACCAGAGGCTGTGAAATTATCAATATGATAGCGGATATTCAAAAGGGAGATTACGGAAAAGTAAGCTATGAGATCTGCCGCCACCATCATGAACGGTATGACGGACGGGGGTATCCGGATGGGCTGAAGGGAGAAGAGATTCCCATATCTGCGCAGATTGTCTCGGTAGCCGACGTCTATGACGCGCTGGTCAGTGAAAGATGTTATAAGAGCGCGTATACTACAGACGAGGCGTATCGGATGATGGTCAAAGGCGAGTGCGGGGTATTTTCCCCCAAGCTGATAGAATGTCTGGCCATGGCAAGGGCTGAGTTCGAAGCGGTTGCCCGGGAAAACCGAAAAGAAGCATAGGAAGGAAGCCGGGCTTCTTTCCTATGCTTTCCAGGAAACGGCTGACTGGCTTGCCTTTTCCTCACAATATTTGCAGCGGTAGATTTCCTTTGCCTCGTCCGCCAGCACAAAGATGTGCGGAAGCTCCTGCTCGATGGAGGTAATACAGCGGGGATTCCTGCATTTGATTACGTTTCGGATTTCTTTGGGAAGCACCAGTTCCTTTTTATCTACGATTTCCCCGTCTTTGATGACATTGACGGTGATATTATGATCGATAAATGCCAGAATATCCAGATCTAAGGTATTGATGTCACATTCTACTTTCAGAATGTCTTTTTTCCCCATCTTGTTGCTGCGGGCATTCTTAATGATGGCGACAGTACAGTCCAGCTTATCCAACTGTAAGTGGTGATAGATAGAGAGACTTTTACCGGCTTCGATATGATCTAAGACGAAGCCTTCTTCAATTTTTCCTACGTTTAGCATAGTATCATGTCCTTTCTGATCAGAGAGCGCTTGTTATTTTACGTCGATTTCCAGAAGGGTAAGGATCAGAGCCATCCTCACATAGACGCCGTATTGCGCCTGCTGGAAATAAACAGCCCGAGGGTCGTCGTCTACCTCTACGGAAATCTCATTGACCCGGGGCAGGGGGTGCAGAATCAGCATATCCGTTTTGGCCGATTCCAGTTTTGCTTTGTTCAAAATATAGAAATCCTTCAGACGTACATAGTCCTCTTCATTAAAGAAGCGCTCCTTCTGTACTCTGGTCATGTACAGTAAATCCAACTGAGGCATACAATCCTCCAGCCGGATCACCTCTTCAAAGGAAATGCCCCGTTCCGTGAGCATATCGGTGATATAATCCGGTACCCGCAGCTCCGGCGGAGAGATAAAGATAAAATGAATATTGGGATAGCGGATCAGGGCGTTGATAAGAGAATGGACTGTCCTGCCGAACTTCAGGTCGCCGCAAAGGCCGATTGTAAAATCTCCCAGACGACCCTTCAGGGAACGGATTGTCAGCAGGTCTGTCAGGGTCTGGGTGGGGTGCTGGTGCCCGCCGTCCCCCGCGTTAATCACCGGAATGTGGGAACAGCCGGCAGCCACCATGGGAGCGCCCTCCTTGGGATGGCGCATGGCGCAGATATCCGCGTAGCAGGAGATAATGCGGATTGTGTCGGATACGCTTTCCCCTTTGGCGGCGGAAGAAGAGCCGGCGTCGGAGAAGCCTAAGACCTGCCCGCCTAAATTCAGCATGGCGGCCTCGAAGCTGAGCCGGGTACGGGTGCTTGGCTCATAAAAGCAGGTGGCCAGCTTTTTACCCTCGCACGCGTGGGCATATTTATCACGGTTTTGTTCAATATCGTTGGCCAGATCGAAGAGCCGATCCAGTTCCTCTACGGTAAAATCAAGAGGATTCATTAAGTGTCGCATAAGCTTACAGACTCCTTTCAAAAAAATAGAAGAGACAAAATCTCTTCTATTTCTATTATCATGATTGGTAGGTTAATAAATCCCCTACAGATTTCCGTCTGGGAGCGACGGGTGTTTCATCGGGATAACCGATGGGAATCAATGCGGCTAATTCCCGGTCTTCCGGAAGCTGCAGCATCTTTTCGATTTTGTCCTGGTCAAAGAGTCCCAGAATCACAGTGCCCAGTCCCTGTTCATACGCTGCCAGGCAGAAGGTCTGAGATGCGATTCCCGCATCGTACATCTGCCAGCGGTCGCCCTTGGGAGTGCTGAAGGAACCGTCGCGCTCGAAACCGCTGCGGTTCTTGACGATCGTCACTGCGATCAGGACAGGGGCGTTGGCGATGATATTGCCGTTGCCGGGATAGATCGAGGTGGCTTCCCTGGCAATTTGTTCCTTTAAAGCGCCCTCAACGGCAATATAGCGTGTGATCTGTGTATGCTTCCAACTGGGCGCGTAAGACGCGGTTTCAACGATCCGTTCCAACAGTTCATGGGATACGGGGTCTGCTTTAAACCTGCGGATACTTCTGCGTCCCAGAATACAATCTTGTGCTGTCATGAAAATACCTCCTATTCTGTATCTCTTATCAGTTCCCCAACTACATTTTGTATATCATATCACAAAGAGGGAGGGGTTTCAAGACAGCGCCGGAGAGTTTTCCGGGTAGTTTTTTTGGCTCTTCGCATTGTGGAAAAAAGAGGGGTATGTTATAGTGGATAGAAGGTGAACGGCATACAGAGGGCAGGAAAATGGAAACCGGACGCGGCAGATTCTGCCTGAGAGGATTGCAAGGGAGGATTCTATGATGGAAGAAGGAAACAGAGAAGTACAGGAACAGACAAGGGAAAGTCAAGGGCAATGTGCGGATACGCAGAGGAAAGGCGTGGGGGACGAAGCGGGAAAGGAAGCCCTGCAGCAGACGGAGGAAGGGCGCGGGGAATATGTGGAAAGAAAGCGCTGGCTGTTCTTTGGCCTGCCCTTTACCTTTACAAAGTATACCGTTAACGAGCAGGTGATTACCATTGACACGGGGTTGCTCAATACAGTTGAAAACGACTGTTATTTATATAAAGTGCAGGATGTGGAATTGAAAATCAGCTTAGTGGAGCGCATTTTCGGTCTGGGCACCGTGGCGTGCTATACCGGCGACAATACCCATCCCCAGCTTTATCTGGAGCATATCAGGCATGCCAGAGAGGTCAAGAATTATATTCTGCAAACCTCCGAGGAAGCCCGCAGGAAACGCCGCACGCTGAATACGCTGAATATCGGCGCGGACGATTTGGAAGAACCATAGGGGCATCTGTTGTTAAGGGCGTCGGGGCAGCGTTTTTCCGGCAGGGCGGGGCAGAGCTTCAGTCCGGACGGAGGGATTCGTCGTTTTCCCGCAGCAGGTGTTCGAACAGGAGGCCGGCGGCAAACCAACAGGGGGCATAATCCAGCCGGATCACATTTGACAGATTCCACTTGGAGCGTCCATAGTCCCAGGGACACAGCTCCCGTCTGCTCAGCCATTTGCCGGTTACAAATTCTCCGGCAAAGATGATACCGGTATAGACCAGGCCGCGGCATATCAGGTTACAGTTTCGCATTGCGCGGCTGACGGGCGCAAGAAAGGCGGCAAGCCCGTAAATCGGGAACATCCATAAGGAGGTAGCGCCGGAAAGCCGGAAATCCCGTTTACGGAATGAGTGGAAGGCGGTAAAGCCGATTTCCAGAAGCCAGCCCAACAGCCCACAGTGCATGAAGTTGTGAATAAATTTTCTCATAGGATAAGGATTAACAGATTGCAGAAATTTTATGCGCTGCCGTAGCGGAAAAACAAGTTCTCAGTGCAGGGGGGGAGTGGGTATATGAATTACAGAGAGGCCATGGAATATGTGGAGGAGCTGCAGCAGTATGGCAGCGTCATGGGGCTGGAAACTGTGCGGGAACTGTGCGCGCGCCTTGGCAATCCTCAGGATCAACTGAAATTCGTGCATATTGCGGGCACCAACGGCAAGGGCTCGGTGCTGGCCTATGTCTCCACCGTCTTACAGACGGCGGGATATCAAGTGGGCAGATATCTTTCGCCTGTGATACGCGATTATCGGGAGCGGTTTCAGATAGGCGGCAGAATGATTACGCAGACAGGGCTGTGTAAATATTTGGAACAGGCGCAAAAGGCGGCGGAAGCCATGGCAAAAGAGGGATTTCCCCACCCTACGCTTTTTGAAATAGAAACGGCGGTCGCGTTTTTATTTTTTCTGGATAAACGGTGTGATCTTGTGGTACTGGAAACGGGGCTTGGAGGAGCCCTGGACGCTACCAATGTGGTGACGACTACCATAGCGGCTGTTTTTACATCGATTAGCATGGATCATATGGGAATTTTGGGAGATTCCCAGCAGCAGATAGCGATCGCCAAGTCGGGCATTATAAAAGACGGATGTTATGTAATATCCTCCAAACAGTCCCCGGAGGTCATGAAGGTGCTGCGGCAGGCGGCGCTTCTGCGGAAGGCGAAGTTTTTTACCGCAGATGCGGGCAGGGCTAAGAATGTGAAATACGGCGTAACGAAACAGCGTTTCAGTTACGATAGGTATAAGAATCTGGAGATCACGATGCTGGGGCAATTCCAAATTGAAAACGCCGTGACGGCAGTGGAGACGATTATGGCGCTGGGAAGGCTGGGATATCCGGTTCCTGAAGATAAGCTGCGCAGGGGGCTGGCGGAGACGAAGTGGCGGGGAAGATTCGAGGTAATCGGCAAGAAGCCCCTTTTTATAGCCGACGGCGCCCATAACGAGGACGCTTCCATCAAATTAGCGCAAAGCATCAGGTTTTATTTTACAAACAGGCGAATCATTTATATAATGGGAGTGTTGAGGGATAAGGAATATGAAAAAATAATCCGTAATACCTGCGGGCTGGCGGAGCATATTATTACGGTGACGCCCCCTGCCGGAGAGCGCGCCCTGCACGCCTATGACCTGGCGCAGACGGTCAGGGAGTATCATGACAGTGTGACCGTTGCCGACAGTGTGCAGGAGGCGGTAGAGATCGCCTATCTGTTAGCCGGGCTGGATCAGGATACGGTGATTATTGCTTTCGGTTCTCTCTCTTATCTGGGAGAATTGATAGATGTGGTAGAACATAGAGATACGATCAGGAGAGATTCTCATGGTAGACTTGAAGAAGGTTGAGCAGGCAGTTACGCTGCTGCTTGAGGGCATCGGTGAGGATGTAAACAGGGAAGGGCTCAGAGAGACGCCCAGCCGGATTGCCCGTATGTATGAAGAGATTTATAAAGGAATGGATGAGGATGCGGCGGTACATCTGTCGAAAACCTTTACGGTGGAGAGCAACGAGATTGTGTTGGTCAAAGATATCACCTTTTATTCTATCTGTGAACACCATTTGATGCCCTTCTACGGCAAAGTGCATATCGCTTACCTGCCGGACGGGAAGGTAGTAGGGCTGAGTAAGCTGGCGCGGACGGTGGAGGTCTATGCGAGAAGGCCTCAGATACAGGAACAGATGACGGCTCAGATCGCGGAGGCGGTGATGGAGCACTTAAAGCCTCAGGGGGTTATGGTAATGGCGGAAGCGGAGCATATGTGCATGACCATGCGCGGCGTAGAGAAGCCGGGCAGCCAGACTGTGACCATGGCGACCAGGGGGTGCTTTACTGACCAGCCTCAGCTACAGCAGTATTTCTTTGAAATGCTGAAGGGGCAGGGACGATAATCCGGGAAAGCGTGGAGTCATGGAATGTATTGATAGAATATTAAATCATGATTTATTTAAAGCTTATGTGGAGAAGAATGAGCGGGCAGAAGCGAATCGTCGCTTCTGCCGTCATAACATAGGGCACCTATTGGATGTGGCGAGGATTGGCATGCTGCTTAATCTGGAAGAGGCCTATGGACTACAGAAGGAGCTTGTCTATGGGGCGGCGCTCTTACATGATATCGGACGCTTCCGGCAGTATGAGGACGGGACGCCCCATGAGCTTGCCAGCGCCGAGCTGGCGCCCCGGATACTGGCGGAATGTGGGTTCGACGATACGGAAGCGGATGTTATTATTCGGGCGATCAGGAATCATAGAAACGCAGACGTCAGGGAAGAACGGAATTTAAACGGGCTCTTATACCGTGCCGACAAGGCCAGCAGAGCCTGCTATGCCTGTCCTGTGGCGGAGGAGTGCCATTGGAACGGCAGAAAGAAAAATCAGGGCCTGATCTGGTAGGCGGCAGGTTTGTGACTGCGCGTTGCCTGCACAAACATTGCTTGATGCGCAAAGGGCAGCGCAGAAATGAGGGAAACTATGAGAATTGGACAGAAGGAATTTGCGGTTCAGGGGCATACCTATGTCATGGGAATTTTAAACGTAACGCCTGATTCTTTTTCGGACGGCGGTCAGTTTAATACTCTGGACAAGGCTTTGTATCATGTGGAGGAAATGATAGCGGAAGGCATGGATATTGTGGATGTGGGGGGAGAATCCACCAGACCGGGCTATACGTTGTTGTCGGAGGAGGAGGAAGCAGAGCGGGTAATTCCGGTGATTGAAAATATTAAATCAAGATTTGACATTCCAATCTCTTTGGACACCTATAAGGGCAGGGTGGCTCAGGCGGGGATAGAAGCCGGAGCCGATCTGATCAATGATATTTGGGGATTGAAATACGATCCTCTTCTGGCGGACATCATAGCCGGGGCAGGGCTGCCCTGCTGTCTGATGCATAACCGGAAGGAGCCGGATTATAATAGCTATATGACGGACGTATTGGAGGATTTAAAAGAAACAATTGTTATCGCAAATAAGGCGGGAATCGAAAATGATAAGATTATTCTGGACCCGGGCATAGGCTTCGGCAAGACCAGAGAGCACAATCTGGAAATGATAGACCGAATGGAAATGCTTCATTCTCTGGGCTATCCGCTGTTATTGGGATGCAGCCGGAAATCTGTGATCGGGCTTACGCTGGATCTGCCGGCTTCTGAGCGGCTGGAGGGGACGCTGGTCACAACGGTGTATGCGGTACAGAAAGGCGCTATGTTTGTGAGAGTACATGATGTGAAAGAGAATGTGCGGGCGATTCGTATGGCGGAAGCAATCCGGGACGGATATAGGGGATAACAAGGCAGCCGTGAGATATCCCACAGCCTGTGGAAAGGCAGGGAACACTGACATGGAGATGGAAATGAATGAGATAGATCAGATTCGGATAGAGAATCTTCGAATATATGCTTATCATGGCGTATATGCCGAAGAAAATGAAAAGGGACAGAATTTTTATATTAACGCCGTCCTGGAGACGGATCTCAGACAAGCGGGAACAATGGACGCTTTGGAGCTTTCTACCAATTATGGGGAGGTATGCCTGTTTTTCCAGCGCTTTCTGACAGAGCATACTTATAAGCTGATTGAGACTGCGGCACAGAAGACCGCGGAGGCGGCGCTGTTGGAATTTCCTTATATCCGGCGTATCACCCTGGAGGTGCGCAAACCGGAGGCGCCTATTCCGCTGCCTTTTGAGTCTGTGTCCGTGAGGCTGGTGAGGGGGTGGAAGAAGGCCTATCTGTCCTGCGGCTCCAATCTGGGCAATCGGGAGGAGTATCTGAACAGGGCGGTAGAGACCCTGCGCCGGGATGAAAAGTGCCGTGTGCTGAAAGTCTCGGACTGGATGCTGACGACGCCCTACGGCGGAGTGGAGCAGGAGAATTACTTAAACGGCGCGATCGCCATCGATACGCTCTATACGCCCGAACAGTTACTGGAACGGATTCATGAGATAGAACGGGAAAACGGCAGGGAGCGCAAGGTGCGCTGGGGAGCCAGGACTTTGGATCTGGATATTCTTCTGTATGAAGACTGCGTCCTGTATACGGAAGCGTTAAAGATTCCCCATGAGGATATGCACCATCGGGATTTTGTGCTGGCTCCCCTTGCCCAGATTGCGCCCTATGCGTTCCACCCGGTGCTGCGTCAGTCCGTGCTGCAGCTTTATCAGGAGGTGCAGCGACAGGGGGAAGCGCACATACTCGTATAAGACCGGCAGGATGCAGTATGTTTTTTTTTGATGAGCGTCAGACGATTCAATGGACAGAATCATGATTATGAGTAGAAAGAAGAAAAGATGGGCAATCTTAAATGGAAAGAAACAGAAAGCAAGTGCCTGCGTGTATAATGCGGGCGTGAAAATAATCATTACGGAGGAAACGATATGAAACGTGTATCCAGGAAAATCATGGTCTATTTCGCTTTGGGACAGCTTGGATGGTCGATTCTTTCGGGAATCATCACAAATCTTCTCGTCAACTTCTATCTGCCTGATGCGACCGATACGGTTATGCAAAGCCATCTCTTTATCACGCAGGGCGTTGTATTTGTCGGACTTACGGTGATCGGGCTGATAACCGCCAGCGGCAGAGTGTTCGACGCAATCACCGACCCGCTGATCGCTTCTGCCAGCGATAACTGCACAAGTAAGCTCGGCAAGAGGATTCCGTTTTTAAGAATTGCGGCGTTCCCGTTTGCGCTTGTGACCGTACTGATTTTCTGCTGTCCGATAAACGGAATTTCGTGGATCAATACAGTCTGGCTTGTTGTAACGCTGCTTTTATTCTATCTTTGCATGACGGCTTACTGTACGCCTTATAATGCGCTGATTCCGGTTTTAGGCAAGCACCCTGTTGACAGGATGAACATATCCACATTTATTTCGATTACCTATATCCTGGGTACCGGAATCGCCTTTTCCGGCAAGATGATTTGGCAGGCTGTTTCATCGGCTGCAGGACTGGATATCATAGTTTCCGCGAGAATCGTCTTGGGCGTTATGGCTTTGATCGCGCTGATTTGTATGTGGGTTCCTGCATTTTTGATCGACGAGAGGGAATATACCCGTGACAGCGCGCCCGTCGTCAGCGAGAACGCCTTCAAGTCTCTCGGCAAGACCTTCAGAAACGGAGCGTTCAGGGTGTTCGTCCTATCGGATCTTCTCTATTGGGTAGGCATCACCATCTTCAACACCGGCTTCATCTACTACGTTGAGAATCTGTTGAAGACGGACAACTATATGCTTCTCTTTATCCTGATGACCTTTGTGACCTTTGCGCTGTATATACCGGTCAACAAGATTACCCAAAAGATTGGGAAAAAGAAGATAGTCATTGCAGGCTTTCTGCTCTTTGCGTTCGCCTTCTTTATCACTACTTTTGCGGGCAGGCAGACCCTGCTTCCGAATGGAATCTTCGGAGTAATCATCGCCGTTCTGGTTGGAATCCCGATGTCGATTTTAGGGGTAGTGCCGCAGGCGATTGTTGCGGATATTGCGGAGGCGGACGAATATAAGACGAAGGAAAACCACGACGGAATGTTTTTTGCTTCAAGAACCTTTGCTTTCAAGCTGGGACAGAGCGTTGCAATGCTTATATTCACCTCGGTCGCGACGATCGGCCAGTATACTAACGATGCCGGCGAGGTCGTCAGCACCGGCGCCGGTTACAGAATAACCCTCGCGATCTCGCTTGTCTTCTGCCTTTTGGGCGCCGGCGCGCTTCTTCTTTATAACGAAAAGAGCGTCCGCGCAGAAATCGCGGAGGGTCAAAAACAGCTCGCTGAAAGGAGCGCTGAGTGATGGAAGGGATTACGAAGCTTGAACTTACCTATTCGGTAAATGGCGAACGGCACACGGTCAGCGGCAGCGATGGCTTGGTGGATATTGCCTGCAGCTATGGCCAGAGAAACACTTTTACGGTTACGGCAAAGTCTTCGCTCACCATTCTTTCCGCGACAATCTCAATACCGTATACCTACAGGAAGAAAGAGCCTATATTTGTTAACGGCTATCAGTCATGGACGGATACGAAGGAGTTTCTTGCCGGGGAAAGCCTTAAGGATATCAGGAGACTTCCCAGGTTTTTGGTTGACAGATTTGCGTTTGACGGCTATGGAGACAGCAGGTTCAAGGATTATAAGCATGGCGTCCTGCACGGCTATGACATAAGCTATGCGGATAACATTTTTATAGGCTCGTTCAATTATAGGAACGCCTATCTCATCATCAACCACGATGTCAGGAATAAGAGAATCATTCTTGAAAGCGACGTTTCAGGGCTTAAGCTTAAAGGCAGTATCTGCCTGTTCGATTTTACAACCGACAAAGATTACTTCTTTTCGGAGTTCGCAGAAAAGCCGGTTCCCAATATTCTCGGCTATACCTCGTGGTACAACTATTATGAGGATATCGACGAGCAAAAGATTCTTGAGAATCTGTCTGCCGTAGGGGAGCCCTTTGAACTGTTCCAGATTGACGACGGATATGAAACGGCAGTCGGCGATTGGCTGTCTATCGACCCGGAAAAGTTTCCCAACGGGCTTTCCGATATCGTTGAAAAAATCCACGAAAAGGGTCTGAAAGCCGGAATCTGGCTTGCGCCCTTTGCCGCGGAGAGCGAAAGCGTCGTGTATAAGACTCATCCCGAATGGTTTTTTGACGATCGATCGGGCAATAATTGGAGCGGCTTTTACGGGCTTAATTCGGAAAACGAAGAAGCTATGCGCTATGTAGACGACTGCCTCAGCTTTTACTCGGACATGGGCTTTGATTTCTTCAAACTCGACTTCCTGTATGCAGCCAATCCGGGAAAAATCGAGACGAAAACCAGAGCGCAGATTGCCGCCGGGGCATATTCGCACATAAGAAGTATTCTTCCCGACAAGATAATTCTCGGCTGCGGAGGAATGATCATGAACAGCGCGGACAGCTTTGATTATCTCAGAGTGGGACCGGATGTGTCTTTAAAATTCGACGACGAGTGGTATATGAGATTCATGCACAGAGAACGAATCTCGACTAAGACAACCATTCAGAACACAATCTATCGTTCGCTTTTCGACAAAAGGCTTTTTGGTTCCGATCCCGATGTGTTTATCCTGAGGGACGAGAACAACGATCTGTCGGACAGGCAGAAGGAAGCCCTCATCACGATAAACGCACTTTTCGGAAGTGTGATGATGACCTCCGATAATGTCTCTGAGTACGACAAGGAGAAACGGAGTCTCTTTGAAAAGGCTTTAAAGCTGAGATCCGCCACCGACAAAGAATACCGCAGGGCGGGAGACTGCATTGAGATTTCCTACAGGCTTGACGGAGAGAAGCATAATCTTAAGTATAACGCAAAAAGAGGGATCCTATATGAATGTTAGAGATAGAAGCTCGGTTATTTTCGGCAACGTAATGCCTGCAAGTAAGGTGAAAAAGGCTGAAAAGCAGAAAAGAAAGTTTATAAAAAAATTTGGGGATGACTCCGGCAGCGATTACAAAATTGCGTTTGAGGATATTCCTGCTCTGTCAAAAATCGGCGTAAGCAACATAGTCTTTGGCGAGGAGAATGTCAAGATGCCGGAGAAGCCAATCATCATCGGAAATATCCGCATGGGCTTCGGGCATTACAGAATCGCTATCGCTATGGCTTCCTGTGCAAGGGCATTGGGCTTTGCCCCGCTTTGGCTTGACCTCGCCTCCTTTGATGCAACCGGCTCGAAGGTTATCAGGTACCAGAACGACTTGTATTCTCTTGCGTCCCGCGTCAGTCAGAAGTGCGCCCTCTTTGACAGGCTGATCTGGGAGCCGATGAACTGCGAGGGCTTCAAAAAAATCACCTATAATATCGGCGACCAGAAAAACGCGGAGCTGTTGGTTCCAATCTTCAAAAACATCGACAAGGATATTCCGTTTATTGCTACCCATGTCTGGTGCTCCCAAAGCGCAGTCCATTCCGGCATGACAAATGTCGTGAACGCAATCCCTGACAACTGGGCTATGGGGCTGCATCTCTCCGAGGGCGCCATTCACACGGTACAGACGAACTTTGCCTATTACGGTTATAAGACCCTTAACGGCTTCGATAAGAAAAAGCTTAACGGAATGAAGGAAGAAGAGCTTAAGATGGTGGGGCATTATGTCGATCATGAAATGGTTGCGGGGCTTGAAGCAGACAATGAAGCGCGGAGAAAAAGGCTGAAGGACAACGAGCCTTACCGCATCCTCATGACCGTCGGCGGTGCGGGGGCAGGCGTCGATCTGTTCGTCAATATGATACGCTGTCTGATGCCTTATGTCAGGGAGAAAAAAGTCGCCCTGTTCATCAACTTTGGCGACCATAAGGGGGTATACGATACCGTATCGAGGAAGCTCCCGGAGTTTGCAGGCGGTGCTGTCACATACTTTGACGAATTTTCCAGGCTTGAAAGACTTACAGTGGATATGAAGACCGCCTATATTGACGGAATTTACTGCGTTTGCAACAGGAATATCTTCGAGGCTGTTTATGCTACGAACCTTCTGATACCGGTCTGCGACCTTCTCGTCACCAAGCCGTCGGAGCTTGCTTACTATCCGATTCCCAAGCTGATGATTAAGCATATCGGCGGTCACGAGGTCTACGGGGCAATCCACACGGCAGAGCTCGGCGACGGAACGCCGGAATTTGAGAGTGAGCAGGATATCCTCAGAGCCTTAGAGAGTCTTATCGGGGATCAGGAGATAACCGGGCATATGATAGATACCATCGACAGGCTGAATCGCGGGGGCTGCTATAACGGAGCGTATGAATGTGTCAGACTGGCGGAGGGAAATTAATCCAGATTGTCCAACGCAGCCTGCATACCGGCGTCGAAGGTGGTTACGTTGACGGGACCGTAGGTGCTGGTCTTATAAACCGGGGTTTCCTCATTGAAAGCGTTAAAATACACATACTGGGAAGTAACGTTGATGTTTTGGAACACTCCCTCGCATACCGTTTCCTGGGAGCTGCCGTCGATTAACATTCTTTTCAGGGCGGGGGCGTCCTTGGAGCTGACCTGATAGTAGATGTAGTTGTCGTATACATTAAACAGATCAATCCGGTCGTTGGTCAGGATTTCGATGACATCGTCGCTCAGGGAGTATCGGCACAGCCGGTAATGATTGGCTACGTCCATATAATATAGATAGCCATCCTGATAGATCGGATTCCAGAGATCGCCCTCCCACAATACCTGGGAGGTATCGGTAGCGGTGTCCAGTACGTGAAGATAATGGTCTTCTTCTGTGCCGTTATAATAAATAATACCATTCACATAACAGTTGGGATTGATTCGTTCCGCCGCAAGGGTCTGTTTTTCCTTCTTATTGATTTTAATTTTGTCCAGGGAGACGGCGTCTGTATTGTCGTATTTCTCATAGTATAAATAGTTGCCGCAAAGCTGCATGGTGACAATATGGCATCTGTCCAGGCAGAGGGCGCTGCTGCCGTTTAATTTGCTGCGGTAGATACCGGAGGTCTGGCGGACGTAGCCCAGCCCGGAACCGCTGGAATTGGTGGACATGGCATAGTACAGGTAATCGCCGCCCGCGTTGATGTAGGAGACGGAGTTGTCGTTCAGCTTCTTTAAGTCTGTCTCATCCGGATTCATGGAATACAGCGCGTATTGGTCATAGGCATTGGCGAAGTACACCCGCCCGTCGGCTTCGCAGAAATATCCGCCGTTATTGAGATTGCCCGGCGTATTGCCTGTGGTATTTTCGTCGTTCAGCGGAATCCGCCCACTGAAGATTACAAGCAATAGCAGTAATATAATTATAACGCCTGTTATAGATAAAATTAAAATGTTTTTCTGTCTGGTTGTCATTTCAAACCTCATTTCTATTCTGCCATCAGGGACAATGGGCTGCCGCCTGGGACAACCGGTCTCCAATCAGGGTTCAACTGTTATCAGCTACCTTATTATATCGACAATCCGGCTTGCTATCAAGGAAAATTTGGGGTAAGATATAATGAACGGCTAAAGTCGGCTGTGCCGGAGCCTTACGGGAAGATACGGGGCAGGCCGGGAGCGGAAAGCCTGCAAAGCAGGCGGGAAAGGAAGAGCAGGGCATGGAGTTGTTGGATTTACGCAATCAACTGGACGGAATTGACGAGCAGATTGTGAAGCTTTATGAAGAGAGAATGGAAATCTGCGCGCAGGTAGCCGATTATAAAATAGAGACGGGAAAGAAGGTATTCGATAAGACCAGAGAGGAAGAAAAGCTGCGCAGGGTCAAAGCGCTGACCCATAATGAGTTCAACGCCCATGGGATTCAGGAATTGTTCGAGCAAATCATGTCCATGAGCCGCAAGCTGCAGTATAATAAGCTGGCGGAAGCGGGGAGTATCGGCAGGCTGCCGTTTATCGCCGTGGACAGGCTGGAGGCGGAGAAGGCCCGCGTGGTGTTTCAAGGGGCGGAGGGCGCTTATTCCCAGATGGCGATGATGAAATATTTCGGGGAACAGGTGAATTGTTTCCACGTAGATACCTTCCGGGACGCCATGTGCGCGATTGAAGAGGGCAGCGCAGATTTCGCGGTACTGCCCATTGAAAATTCCACCGCCGGTATTGTAAATGAGATTTATGATCTGCTGGTGGAATTTGAGAATTATATTGTGGGGGAGCAGATTATCAGGATTGAACACTGTCTGATGGGGCTGCCGGGCACGGATTTTGAGCAGATCAGAACAGTATATTCCCATCCCCAGTCGTTGATGCAGAGCGCCCGTTATCTGAATGAACATGACGCCTGGCGTCAGATCAGTATCCAGAATAACGCTTTTGCGGCCCGCAAGGTCAGCGAAGATGGAGACGCAAGTCAGGTGGCGATTGCCAGCGAGGCGGCGGCTCAAATATATGGGCTTGAGATTTTGGAGCGGGGGATTAACCAGTCGGAGACAAACTCCACCCGCTTCATTATTGTCACCAACCAGAAGATCTTTTTAAAAGATGCGAAAAAGGTAAGCATTTGCCTGGAGGTATCCCATGAAAGCGGGTCTTTATATCATATGTTATCTCATTTTATTTATAATAACCTGAACATGACGAAGATAGAGAGCCGCCCCATTGAAGAACGGAATTGGGAATACCGTTTCTTCATTGATTTCGAAGGAAATCTGGCGGATGCCGCGGTAAAAAACGCGCTGCGCGGGCTGCGGGACGAGGCGCGCAGCATGAAGATTCTGGGAAATTACTAAATAAGTGAGCCAGGCTGAATGGGAACAGGCTAACGCTCCGGAATGGAGATTAGAAGGTCATGAGAGAAGAAGAACTGATTGTTTATAAGGATTTTGCGGATGGAAAGATATTGAAGGATATGGTCTGGCTGATGGAGCATTACCGTTCCGGCGACAGCGGCGCAAGGCCGCTTTTGTACGATTGTATGCACGGTCTGCTGGAAATGGCTGCGGATCATGGCTTTTACGGGAATCTGTGGCATTGCTATCTGACGAATCTGTTAGTGAATAACGAGAACAGCTACAGTATGGCGTGTGAGATCAGGGGAGCCGTGGAGGGCAGCATCAACGGACTGGTGCTGCATGATATTACTATTTTCAGGGAATTCTACGAGTATGATTTTACTGAGATGGTGGAAATTTTAAGGGCTCCGGAGTTTTATACGATTTTATCCTACGAAAGCCCTTCTCAGGACAGTAAGGTATATAACAAACGAATCCGCGACCGCATCTGCCATCTGTCGGAGCAGTTTATGGCCAATGAAAATGCCCAGGCGATGAAGGACACTCTGACAGAGTTCTATCAGGAGTATGGAGTCGGGAAATTTGGTTTACATAAAGCGTTCCGCGTGGTGCATGAGGATACAGGGGCAAGGATTGTGCCCATTCAGAATATTGCCCATGTATATCTGGACGATCTGGTGGGCTATGAGATTCCCAAGAAGAAGCTGGTCGACAATACGGAAGCTTTTGTGGCAGGCAGAAGAGCGAATAACTGTCTGCTGTTCGGAGACGCGGGAACCGGTAAATCTTCCAGTGTAAAAGCGATCGCCAATGAATATTATGACAGGGGACTGCGTATTATTGAAATCTATAAGCATCAGTTTCAGGATTTAAGCGATGTGATTTCCCAGATAAAGAACCGAAATTATAAGTTTATCATCTATATGGACGATTTAAGCTTCGAGGACTTCGAGATAGAGTATAAGTATTTGAAGGCGGTGATTGAGGGAGGCCTGGAGAAAAAACCGGAAAATGTGCTGATCTACGCGACCTCCAACAGAAGACATCTGGTACGGGAGAACTACAGCGATAAGGAAGACCGCAGAGCGGAGGATATGCACGCGGGAGATACGGTGCAGGAGAAGCTGTCCCTGGTCTATCGTTTTGGCGTTTCGATTTTCTTCTGCGCGCCGGATAAAAAGCAGTTCCAGCAGATTGTCAGGACGCTGGCGGAACGCTGCGGCATTGAGATGCCGGAGGAGGAATTGTATCTGGAGGCCAATAAATGGGAGCTTGCCCATGGAGGGCTGTCCGGCAGGACGGCACAGCAGTTTATTGATTATCTTCTTGGAAAGGGATGAGTGGAATGAAAACGTTTGCGGCGATAGATGTGGGTTCTTATGAGCTTGCCATGAAGATCTTTGAGATATCCTCCAAGGGCGGCATTAAGGAGATCGACCATATCCGGCATCGTATTGATCTGGGTACGGATACCTTTGCCACAGGGAAAATCAGCTACGGCAGGGTAGACGAGCTGTGCAGCGTGCTCAGGGATTATGTAGAGATTATGAAGAGCTACCGGGCGGATGATTATAAGGCCTATGGAACCAGCGCAATCCGTGAGACGGAGAACACGATGATTGTCCTGGATCAGATCGCGCAGCGGACAGGAATCAGAATCGAGGTGCTCAGCAACT
Organism: Clostridiales bacterium; assembly: GCA_021199255.1. Classification (GTDB taxonomy): domain Bacteria; phylum Bacillota; class Clostridia; order Lachnospirales; family Lachnospiraceae; genus UBA3282. Next base: position 36,390 of record JAJQIK010000059.1, on the reverse strand, counting down.
CGGAACAGCGTTTCCTGGATTATAAATCTATTGCCTCCAGAGTCGACGCTTTTCAAAGGATTATTGAAAAGGGCACCGCCATCGTGGATATCGGCGGCGGCAGCATACAGCTATCGCTTTTTGACCAGGATACGCTGGTAACCACCCAGAATATGAGACTGGGCGTGCTTCGCTTGCAGGATCAGATCGGCAGGCTGAATATTCGCCCCGGCCAATATGAGACGATTCTGGATGAAATGATCAGTTCCCAACTGGCGGTGTTTAAGAAGCTGTATCTGAAGGATCGGGAAATAGAAAATATTATCGTGGTGGACGATTACATTTCCGCTGTGGTGGGCAAGAATGTAGCGGGGCTTGAGCAGGAAAGCATCGAAGCCTCCGCCATGGGGCGCTTTTTACAGAGAGTTCGCGAGATTCCCATGCAGGAGGTGGCGAAGCGGCTGGGGATGCCGGAGGAAAATGTGCCGCTTCTGTGTATTTCGGGGATGTTAATCAATCGGATTGCGCAGATGATGGATGCGAAGCTGATCTGGGCGCCGGGAGTCAGCCTGTGCGACGGTATGGCATATGAATATGGGGAAAAGAATAAAATGATCAGGGAAGATCATGATTTCGAGCAGGATATTATCGCCTGCGCCCGGAATATCAGCAAGCGCTATATGGGAAGCAGGCGCAGAAGCGAGACTTTGGAGAAGATAGCGCTGACGATCTACGACAGCATGAGGAAGGTGCACGGCCTTTCCAAAAGAGAGCGGCTGCTGCTGCGGATCGCGACGCTGCTGCATGACTGCGGCAAATATATCAGCCTGGTGAATCTGGGGGAATGTTCGTACCATATTATCATGTCCACGGAGATTATCGGATTGTCCCATGTGGAACGGGAGATCGTGGCCAACGTGGTAAAGTACAATCACATGGATTTTGACTATTATGACGTGATGAGCAGGAACGGCTCCATCGACAAAGAGGCATACCTGACGACCGCCAAGCTGACGGCTATTTTAAAGCTTGCCAACGGGCTGGACAGAAGCCATAAGCAGAAATTTAAAGATGTCAGGACGACCCTGAAAGACGAGCAACTGATTATTACGGTGGATTCCTCCGTAGATATTACGCTGGAAAAAGGATTATTTACGAAGCGCGCGGAGTTCTTCGAGGAAGTATACAGCGTGAAGCCGGTGATCCGGCAGCGCAGATAACAGGAATAAAGCCAGAATAGAAGGAGGCCATAGGGGCTATGGCAAACACAATTGATTTTTCCCAAAATGAATATTATACCAACAGGGAGCTTAGCTGGCTGCTGTTTAACAAGCGGGTGCTGAATGAAGCTAAGGACAAACAGATTCCTTTATTGGAACGACTGAAATTTTTAAGTATTACGGCGTCCAATCTGGACGAGTTTTTTATGGTCAGGGTGGCTTCTCTGAAGGATATGGTAAATGCCGGTTATAAGAAAAGGGATATTGCGGGAATGACGGCGCAGGAGCAGCTTGCGCGGGTTAATGAGGAGACTCATAAGCTGGTGGAACAGCAATATAATACCTATAACCGTTCCCTGACGCCCCAGCTTCTGGATCAGGGACTGCATATTATCAGACATCATGAGGATTTGGATAAAGAGGACGGCGCTTATGTGGATCGTTATTTTATGGATCATGTCTATCCGGTGTTAACGCCTATGGCGGTGGATTCCTCCAGGCCGTTTCCGCTGATACGGAATAAATCTCTGAATCTGGGAGCGCTGGTGACCAAGAAAAACGGCGAAGGCGAATTGGAATTTGCCACGGTTCAGGTGCCCAGCGTATTGCCCCGTATCGTATCTATTCCATGTGAGGACGAGACCAGGGTCATACTTCTGGAGGAGGTTATTGAGCGCAATATCCATAAGCTCTTTTTGAATTATGATATCGTCTGCACGCACCCCTTCCGTATCATGCGCAATGCGGATCTGACCATTGAGGAGGAAGAGGCGGAAGATCTGCTGCAGGAGATTGAGAAACAGTTGAAAAAACGTCAGTGGGGGCAGATTATCCGACTGGAAACAGAGGAAGGGATCGATACCCGGCTTTTAAAGCTGCTGCGGGAGGAACTGGCCATTCAGAAGGAGGACATTTATCCGATCAACGGTCCTCTTGATCTGACATTCCTGATTAAGATGTATGGGCTGGAGGGCTTCGATCACTTAAAGGAGCACGGCTATCTGAAACCCCAAACGGTGCCGGAGCTGCCGGAGGAGGCAGATGTCTTTGAGAAGATCAGGGAGGGAGATATTCTCATGCACCATCCTTATCAGAGCTTTGAGCCGGTAGTGCGTTTTATCCGGCAGGCCGCCAAGGATCCTGACGTGCTGGCGATCAAGCAGACCCTGTACCGCGTCAGCGGCAATTCCCCCATTATCGCCGCTTTGGAGCAGGCGGCGGAAAACGGCAAGCAGGTTTCCGTGCTGGTGGAGCTGAAAGCCCGGTTTGATGAGGAAAACAATATCGTTTGGGCGAAGAAGCTGGAAAAGGCGGGCTGCCATGTAATCTATGGGTTAGTAGGGTTAAAGACCCATAGCAAGATTACACTTGTAGTAAGAAAAGAAGAAAACGGAATCCGCAGATATGTACATCTGGGAACCGGCAATTATAATGATTCTACGGCAAAGCTTTATACCGATATTGGACTGTTTACCTGTTCCGAGGTGATCGGAGAAGATGCCACGGCAGTCTTTAATATGCTGTCAGGCTATTCGGAGCCAAGAAGCTGGAACCGTCTTTCCCTGGCGCCACTCTGGTTAAAGGATAGATTCTTAAGCCTGATAGGCCGGGAGAAGGAACATGCCCTGCAGGGCAGGCCGGCACACATTATTGCCAAGATGAATTCCTTGTGCGATAAGAGTATTATCATGGCGTTGTATGAAGCAAGCGCAGCGGGAGTGAAAATTGAATTGATCGTCCGGGGAATCTGCTGCCTGCGGGTAGGTATCCCCGGAGTCAGCGAGAATATTTCCGTGCGCTCGATTGTGGGCAATTATTTGGAACATGCCAGAATCTTTTATTTCGAGAACGACGGCAAGCCGGAGTATTACTGCTCCAGCGCGGACTGGATGCCCCGTAATCTGGACCGCCGTGTGGAAATCTTATTTCCGGTGGAAAAGCCCGCGTTGCAGGAGAAGCTGCGGCATATCTTAGACTGTCAGCTTAGAGATACGGTGAAGGCCTCCGTTTTGCAGCCGGACGGCAGTTATGAGAAGGTGGATAAAAGGGGCAAAGAAATTTACAATGCCCAGCTTGCCTTTTGTCAGGAGGCAAAGGCGGCTGCCAGGGCGGAGGCAGATATTGGCGGTAAGAGAGTGTTTATCCCCAAAATGCATCACGAATGAAGAAATGAGGATTAGGATATGAAAATATATTTGGCGTCGGCATCTCCCAGAAGAAAGGAGCTGCTAAAGCAGGTGGGGCTCTCTTTTAAAACCATGCCAAGCATGGTGGAAGAGAACATAACCGAGACGAAACCAGATGAAGTTGTAGAACGATTATCTTATCAGAAAGCGGTGGATGTGTGCGCCAGACTGACGGAGCAGGGCAAGGAGGATTTCGCGGTCATCGGCGCGGATACGGTTGTGTCCTGCTGGGGAGAAATTCTGGGAAAGCCTGCAGGGCGCGAGGACGCGGTAAGGATGCTGCGGCAGTTGCAGGGCGGCGGCCATCAGGTATATACGGGCGTCACCCTTGCATGGAAATATAAGGGACTGTCCGCGATGTATGCGACCTTCAGCGAGAGTACAGACGTGACCATGTATCCCATGACGGAGGAAGAGATCTGTCGCTATGTCGACAGCGGGGAACCCATGGATAAGGCGGGAGCCTATGCGATTCAGGGACTTGGCGCTGCATACATACAGGGGATTTGCGGCGACTATAATAATGTGGTGGGTCTGCCCGTGAGCAGGGTATATCAGGAATTAAAAAAGCGGGGGCTGGTGTAAGGGCGGCGGATACCCGCGCCATATCCCGCCCCTGCATGATATCGTTACAAACGCCTAAGTGTATGGCAATAGAAAGGAGAAGCGACGTTCATGTTTGATGAAAAGGTATTACAGTGTTTTCTGGATCACCAGATGCAGCTCTATCCGGAGCCGGTAGCGGAGAATCCTAAGGAGGCGGAGGAGTTTTTGGAAGAATGTATGGCGGTGGTTGTCAATTCGGTCAAGGAGGTATGGGAATTTTTTGAGGAAGAGGGCATTGATACGGAAGGCGCCAGTCAGGAGGAGATACTGGAGGCGGAAGAAGTATTTGCCGTTGGAGACGGGAGATATCTGATTGTGGAGGGCTGACGCATTATGATGCGAGCAGCCTTTTCATTATATCGGCAAGTCCGTCCCTGTCGTTATCCAGCGCCGTAACGACGTCTGCGGCTCGCTTTACCCGATCTGTAGCGTTTGCCATGGCGATGCCCGTACCGGCAGCTTCCAGCATGGAAATATCGTTATCCGCATCTCCGGCGGCATAGGCGTCGGAGAGGGGTACGCCCAGATGGTCGCAGACAAAGCGTACCGCGCTGCCTTTACCGGAATCCCAGTCGAACAGTTCCAGATACATATCGTTGGAGTAGATCATTTGTATTTTGTTTTCCGCCCAATCGGCAATACTTCGGCGAAAGGCTTCCAGCTTCTCATGGTCGTCTAAGCTGATGGCAAGCATTTTAAGGGGATCGTTTACCAGCCCATCTGTCAGGCAGGGGGAAACGATCAAGGGAAGATGAATCCGTCTGCGGTAGTATTTGATTTCTTTATCATCAGCGGGAGAAATCACCGCATCATCTCGATAAGCCTGGATATGCAGATGGTGTTTCTGAGCCTGCTGCTGTAAGTAAGAGACATAAGGGCGGGGAAGCCTTTTTTCTACAATAGAGCGCTCCTGATCGCAGTCATAAATCTGGGTGCCATTGTTGCAGATCAGGAAAATTCCCTTTTGAAGAAGCCCTGCGTCGTTCTTTACTTCAAGGACGCTGAGCAGCGGGCGGCCGGAGGACAGGATCAGCTTATTGCCGGCGGCCAGAAATTCGTCCAGAAAAGCCCGGGTGCCCGGAGAAACCTTGCTGTCGTTGTTGAGGAGCGTTCCGTCTAAGTCGGTAAATAATAGCTTCATGTTATCAGTCAGTCCTTTCGCTTATATCGTTCCCATTCGAAGCGGAATGGGGCGGCAGGGCAGAGCGCGCTGCCTTAATCGCATCCAGTATTGTCTCGGGTACAAACAGCCTGCCATATCCCACAGCCAGATCCAGTCCCGGTTTATTGTCGCCATGGAAATCAGAGCCGCCGCTTAAGAGAAGCCCGTATTTGTCGGCCAGCCTGCGCATATCCCGTTCATCTTGATTCGTATAAGTGCTGTAAATGGCTTCAATCCCCATTAATCCGACCTTTGCTAAAGAGGCGACTAATGCGTCCAGCCTTTCGCTTCCCATGTGATAGAGAGGAGGGTGTGCCAGAATCGGAACGCCTCCGGCTTCCAGGATGAGCCGTACCGCCTGGGCGGGCGTCACCTTTTCCCTGGGGACAAAATATCGGGTATGGTCGCCTACGTATCGCTGAAAAGCCTCCGGCCTGCTTTTGACGTAACCGTGCTTTTGCAGATAGGAGGCGTAATGCGCCCTGGTGATGACAGAACCCGGATTTTCCGCCAGCAGCTTTTCATAGGTGATGTCAATACCGGCTTCCTGTAGCCTGGCGCACATTTGGATATTACGGTTGATACGGGAGGCGACGAAGACGTCTAACTGCTTCTGAAAGGAAGGGGCGTCGTAGGAGAGATATAATCCCAGCATATGCACGTCTTTTCCCTCGTATTCAGTAGAAAATTCGATCCCCGGAATCACCTCCACCGATGGGTTTCCCTGTCGGCGAAGCAGGGCGGCGTAGGCGAGCGCCTCGTCCAGGCCTTCTGTGGTGTCGTGGTCGGTGATGGCGACAGCGGTAAGCCCCTTTTGAATGGCATAATCCACTAATTCTACGGGAGCGTAACTGCCGTCTGATTTGTTGGTATGAGTGTGTAAGTCTACCTGATTCATGCTGCCGCCTTCCCTTTCCTGGGCAAAAAGAAGAGAGGAGTTAATCCTCGTCCTCTTCCTTTGCCGTGCTGGTATAAACAGTCCGTTTCCGGGCCATTTCATCATTTGCAAGATATTCGTCGTAGGTGGTAATTTTATCGATCAGACTGCCGTTTGGCAGGATTTCCATAATACGGTTGGCTGTGGTCTGCACCACCTGATGGTCGTGGCAGGAGAACAGCTCCACGCCCTTGAATTTCTTCATCCCTTCATTTAAAGCTGTAATGGATTCCATATCCAGATGATTAGTCGGCTCGTCAAAGAGCAGGCAGTTAGCGCCGCTGATCATCATTTTGGAAAGAAGGCATCTTACCTTCTCGCCGCCGGAGAGGATTTTCACCTTCTTCACACCGTCTTCACCGGCAAACAGCATACGTCCTAGGAAACCGCGGACGTAGGTCACATCTTTGACGGGAGAAAAGCCCATCAGCCATTCGGTAATTGTGTAGTCGTTATCAAATTCGGCGGTGTTATCCTTCGGGAAATAAGCCTGAGAAGTAGTAACGCCCCATTTATAGCTGCCCTCATCCGGCTCGATTTCACCGGTCAGGATTTTAAACAGGGTAGTTTTGGCAAGCTCATTGCCGCCCACAAAAGCAATCTTATCGTCATGCCCTACAATAAAGGAAATATTGTCCAAAATCTTTTCCCCGTTTACGGTTTTGCTGATTCCCTCTACGGTCAGCACCTCGTTGCCGATTTCCCGTTCCGGCCTGAAGTCGATATAGGGATATTTCCTGCTGGAAGGGCGAATATCGTCCAGTTCGATTTTTTCCAGGGCCCGTTTCCTGGAGGTAGCCTGCTTGGACTTGCTTGCATTGGCGGAGAAGCGGGAGATAAATTCCTGCAGTTCCTTGATCTGTTCCTCTTTCTTCTTATTCGCTTCCTTGCGCTGCTTGATAATCAACTGGCTGGATTCGTACCAGAAATCGTAGTTGCCTGCAAAGAGCTGAATCTTGCCGTAATCGATATCCGCGATATGAGTGCAGACCTTGTTTAAAAAGTAACGGTCATGGGAGACGACAATAACGGTATTGTCAAAGTCGATGAGAAAGTCCTCAAGCCATGCGATGGCGTCTAAGTCCAAATGGTTGGTAGGCTCGTCCAGAAGGAGAATATCCGGGTTGCCGAACAAGGCTTTGGCGAGCAGTACCTTTACCTTCTCACTACCGTTTAAATCGCCCATCATACTATAATGAAGAGAAGTATCGATGCCTAAGCCGTTTAACAGCATGGCGGCGCCGGATTCCGCGTCCCAGCCGTCCATTTCAGCAAATTCCGCTTCCAGTTCGCTGGCGCGGATTCCGTCTTCATCGGAGAAATCTTCTTTCGCATAAATAGCGTCTTTTTCCTTCATGATTTGATAGAGACGCTGGTTCCCCATGATAACGGTATCCATTACGGAATAGGCGTCATATTTAAAGTGATCCTGTTCCAACACGGAGAGACGCTGCCCGGGGGTGATGGTTATGTCGCCGCTGGTGGTTTCCAGTGCGCCGGAAAGAATCTTAAGAAAAGTAGATTTGCCGGCGCCGTTGGCGCCGATCAAGCCATAGCAGTTCCCTTCCGTAAATTTGATATTCACATCCTCAAATAAAGCCTTTTTTCCTACCCTGTAGGTTACGTTATTAGCCTGTATCATGCTCTAACCCTCTGTTTTTCTATGTTTTCACGAGTTTCAGTTACCTTTACCATTATACATAAAAAGCGAAATTTTTCAATGAAAAAAGAGGTTCGCGTTGTATGAGTGGTACAGACCGCCGGCACAGATATGTTTTCCAAAGTTTTATTTCTGTTGATGAAACAGGCTAATTAACCTACCAGGCCGAAAATACAAAACCGGTTACGGGAGAAAGAACTATCATTATAAGAGAAAACAAAAAGGATTCCACTGAGGTAATGGTTGCTCTTTGTTCAGACGGCGCCATACTCTGTATTTTGGCATTGGTTCGAATTTGCAGGGCGTCGTCTCCAAAAGCTGACAGGAAGCCGCCAAGCGTCATAATCAGAGAAATTCCAGTATGTTCCATCATAAAGCCTGATATAACCAATATACCCATGGCAACAGCAATCTTCCGATAACTCCATTTTTTTAATCTGAGAATAAGCTTAGCCCCGATTACTCCGCCCATCTGCATAAATAGAAGCGCCGAACCCAGAGCCCATTTGGGCAGGCCGCATGCTGTTAATTTCGCCTCCAGAAAGAATAGAAGTAATATATCGACAGCGCCAACAAAAGAGTTGTATATCATATATGCGGCTATCTGTTTCTCGATATATAAAAAGTGGAAGCTTTTTTGGAAACAATTTATAATTTCAATCGCTGCGCCATGGTCGGCACGCCTGTCAGCACCCTTGATTTCATTGAGTGAAAGAACAATAATGATTTGAATCATTCCTGTAATGGCGCCTGTTCCATAAGCAATTTTATATCCAACGATGAAAGCGATTCCTGCACATAAAGTTGAAATTCCGTTGCACAACCTGTAGAGTATCATTTGGTTGGAATTATACTTTTCAAACCGAACTTCCTCGCCTGCCATTTTAAGGGAATCATATGCCAGCGCGTCGTCCGTTCCTGAAGCGAAATTATAGCTTAATGCATAGAACATGAGCGATATACAAACAACTGGGAAATTCCATGACAATATCATGGCTATATCTCCGATTACCCGCATGGCGGCGCTTACCAATAACATTCTTTTTCTTCCAAGCACATCTGCCAATGCGCCAGATGGAATTTCGAACAGAATACTTGTGATATGAAATATTGTTTCCGCAATTCCTATTTCTACAAGGCTGAAACCTCTTGCGGCAAGTATCGCTACCCAGGCGCCTGAAAGCGAGAGGTTTCCAAATAATGTGTACAAATATAATTTTGATAATTGTTCCTTTACTTTTAACATAAAAAAATCTCCTTACATTAATTAACAAATAATTCGTTCGCTGTAAGGAGATAATGCATCAATTTTTATTTTTCCAAGCTGAATCAGACATGAGATTTCCTGAAAAAAGGCGCACTATCCCCATAAACCGGAATGTTATAACCTTTTTTTAGTTGAACGGTAATCCTTCTCCAGCCCATATGCTACCTCAAATGCTCAAGAGTTCATGGTTTGCCCTTAGGCTTTTCCATTATACAATAGTTTTCCTATCGTTGCAAGTTTTCTCAAAGCGTACTATAATCGGAATAGAAATAAACGGATAGTGCAAACTAACCGGTTAAATCGACATAATCTGTTTCCCGTTTCGTGGGGATAGAAGATTATGATGAAGGACGCGGATTAATTATGATATGGAATATTTTATGTAGTGTGATGATGATTGCGGTGGGCTTAATGGCTTTGTATATGCTGGCAATTATGCCGCGGGTATTTCACCGTCCGAATATGGGGCTGTTTAATAAGGTGTATTTTGCCCACAGAGGCCTTTACGATAATACGGGGAGCGCGCCGGAAAATTCCATGGAGGCGTTTCGCAGGGCAGTAGAGGCCGGCTTTGGCATGGAGGTGGACGTTCATGTAACAAGAGACGGAATACCGGTGATTTTTCATGATTTTAAGCTGAACCGCATCTGTGGCGTAGATGGCAGGCTGGAGGAATATACCTATGAGGAATTGCAGCGTTTTACACTCTGTGATTCGCAGGAGAGGATTCCCCGCTTTGTGGATATGCTTGCCCTGGTGAAAGGCCGGGTGCCGTTGATTGTGGAGATTAAATCGGAGTCTGTGGATGTGTCCTCCTGTAGATATATTGACAGGCTGCTTCGCGCTTATGAGGGATCTTATTGTATCGAATCCTTTAATCCTATGGTATTGTGGTGGTTCCGCATACATCACAATGGGGTGGTCAGGGGGCAGTTGTCCTCCAACTTCCGCAAAGACGGGGGATACACCAATATCATGTATTTTTTTATGGCGCATCTGCTGCTTAACTTTCTGACCAAGCCTGATTTTATCGCTTACAATCATAAGTTCTATAAGGAACCGGGGAGAAGACTCTGCCACAGGCTTTACCGCCGTCCGGCGGCGGCGTGGACGATCCAGAATCAGCAGGATTTAGAAGCCATGCGGGGAAAGTTTGACGTCTTTATTTTTGACAGTTTTTGTCCGATAGGAACAAAATAAGGAAAAATTGCTAAAAAAAATTGAAATCTCATATGTTTTTTAGTAAATTCTCTCAAAAAATCAGTGCTAAAATTTCAAAGATATGATAAAATATTAAAAAGCACAAGGTTGTGCAGATGAGATGCCATAAAGTACCAATTATGGCATTTTATGTGTTGCTTATGAAACAAGATCCAGGCATGGATGAAGAGTGGAAAGGAAGGAAAAAGGGAAACTATGTCAAAATGGGTATACTTATTTGAAGAGGGCAATGCCGACATGCGGAACCTCCTTGGTGGAAAGGGAGCGAATCTGGCAGAGATGACGAATCTGGGGCTGCCGATTCCACAGGGCTTTACTGTGACCACGGAGGCCTGCACCGATTATTACAATAATGGAAGACAGATTTCCGGAGAAATTCAGAGCCAGATATTTACTGCGCTGGCGAATCTGGAGGAGAAGCAGGGCAAGAAATTCGGCGATACGAAAAATCCGCTTTTGGTATCGGTTCGCTCCGGCGCACGGGCTTCCATGCCGGGAATGATGGACACCATTCTGAATCTTGGACTGACGGACGTGGCAGTGGAAGGCTTTGCAGAGAAGACAGGAAATCCGAGATTCGCATATGATTCCTACCGCAGATTTATTCAGATGTTTTCAGATGTTGTTATGGAGATTCCCAAATCATATTTTGAGAGGATATTGGACGAGATTAAGGAATCCAAGGGCGTTAAATTTGATACGGAACTGACCGCTGATGATTTAAAAGATATTATTGTCAGATTTAAGAATATTTATAAGGAAAATAAAGGCGAAGATTTCCCCCAGGATCCCAGGGTACAGCTTATGGAGGCTGTGAAAGCAGTTTTCCGCTCCTGGGATAATGAGAGAGCCATTGTATATCGCCGTATGAACGATATTCCCGGAGACTGGGGAACCGCCGTCAATGTGCAGGCCATGGTATTTGGCAATATGGGGGATACTTCGGGAACCGGCGTTGCATTTACCAGGAATCCTTCTACCGGCGCCAGGGGGATTTATGGCGAGTATCTGATTAACGCGCAGGGGGAAGATGTGGTAGCGGGTATTCGTACGCCCCAGCCGATTACGAAACTGGAAGAGGATTTGCCCGAATGTTACAGACAGTTTATGGAGATTGCCAATAGATTGGAAGACCATTACCGTGATATGCAGGATATGGAGTTTACTATTGAGGAAGGCAAATTATTCTTTTTGCAGACCCGTAACGGTAAGAGAACCGCACCTGCGGCATTACAGATTGCCTGTGATCTGGTAGACGAGGGTAAAATCACGCCGGAAGAGGCGGTGCTTCGTATCGAAGCCAAATCCCTGGATCAACTGCTGCATCCCACCTTTGATGCAGAGGCGTTAAGAGCGGGGCAGGTTATTGGCCAGGCGCTTCCCGCCTCTCCCGGCGCAGCGGCAGGCAAGGTATATTTTACTGCGGAGGAGGCCAAGGCTGCCCACGAAAAAGGTGAGAGAGTAGTGTTAGTCCGCTTGGAGACCTCCCCGGAGGATATCGAGGGAATGCATGCGGCGGAAGGAATCCTTACCGTCCGCGGCGGTATGACGTCCCACGCGGCCGTAGTTGCGCGCGGCATGGGTACGGCCTGTGTATCCGGCTGCGGTGAGATTGCGATCAATGAAGAGGATAAAGTGTTTGAGTTGGGCGGAGAAGTATTCCACGAGGGAGATTATATTTCTCTGGACGGCTCTACCGGCAAGATTTATAAAGGCGATATCAGGACGGTGGACGCTACTGTGAGCGGTAATTTTGGCCGTATTATGGATTGGGCTGACCAGTATCGCAGATTACAGGTTCGTACCAACGCGGATACGCCCGCGGACGCTGCCAACGCCGTTAAATATGGCGCGGAGGGCATCGGACTTTGCCGTACAGAGCATATGTTCTTCGAACCTGACAGGATTCCGAAAATTCGTCAGATGATTCTGGCGAGAACCGTGGAGCAGAGAGAAAAGGCTTTAAATGCGCTGATTCCGTTCCAGAAGGGAGATTTTAAGGCACTTTATGAGGTGATGGAAGGGAAACCGGTTACGATCCGCTTCTTAGATCCGCCGCTGCATGAGTTTGTACCTACTGAGAAAGATGATATCGACGATCTGGCAGTAGAAATGATGATGACAGCGGAAGAGGTACAGGAGATCTGTGATTCCCTGCATGAGTTCAATCCGATGATGGGCCATCGCGGCTGCCGTCTGGCGGTTACTTATCCCGAAATCGCTAAAATGCAGACAAGGGCTGTGATGGAAGCGGCCATTGAAGTCAAGAACGAGAAAGGCTATGATATTGTTCCTGAGATCATGATTCCGCTGGTGGGCGAAAAGAAGGAATTGAAATTTGTAAAAGATATCGTAGTGGAGGTAGCGGAACAGGTGAAGAAGGAAAAAGGTTCCGATATTTGTTATCATATAGGAACCATGATCGAGATTCCGAGAGCGGCTTTGCTGGCTAATGAGATTGCGGAGGAAGCGGAGTTCTTCTCCTTTGGAACCAACGACCTGACCCAGATGACTTTCGGCTTCTCCAGAGACGACGCCGGTAAGTTCTTAGGCGATTATTATAAGAATAAGATTTATGAATCCGATCCCTTTGCGAGACTGGATCAGAACGGCGTGGGTCAGTTAGTACAGATGGCTGCAGAGAAAGGGCGCGCAACCAGACCGGATATTAAGCTGGGTATTTGCGGTGAGCACGGCGGAGATCCTTCATCTGTTGAATTTTGCCATAAGATAGGACTTACTTATGTATCCTGTTCGCCGTTCCGTGTGCCGATCGCGAGACTGGCAGCAGCACAGGCAGCGATTGCGGAAAAGAGGAATTAGGCAACAAGATATTTACTTTTGTACCTTAACGGTGTCAAGAGAGGATGTAAGGGCATTTATGGCTGAACGTCCAGAGTGTACAAAAGCTGACAGATTTAAAGATATTGTGGTAAAAGTCTATATATAAGTCTGAGCCGATAGTAACTAAGTGTACTATCGGCTTTCCTTTTTCCGGGCAGAAAATCTTATCAGCAGGATTTTCTGGTATGTAATAAGCGGATAGAGCCTGTCGAATCAGTCTTTTACACGTTTTTAAAACGATTGACTTCCCCGCTTAATTTGAATGCGATTTCCTGATTGTTATTGGTTTCCTTCTGGATTTCAGAAATCGCTTTTACCAGAGTAACGGTATTTTCCGCCACATTGACGACGCCCTTCGCACTTTCGTCTACTGCAGTAGAAATATCGCTGATACCGATATTCATAGACTGCATGGTGTCGTTAATTTCGTTGGTATTATCGGAAAACAGGTTCAGGATATTATTTACGCTGTCCGCATCCTGCGCGTATTGCTCCGCGACCTTTACAAAGTCGTCGTAGTCGCCCATGACCTTTTCATCAATAAACTTCAAAATGCCCTCCGCGTTTCCGGCAAGCTGTCCTACCGCGTCGGTTACCTGCTGGCTGATACTCTGAATATTATTGGCCGTATCCCGGCTGCTGTCCGCCAGCATACGTATTTCGTCCGCAACCACCGCAAAGCCTTTGCCTGCTTCGCCAGCCCTGGCCGCTTCAATAGATGCGTTCAGCGCCAGCAAATTCGTCTGGCTGCTGATGCTTAATATTTCTGCCGTCAGATCTTTGATTTGTTCTACACTCTTGCTTTCCTGTACCGCGGATTCAAGATCGCCACGCATACTGACAATAATCTCGCTGGCCGCCGTCTGGCTCTTTGCGGTACTCTGGCGACATTCTGAAGCGCGGTTTCTGATGTCTGTCACCAACTGCGCGCCGTCGTTTACCTGGGCGGTCATGGACTGCACCTTGACCAGAATATCGGAACTGCCATCTGCCAGTTGTCCCAGAGTGGCGGAAATCTCCTCCATACTTGCGGACATTTGTTCCATTGCGGCGGACACGTCGGTAGCGTTTTCGTTGGAAAAATCGATTTGCCCTACTACCTTTTCTACCGATTCCATCATTAATTCCGCTTCGTTTTTCAGTCGGCGCATTACGCCCTGCAGCTGCTCCATAAAGCCGTTAATGCCCGTGGCAAGCTGGCCGATTTCATCATGGGTCTTTACGGGGATACGCTCCGTCAGGTCGCCTTCGTCATGCTCGACTTTTTCCATAATATCCTGAAGGATTCTGCCGGACTGTCTCGCAGGCCGCGCAATATTGACTACGACGAAAACAGATGCGAGTACCAGCAGAATCACGCTGACTACCGCTAATATGACGTTAAAAACGTAAGTGCCCTGTATTTTGATGCTTGTCCTGTTTTCCAGCTTCTGCTGATGCTCCAGGACGAGAAGGTCAAAGGCGTCCTCCGCGTCCTGTACAGGCGTTTTATAGGTGACGTTGTTGTCAATCATTTCCTTCGCGCTGTCAAATTCTTCATTCTGCACGGCTTCCAGAATACCCCGGCAATAGTCTGTGTATTCCGCCATGGCGGAATACCATTCCGCAAAGGAAGCGGACACCTCTTCGTTGCCTGTGTAAGCGCAGAGGTTCTGCATATTATCCATGGCTGCGGTCACATCATCGATGGCTGTTTGCAGCTTGGTTTTCATGGTTTCAAACTCATCGGTGCCGACCTTAAAATAGGATAAATTGGCATAGAGCTGCATTTGCTGGAAAGCGGTAGACGCTGCGGTATTCTCGCTCTCCATCTCAAGATAGACATTCAATTTGTTGTTGTTGGCGTCGATGCTGCTCAGCGCCATGACATTCGCAATGACAGTCAGAAGCAGTATCGCTCCTGCAAGCACTAAAATGCCAATTACCTTACCTCCAATACTTTTTTTCAATATTATCCCCCTTCTGGAAGATCATATCGGAAATTGTCCCTGAGATGATCTGTCCTGCTTTTAATAGATAACTGCATTATAACATAAAAATCACAATTGCACAAATTTTACAATTAATTTTTGACATATATAGATTTTTTTGGAATTTTTACTAAAAGTTATTGATGGAAGGAATAAATTTTGGAGAGAAAAATCCGTTGCTTTTTCCAGTTTTCGGATTTAGAATATAGGCGTAAACTGGTGCGCACCCAGTTGCGCACGAAAGCCGGCAGGCTGAATCGCCCTATTAGCTGCAAGGATACGGTAATAGGAAGAGAGCGGGCCGGATATACTAAATAAGGTAGGGCTTATGAGACATGGAGAAAGCCGTCATAGCCGGAAAGGAAGAAGATATGGGATTATTAGAAGAAGAGTTTATTAAGTTTATGGGCAGATTTGATGCCCATCCGTTTGAAATTGCCGTGAATGATAAGAAGTATCTGATCGGAGAGGGCGAGCCTGCCTTTTCCGTTAAATTTCACAGGATTCCGCCGGTTAATGAATTATTGACCAGTACCTCTATTGTGCTCGGCGAGGCATATATGAACGGCGATATTGAGATCGAGGGCAGCCTGTATCAAGTCCTTAATCTGTTCCTCGGCCAGATGGGTAAATTCTCCACGGATCAGAAAAAACTGAAAAAGCTGATTTTTACCTCCGGTTCCAAAAAGAATCAGAAAAAGGAAGTTTCTTCTCATTACGATATCGGAAATGATTTTTATAAGCTATGGCTGGATTCTTCCCTGAGCTATTCCTGCGGATACTTTAAAAAAGATACGGACACTCTTTATGAAGCGCAGTGCAATAAAGTGGACAGAACACTGGAAAAATTGCATTTGGAGGAGGGAATGAGCCTGTGCGATATCGGCTGCGGCTGGGGCTTTCTGCTGATTCAGGCCGCTAAGCGGTATAAGGTTCACGGTGTGGGCATTACGCTCAGCGAAGAACAGAAGAAGGAATTTGAGCGCAGAATCCGAGAGGAGCATCTGGAAGCTTATCTCAGGGTGGAACTGCTGGATTACCGCGATTTGTCAACGCTTGGACAACAGTTTGACCGGATAGTCAGCGTCGGAATGATCGAGCATGTGGGACGGCAGAATTATGAGGAATTTATGAAATGTGTGAAGGAGGCCTTGAAGCCCGGCGGTATTTTCCTGCTGCATTATATCAGCGCGCTGCGGGAATATCCGGGAGACGCCTGGATCAAAAAATATATTTTCCCCGGCGGGGTCATTCCAAGCCTGCGGGAGATTATCAATATTGCGGCCGATATGCGTTTCTATACGCTGGACGTGGAAAGCTGGCGTCGGCATTATAACAAAACGCTTCTTCACTGGAACGATAATTTCCAAAAGCACCGCGACGAGGTAGTCGCCATGTTTGACGAAAAATTTGCCCGTATGTGGGAATTATACTTATGCGCCTGCGCGGCGACCTTTATGAACGGCATTATTGATCTGCATCAGATTCTGTTTACCAACGACGTGAATAACGAACTGCCCATGACCAGATGGTATTAGAACTGCCTCGAAAGCCCCCTCTCTGGCGAAGAAAGCCGCGCGTTATTCCTTGTACAGACATCTCGATAATGTTATAATGTACGCGTAAGCAATGAGCCGTGCGAGAGTGCGGGGAGTCAATCCTGCAGCTTGCAGACGGAATTGGCTGTCCACACTCTCATAGGGCGAAGCCCGTGAATGAGAGAGCCGAAGGCGCTCGAATGATGCACGGCGGAGTAGAGGAATAGGAAGCCTGCCGGGCAGATGCGGCGTAAAAGAAAAACAGAGTCAGCGTGGAGAAAAGAGTGTGAGAACGAAAGAATATGAAATAATGCTGAATGCGCTTCAAAAAACAGGAGTTTATGTTATACGGGAGGACAATCACCAGATTCTGTATTATAACAGGCGTGTGCAGGAGGTAGCCCCTGATATTGAGAAGGGAATGGTCTGCCATGAACTGTGGAAGAGTAACTGCGCTAATTGCCCTCTGCTCCATATAGGGGATCGGCAGGAAGCGCGTTCTGTTAATTATAACGATCCTTTCGGCAAGGCGGTGGAAATTGCCGCCACGAGGATTCTGTGGGAGGATACGATTCCCGCGTTTATGATTGCGGTTACTTCTTATACGGAGGGGACAAACCGCATTTATCATAAGGTGCTGCGCGGCAATTTAAGCACGGACAGCTTTGAGATGATCAAGGTGGATGAGGAGGATATGCGGGAGGCGGACGGCCAGTCCGGTTCTTTAAGTCGTTGGCTTGAGCGCGTTGTAGAGAAAGGAACTATTTACGAAGAAGATATAGAACGGTATCGGCGTTTTATTCAGATAGACAGGCTGAAAGAGGAACTGAAAAACGGCGCCCAGAATTTGAACTGTATTTACCGCCGCAGGGACGGCGACCGGTTCAAATGGCATACGCTGGAGATTATTCCCGATTATTATGCATATACGGATGAAAACCAGATAGTCATGATTTACTTAAAGGACGTTCACGACACCTTTACAAGCGGCCTGGACAGAGAGGAGATCAATATCCGCAATCAGGAAATTATCAGCTCTCTGGGAGAGTTAAATTTCGCCATTTATATGGTGGATTTGCAAAGCGGCGGCGTGCACATCGTAAAGGCTACGGAAAAGATCAAAAAGAACGCGCGGACGGATATTTTTCTCTGGGATCATGTTTTTGCGGGCAAAGCCATCGACTATGTGGCAGTGGAGGATCGGCAGGAGTATATGCTTCGTTTTTCTCTTGACGCCATGCGTCAGGCGTGGCGGGACAAGGAAGAGAAGAGGACCTTTACATGCCGGGCGCTGCTTCATGGCGAGTGGCGTTATGTCCTGGTATCCGCTTATTTTAAGACCAACCGCAAGCAGGGAGGATACGCCATTCTTGCCTTTCAGGATGTGGATGAACGAACCAAAAAGGAGATGCAGCGCACCCGCAACGACAGGAGAATGGCCGCTATTATTAAGTCTCGGTACAGTATTTTAAATACGGTGGATCTGGAAAGCGGAAAATGCGAGAGGATTTATCTTAGAGAGAGCAGTTCAGGCAGACGGCTGGAGGGCGATTATAATTATTATATTCTGAAGGCGTTGGCTGAATCGGTCGCGGAGGCGGACAAGGAGCGTTTCCGGGAAATGTTTTTGCTGGAGAATTTACGGCAAAAAGCGGAAACCGTGCAGGATTATAAGGAAGAGCTGTTCCAGTACCGGCTTAAGGGAGCTTCCTTGCTGTGGGTAGAGGAGCACGTGTTGTATATTCGGCAGGGCAATAAAACCGTGGTGAATATCCTGGGGCGCGATATTACGTCGGAGAAGCTGGCGGAGGAACATGCGTACAGGGACTCCATGGAAAAGATATTGATTATCAACAGTCTGAGCAGTATGTTTTTTGCCACCTACTATATGGATTTGGAGCATGACTCCTTCAGGCCGGTGACGCAGAAAGCGGAGGTCGGCAGCGCTCTGGGAGACGAGAGGAACAGTACCCAGGCTTTTTTGCTGTATGCGCAGAACTTTGTGCATCCGGATGACAGGGAAGAGTATCTGGCGCATACCGCGAACCAGAACCTGCTGGAAACGCTTGGCAGGGAACATCCGCTGTCTGCTTTTGAATACCGTATGATGCCGGACGAGAATAATCGGAGAGCCTGGATTCGCGCCACGATAGTGCTGGCGGAGACGGCAGTCGACGGAAGGCCGAAACGGGCGTTGTATGTGGCGCAGGACGTGACAGAAAGCAAGCTGAGGGAAGAGCAGGAGCAGCAGGCGCTAAAGGAGGCCTGCGAGGCCGCGAACCATGCCAACGCCGCCAAAAGCGAATTTATGTCAAGAATGAGCCATGACATCAGGACGCCCATGAACGCGATTATTGGCATGACCGCGATTGCGGGGCGGTATCTGGACGACCGGGAACGGGTGGCGGACTGTTTAGGTAAGATTACCGTTTCCAGCAGGCATCTTCTGTCGCTGATCAATGAAGTGCTGGATATGAGTAAAATAGAATCCGGGAAGATAGATCTGGCGGAGGAAGAAATCAATCTGCCCGACCTGATTGAAAATATGGTGACAATGATCCGTCCTTCCGTGGAGGAAAAGCGGCAGAGGCTGATTGTGCGCATCGTCAGTGTGGAGCATGAGAAGGTCATTGGCGACGCCGTGAGGATACAGCAGATTTTTATGAATATCCTGAGTAACGCGGTAAAGTATACCGGGCAGGGCGGAAATATCGAGGTGGAGATTAACGAGAAATTCTCTAACGCGTATGGGTACGGCTGTTATGAATTTGTGTTCCGGGACGATGGAATCGGCATGAGCAAAGAGTTTCAGGAGAAGCTGTTTGAACCCTTCAGCCGGGCGGAGGATTCGAGAGTCAGCAAGATTGAGGGAACCGGTCTTGGCATGACCATTGCCAGAAATATTGCCCGCAGGATGAACGGCGATATTACGGTAGAGAGCAGGATTGGTAAAGGAACGCAGTTTGTCGTTATGCTGACCTTCCGGCTGCCGTATACCAAGGCGCTCAATACCGAAAAGCTTGCGGATCTTTCGGTTTTGGTGGTAGATGATGATCAGACGGCGGGAGAGACCACCTGTCTGACGCTGGAGCATATAGGCATGAAGGGCGAATATGTTCTGGGCGGGGAGAATGCTGTGGAACGGGTGTGGGAACGGCATCAGGCGCGTGAGGATTATTTTGCCGTGATTTTAGACTGGAAAATGCCGGGCATGGACGGTATTGAGACTGCCCGGAGGATTCGGCAAAGAGTTGGTTTGGAGGTTCCGATTATTATCCTGTCCGCTTACGACTGGAGCAGTGTGGAAGAGGAGGCGCGCCGCGCAGGAATCAACGGCTTCTTATCCAAACCGTTGTTTAAGTCCAGACTGGTCTGGCTGTTTGAGCAGCTTGCGGAGAGCGGCAGCGATTCCGGGGAGCAGGAGAAGGAAGTGCTTCACACTAAGATACCGCAGGGAAAACGGATTCTCTTAGTGGAGGATAATGAATTAAACAGAGAGATCGCCGAGGAGATTATCGGGCAGACCGGCGTGGCCGTGGAATGTGCCGGGAATGGCAGAGAGGCCTTGGAGCGGTTTGAGAAGATGGGCGAGAATTATTATGATATGATTTTTATGGATATTCAGATGCCTGTTATGAACGGATATGAAGCCGCCGCTGCAATCCGGCAGCTTTCCCGTGCCGATGCCGCCTCGGTTCCCATTGTGGCCATGACCGCCAACGCGTTTGCGGAGGATATCCGCAAGAGCAGGGAGGTGGGAATGAATGAGCATCTTACGAAACCGCTGGATGTGGAGCAACTGTTGAACTGTCTGACGAAATGGCTGGCATAGAGGTATGGGAAGGTGAGGAATAGAGCATGCAGACGGGGAATCAGGAGCAGCGTCAGAGGATAAGGGAAATGGTTCTGGCAGGCGTGGTGTGCCTGTTTATTGTGATTGTTTTCTTTCATTTTACCAAAGTGAATAACGAGCGTATTGTTCAGCAGAATGCGGATTATATTGAGGACGCTGCGCTGCAGGTGGCCGGACGGATCGAGGATATGCTGGCAGCCGCGTCGGACAGCATTGTGACCATGGCGTATCTGTATGGGGATTCCCTGGAATCGGCGGATGTAAAGCTGGAAAAATTACAGGAAATGCAGGATAGTTCCTCTTTTGACTATGTGGAATACACGACTCGGAACGGTCTGAATATCAATGGCGCGGGAGAAACGTCGGACGCGTCAGACCGGGAATATTACATAGAAGGAATGAAGGGTAACAGCGGTTCTGCCGTGACCTTCCAGTCCAGAATTACCAATGAAACGCTGATGACCTTTTACGCGCCCGTGTATTATCAGGGGAGGATTATCGGCGTGCTCAATGGAATTTACCGGGAGGACAGAATGAATGAAATCCTCTCCACGGAATTTTTCGGGACCCAGGCTAAGAATTATATGTGCACAAGTGACGGCACGGTAGTTTATAGCTGCGGCGCCGATACCGTGCCTGAGAATATGCTGGTGACTTTTCCGGATACGATGAAGGTGTCCGAGGAGCAGTATGAGCAGATTCGCCAGACCTTTGCGGAGCATGGCTCCTATGGCTATCAGTACGCGGGTACCCAGGGAACGGGGAACGCTTATCTGACGGGGATTGCCGACAGTGACCTGATGCTGATACAGACCTTTCCTTCCGCCGTTACCAACAGCATGATCAAGGAGGCCAACGCCGCGGGCGTAGAACTGGAAATACAACTGATCGCCGCCTTTGTGCTCTATATTATATGTCTGCTTCTGGCAAGATGGAAGCAGAAAAGGGAGCTGGTACTGGAAAAGCAGGAAATGTCCCAGATTGTCAGCGGCGCCACGCAGTTGTTCGACCGTTTTGTGATTGTAGATCTGGAGAAGGATACCTATGGATATTTGAAAAATATCGAGGAAGGGCTGCCGCCGGAGGGAAGATATACAGATCTGGTGGATTATTTTGGCCCGCGGTATATCCGGGAAGAGGAAGGGGTGGATATGTCCCTTGTGCTTACGAAGGACTATATCCGGGAACATCTGAAGCAGAATATTCCTTATTTACAGTATGAGTACCGGATACAGAGAGAGACCCAGCGCTGGGAAAATATGTCCATTTTATGCATGAGGCGGGAGCATAATGTCCCGAAGCATATTTTGCTGGCGATTCAGGATGTGACAGCGCTGAAGGAAGAGGAGCTTCGGAACAGAATCGCCTTAAAGGACGCCTTTGAGGCGGCGGAGGAGGCAAACCACGCCAAGAGCGACTTCCTCTCCCATATGTCCCATGACATCCGTACCCCGATGAATGCCATTATGGGTATGACAGCGGTGGCTGCGATGAACATCGACGATAAAGAACGTCTGACGGATTGCCTGAATAAAATCACGCTTTCCAGCCGTCATCTGCTGGCGCTGATCAATGATGTGCTGGATATGTCCAAGATCGAGAGCGGAAGAGTGACGCTGGCAGTGGAGGAATTTCAAATATCCCAGGCGGTGGAAAGCCTGCTGGCTATTATTCACCCGCAGATGCAGGAGAAAAAGCAGCAGCTTAAGGTCAGCGTCGCCAACATTGTGCATGAAGATGTGATTGGGGATCCGCTGCGGCTGCAGCAGGTTTTTGTAAATATCATGGGCAACGCCGTGAAGTTCACACCGGAGGGCGGCGCCATTACCTTCAGCATTAATGAAAGGCCTTCCCATATTCAGGGAAGCGGGTGCTATGAATTTGTTTTCGAGGATACCGGAATCGGTATGCAGAAGGAGTTTTTGGAGAAGATTTTCGAGCCCTTTGCACGGGCGGAGAATGTGGACAATCGCAGGATTGAGGGAACGGGGCTGGGGATGTCCATCGCCAGAAATATTGTCCGCATGATGAACGGGGATATCCAGATTGAGAGTACGCCGGGAGAAGGCTCCCGCTTTACGGTTATGGTATATCTAAAGCTTCAGAATGTGGAAGAAGAGCATGTGGAGTGCCTGAGAGAGCTGCGCGTGCTGGTGGCGGATGACGAGCAGGACGCCTGTGAGAGCACCTGTGAAATCTTAAACGGTATCGGCATGTACGCCGACGGCGTCTTAAGCGGGGACGCGGCGCTTGAAAGGCTGCAGGAGGCCCGTGAAAAGGCCGACGAGTACGCCGTTGTGATTCTGGACTGGAAGATGCCCGGCAAATGCGGTGTGGAAACTGCCAGGGAGATTCGCAGGAGACTGGGCGGCGACGTTCCGATTATTATTCTTTCCGCCTATGACTGGTCTTCCATTGAGCAGGAGGCAAGGGAAGCGGGTGTAGATGCTTTTATAGCCAAGCCGCTGTTTAAATCCCGTCTGGTCTACGTACTGAAATCTGTCATAGCGCCGCAGGAGGAGATGCCGGACTCGGAGCTTGACCGACTTGAGCAGTTGGATTATAGTGGAAAGAAGGTTCTGGTAGTGGACGACAATGACCTGAATATCGAGATTGCCGAGGAATTGCTGAGTCATATTGGCATCGGGGTGGAAACGGCGCGGGATGGACAACAGGCGGTGGATATACTGCGCGGCAAGCCGCCGTATTACTATGATATGGTGTTTATGGACATTCAGATGCCCGTCATGGACGGCTATGAGGCTGCCAGACAGATCCGCTCCTTTGCCCGGGAGGATTTCAAGACGCTTCCGATCGTCGCCATGAGCGCGGACGCGTTTTCAGATGATATCCAGAAAGCGTCGGTAGCGGGAATGAACGACCATGTGGCCAAGCCAATCGAGCTTCCCAAGCTGCTGGCGGTACTGGAAAAATGGATAATAAGATAGAAATGGGGGTAAAACGAATGCAGAATATTATGATCGTTTCAGAGGTATCAAGCTATTTGGTGGTGTCCTTAAAGGAAAGGTTTGAACAGGCTGATTATAAGGTTGTCATTGTGAAAGCGGATATCGATCTGATCAGCAGAAATGAGGAACCGGTCAGTATCCTGATCCTGTATACGGATGAGAAGCTGGGAGAGCAGCAGCAGGCGTTGAATTATCTTAAGGATAAAGCGGCGGAAGAGGATATTCCGATTTTTGTCATCGGAGATCCCGAAGAAATCCAAGGCGTGACGAAAATGATCCCCAGGCATCTGATTCGTCAGGAGTTTCTGCGTCCCGTGAACGTGGGCGAGGCGGCGGAGGCTATTATGAATTATGAGAAAAAGTATGGGAGCCGGAATAAGAAAAAAATTCTGGTGGTAGACGACTCCGGCGCCATGCTTCGCAATGTAAAAGGGTGGCTGGAGGAACAATATCAGGTTATCCTGGCTAATTCCGGGGCGATGGCGATTAAATATCTGGCCATGAACCGGCCGGATCTGGTGCTGTTGGATTACGAGATGCCGGTGGTGGACGGCAAACAGGTGCTGGAGATGATTCGCAGTGAGCATGAGTTTGCGGATATACCGGTTATTTTCCTGACCAGTAAAGGAGATAAGGAAAGCGTTATGAAGGTCATGGCGCTGAAGCCGGAGGGATATCTGCTGAAAACCATGGAACCGGCGCAGATTGTTCAGGCGGTGAACGATTTCTTTGAGAAAAGAAAGGGCTTGTTATAAAACGCGCGCCGCAGGGCGCATATAAAAAAGCGCAGGAAAGCGGTTTTGGCTCCTGCGCTTTTCATGCTTCTGTCAGTAATCATCAGGGCGCGGTATACGGACTACCGGCTTAGATGCTGCAATCAAAGCGTCCGCCCGGCATGGCGGTAGTGGTCTCTTCTTTGACGGCGTCCCAGTCGACGGCCGCGATCTGCTCTAAGAGCTCCTCGGTGGAGCTGGCGTAGACGGTAGTGCGTTTGCTCTTTTCGAAGCTGTAGGAATCCGGCTTCTGGGCGGACGCCTGACTCTCTTCGGCTTCCTGCTCCTGCTCTTCGGCATTTTCCTTTTTCTCCGCCCGAATCTGTTCTATGAAATCCCTCTGGCGTTCGCTGACCTTCTCTAATTCAGCAAAGAACGATACCTCCCCGTCCTGACCGATCACTACGCCCATCTGCACGACCTGGTCGCCGTTCTCGGATTCTTCAAGCTGTCCCTTCAGATCGTCCAGCTTGCTTACGGCCTCGTCAAGCAGGGCGAGATTCTGGTTCTTTACCTCTTCGTCCTCCGCCATGCGCTCTAACTCTTCAGGATCGATCAGCACGCTGTATTCCTTGGTGCCGCGGGACAGATAAGAAGCGGCCTCCTCCTCGGAATCGTAGTCTGCTACAATAAAATCCATGTTGCCGTATTGCTTCTTTAATTCCTGCAGCAGCGCCTTGGCCTTGTCGCTCAGTTGTACGGTGCTGTTCTCTGTTTTGCCGGTTTCAGCCGTCTTCTGGGAAAAATCGGATTTCCGGGTTTTCTCCTGATTCTTTTTGGCTTGTACGGCATTGCTGTAATAATTGTTCTGATATGCACTGTATCCGTTTATTTTACTCATAATGCGCCCTCCTTAGCGTGATTCGTAAATCCGTTTACTTTCAGCGGACTGTCCAGACCGCTTTCTGGTATTTATATCGTCCTTTTCCGCCTTTTTATTAATAGGCAGGGGGAAAAACCGCCCTATTTGTTCCTGCCATTGACAAAGTAGAAAAAGCGTAGTATAAATATTCATATATAACATATTTACAAGCTAGGAAAAGAGGAGCTTCTTTGGGCAATAGGATACGCGGCGGCAAAGGGCTGTGCAGCGTAGAGGATTCAGGAGAAAGGGAGGAAAAAGATGTATAGTGATAAAGTAATGGATCATTTCAGTAATCCGAGAAATGTGGGAGAGATAGAGGAACCCAGCGGAGTGGGTACGGTAGGCAACGCGAAATGCGGCGATATCATGAGAATGTATCTGGATATTGACGACCAGGGAGTGATCCGGGAAGCGAAGTTCAAAACTTTTGGCTGCGGCGCAGCGATTGCCACCAGCTCCATGGCCACGGAACTGGTAAAGGGTAAGACAGTGCAGGAGGCGCTGGAGGTGACTAATAAGGCGGTAATGGAGGCCTTGGACGGCCTGCCGCCGGTCAAGGTACACTGTTCGCTTCTGGCGGAGGAGGCCATTCATGCCGCTTTGTGGGATTACGCCAGGAAAAACGGGATTGTCATCGAAGGGTTACAGGAGCCGGTGGAGGATATTGAGGAATCTGCAGAGTACGACAGCCTGTAGGCAAAGCAATCGCACAAAAAGGGAGCTTTCATGTAAATCGGGAAAAGGAGAACGGAAGAGGGATGAAGATTTCAACCAAAGGCAGATACGCGCTCAGGCTGATGCTGGACCTGGCGCAGCACAATACCGGGGAACCGGTTCGGATTAAGGATATTGCGGCCAGACAGGAGCTGTCAGACAAGTATCTGGAACAAATCATTTCGGTGTTAAATAAGGCCGGATTTGTAAAGAGCATCAGAGGCCCCCAGGGCGGATATCGGCTGACCAGGGAGCCGGGACAGTATACGGTAGGCATGATTCTGCGGCTGACGGAGGGCTCCCTTGCGCCGGTGGCGTGCCTGGAGGACGAGGTGAACGCCTGTGAACGGCAGGACATCTGCGCCACGCTGAAGCTCTGGCAGATGCTCAATCAGGCTGTCAGCGATGTGGTGGATCGGGTAACGCTGGCGGACTTGGTGGATTGGGAAAATGAAAAAATGGATTGCTATGTGATATAGAGTCCTGCGGAGGCTGCGCCTGTCGTCATTATCGCTTGCGTTTCTACAGGAGAATATTGTAGAATGGTCATAATGGGTTTCCATGCAATAGACTTACGATGGACAGTGAGGAACAGATATGGCCGGATTCAGAGCGCTTTGTGACCGTGTGAGAAATTTGAAAATTTATATCCTGAAGTATGATGTGTTTTTGCAGATTTGTACCGTGATGCTGAGCGTCATACATATTACGTTGGGGATTACTTTATGGATTGCGCAGGAGCGGTTTTTGAGCAGATTGAATATTCTCAGTGTGCTCTGCTATGTGACGGCTTTCTTTTATGCCAGAAGGAACCGCATCAAGCTGGTTTATCATATTATTATAACGGAAGTGCTGATTTACTCGTTTCTCTCCGTGTATCTTCTGGGCGACGACACGTTGTTTGCCCATTACTGTCTGGCTATTATGCCCTTTACCTTTCTGACCAGTTATATTTTAAAATGCCAGAATGAGAAAGGGGCTCATTTTCATCCCACGATTCATTTTATTGTGATCAGCCTGTTTTATCTGCTGGAGCAGGCAATGCCCCTGTTCCATACGCCGTTGTTCCAGATCGAACATTCGGGAGTGCGCTATTTCCTGCAGGGCATGAATCTGTCGATTAATGTGCTCTGTAATCTGCTGGGGTGCGGCGTGCTGTCCGCGGTTGCCATAGACAATACGGCGGTGATCCGCCGCAATATGGAGGAAATGGAACGGCTGATGCACGCGGCGGAGGCTTCCAACGAGGCGAAGAGCGCTTTCCTTGCCAATATGTCCCATGAAATCAGGACGCCTATGAACGCCATCTGCGGTATGACCGATATGCTGCTGGACGAAGAACTGTCGGATCAGGGAAAGGAATATGCCGCTACCATCAAATCTTCCGGGGAAGGGCTGCTGAGCATTATCAACGATATTCTGGATTTTTCCAAAATCGAATCCGGCAAGATGGCGATTATTTCCGAGGAATATTATTTTACGTCCATGATCCATGATGTGATGAGTATGATGGAGGTGCGGGTGAAGGATAAACCGGTTAGATTGCTCGCCCAGATACAGGACAGCGTGCCCTCTAAGCTATATGGGGATATCGGCAGGGTCAAACAGATTCTGATTAATATTATGGGGAACGCCACGAAGTTTACCCATGAGGGAACGATTACCCTGAAGGTGGTATGGCAGCCGGAAACGGAAGAGATGGGGCGGCTGGTTTTCAGCATTATTGACACCGGCATTGGCATTAAGCCGGAAAATATATCCAGGCTTTTTGACGCTTTTGAACAGGTGGATACCAGGAAAAATAAAGGGATTGAGGGAACCGGGCTGGGTCTTTCCATTTCCAAATTACTGGTGGAACGGATGGGCGGCAGGATACAAGTCGAGAGCGAATATGGCAAGGGAAGCTGCTTTACCTTCGATATTTTGCAGAAGGTGATCGACGGGACGCCCTGCGAGTATAGTAAAAAGGGCAGAAAAGTCTCTCCGGCCAAGCCCTTTGCGGTGGCCTTTACCGTTCCGGACGCCAGGGTTCTGGTGGTGGATGATAATAAGGTCAATCTGCGGGTCGCTTCGAGGCTGCTGAAGAAGTTCGGCATTGCGCCGGATCTGGTGGATAATGGACGGGACTGTGTAGAAATGATTCGCAAAAATATCCGCTATGACCTGATCTTTATGGATCATATGATGCCGGAGATGGACGGAATCGAGGCGGCTCGGCTTATCCGCGCCATTGGCGCCGAGTATACGGATCAACTGCCGATTGTGGCGCTGTCCGCCAATGCGGTACAGGGAATGGAGGAGGAATTTCTGGAAAATGGCATGAACGATTTCCTGCCGAAGCCCATCGAACTGGCAAGGCTGGCGGATATTCTGCAAAGGTGGCTTCCGCCGGAAAAAATCCGACATCTGGAGGGCGAAACGGCTGCAGGGCGGAGCGGAAACGAAAGCGCGGACGCAAAGAGTGCCAAAGCGTAAGGCGTAAAGCACAGGAAAAAAGGGTTGACGCGCGGGTTGGTCTGTGCTATGCTTTATCTAGTTAAAAAGTGAAAATCAATGAGCAAAAAGAGTACTGAGAACTGCGGCATCACAGAGAGCCGGCGTTGGTGGAAGCCGGTATGAAGCACTTTCAGGAATGGGTTTGTGAGATGCAGGTTGAATATGCCGCAGGCATTAGTAGACTGAGCCGTAACTCTGCGTTAAAGAGAGCGATATCAGGCGTAAGCCTCGTATCTGTGATAAGTCTACGATTGAATTGGTGGCGGGTATTTTCCGATTGGAAGATGCCTGTTTTTTTTTGTTTCAAGGGAAGCCCTGGGCGTTTCCCGACAACGGCTGTTTGTTCCTGAGCGAAAGCAGACAGCCCTTGAGGTCAGAATAGTAAACGCTTCGGAATGGAGGAAAAGATGAAAAGAAAATTAAGAGCGTACCGCAAGACAGTCAGCCTTGTCAATGAAAAAGCAATTTCCATGTTTGAAGGCATCGCCAGAGAAGGGAAAAAGTGTTTTCTGCTGGAGAGCTATGACAAGGATTACGACCGATATTCCTTTTTCGGCATCGACCCGGAGGAGGTGATTTCTTCCAGAGGACAGAGCCTGGTGATTACGAAAAGGGACGGCACAAGCGAGATCCGGGAAGGAAATCCATTGGAGCTTCTCAAGCAGTATTATGATGAGTTTGAGGTGGTCAAGGATGAGGGGGAGCTTGCCATGATCGGCGGGTTGGCAGGCTGCCTGGCATATGATTTTGTGCGCTACAGCGAGGAGCTTCCCGATGACAATCCCGATGAAATCGGCATTGAGACGATTCAACTGATGCTCACGAAGGAATTTATCATTATCGACCACCGGGCGGAAACCATGACGGGCGTAGTTCTGGAGGAGGATACTCCGGAGGGCAGGGTTACAGGCGAGAAAAAAGCGGAGGAGCTGGTGGCGCGGGTCAGAAATAATATGAAGCCTGAGGAGGAAAAACCCGTATTTGTCCATGACGGGAAGATCGTTCATAAAACGGATACGCTGGAGGAGTATAGCGCAAAGGTGGATCAAATCAAGCATTACATCAGGGAAGGGCATATTTTCCAGACGGTGCTTTCCCAGAGATGGACGATTGAGACAGCCCATGACGGACTGACATTATATAAAGAGCTGAGGGAATTAAATCCCTCCCCCTATCTGTATTATTTTAATTTTGGCGATTTCGAGGTGATAGGCTCCAGCCCGGAGATGGTTGTGAAGCAGACCGATAATAAGGTGTTTACCTGTCCTATCGCCGGTACCAGAAGACGGGGAAAGGACGAGGAAGAGGATCAACTGCTGCGGGATGAGCTGCTTCAGGACGAGAAAGAGCGCGCGGAGCATGTGATGCTGGTGGATCTTGCGAGAAACGACATGGGGCGTATCGCGGAGTTCGGCACGGTTAAGGTGACGCAGTTTATGAATGTACAGAATTATTCCCATGTGATGCACATCGTATCTCTTGTGGAAGGAAAGAAGAAGGGCGAGCGGCACCCCCTTGATCTGGTGGCTTCTTTCCTGCCAGCGGGAACCTTAAGCGGGGCGCCTAAGATTCGCGCCATGGAGATTATCGACGAGCTGGAAACAGTGCGCAGGGGGTTATACGGCGGCGCCACCGGTTATCTTGGATTTAACGGCAACATGGATTTCTGCATTACCATCAGAACCATGATTAAAAAAGGCAGCAGGGTCTATCTGCAGGCAGGCGCAGGAATTGTGGCGGATTCCGTGGGGGAAATGGAATACAAGGAGTGCTGCAATAAGGTGATGGCGTTGGCGAAGACCCTGGTGGAGGAGGAAAACCTATGATTTTACTCATTGATAATTACGACTCGTTTACTTATAATCTATATCAGTATATCGGTACTTTTACCAGCGATATCCAAGTGGTGCGGAATGACAAAATCACAATCGAGGAAATCGAGGCGATAAATCCCAGTCAGATCGTTCTTTCTCCGGGTCCCAAAAGCCCCAGGGAAGCGGGCATCTGTATGGAAGTGGTCAGAAGGTTTACGGGATCGAAGCCGATTCTGGGTATCTGCCTGGGACATCAGTGTATCGGGGAAGCCCTGGGCGGCACGGTTTCCTACGCGAAGCAAATTTTCCACGGCAAGCAGAGCAGGATCGAGCATGACGGCACCAGTATTTTTACGGGGATTGATACGCCGATGAAGGTGGCTCGGTATCATTCTCTGGCCGTGCAGAGGGAGAATTTGCCGGAGTGCTTACAGATTATGGCGCAGACAGAGGACGGAGAGATTATGGCAATCCGGCATAAGGAATATCCTGTCGTCGGCTTACAGTTTCATCCGGAGTCGATTTATACGGAGCATGGAAAGAGACTGATTGAGAACTTTGTAAACGGAGTGATTTAGAAGGAACTCTCCCGGAAACTGTTCTCGGAAAGGGGTAATTATGATTTTAGATGAAATCGTAGCGGATAAGAAGAAACGGCTGCTCCGGCAGAAGACGGAAATCTCCGAGGAGCAGATGAAGCAGCTTGCGGCGGAGTGCGAGCGGGAAAGCGTCAGCTTCTATGGGGCTTTGGCGAAGGAGGGTCTCTCCATCATAGGGGAATTTAAGAAAGCCTCTCCCAGCCATGGCAGGATGAATAATAAACTGGAACTGACAGACCGGATTCAGCAGTATAATATGCTGGTGGACGCCATATCCTGTCTGACGGAGGAGGATCATTTTCTGGGCAGTGTGGATTATTTTAAGCAGATTCGGGGAATGTCCGGGCTGCCGATGATCAGAAAGGATTTTATTATTGATCCCTATCAGATCTTTGAGGCGAAGGTGATTGGGGCGGACTGTATTCTGTTGATTGCCGCGCTCTTAAACGACAGAGAACTGAAGCTTTTCTACGATTTGGCCTACGCGCTGGGAATGGACGCGCTGGTAGAGGTGCATAACGAGGAAGAGATGAAGCGCGCGGTGGGGCTTGACGCCCGGATTATCGGCGTGAACAACCGCAATTTGAAGGATTTTACCATTGATTTGAATACTACAAAGGCGCTTGCGCCCATGGTGCCGGAGGGAACCCTTCTGGTCTCTGAAAGCGGCGTGGCGGGAGACGAGGACGTGGAATTTCTGAAGGCGGCCGGCGTAGACGCTCTATTGATCGGCACGGTGTTTATGGAAGCGGAGAATCTGGAAGAACTGGCAGGCAAATGGAAAAGCTGACCGGAGAGAGCGCAGAACAGGCTGATAGCGGAAAAGCTGACCGGAAAACGCAGAAAGGGTTGGACAGGGCATGGAACAGGCGAAGATTCCTCAGATTAAAATTTGCGGACTGACCTCCCCGGAAGAGGCGCAGTGGTGCATGGAAGAACGGGTAAACTATACCGGTATGGTAGTGTTTTACCCTAAAAGCAAGAGAAATATAGGGTTAGATCGAGCGAAAGAGCTCTTGGCGGTACTGCACGGCCGAAAGCCGCAGGAAGATGCCGGGCAGCCGGAGGGGGCTTGGGAACCGCCGATGCGGGCGGCAGCCGTTACGGTGTCCCCTACGCCGGAGCAGGTGGAGCGTATTCAGGAGGCGGGCTTCGATCTGCTTCAGGTACATGGAGCGCTGTCCCGGGAGGCTTTTGCCCAGATACGGATTCCGATGATCCGGGCTTTTAACGGATTAGACCGGGCACTGTATGAAGAGTTTCATCACTGTCCTAAGGTGGAGGCCTATCTGTTTGACGGGAAGGTTCCGGGCAGCGGCGAGACCTTTGACTGGGATATCCTGCGTCAGATTCCCCGTGATGAGAAGCCTTTTTTTCTGGCGGGCGGTTTGACGGCGGATAATGTGCAGGAGGCGATCCGCAGGGTGAGGCCGGATGTGGTAGACGTGTCCAGCGGCGTGGAAGCCGCGTCCCCAGGGGTTGGCAAGGACAGGGAGAAAATCAGGACATTCGTGCGGAAGGTGCGGAGCGTGAACGGATCAAGAAAAGGAAAGGGAAGGTAGAAGCATGAGCAGTAAATATTATGGAGAGTTCGGCGGACAATATGTGGCGGAGACGTTGATGAATACGCTGGCGGAGCTGGAAAAGGCATTTGAGGAGGCGATCGCCGATCCGAAATTCTGGGAAGAGTATCACTATTACCTGAAAGAATATGTGGGCAGAGAAACGCCGCTGTATCTGGCGGAGCGGTTGTCGGAAAAGTATGGCACGAAGATTTATCTGAAACGGGAGGATTTGAATCATACCGGCGCGCATAAGATCAATAACGTGATCGGGCAGATCCTGCTGGCGAAGCGTATGGGGAAGACCAAGGTGATTGCGGAAACCGGCGCGGGGCAGCATGGCGTTGCCACAGCCACGGGCGCGGCGCTTTTTAATATGGAATGTAAGGTTTACATGGGTTCTGAGGATATTGAGAGACAGCATCTGAACGTTATGCGTATGGAAATGCTGGGCGCAGAGGTGGTGAGCGTACAGTCCGGCAGCAATACCTTAAAGGACGCTACCAATGAGGCAATCCGTACCTGGGCTAAGGAAGCGGAGGATACCTTTTATGTCATCGGTTCCGCGGTAGGCCCCCACCCTTACCCCAGAATGGTGAAGGAATTTCAGAAATGTATCAGCGTGGAGGCTAAGAGACAGTTCCGGGAGAAGGAGGGCAGGCTGCCGGAGGTGGTGATGGCCTGTGTAGGCGGCGGTTCCAACTCCATCGGTATGTTTGCCGATTTCATCGACGAACCGGGAGTCGAGCTGATTGGCGTGGAAGCCGCCGGTATGGGAATCGAGACTGGCAAGCACGCTTCCGCCATGGCGCTGGGTCAGCCGGGCACCCTGCACGGTATGCGCTCCTATCTGTTACAGGACGAGGACGGCAACGTGCAGCTTGCACATTCTATTTCCGCCGGGCTGGATTATCCGGGAGTAGGGCCGGAACATGCATACCTGCGTGACAGCGGCAGGGCGAAGTATGTATCTATTACAGATGATGAGGCTATGGAAGCTCTGGCGGAGTTATGCAGGCTGGAGGGCATTATTCCGGCGATTGAGAGCGCCCATGCCCTTGCGTATGCTTTTAAGAGGGCCGAGACGATGACCAGGGACCAGGCGATTATCCTGTGCCTTTCCGGACGCGGGGACAAGGATGTGCATACCATTGAATCCTATTTCAGCGGTAACGGGTATTTGAATTAGAGAACAGCCTCTGCCGCGGCGGCAGGGTAAGTATGAGAGAAAGGCATGGGTATGATGATGAACAGAATCGAAGAGAGATTGCAGCGGGTGAAAGAGAAAAAGGAGAAAGCCTTTATCACTTATATGACGGCGGGGCTGCCGGATATGCAGGGCTGCGCGGAGCTGGTTAAGGCGCAGGCACAGGCGGGGATCGATGTGGTGGAGCTGGGGATTCCCTTTTCCGATCCGGTGGCGGACGGCCCGGTGATCCAGGCGGCTTCTTATCAGTCGATCCAGCGGGGAACCAATCTGCCGAAGGTATTTGAGATGGTAGAGCATATTCGGGCGGACGGCTGTCAGGTGCCGTTGGTATTTATGATGTATTTTAATACGGTACTGCATTATGGGTTAGAGGAGTTTGTGGAAAAATGTGCCGGAGTCGGTGTGGACGGATTGATTATTCCGGATCTGCCTTTTGAAGAGCAGAAGCAGCTTCAGGAGGTGATCGACCGCGCTGAGAACGCGCCGATCCTCATTCAACTGGTGACCCCGGTATCGGGGGATCGGATCCCGATGCTGCTGGAAAAGGCCAGAGGCTTCGTATACTGCGTATCCTCCATGGGCGTCACCGGACAGGCGGCGGACTTCCATAAGAATGTACTGGAGTATTTGCAGCGGGTGAAGAGCGTCAGCAAGATTCCGGTTATGATGGGCTTTGGGATTCGGACGGCGGCGGATGTGCTTCCCATGAAGGATATGATCGACGGGTGTATTGTGGGGTCCCATTTTATCACGCTGATGGAAGAGAACCATTACAGCCCGGAGGCTGCAAGGGAGTATGTGAGCACTTTTAAGAAAGAGATGAACGGATGAAAAAGGGGTGCGCGGGGCGCACCCTTTTCCAACTGCCTGTGTTAACAATATTCCCTGATATTTACGAAATTGTAAAAAGGAAGGGCATCCTTCGTGTATCCGCTGGTCTGGATATGAATCGTTCTTAGCTGTTCCTTTTCACACGCATCTTCTAAGACTTCCGAAAAGAAAGCTTTGCTGAAAGTCCGAGATGTGTTCTGTCTGGACTGGCGTTTTTGGTCTTCGGAAGAAACCTTCCTCAACGGGGGAATCGCCATAACCGCTTCCACTTTATAATTCCTTTCATATGCATATGCTGCGGTAATCCCTCCTTGGATTCAGATTTGCACGTCCCGGCCTGAAGCCGCAGCGTGCAGGCGAACTTCTTGTTCTATTAATAATATCGGCTGAAATTTTATTTTCTTAACAGGGTGAAAACGGGTAAAATGCCGAAAATGGAAAGTGCGCGATAAGATTCTTTCTTATTATGCATTTTTGTGTTAATATAATAAAAACAGTCTGTGCAGGGGCAGGAGAAACCAAACGGTATCCCGCCGGGGCGCAATAGCTCCGGGGCGGAATGTCGAATCTAAGAAAACAGAGGATAAGGGTATCTATGAAATATAAGAAAATTAACGACGCTACGGTTCAGTGCATTATCACGCAAGAGGATATGATGGAGTATGGGCTTACGCTGACGGATATTTTTGAACGCAACGAGAAGGGCGAGGAATTTCTCCGCGACGTCATCGAACGCGCCCATGACGAGGTGGGATATCAGATTAATAACGGGAATATTGCCATGCAGATTACTCCTTTGAAGGATAAGGGGCTGGTGGTGACCTTTACCGATGAGAGCCCCGCGGCTTTTAAGGATATCCTGCAGCATCTGAAGGAAGTGCTGCAGGACGTCAGTATGGAGCTTAGCCGTCAGGACGGAACGGAGGGCGGCCCGGAGACGGGGCAGCAATACGAGGAGAACCGCAGAATGTTTGTTTTTGCGTCCCTGCATCAGGCGATGCAGTATACGGCCTCTATTCCCAACCGTTATTCCGTCAGAAGCCATCTGTATAAAGAGGGAGAGGCTTATTATCTGGTATTGGAGAAGAACCGGCTGTCCCATAAGACCTTTAATAAGATCAGCGCCCAGGCGGTAGAATTTGGCAACCTGATCGCCGTTTCAGAGGATAGGCTGTTATATTTGGAGGAGCACGGGGAATGTCTGATCAGGGACAGGGCGGTGAGTAAGCTGCGGAAAATCTATCTGGCCTGATTGGGGCGGTTATAGGTTGGGGCTTTTGCCGAAGAAAGAATAAAAGGAAGGGTGTATCTGAATGCTGCCATGCCCGGTGAAGCGGATAAGGTGTGGCAGCTCTTCTCATGCCAATACACATTTGGGAGCAGACTGACAAAAGACATAAGAAGGAGAAAAGAGCCGGAGGCGGCGGGGAAGAATAAGGAGAGAAACGGAGTTTGTATGAGAGGAAGAGGGAAAAACGGAAAAGGCGAGGAGTTCGACCGCTTTTTCAGGAAAGAAATTATGACACAGAAGAAATATGATAAAATGTATCAGGAAAAGGAGCAGAGCTGTCAGAAAAGAAGCTTGGCAGAGAGGGAAGACAAAACGATGAGAGAAGAAATGTTAAACGATGAGAGAAGTATGGAAGAACAGAAGGGAAAGGCACAGGAAGAAGAGCAGCCTATGAGATATGAGGACGCGGAGATCGACAGCCGTATCCTGCGCGCTATCAGGGAATTGGGCTTCGAGCATATGACGCCGATTCAGGAACAGGCAATCCCGCTCTTTATGACGGGGCGGGACATTATCGGGCAGGCACAGACCGGAACAGGCAAAACCGCCGCTTTCGGCATCCCGATTTTACAGAAGGTGGATCCGGAGAATAAAAATCTACAGGCGGTTATTTTATGCCCTACCAGGGAGCTGGCCATGCAGGCTGCGGAGGAGCTGCGGAAGTTCGCGAAATATATGTATGGGATTAAGGTGCTGCCAGTCTATGGCGGGCAGGATATTGTCAAACAGATTAAGAATTTGAAGTGCGGCGTGCAGATCGTGGTGGGTACGCCGGGGCGTGTGATGGATCATATGCGCCGACATACGCTGCGGATGGAACAGG